>NZ_BAAAQI010000008.1:0-262103 GCF_039531585.1 Streptomonospora arabica | reverse complement strand
CGGCGAGCCAGGCGATCCCCACGGCGGCGCGCCCGCTCCCGGACTGCTGCGCATCGGCGTGGCCGCGGCCGCCGCGGCCGCCGATCGGGTCCTGGGCCGCGCCCGGCCCGCGGCGGGCGCCGCCGCGGCGCCGGCACCGCGGGCACCGTACCGGCCGACCGCGGCGCCCGCGTCCGCCTCGCCGCCGCGCTGAGTCGGCGCGGGCGCCGCTTCGCCCGCCGTCCGCACGCGGAGCCGGGCGGGCCGCGCGCGGCCGCTACCGCTCGTGCGCGCCCCCGCCGCTGCGCGCGCGCCGCCGGGACCGCTCGCGCGCACGGTCGTGTGCGACGGCCAGCAGCTCCTTCACCGCCTCCGCCGTCCGCGGTCCGGGGTTGACCACGGCGAGCCAGTTCAGGCCGGCGTAGACGGGATGGGCGGCGACCGCGTCGTCCGCGCCCGGGGCGGCCTGCGGGGCCGGCGGCTCCTCCGGCCCGTGCCCGGTCCACCTGCGGAACTCGTCGGCTCCGGCGGCGACGTTGACCCGGAAGGCGCCCGGGCGGTCGAGCCGGGAGGAGGTGTCGTCGGGGTAGTCCTTCGTCACCACGGTCGCGAACGGCTGGGACCTCGGCACGGCTCCGTCGGGTGCGTAGTAGAAGAAGACGTCGCCCCAGGCGATCTCGGGGGTGCCGTCCCCCTCCCGCGGTTCGAGTACGAGGACGCCGTCCATCGCGCGGACGTGTTCGATGATGTCGTTCATCTCCATGTCCTCAAGCGTTACATTGAGGTGCTTATGAAGGCTTCCGACGCTTTTTCCGCCGGTCATCGTCCGCAAAGCCTGCAAACCGCTCTGCGGCCGGTGGACGTCGCCCGGCGGGCCGGCTGCTCGGTGCAGCAGATCCGGGTGCTGGAGAACGCGGGGGTGCTGCCTCCCGCCGCGCGCACCGCGTCCGGCTACCGGGTCCTGGGCCCCGACCACGTGGAGGCCGCGATCGCCTACCGCGCGCTGGCGGCCGCCGTCGGGCCTGTCGAAGCGAAGCCGATCATGCGGGCCGCCCTCGGCTCGCCGGCCGCCACGCTGGTCGCGCTCGTCGACTCCGCCCACGCCCGGCTGCACGCCGAGCGCGAAGGCCTGCGGTCCGCGAAGCGGGCGGCCGCGGAGATCACCCGGGAGCCGGTCGGCGACGCCCGGCCGTCGGACGCGATGAGCGTCGGCGAGCTCGCCGACGCGCTCGGCGTGCGCTCCTCCACCCTGCGGCACTGGGAGGCGGAGGGCCTTCTGGCCCCCGAGCGGACGAAGGGGCGCAGACGCGCCTACGCGCCGGCGGACGTGCGGGACGCTCGGGTCGTCGACCAGCTGCGCCGGGCCGGCTACCGGATCGGGGCCCTCCGGGACCTGATGCCCCGGCTGCGCCGGCGCCGCGGGTGGGACGGCGTCGCCGGCGCGCTGCGGGCGCGCGAGGCCGACCTCGACGCCCGGTCCCGCCGCCTCCTCGAAGCGGCCGCCGCGCTCCACACGCTGCTGGAGCGTTCGAGCGCGCGGGCGCGGTGACGCCTGTGCCCCCGGCGGCACCGGGGGCACGGGGGCGGTCCGTCCCCGAGCGGGCGGGTCGGCGCGGCGCCTCCGGTCAGGAGTCGCGGGCCTCGCGGGTCTGCGTGCGACTGGCCTTCTGCAGCGCGTCGACCAGCTCGCGCTTGTTCATCTTCGAGCGCCCCGGGACGCCGGCCTCCTGCGCGCGCTCGTAGAGGTGCTCCTTGCTGGCGTTGGCGTCGACGCCTCCGGCTGTCGGCTTGTCTCCGCCGCGCTGCTTGGGCGCCTTGGGGTTGGCGGCCTGCTTGTCGGAGGGGCCCTTGCTCTCCTTGGGCTTCCAGCGGTCGCCCACCTTCTCGTACTGGTGCTTGAGCGCCGCGTAGGCGACGCGGTGGGCGCGCTCGCCCTCGCCGTAGGTGTCGACGGCCGAGTCGTGGGCCTTGATCCAGGTTTCCTGGGCACCGCGGGGCGAGCGCCGCAACGTGTCGGGAAGCTCCTCTCGCGCCGGCATCGGCGTCCTCCCTCCGCTGTCGCGCGGGGACCGGCGGGCCCCCGCGTCGGCTGCTACTTCTCCTGCTACTTCTCCTGCTCCTGCTCCTGAACCTGCAGCAGGACCTGCCGGCAGGCGTCCTCGGCCAGCCGGCACCGGTCGGCGCACAGCCGGCAGTGCTCGTGGCGCTCGCTGTGCCGCTCGCACTCGCGGGCGCAGGCGCCGGTGGCGAGGACCGCCGCCTCCAGCAGCCCGCGGTGCACCTCGGGGTCGGGCTCGGTGCGCCGGGTGAGGACGCGCTCGGCGGCGGAGCAGACGTCGGCGCAGTCGAGGTTCAGGCGCACGCAGCCCACGAGTGCGGCCGCGTCCGCCTCCCCCAGGCAGGCGTCGGCGCACGCGGTGCACGACTGGGCGCATGCGGCGAGCCTTTCCACGGCGGTCTTGAGCAGATCCACGTCGGCGTCGCCGGTGCCGCGCGGATGGCTGCGCAGGAACTCTTCCGTCTGTGTCGGCATGGTCGGAGCACCTCTTCGGCTCGGTCGCGTTGACGGAGGGCCTCGCCGGACCGCTACCGACATCGGCCCGCGCCAAACGCCGGGGGCGGAGCGGCGCGGGCGGCGAGCGCTGCCGGTCCCGGGGTGTTTGGGGACACGGGGGCGCAGGTAGCGGGGTGTTGACACGTGCGCCGCGCGCGACGGCGGAGACCGCATTCTCAGGAGGCCGACATGGTGCGTGAACGCCTCGACCCCGAGACGGCCGAGCTGTGGCGCGAGTTCCACGCCACAGTGAACATGCGCGGCGAAGAGCTGCGCCGCTGGCTGCTGACCGACGCCTCAGGGCCCGACACCTTCTCCGCCGAGCCGTCGATGGACGTCTCCCGGCTCGGCCGGCGCATCGTGGCGATCCTGGACAAGCGCCGGGTCGATCTGACCTCCGAGGACGTCGACACCATGCGCGAGGTCGTGGACAACGCCGCCCGGCTGCTCGCGGTGCCCGCCGAGGAGCGCGGCGAGCAGTGGCGCCACGACCTGATGACGCTGGGGCATGACCCGCTGCGCCCCGACCCCGCGAGCCCGGAGGAGGAGCCCGGCGCCGAGGGCCCCCGGTAGGGCGCCGCCCCCTGCGCCCGGAGCAGCGGGGCCCGACGGGTTTCGGGCCGCCGCGGGGCGGTAGCGGATGCGGGGCGACGACGGGGAGGAGCAGCGACATGAACGTGCAAACCGTCACAGTGGCGGACGGCGACGCGGAGCTGACGGGCGACCTGACGACGGTGCCCGACGCCGCGGGCGTGGTGCTCTTCGCCCACGGCAGCGGCAGCTCGCGGCACAGCCCCCGCAACAGGGAGGTCGCCGACGCCCTGAACAAGGCGGGCTTGGCGACCCTGCTCATCGACCTGCTGACCGCGGACGAGGACCGCATCGACCAGGCCACCCGGCAACTGCGCTTCGACATCGGGCTGCTGACGCGGCGCCTGACGGCCGCCGCCGACTGGCTGGCGCAGGACCCCCGGACCGCCGGGCTGGACGTGGGCCTGTTCGGGGCGAGCACGGGCGCGGCCGCGGCGCTGGCGACCGCCGCCGACCGCCCGCGGCAGGTGGGCGCGGTGGTCTCCCGGGGCGGCCGGGTGGACCTGGCCGAGGACCGGCTCGCCGAGGTCTCCGCACCGGTGCTGATGATCGCGGGCAGCGCCGACGAGCCGATCGTGCGGGTCTCCTTCGCCGCGTCGGAGAACCTGCACGTCCTCAACGAGGTGCACCTGGTGCCCGACGCCACCCACCTCTTCGAGGAGCCGGGCGCGCTGGAGCAGGTCGCCGGTGCGGCGATGGCCTGGTTCGGCGACCATCTGGGCGCCGACCGCTCCAGCGGGCAGCGCTGAGACCCGGGCGGCGCGCGGAGCCGCGCGGCTCCGCGCGCCGCGCCTGCCCTCCCCTCGACCCTGCGGCTTGCCGCATCAGTCGCGCCGGTCAAGGGTCAGCCGCGGCCGGATTCGGCCAACCGCGCCGGCCGCACCGCGGAATACGGCACCCGACCAGCTCACCGGCCGTTCCGGTCACCCGCCGAACACGCTCGGCGAGCGGCGCCGCACCCTGATCCCGTCCGCCCCATTGCTTCGCCCACAACTAATAGTTAAGTTTCCTAAAAAATAAGCGAAGGCCACTCGCAGTACGGACGGAATCCGATGAGCGTGCCCTCTTCCTGCACCGGCAACGCCCGCGCACCCCCGCCGCCGCGCCACCCCCGCCGCGCACGGCGGCGGCCGGCCCCGACCCGGCGTTCCGCCGCCCCGACCGGCCGAGCGAGCGGCCCCCGACCCGCTCACGCCCGGCCCCGCCTATCCCCCCGCCCCGCTCGGCGAAGTAGGAGCGAACAAACGTGAAGACCCCCCGAATCAGACCGGCGGCCGCGATGGCGCTGGCCGCCGCGCTCGCGATGAGCCCGCTGTACGCCGCACCCGCGGCGGCCGCCGCCGACGTCACCGTCGTCTACACCGAGGGCCAGACCTGGGAGACCGGGTACAGCGGCCAGTTCACCATCATCAACGAGGGCGACACCGCACTGCAGGACTGGACGATCGAGTTCAGCCTCCCCGACGGCACCGCCGTGAGCAGCATGTGGAACGCCGACGTCGCCGAATCCGGCGGCACCTACACCGTGACCCCGCCCTCCTGGGGCGCACCGGTCCCCGCCGGCGGAAGCTACGGGATCGGGTTCAACGGCTCCTTCTCCGCCGGTACGACCGCCACCGAGCCGGCGACCTGCACCATCGACGGCGCACCGTGCTCGGGAGGCTCCCCCTCCGAGGACACCGCGGCGCCCTCCGCACCGGCCGGCCTGCGATCCGGCGCCCAGACCGCCGACAGCGTCACCCTGAGCTGGGACGCGGCGAGCGACGACGTCGGCGTCGCCGGCTACGAGGTGCTGCGCGGCGGCGCGGTCGCCGCCTCCACCACCGGCACCGCGACCAGCGCCACCGTGGGCGGGCTGGCGGCCGACACCGAGTACACGTTCTCCGTGCGGGCCTACGACGCCGCGGGCAACCGCTCGGCCGCCGGCGACCCGGTCACCGTGCGCACCTCCCCTGACGACGGCGGCGGCGACCCGGGGCCCGGCGGCGACCGCAGGGTCGGCTACTTCACCCAGTGGGGCATCTACGCCCGCGACTACCTGGTGCAGGACGTCGACACCAGCGGCACGGCCGAGAAGCTGACCCACGTCAACTACGCCTTCGGCAACGTCTCGGCGGACGGCCAGTGCTTCATGGCCAACCAGCCGGGCGAGGGCGACGCCTACGCCGACTACGGCCGCTCCTTCGGCGCGGCCGAGAGCGTCGACGGCGACGCCGACACCTGGGACCAGCCGCTGCGCGGCAACTTCAACCAGCTGCGCGAGCTGAAGGAGAAGCATCCCGGCCTCAAGGTGCTCATCTCGCTGGGCGGCTGGACCTGGTCGAAGAACCTCTCCGACGCCGCGCTGACCGCCGAGTCGCGCGAGCGGCTCGTCAGCTCCTGCGTGGACATGTACCTGCGGGGCAACCTGCCCGTCATCGACGGCGCCGGAGGCACCGGATCGGCCGCGGGGCTCTTCGACGGCATCGACCTCGACTGGGAGTGGCCGGCCTCGGCGGGCCACCCCGACAACACCTTCCGGCCCGAGGACAAGCAGAACTTCACCGCCCTGGTGCAGGAGTTCCGCGACCAGCTCGACGCGCTGGAGGCCGCGAACGGCCGCCAGTACGAGCTGAGCTCCTTCATGGCCGCGGACCCGGAGAAGATCGAGGCCGGCTACGAGGTGGGCGCGCTGATGGAGGACTTCGACTTCGTCACCGTGCAGGGCTACGACTTCCACGGCGCCTGGGAGGACACCACCAACCACCAGTCCAACCTCACGCCGATCCCCGGCGACCCCGGGCCCGACACCTACAGCACGCAGGAGACCATCCAGGCCTACATCGACCGCGGCGCCGACCCGGCCGACCTGGTGATGGGTGTGCCCTTCTACGGCCGCGGCTGGACCGGCGTGCCCGCCGGGCCCGACGGCGACGGGCTGCACCAGAGCTCCTCCGGCGCTGCCCAGGGCCCGTTCGAGAGCGGGATCGACGACTACAAGAACCTCAAGGACCTGACCGGCTACACCCTGCACCGCGACGACGAGGCCGGAACGGCCTGGTTGTACAACGGCTCCACCTTCTGGACCTTCGACGACCCGACCGCCATGCGGCAGAAGGTCGCCTGGGCGAAGGAGCAGGGCCTGGGCGGGATCATGGCCTGGTCCCTGGACGGCGACGACGCCCAGGGCAGTCTGATGGCGGCGATCGACGGCGCCCTCGACGGCGCCTGACACCCGCCTCACTCGGGGGCCGGGCGCTCCTCCCGGCCCGGCCCCCGCCGGCGTGCGGCCGCTGGGGTCAGCAGGGGCCGCACGCCCTCGGCTGCGCACCTCGCCGTGCACGCGGCCCCGTCCCGCCGCCGACCGCACCGGAACCGGCGGCGGGCGGGAGCGAGCGCACGCGCGCCCCCGCGGCGCGTGCGCTCGTCGTCCGTGCGGCCTGCGCGAGCCCTGTTCTCGCGGGCCGCGGATGCCCCCGGTGCGGACGGTCCGGGGCGCGGCGGCGGTTCCGCGGACGGTCACCGCCGGCGCCCCGGCCGAACTCACCCCCGTGCCGCCCCGGCGAGCGGGCACGCTGCCCGCCGGGGCTGGAGCGCGCTGACGCGCTCCCCGGCCGGCGCCCGCGGCTCCCCCCGAACACCGCGGGGCGCCGGCCCTGGGACGGTTTCCGCGTGGCGCGTACTCCCGTCCGCGAGGTCCGGGTGCCCGTGCTGACGAGCACCCGCACGCGGAAGAGGCCCTCGACTCTTCCTTTCGCGTGTAGGGGACCGGCTATCCCCGCACCCCCGGTTCATGCATGCGGATCGCCAAAGATTCGCAAGCCGGCGGTCGCCGGTGCCGCCGGACGGCAAAGCCCACCGGGGCGGCGCGGCCCCCGTGCGCCCGCTCACATCCGCCTGAATCCCGACACAGCAGGCGTTCCAGCACCGTAATTCACATCACGGGCAGATAAACGGCGTACCGGGACTTAGCAAACGGGGTCCCGTGTTGCAGCGACGGTGCCCCGCGATGGGGCCCGTTCCCGCGCACCGGCCCTCCCGCGGCTTCACGGTGCCGTATCCCGCCGTTTTCCGGTCTTCCTTCGTCATGCCTGCTGGAGTGTGAGTGAGCCTTACCGCTGTGCGCCCGCGGACCGACGCCGCGCCGCAGACGCCGACTCAGCGTGCCGACCGCCCCCGGCGGTCGGTCGTCCTGCTCGTGTTCATCCTGGGAGTCCTGTCCGCGACGAGCTCCCTGGCGACAGACCTGTACCTGCCCGCGTTCCCGCAGATCGCGGACGACCTGAACGCCCCCGAGTCCCAGATCCAGCTCACGCTGACCGCGGTGATGGTCGGCCTGGCGCTGGGCCAGCTCGTCATCGGCCCGCTCAGCGACCAGCTGGGCCGCCGCAAGCCGCTGCTCGTGGGGATCGCGGCCTTCACCGCGACCTCGCTGCTGTGCATGGTCGTGCAGTCGGCCGAGGTGTTCACCGCGGTGCGGTTCGTCCAAGGGCTGGCGGCCGCGGCCGGCATGGTGATCTCGCGCGCCGTGGTGCGCGACACCTTCGACGGCGAGTCCGCCGCCAAGTTCTTCTCCCGGCTGGTGCTGCTGGTCGGGCTGGCGCCGATGCTCGGCCCGCTGCTGGGCGGTCAGCTGCTGCTCATCGGGCCCTGGCAGCTGATCTTCGCCGTGCTGGGCGCGGCGGGTCTCGCCGGCTTCGCCCTGGTCTTCTTCGGGCTGCCGGAGAGCCTGCCCACAGGGCAGCGCGTGCGCCAGGAGCCCAAGCAGATGCTGCGGCACTTCGGCCGCCTCGTGGTCGACCCGCGCTTCATCGGCCCCGCGCTGACCATGGCGCTGAGCTTCGCGATGACCTTCACCTACATCTCGGCGTTCTCGTTCGTCTCCCAGGAGGAGTTCGGCGCGACGCCGCAGCAGTTCAGCCTGATCTTCGGGATCAACACGCTCGGCATGATCCTGGGCAACCAGGTCAACGCCGCGCTCATCGGCCGGATGCACACCACCCGGCGGCTGCTGCTGGGGCTTGCGGGCGCCCTCGTTTCGGTCGCCGTGCTGCTGGCGCTGCACCTGACCGGGCTGTCGGGCCTGGTCTCGGTGACGGCCGTGCTGTTCGTGATGATGTTCTGCACCGGCCTCATCTCGCCCAACGCCACGACGCTGGCCATCGTCAGCCAGCCGGCGTCCTCGGCCGGCAGCGCCTCGGCCCTGCTGGGAACCCTGCAGTTCGCCATCGGCGGCACCCTCGCCTCGGCGGCCGGGCTGCACGGCGGGACCACGATGGCGAGCATGGTGCTGGTCATGCTGGTCACCGGGCTCGCGGCGGCCGGCGTGTTCGCGGTGACCGCGGCCCGGGGCCACACCCGCTAGGCAGCAGCGGGCACCGGGCCGACCGCCGGCGCCGGTTCCCGCCCCCGCGATGGCCGGCTGCCCGAGGCTCACCGGGCCGCCGGCCGAGCCGTCCCCGGCGCGCCTTGCGGCCCGGGGCCCTCAATCGGGGCCCGGGCCGCTCTGCTCGGCGGAGCCCGCCAGGACCCGGATGCCCAGGCCCGCCAGCAGCATGTCCGCCTGCTGCGGCGATACCGTGGCGCCGCGCAGCGCACCGGCGTCTGCCAGGTCGATCTCGCCCAGGTCGGCGCCGCGCAGGTCGGCTCCGTCGAAGTCCGCGCCGGCGAGCGTCGCGCCGCGCAGCCGGCTCTCGCTCCACACCGTCGCTCGCAGGTCGGCCTCCGTGAGGTCGGCCTCGTCCATCCGTACACCGTGGATCCGCTGTCCGCGCAGCGAGACGCCCTTGAGCCGCGCCAGCATCAGGTTGCAGCGGGCGAAGGCGCAGCCGATGCCGCGCAGGCCGCTCAGCCCGGCGCCGGTCATCCGGCAGGCGGTGAAGACGGCCTCGGTCAGCACGGCGCGCGCCCATTCGGTGTTGGCCAGGTCCACGCGGTCGAAGGCCGTGCCGATGCACTCGGCCCCAGTGAAGCGCGCTTCGGCGGCGCCGCCGCCGATGAACCGGGCACCGTCGAGTGCGGCCCCGTCGAACCGCGCACCGGCCAGCCGGCAGCCCTCGAACACCGCGCCGACCAGGTGCGCCCCGCGCAGGTCGGCGCGGGTCAGATCGCAGTCGGCGAACACCCGCGGCGCCGTCGGCTCCTGCTCCAGGTCCGCACGCAGGTCCCGGTCGGCGAGGTCGGCCCCGCGCACCTCGCCACCCGCTGCCAGGTCGTCAATCCTCATGCGGCGACCGTAGTGCAGCCGGGCGACAGCGCGGAGGGAGCGCGCGGACGCCGCGGGCGCACGGCACCGCCCCGGCGCCGGTCGAGCTCCCCCCGCCTAGCTATCGGTGCAGCTTCAGGGCGAGGTAGAAGTCGACCCGGTCCTCAAGGCGGCCGAGGTCGCGGCCGGTGAGCTCCTCGACGCGGCCGATGCGGTAGCGCAGGGTGTTGACGTGCACGTGCATGGCCGTGGCGCAGCGCTGCCAGGAGCCGGAGTAGGACAGGAACCGCTCCAGCGTGGCCACCAGGTCCGAGCGGTGGGTGCGGTCGTAGTCCAGTACCGGGCCCAGCAGCCGGTCGCGGTAGGAGGTGCGGACCTCTTCGGGTACCGAGGCCAGCAGGAGCTCGTGGGAGTCCAGCTCGGTGCCCGCGGCCACGCCCGCGCGGCCGCCGCGCAGCGCGGCGAGGCGGCGCGCGTGGCCGGCCTCCATCGCCGCGCTGCGCAGAGCGGCGACTCCGGGCACGGCGGTGCTGACGCCGACGGCCAGGCGGTGGTCGCGCAGTCCCGCCTCCAGCACCGCCGAGCGGCGGGCGATCTCGGCGCGGAGCTCCTCCGCGCCCGTGTCGGCGCCCGAGGCGGGGGGCGCGCCGCCGTCGCCGCCGTCGCCCATCTCGCCCCCGGAGCCGTCGGAGCCGTCGGCCGGCGGCTCCTCCGCGGCGACCGGCACCACGGCCATCGCCCCGCCGTCGGCGGCCAGCGCCGTGGCCGACAGTCCGGCCACCAGCTCGCCCAGGACGCGCCGCGCCAGGTCGGGGGCCGCGGGCTCGGGCACCAGCTCGGCGCTGACCACCACGTGGCGTGCGCGGGCGCGCTCCTCCTCGTCCGGGGACCCGGCGACCTGCAGCAGGGCGGCGGCCTCGTCGAAGCGCTGGGCCGCCAGCAGCCGCGGAAGCCCCTGGACGTGGCGGGCGTCGTCGGCGGCCCGCTGCTCGCCCAGGCTGCGCGCCAGCCCCGCCAGGGCCGCCAGCTCCTCCACCGATTCCGCGCCGTCCTCGGGCCAGGAGTCGGGACCGCCCTCCACCGCCAGCACCCAGTCCACCAGCGGGTGGGACTCGCGCCCGCCCACCGGCACCACGGTGACACGGTGCCCGGGGCCGCCCGGTTCGGCGAGGTCGGCGGTGTGGCGGTGCGGCCGCCGCAGCGCCTGCGCGGCGAGCCGCTCGCGCTCGCCGCGGGAGGGGCGGGCGCCGACGCCGGCCACCGGCCGCCCGGTGCTGGAGACCACCCGGCACGCCAGCCCCGCCTGGTCGGCGGCGGTGGCGAAGACGCCGCCGAAGTCGGCTCCGGCGGCCAGGTCGGCCATCAGCCGCCGGTGCCGCTGCCGGGTCTCGGCCATGCCGGCGAGCAGGCTGCCGGTCTGCTCCCGCTGCACCTCCTCGGCGACTGCGGCGAAGGAGGTCTCGGCGGGGACCTCGATCAGCGGCAGGCCGTGGCGTTGGCAGGCGTCGACCAGGTCGGCCGGTACGGCGCCCAGGGCGGCGCCGGCGCCCAGGCCCGCGGCGCCGGAGGCGACCAGACCGCGCACGAAGGTGTCGCTGTCGCCGGGGCCGCTGCGCCACATCAGCCCCGTCAGCACCAGGTCGCCGCCGCCGAGATAGCGTTCGGGGTGGAGCAGGTCGGTGGTGTAGACGCGGCCGACCTCGCGATCGGCGTGCTCGGCCCGTGTCAGGAAGCGCAGCCGCAGATGCGCGGCGGCGACCAGATCGCTGATACGCATCGGCGCTCCTTCTCGCCCCTCCGACTGCGCGCCTCGGCACGGCACGCACCGCTGGACCGCGCGCGGCCGCCGAGTGCGCCCCGCTCCGCGTGGCGGACACGTTAGTCCACGGCGGCGGTTGTAGGAAACAACGAAGAGCGAAAGGTGGCCGCGCGAGCACTTCGTGCCATCGCGTGCTGGTCGCAGGCGGGTGCGCGGCTGTCTACTGCTGGACAGGGAGCGCCCGGACAGCGGCGGGCCGGAGCCCCGTTCACCCCCGCGCCGACGACGAGGAACGCCGATGGAGTTCATCTCCCCCTCCACCTGGGAGGACGCGCTGGCCGCCAAGAGCGGCCGGCCCGACGCGGTGCCGATCATGGGCGGCACCGACGTGATGGTGGAGCTGAACTTCGACCGGCGGCGCCCCGGGGCGCTGCTGGACCTGAGCCGGGTGCCCGAACCGGCGCAGTGGGGCCCCGACGGCCCGTACCTGAGGCTGGGGGCGGGGGTGCCCTACACCGAGGTCGTCGAGCGGCTGGCGGCCCGCGCGCCGGCACTGGCGCGGGCGGCCCGCTCGGTCGCCTCGCCGCAGATCCGCAACCGCGGCTCGGTGGGCGGCAACCTGGGCACGGCCTCGCCGGCCGGCGACTGCCACCCGCCGCTGGTGGCCGCCGGCGCCCTGGTCGAGCTGGAATCCGTGCGCGGCGTCCGGCGCGTGCCCGCGCGCGAGTTCTACCTCGGGCCGGGCCGCAGCGCGCGCGAGGACGACGAGCTGATCTCGGCGGTGCTGGTGCCGACCCCCGCGGGTCCCCAGCAGTTCAGCAAGATCGGCACGCGCAACGCCATGGTCATCGCGGTCGCCTCCTTCTCGCTGGTGCTGGACGCGGCCGCGCGCAGCGCCGGCACCGGGATCGGCTCGGCCGGGCCGCGGCCGCTGCGCAGTCCGCGGGCCGAGGAGTTCCTGGCCGCGGAGTTCGACTGGGAGGGCGGAACCGATCCGTCCGAGGCGGCTGCGCGGCACTTCGGAGAACTGGTGGCGGCGGCCGCCCAGCCCATCGACGACGTGCGCGGCAGCGCGGCCTACCGCAGGCACGCGCTGTCGGTGATGGCGCGCCGCGCCGTGCTCTGGTGCGCCGCCGACTACCGGAAGGGAGCCCGCTGATGCGGGTCGAGTTCACCGTGAACGGTGAGGACGTGGCCGCCGAGGACGTCTGGCCCGGCGAGAGCCTGCTGTACGTGCTGCGCGAGCGCCTGGGCCTGCCGGGCAGCAAGAACGCCTGCGAGCAGGGCGAGTGCGGCTCCTGCACGGTCTATCTGGACGGTGCGACGGTGTGCGCCTGCATGGTCGCCGCCGGGCAGGCGCAGGGCCGGCGGGTGCGCACCGTGGAAGGCCTCGCCGCGGCCGAGGGCGCGGACGCGGGCCCCGAGTCCCGCCTGGGCACCGTGCAGGAGGCGTTCGTCGAGGCCGGCGCGGTGCAGTGCGGGTTCTGCACCCCCGGTCTGGTGGTGCAGGCCGACGACCTGATCGGGCGCACCGTGGGCGCGGGCGGCCCGGTCCCCGGCGACGCCGAGATACGCGAGGCGCTGGCGGGCAACCTGTGCCGGTGCACCGGGTACCAGGCGATCGTCGAGGCGGTGCGCACGGCCGCCGAGCGCGCGCAGGCGGCCGCGGCGGGGGGTGCGCGATGAGCACGGTGGTGATCGAGGGCGCCTACATCGCGGCGGGCGAGGGCACCGAGCACGGGAGCGGCCACGTCGTCGCCGAGGACGGCGTGATCACCGCGGTGGCCTCCGGCCCCGCGCCGCCCGCGGCCGGGGCGCGGCGCATCGACGGGCGCGGCCTGCTGGCGACGCCCGGCCTGGTCAACACCCACCACCACCTCTACCAGTGGGCCACCCAGGGGATGTTCGCCGACTCCACGCTGTTCGAGTGGCTGACCGGCTCCTACGCCCTCTGGAGCGGCCTGGACGCCCAGACCGTCTCCGAGACCACCACGGCCGGCGCGGCGTGGCTGGCGCTGTCGGGCTGCTCCACCTCCTCCGACCACCACTACGTATTCCCGCGCGAGGCGGAGGCGATGGCGGCCGCCGAGGTCGAGGCCGCCCGCGCGGTCGGCGTCCGGCTGGACCTGGCGCGCGGGTCGATGGACCGGGGCCGTTCGGCGGGCGGGCTGCCGCCCGACAGCGTCACCGAGAGCCTGGAGGGCGCGATCGCGGCGACGGAGGCGGCGATCGACGCCCACCACGACCCGTCCTTCGGTTCGATGACGCGGGTCGCGGTGGCGCCGTGCTCGCCGTTCACCGTCAGCCGCGAGCTGATGTCGGCGGCAGCCGAGCTCGCGCGCGCCAAGGGGGTGCGCCTGCACACCCACCTCGCCGAGACCGCCGATGAGCAGGAGCAGTGCCTGGCCGAGTTCGGTACCACGCCGGTGGGCTACGCCGAGAAGCTGGGATGGCTGGGTGAGGACGTGTGGCTCGCGCACGGCGTCCACCTCTCCGACGACGCGATCGGGCGGGTCGCGGCCTCCGGCACCGGGGTCGCGCACTGCCCCAGCTCCAACGCGCGCCTGGGCGCGGGCATCTGCCGCACCCCCGAGCTGCTGGGTGCGGGAGTCGCCGTGGGGCTGGGCGTGGACGGCCCGGCCTCCAGCGAGCTCACCGGGCTGGCCGGCGAGATGCGCCAGGCCCTGCTCATGGCCCGGGCCCGCGGGGGCCCGCGCGCGCTGAGCGCCCGCCAGGCCCTGCACATGGCGACTCTCGGCGGCGCGCGCTGCCTGGGCCGCTCCGCCGAGCTGGGGTCGCTGGAGGCCGGCAAGCTCGCCGACATCGCGCTGTGGCGCGTGGACGGCTTCGGCCGCGACGTGATCGACGACCCCGTCGCGGCGCTGGTGTTCTCGCCGGCTCCGCCGCTGGAGCACCTGCTGGTGGGCGGGGAGTCGGTGGTCGCCCGCGGCGAGCTGCGCACCGTCTCCGCCGATGCGGCCGCTGCGGCCGGCCGCAGCGCCCACCGCCGGATCGTCGCCGAGGAGGCCCGTTGATGACCGCATCCGCCCGCGGCCGCGCGGCCGCCGCGCGGGCCGGCGCGGGCACCGCCGGCGCCGCGCGCACGGGCCTGGAGAGCAGCACCCGCGACGGTGTCGGCGCCAGCCCGCGGCGACCGGACGGGACGCTGAAGGCCGCCGGCGAGTTCGCGTTCTCCTCCGACATGTGGATGGAGGACATGTTGTGGGGCACGACGCTGCGCAGTCCGCACCCCCGCGCGCGGATCCGCTCGATCGACGTCTCGGCGGCGCTGGCCGTGCCCGGCGTGCACGCCGTGCTGACCCACGAGGACGTGCCCGGTGAGAAGCGCTACGGGCTGGAGACGCGCGACCAGCCGGTGCTGGCCGCCGATCAGGTGCGCTACAAGGGCGAGCCGGTGGCGATCGCCGCCGCCGACCATCCCGAGATTGCGCGCCGCGCGCTGGACCGGGTCCGCGTGGAGTACGAGGTGCTGGAGCCGGTCTGCGACCCCCGGCGCGCCGCCTTCGACCCCGACTGCCCGCTGGTGCACGAAGAGGCGGTCGGCGCCCACCCCGAGCACAACCCGGGCGGCAACGTCGTCCGCCGCCAGCCCGTGCGCACCGGCGCCTTCGCGCACGGCGCCGGGGCCGCCGAGCTTCGGGCGCGCGCCGCGGCGGTGGTGCGCGGCACCTACCGGGTGGGCATGCAGGACCAGGCGTTCCTGGGCCCGGAGTCGGGGCTGGCGGTACCGGCCCCCGACGGCGGGGTGGACCTCTACATCGCCACCCAGTGGCTGCACGTGGACCAGGGCCAGATCGCGCCCTGCCTGGGGCTGGACCCGGACCGGGTGCGGATGACGCTGGCGGGGGTGGGCGGCGCGTTCGGCGCCCGCGAGGACCTGTCCATGCAGATCCACGCGTGCATGCTCGCGCTGCGCACCGGCCGACCGGTCAAGTTCGTCTACAACCGCGAGGAGTCGTTCTTCGGCCACGTGCACCGGCACCCCGCCACGATGCGGTTCGAGCACGGCGCCGACGCCGAGGGGCGGCTGCTCTACGCCACCCTGGAGATCGTGCTGGACGGCGGCGCCTACGCCTCGACCACCGCCGCGGTGGTGGGCGTGGCCTCGTCGCTGGGCCTGGGCCCCTACGAGATCCCCAACGCGTCGATCGACGCCTACGGGGTCTACACCAACAACCCGCCCTGCGGCGCGATGCGGGGCTTCGGCGCGGTCCAGGCGTGCTTCGGCTACGAGGCGCAGATGGACCGGCTCGCCGCCGAGCTGGGGCTGCACCCGGTCGAGCTGCGGACGAGGAACGCGCTGTCGCAGGGCTCGCGGATCGCGACCGGCCAGCGTATCGACATGCCGCTGCCCATGGCCGAGATGCTGGCGCGGTCCCGCGCCATGGCGCTGCCGGTCGCCCGCGAGGCGCTGCCCGACCCCGCCGACCCCCGCACGCTGCCGGGCGGGGTGGCCGGCACGAGCCGCGGCGAGGGCGTCGTGCGCGGCGTCGGCTACGGGGTCGGGCTGAAGAACCTGTGCTTCTCCGAGACCTTCGACGACTACTCGACCGCCCGGGTGCGCCTGGAGGTCGTCGGCGGCGAGCCCGCCGTGCTGGTGCACACCGCCGCCGCCGAGGTGGGCCAGGGCCTGGTGACGCTGCAGGGCCAGATCGCCCGCACCGAGCTGGGCGTGGAGCGGGTCACGATCCTTCCCGCGGACACGTCGGTGGGCTCGGCCGGCTCCTCCTCGGCCTCGCGCCAGTCCTATGTCACCGGCGGCGCCGTGAAGGCGGCCTGCGAGGCGGTGCGCCGGCGCGTGTTCTCGCTCGTGCGCGAGCGCGGCCTCGCCGGTGCCGACCACCCCGACGACGACCTGGCGCTGGAGGGCGGCGCGGTGGTCTCGGCCGACGGCGGGGTGCTGGCGCCGCTGGCCGACGTGCTGGGCGGCGCCGCCGTGGAGGAGACCCGGGTGTTCCGGCACCGCCCCACGCGCATGCTCGACCCCACCACCGGCCAGGGCGACTCCCACGTGCAGTTCGGGATGTGCGTGCACCGGGCGGTGGTCGACGTCGACGTGGACCTGGGGCTGGTGAAGGTCGTGGCCTTGGACGCGGTCCAGGACGTCGGCCGGGCCATGCACCCCCGCCAGCTCCTCGGGCAGATCCACGGCGGCTCGGCCCAGGGGCTGGGGCTGGCGCTGATGGAGGAGGTCCACGTCGCCGACGGGGTGATCCGCAACCCCTCGTTCACCGACTACCTCATCCCCACGGTGCTGGACACGCCGCCGATGGGCGTCGAGGTGCTGGAGCACGCCGATCCGCACGCACCCTACGGGCTGCGCGGCGCGGGCGAGCCGCCGACGCTGTCGTCGACTCCGGCGATCGTGGCGGCGGTGCGCGACGCGACGGGCCGGACGCTGGCCCGCGCGCCGGTGCGCCCCGAGGACATCGTGGGCGTCGAGCACTGAGGCGTTCCCGGCGGCCGCCGCCGGGCCGGGGCGGCGGGCCCGCAGAGCGGCGGCGCGGGCTGGTTAGTCTCGGGGCCATGAAGATCTCTACTGCATTCGTTACGGGGGCCAGCACCGGGTTCGGCGCGGAGATCGCGCGCCGCTTCGCGGGGTCGGGCGTGCGCGTGGTGGCGGCGGCGCGCCGCGGAGAGCGGCTGGCCGGGCTGGCCGAGGAGTTGGCGCCCCACGTGCACCCGGTGGAGCTGGACGTGCGCGACCGGTCGGCGGTGACCGCGGCGATCGAGGGGCTGCCCGCCGAGTTCGCCGAGGTGGACGTGCTGGTCAACAACGCCGGGCTGGCGAAGGGCCTGACGGGGGCGGCCGAGGCCGACCTGGACGACTGGGAGCAGATGGTCGACACCAACTGCAACGGCGTCATGTACTGCACGCGCGCTCTGCTGCCGGGCATGGTCGAGCGCGGGCGCGGCCATGTCGTCAACATCTCCTCGACGGCGGCCAACCACCCCTACCCGGGCGGCAACGTCTACGGCGCCACCAAGGCGTTCGTGCGCCAGTTCAGCCTGAACCTGCGGGCCGACCTGCACGGCACCGGCGTGCGGGTGACCGACGTCGAGCCGGGGCTCGTCGGCGGCACGGAGTTCTCCGAGGTGCGCTTCGACGGCGACCGCGAGCGCGCGCAGGCCGTCTATGAGGGCACCCGGCCGCTGATGCCCGAGGACGTGGCCGAGACCGTCCACTGGGTGGTGGCCCAGCCGGCCCACGTCAATGTCAACACCGTCGAGCTGATGCCGGTATCGCAGTCGTTCGCGGGGCTGTCGGTGTGGCGCGGGCAGGAGTGAGCGCGGCGCCGGCCGCGGCCCGGGCGCACGGGCCGCGGCCGGCGGGCGCGGGGCGCCGGGCGAAGGCGGGGGTCAGTCCAGGGACTGGACGAAGCGCGCGGCCCCGGCTCCGCTCAACCCGGCCTGCTCGGCGACCGGGCTGACCGCTTCGGCCGTGCGCCGCCGGTCGCGCAGGTTGCGCACACGCGCGGCCGGTCCGGCGCCGGCCGGCCCCGGTTCGGAAGGCTCGGGGAGGGTGGGCGCCGCCGGGCCCGGCGCCGATGGCGTGGCGACCTCCGTGGCGGTGCGCAGGGCGTGGCCGGTGGCCCCGCGCAGCTCCGTGATCGCCTGGCCTCCTGCCCCGGGCGAGGACCGCCCGGGCCCGCTCCACCGCGGGGGCGGGCAGCGGGTGCGGCGGCGCCGGGGGTACGCGGCCGCGACGGCGGCGGGAGCCCTTCACCGCGCCGACCAGCGCGGCCCCGGCGGCGGCGAGAAGCGCGGGTGCGAAAACGCCGGTGTCGACGTCCACTACACGCTCAACCCGGCGACGCGACGAAGCGCGCGGCCTCGCCCTCGCTCTCCCGGCCTGCTCGGCGACCGGGCCGAGGGCCTCGCCGGTGCGCCCCTCCCACCGCAGCCCGCGCACGCGCCGGACCGGCCCCGGCGGCGGCCCCTGCGGTGCCCGCCGCCCGAAGGCCGGAACCGGCCGCCCGGCCCGGATCGCCTCGACGATGTCCGTGGCCGGCTGCAGCCCGCAACCGGTCGCCCGCCGGATCTCCGTGATGGCCGGGATGGTCCTGCCCTCGGCGATCAGCTCGCGGGCGGTCTCCACGTCCTCGGGCGGCACCGGCTTCGGCTCCGCCGGCTCCGGCGGGGTCCGGCCCGGGGCCGACCACGACGCGCGGCTCAGGTCGGCCCGCAGGTACCGCCGCAGCAACCGGGGCAGCCCGGAGACGGCGGCCGGCGCCGCCGCAAGGACCAGCAGGAGGTCGGCGCGGACCGCGAAGACCTCCGGCAGCGGGCCGACGGTTGAAGGCCGCGGCTCAGTCGCCGGCGGACTCGCCGAGGGTGGGCACGCTGCGCCCCTCGCTCAGCGCGTCGACCACGGCCTTGGCCGAGCGCAGGTCGTAGCCGGTCGCCTCGCGCAGCTCCTTGATGGCGAGCACGGGCTTGCCCGCGTCGACGCGCTCTTGCACCCGGTCGAGCACGTCGGCGGGCAGCGGCCTGCTCAGCGGAGCGCCCGGGGAGCTCCGCCGCTCGGCACGGCGCTGCGACTCCCGGTACAGACCGAGACCGATGCCGGCCAAGACGACGGCGGCGGCCGCGAAAGCCCACAGGTAACCGTCCATCCGGCCAGTCTAGGCGCCCTTCGCCGGGCTCCCGCCGCAGGCGCCCAGGTGCGGCGGTCCTCCGGGCTCCTCCCGCCTGACGAGGCCGGCGACCAGGTCGGCCACGAGGGCGGCGAGCTCGCCGCCCTCCTCGGTCTGCAGGCCCTTGCGCGCCAGGTGGCCGGAGCCGGCCAGGGTGACCAGGCCGTGCAGGGCCGACAGGGACAGGATGGCCATGGCGCGCGGATCGCCGGACCGGACGACGCCGGCGCGCTGGCCTTCGCCGAGGGAGTCGACGCTCGCCTGCAGCAGTTCCTCGGCGGCCTCGTGCACGTCGGCGCCGTCGACGTGGGACAGGTGCTCGCCGAACATCAGCCGGTAGTGCTCGGGGTGGTCGACGCCGCTCTGCAGGTAGGCGGAGAAGGCGCGGCGCAGTGCAGCGGGCACCTCCTCCACCGGGGTCTGCGCCGTGGGCAGCGCGGAGACGACGGCCGCGCGCACCTCCCCCAGGCTGCGCAGCGCGACGGCGCGCAGCAGGTCGTGCTTGTCGTCGAAGTGGCGGTAGGGCGCCGCGCGCGAGACGCCCGCCAGCTCGCCGACCCGGCGCATGGTCACGGCGTCGGGGCCGCCGTCGGCCAGCAGCTCGGACGCGGCTCCGATCAGACGCTCACGGGTGTCGCCCGCAGCACCCGCGACTGCGGGGTCGGCCGCGCCGGCCGGCCTCCTCTGCTGAGCTGCGGACATGCCGTGACATTAGGCCACGGAGGTTGACAACGTCAACACCGCCGCCTACGTTGACGTTGTCAACACCGCCTCCGGCCACCTCTTGGGAGCACCGCGTGGGCACCACAGTCAACGGGACGCCGACGCAGATCGGCGCCGACCCCGCAACCACCGCCGCCGAGTTCGTCCGCGACGGACTCGGCCTGACCGGAACCAAGACGGCGTGCAACGCCGGGGTCTGCGGATCCTGCACGCTACTCCTCGACGGCACACCCGCCGCCTCCTGCCTCCTGCCGGCGACCGCCCTGGAAGGCCGCGCGGTCACCACCGTCGAGGGGGTCGGCGACGGCGCGGAGCACCCCGTTCAGCGCGCCTTCGCCGCCCACGACGCCATGCAGTGCGGATACTGCACGCCCGGCTTCGTCGTGGAGGCCGCCGCCTTCGTCGACCGGCACCGCGCCGAGCACGGCGACACCGCACCCACACGCGACGAGATCGCCGACGCACTGGCCGGGCACCTGTGCCGCTGCGGCGCCTACCCGGGCATCTACGCCGCCGTCGCCGCCGCCTGCGCCGGGGAGCACGACGACGCCGCCGCGTCGGCCCCGCCGCGCGCCGAGGCCGCCGAGAAGGTGTCCGGGCGCGCCCGCTACACCACCGACGTGCGTCCCGAGGGCTGCTGGGAGGCGGTGATCGTGCGCTCGACCCGGGCGCACGCCCAGGTCCAAAGCGTCGACGCGGGCGGAGCACCGCAGGTGGACCTCCTCGGCGCCGACCGCACGGTCCGCTACGTCGGCCAGCCGCTGCTGGCGGTCGCCGCGCCCACCGCGGCCAAGGCGCGGGCCGCCGCCGAGCAGGTCCGTGTCGACTACCGCGACCTGCCGGCCGCGGTGGACCCCGCGACGACCCACCGGCCCGAGGCGCCGGTGGTTTACCCCACGCGCGCCGAGCGCGGCGCCGCCCTCACCCACGCCGAGGGCGGCGTGCCGCCGGCCCGCTGGCGGGGCAACGTCCGCGGCCCCTTCAGCCTGGGGTGGCGCGGCGCCACCGCCGTCAAGCGCATCGGCGACGCGGCCCGGCGCGGCGATCCCCGCCTGGTCACCGGCGCGTTCCAGACTCCGGCCCAGGTGCACACGCCGCTGGAGCCGCACGCCTGCGTGGCGCGCTGGGACGACTCCGGCGGACTGCACCTGCACGCCTCGACCCAGTCGGTGATGGCGCTGGCCGAGGCCGCCGCCAAGCACTGGGACCTGCCGCGCGAGCGCGTCCACGTCACGGCCGAGCACGTCGGCGGCGGATTCGGCGCGAAGGCGGGCCTGCGGGTGGAGAACATCGCCGCCGCGGAACTGGCCCGGTCCACCGGTGCTCCGGTGCGGCTGGTCTTCGACCGCGCCGCGGAGCTGACCGACGCCGGCCACCGGCCCGGCGCGCGCATCGAGGTGAACCTGCTCGCCGGCCCCGGCGGCGACCTGGCCGCGCTGACCATGGACGCGTACTCCGACGGCGGCGCCTCCATCGGCGGCACCGTCGCGGTCATGGGCCGGCTGGTCTACGGGCACGCGCCGCGGCGGCTGCGCGACTTCGACGTAGTCACCCACCGCCCGCCGGGCGCGCCGTTCCGCGGGCCCAACGGCGCGCAGCTGCTCTGGGCGCTGGAGCAGTCGGTCGACGACGCCGCCCACCGGCTCGGCGAGGACCCCATCGCGCTGCGGCGCCGGTGGGACGGCAACCGCAAGAGGCACGCGCTCTACGACTGGGCGGCCGCGCTGCCTGTGTGGCGCGAGCGCTCCAAAGGCGCCGCATCGGGCCGGTTCCGGCGCGGTGTGGGCATGGCCGCGGCCAACTGGCTCTACCTGCTGGACCGGTCCACCGCGGTGGACCTCGTGGTCGAGGACGGCACGGTGGTCGCCGAGACCGGGGTGCAGGACATCGGCACCGGCGCCCGCTCGGTGGTCGCCGACGTCGTGCGCGGCGAGCTGGGCCTGCCGGCCGAACGCGTCGCGGTGCGCACCGGCAGCAGCGACCTGGCCTACGCGCCCGCGTCCACCGGCAGCCGCACCACGGCGTCGCTGGGGCCGGCGGCGCGCGACGCCGCGGTGAAGCTGCGCGAGGAGGCGAGCCGCCGGGCGGAGGGCGCCCCGGGCGGGCCGGGCGGTCTGGACGCCGCGGCGCTGGCCGCGCTCGAGGGGGTGCGGGTGCGCGGCGGCCGCCGCCGCGACCGGCGCGGCTACGTGACCCCGTTCTCCCTTTCGGACGGCGGCACCGTGGGCCGCGGGTTCACCGGCGCGGTGCACGTGATGGAGGTGGAGGTCGACACACTGCTGGGCACCGTGCGGCCCACCCGCTGCTGGGCGGGGATCTCGGCGGGGCGGATGTACGCCGAGCGGCCCGCGCGCAACCAGTGCGAGGGCGGCGTGGTGCAGGGCATCGGCTACGCGCTCTATGAGCAGCGCCGCGACGACCCGCTCACCGGGGCCGTCCTGACGGCCAACCTGGAGGACTACCGCATACCCGGGATCGGCGACACACCCGAGATCACCGTCCACTTCCACGAGAAGGGCTGGGACCACGTGACCGGCGGGGGCGTGGGCATCGGCGAGGTGTCGACCATCGGCGTCGCCGCGGCGGTGGGCAACGCCGTCTTCGACGCCACCGGCTGGCGCCCGCACGACCTGCCTATCCGGCCCGACCGACTGCTCGAAGGGATCGGCGCGAAATGAGCACACCAGGGGACGTTGCCGCGGCCGCCGCGGCGCTGCGGGATTCCGCAGCCGAGGCACGGGCCGGAGGCACCGACGTCATGGCGCGGCTGAGCGAGGGGCTGGCCGCCGCCCCCTTCACCGACCTGCACCGGGTGCGGGAACTGCGCGGCGTGGAGTGGCGGGCCGACGGGTCGGCGCGCATCGGCTCCACGACCACCGTCGCCGAGATCGCCGCCGACGCCCGGCTGCGCTCGGCCTACCCCGCACTGACGGCCACCGCCGGCGCCCTGGCCACCCCGCAGATCCGGGCGGTGGCGACACTGGGCGGCAACCTGCTGCAGCGCAACCGGTGCCCCTACTACCGCAGTGCGGCGTTCGACTGCCTGCAGAAGGGCGGCGACTCCTGCCCGGCCCGCGCGGGCGACCACCTGCACGGCACCGCGGTCGACCAGGGCGCGGCCTGCGTGGCCCCGCACCCGTCGTCGCTGGCGGTGGCGCTGCTGGCCTACGGCGCCGACGTGGAGGTGGAGGGTGCCGGACCGCGGCCGGTGGGCGACCTCTACGACGGGTCCGACTCCACCCGCGACCACGTGCTGGAGGCCGGCGCGCTGGTCACCGGGGTGGCGCTGCCGGTTCCCGCTGCGGGCGAGAGCGCCGCCTACCGGCGCGCGACCTCCCGATCGCGCGCGGAGTGGCCGCTGGTGGAGGCGGTGGTGCGGGTCGTGCGCACCGGCGGTGCCGTCACGGAGGCGGCGGTCGCCGCGGGAGCGGTGGCGCGGACTCCGCTGCGCCTGCCGGAGGTGGAGCGGGCCCTCGTCGGAGCGTCGGGTCCCGACGCGGCGGCCGCCGCCGTGGCGCCGGTGCCCGCCCTGTGCTCTCCGCTCCCCCAGACCGGCTACAAGGCGGTCCTGCTGCGCGACACCGTCCGCGACGCGCTGGAACGGGCGCTGGAGCCGCAGGGCGGCGCATAGCGGAGGCGCACCGCCCGCCGAGTGCCGGGCTCCGGCCGGCAGGCGGGTCCCGCGCCCGCCCACCGCTCGCGCGCGCCGCGCAGTAGCGGCGCGGGCGGGCGGCGGGGTGTCCTGGAGGCGCGGCGTGCGTGTGGATGGCGCGCCCCCGGCCGCCCCGCCGCGGGCGGGACCCGCCCGAGCGAGGAAGAAGGACGGCTCCGCCTTCCGGCGGCGCCCCTCGCACAGGCGGCACCTGGCCCCCATGGCCGGCGCGGACCCCGGTGAAGACACCCTCGCCCCCGGGCAGATCGCCCGTGCACCCGGCCATGCCGGACCGCCCCCGCACCCCCGACCAACAGCGGCGACGAACCCACCGGCATCGACAATCAACACCCCGCGACCCACACCAGACGCCCACGGCGCCCGCGCCCCGAGCAAGCACCCCGCACCGCGCCCGCCCAGCACTCCGCGACTCGCACGGAACCCGCCGCGACCTGCGGCCGCCCGCCACGGGCGGCCCCTTCCATGGCCGGTCGGCTCAGCCCTCGCCGGGAGCGAGCCGACCGCGGAGCCAGCGTTCGACCTCCAGGATGTGCGTGGTGGCCGCGGCGCGGGCGGCGTCGGGGTCGCGGTCGCGCAGCGCCTGATAGATGCGTTCGTGGTCCTCGCGCAGCCGGGCGGTCAGCCCGGCCTCGCGGTGGCCGTGCCACACGCGCGCGTTGAAGGTGCGCGAGGAGAGCCCGTCGTTGACCGCCACCAGCGTCGCGTTGCCGGTGATCTCCACGATGGCCTGGTGGAAGTGGAGGTCGGCGGCGACGGTCTCGCCCTCGCTCTCGCCGGTGCCGATCCGGTCCAGGATCGCCGACAGCCGGCGCAGCTGCACGTCGTCGGCGCGTGCCGCGGCCAGGGCGGTGGCGGCCGGCTCCAGCATCCGGCGTACCTGCAGCACCTCGACCAGGGTCTCGCCCTGGGAGATCTCGGCGAGCACGGAGAACGTCTCCAGCAGGTCGCCGGGGCGCAGCCGCGTGACGTAGACCCCGGCGCCGTGGCGCACCTCCAGCACGCCGAGGGTAGTCAGGGCGCGGATCGCCTCGCGCATGGAGCTGCGCGAGACGCCGAGCTCGGCCGACAGGTCGCGCTCGGTGGGCAGGCGGTCGCCCGGGCGCAGCAGTCCGGCGGCGATCATCCCCTTGATGTGCTCGATGGCCCGCTGGGTCACCGGCAGGCGCTCGGCCGGGGCCGTGTCGGCGCCGGCGTCGGCGGCGTGGTCGGGCGTGCTCACCGGTGCCTGCCTTTCGTGGGTCGTGGGTGCGCGCCCCGGCGGCCGGGGCGCATCGCCGCCGGGCGGGTGCCCGCGGCGCACCCCAATCTTGACATCCGAGTCGGACGCGGCGTAGAAGTGGTCGGACCAATCGTACGGAGCGACGCGCTCCTGGCCGGACTGCGCCGCCGTTTCGGTTGGTATGCGAAGAAAGACCACCACTGCCGTCGAGTGGAAATCGGACCACTGGCCACGGCCCGGCCGCAGGCGGAACGGCGTCCGGCAGGCCCGCCGCATTGCCGCGCCGGTGCGGCGGACCCGTCCTGGTGGCGGGGCGGGTCCGGGCGCGCCCGCGCAGCGGCGGCCGGGCCGGAGATCGAGGGAGCGCATGCGGATCGCGTTGTTCATCACCTGCGTGAACGACACCCTGTACCCCAGGACGGGGCAGGCTGTCGTGCGCCTGCTGCGCCGGCTCGGCCACGAGGTGGTGTTTCCCGAGTCGCAGACCTGCTGCGGCCAGATGCACTACAACACCGGCTACCGCCGCGAGGCGCAGAAGCTGGCGGTGCGCTTCGTCGAGACCTTCGCCGACGCCGACGCCGTACTCGCCCCCTCGGGGTCCTGCGCCGCCATGGTCCGCGACAACTACCCCCGGCTGGGCGAGCCCGGCAGCCGCCTCGACCGCGCCGTGTCCGAACTGGCGCCGCGCGTCTACGATCTGTCCGAACTGCTCGTCGACGTCCTCGGGGTGACCGACGTGGGCGCCTACTTCCCGCACACGGTCACCTACCACCCCACATGCCACGGGCTGCGGCTGCTCAAGCTGGGCGACCGCCCCTACCGGCTGCTGAGCAACGTCCGCGGCATCGACCTGCGCGAGTTGGAGGGCTCCGCGGAGTGCTGCGGCTTCGGAGGCACGTTCGCGATGAAGAACGCCGACGTCTCCGCCGCGATGGGCGGCGACAAGGCCCGCAACGTCGCCGCCACCGGCGCCGAGGTGCTGTGCGCGGTCGACAACTCCTGCCTGATGCACATCGGCGGCACCCTGCAGCGCCAGCGCGCCGGAGTGCGGACCGCCCACCTCGCCGAGATCCTCGCCTCGACCGAACAGGAGCCGGCACGGATATGAGCCCCGAGCACCGGACCGGCCGCCGCACCGGCGGCGACCGCTCCCCGGCGGGCCGCGCCGCCGGGCACGCGACGTTCATGGGCATGCCGACCTTCCCCGAGGCCGCGAAGAGCGCCACCGGCGACTCCCAGCTGCGCCACAACCTGCGCAAGGCCACCCGCACCATCCGGGACAAGCGCGCGGGCGTGGTCGGCGAGCTCGACGACTGGTCGGACCTGCGCGCGGCGGGCAAGGCGATAAAGGACCGCACGCTGCGCCACCTCGACGGCTACCTGGAGCAGCTGGATGAGGCCGTGACCGCGGCCGGCGGCCGGGTGCACTGGGCCGCCGACGCCGACGAGGCCAACGAGATCGTCACCGGCCTGGTGCGCGCCACCGGCGAGAGCGACGTCGTCAAGGTCAAGTCGATGGCCACCCAGGAGATCGAGCTGAACGAAGCGCTGGCCCAGGCCGGGATCACCGCCTACGAGACCGACCTGGCCGAGCTGATCGTGCAGCTCAGCGACGACCTGCCCTCCCACATCCTGGTGCCGGCCATCCACCGCAACCGCGCCGAGATCCGCGAGATCTTCCGCGACCGCATGGCGGCCTGGGGCGTGCCCGCGCCGGAGGCGCTCAGCGACGACCCGCGCGCGCTCGCCGAGGCCGCCCGCGTCCACCTGCGTGAGCGGTTCCTGCGCACCAAGGTGGCGATCTCGGGCGCGAACTTCGCCGTGGCCGACACCGGGACGATGGTGGTGCTGGAGTCGGAGGGCAACGGGCGGATGTGCCTGACCCTGCCGGAGACGCTGATCTCGGTGGTGGGCATCGAGAAGATCGTGCCCACGTGGTCGGACCTGGAGGTGTTCCTGCAGCTGCTGCCGCGCTCCTCCACCGGCGAGCGGATGAACCCCTACACCTCCACTTGGAGCGGCGTGACGCCGGGCGACGGCCCTCAGGAGTTCCACCTGGTGCTGCTGGACAACGGCCGCAGCGACGTCCTCGCCGACGAGGTGGGCCGCCAGGCGCTGCGCTGCATCCGCTGCTCGGCGTGCCTGAACATCTGCCCGGTCTACGAGCGCGCCGGCGGGCACGCCTACGGCTCGGTCTATCCCGGCCCGATCGGCGCGATCCTCACCCCGCAGCTGCGCGGCACCGCCTCGGAGCCCGAGGCGTCTCTGCCCTACGCGTCGTCGCTGTGCGGCGCGTGCTACGAGGTCTGCCCGGTGGCCATCGACATCCCCGAGGTGCTGGTGCACCTGCGCGAGGAGGTCGCCTCCTCGGCCGGGCACCGCGCCGAGAAGGCCGCCATGGGCGCTGCCGGATGGGTGCTGGGCGGCGAGCGCCGGCTGGGCGCCGTCCAGCGCGCGACCTCGGCCGTGCGCTCGCTGGCGCCCCGGCGCATGCCCGGGCCCGCGGCGGCCTGGACCGACACACGCGACATCCCCGACATCCCCGCGGAGTCGTTCCGCTCCTGGTGGCGGCGCGAGGGCGCGGCGGAGGACGCGGACGGCGGCGCGGGCGGGGAGCGCGGCGGGCAGGAAGGCGGTCGGCAATGAGCGGCTCCCGCGAACGGGTGCTGGGGCGCGTGCGCGCGGCCCTGGCCGACGTCCCCCGCGGCGAAGGGCCGCAGGACGTCGTGGTGCCCCGCGACTACACCCCCTCCCACGGCCAGGGCGATACCACGGCGCTGCTGGTCGACCGGTTGGAGGACTACAAGGCCGCGGTGCACCGCACCACCGCCGAAGGGCTGGCCGGCACCCTCGCCGACGCCCTGTCGAGGCGGGGCGCCCGGCGCGTCGCGGCCCCCGACGACGCCCCGGCGGACTGGTTTGCCCGGGTCGGGGCGGAGATCGTGCGCGACAGCGCCCTGGACGTGGCCGGGCTGGACCGGATGGACGGCGTGGTCACCGGGTGCGCGGCGGCGATCGCCGAGACCGGCACGATCGTCCTGGACGCGGGCGAGGCCCAGGGCCGGCGGGCGCTCACACTGATCCCCGACTACCACCTGTGCGTGGTCGAGCTGGACCGGATCGTCGCCGGGGTCCCCCAGGCCCTGCCGCGCCTCGCGCCGGAGCGCCCGCTCACCTGGATCAGCGGTCCTTCGGCGACCAGCGACATCGAACTCGACCGCGTCGAGGGCGTGCACGGCCCGCGCACCCTGGAGGTCGTCATCGTCGAGTGAGGCGGCGGGCGCGGGTTCGCCCGCCGCGCGGCGCCTCCGCCGCCGTCCGCGCGGGACCACAACGCACTCGCCGTGTTCGGCCCCTCGGGGCGTGCGCCGATCATCCGGCGCGTCGGGACAGCACAGCCGGCGCCCCGGTCAGCGGCCCTGATCGCCCATGACCCTTGATCCCGGGCGCCCGACAGCTCCCATCGACGATCGAGCTGTGATGTCCCGGCACGTCGCCTGCGGCAGCGGTTGAACAAGAAGAGGGGCTTCTGATCCCGGTGTGGATGTGACGTCCGCACCGATACTCAGGAGGCCCTCATGTGCCACCGTAACCCCCCGCCGCCCCCACCAAGAACCACCTGTGCCGGGTTCCTGCGCCGGGCCATCGCCTGGTTCACCGGCCACGGCGTGCCGGTGCAGCGGGTGCTGACCGATAACGCCTGGGCCTATTCCAAGGCCGCCTGGAAGCCCGCCTGCAGCGAACTGGGAATCCATCCGCGCTGAGGCCCGTCCCTAGCGGCCCCAGACCAACGGCGAGGTCGAGCGGTTCCACCGCACTCTGCTCCGGGAGTGGGCCTATGCGCGGCCCTACTCCTGCGGCGAGGACCGCCAGGCCGCCGACCCGGGCCTTCTGGACCGGTACAACTATCACCGGCCCCCTGCCGGGATCGGCGGCCGCACTCCCGTCGGCCGGGGTTGCTAGCTCGCGGGCGTGCACGGCTAGCCCGTTCCGCGCTCGGTGCAGACCTCGTCGGAACGGGCGATCTCGTCCACGCTCAGCACGGCCACGACCGTGAAGCAGTACTCCCGGCTCGTGTTCAGGCCGCTCACGGTGGCCTCCGTCTCGCCGGGCCCGGCGTCGGCGAGGTTGGCCGGCGTCGTGCCCACCGGTCCGCCGATGACGTGGTGCGAGGCGTCTCCCCCGCTGTTGTCGGTCCACGCCACGACCACCGCGTCGCCGCTGTCGTCCAGCGTCACACCGGTGGGGGCCGCCGCCGGGTTCGTGCCCGCTGCCGGCGCCGGCGGGCCGCTGGGGCCGCCGGAGGCGCCCGGCCCCTCCTCCGGGGCGGACGAGGGGCCTTCACCGGCGCCGGCCTGCTCCATGAGGTCGCCGCCCAGGCCGGGGCGCAGGATCGCCACGGCGCCGACGGCGACGACCACGAACCCGATGGCCACGACGGCCACGGCGATGTAGAGCGGGCGGCGCCGCACGGGCTGGGCGGGAGCCGCGGGGGGCGGCGCCGGAGCCTCCGGGGCCTGAGGCGGGGCGAACGTCGGACCGGGCTCCTGCGCCGCAGCGGAGGGGAGCCCGCCCCCGCCGCCCCGCGAAGCCGCTTCCGAGCCGTGTCCGGACGGGCCGGTGCGGGGGCTGTGCGTACCCGTCCAGCCCGCCAGTCCCGCCCAGGCGTCCTCGGGCCGCTCGCCGGGCACGGCCGGACCGCCGCCGGCGGCGGCCGATCCGCCCGTGCCGCGCAGCGTGTCCACGGCCTCGTGAAGCGCCCACTGCGCGGAGCCGTCGCCGGCGGGGCCGTGAGCGGGGGCACCCGCTCCGCCGCCGTCGGCGGCCGGGCCAGATGCGGCCGCCTCGTGCCCGGCCGGGTCCGCCCCCGGCCCGGGCGCGCCCTCGCCGGAGGCGTCCCATCGCGAGCCGGGCGTCTCCGGTGCCGCGCTCGCGCCCGCGTCCGCTGCCGCGGCACCGGCGGCCCCGGCCCCCGCCGCGGCCGCCCGCGCTCCGGCCGCCGCTGCGGAGCCGACCGCGCCCGCGTCCGGCTCCCGCGCGCTCTCCCCCGCCGATGCGGCCGGCACCGCCGCTTCGCCGGCCAGCGCGGCCGCGAAGCCGGCCGCGGTGGCGTAGCGCTCCTCCGGGTCCTTGGCCAGCGCCCGCCCGAACACCGGGCGCAGGGCGCCGGGCAGGTCGGCGCGCGGCAGCCGCGGCGGAGCGGCGCCGAGCGCCTTGTCGCGGTACTCGAACGGGTCGACGCGCTCCTGCTCCGGCCCTTCGCCGAAGGGCGGATAGCCGGCCAGCAGCGTCCACAGCGTGGAGGCGAGCCGGTAGACGTCGGAGGCCGGAACGGCCGGCTCGCCCCGCAGTGCCTCCGGCGGCGCGTGCAGGACGGCGTCAGGGTCGGGCCCCGGCGCCGGGAAGGGCTCCCCGATCGGCCGCACCGCGCCCGCGTCGGCCAGCAGCGCGCCTGCGGAGCACCGCAGCAGGTTCGCCGGCTCCACACCGTGGTGCAGCAGCCCCTGCTCGTGGACGGCGTGCAGTGCCGACGCCGCCGCAACCCCCGCGCGCACCACCTCCTCCACCGGGAGGGGGTGGCGCCTCCTCAAGTTGGCGGCGTAGTCGCCCTCGGCGCAGTAGTCCATGGCCACGAACGCGCGACCGGAGGAGGTGCGGCCGCGGCCCAGAACCGCGACCACGCCCGGGAGCCGGGCGAGGTCACGCAGCCGCTCGATCTCCGCCTCGCCGCCGTCGTCGCGCATGACCTTCAGCGCGGCGGGCTCGCCGCCGCCGTCGCGCAGCGCTCGGTAGACGGTGGAGGCGGCGCCGCGGTGCACGACCTCCAGGGAGTGGAAGCCCGGGGCCAGGCTGCTGTCGTGCTCCGCGCCGCTCATCGGCGTCCTCCATCTCGCTGGTCGCGCCGGCGTGCCGGTGCGCGCAGTGTCCCGGGCGCGGCCCCGGGCGCCGGTCGGTCGGTCACCGGTTCCTCCAGAACAGGGGGCGGGGGTCGAGCCACCAGGTGAGCCTCCGGCCGCGGCCGCGGCTCGCGCGCAGTGCGCGCAGGTGGGGGCGCGCACCCCCGGCGACGCGGTTCGCGGCGGCGGCGTCGATCCCGGCGCCGGCCGCGGATGCGCCGAAGGAGACGCTGTTGACGGCGGCGGCCAGGCGGTCCAGGTCGGGCTGCGCCCGGGCCCGCGCGCCTTCGGGCAGCAGGCCGCGCGCCAGCGCGGCGGTGTCGGTGGCGGTGTTGCCGGGCGGCGGCGCCGCCCGGCACATCCGCAGGGTGTCGCCCAGTTCCTGCCAGGCGCCCAGCACCCGCGCCTCGGCGGTCCCGCCGCCCAGGCGCCGGCGGGTGCGGGCCAGCCGCAGCACCGGCACGGCCAGCACGAGCGCGAAGGCGCCCGCCGCGGCCGCGCCCGCGGGCCGCCACCAAGTGCCGGAGGAGCGGCTCGGGGGCGCGGCGACGTCGTGCGGATCGGCGTCCTCGCTTGCGTCGGCGCCGTCCTGCGCGGCATCGGCCTCCTCGGGTTCGGGGGCGCTCTCGGGCGCTCCGCCGGTGTCCTCGCTGTCCTCGCCGCCGGGCGTGACGGCGAAGGGCACCCAGCCGATGCCGTCGAAGTAGACCTCGCCCCAGGCGACCGCGTCGCCCGTGCGCACGCGGTAGCGGCCGCCGCCTTCGTCGGTTCCGGGCCCGAAGCCGACGGCGACGCGGCTGGGCAGGCCCGCGGCACGCGCGAGCATCGCGAAGGCGCTGGCGAACTGCTCGGAGGTGCCTCCCCCGCCCTTCCGCCCGGGCTCGGCGAGGATCGCGGCGACGTTGGCGTAGCCGTGCCCGCCGGGGGTGCGGGGGTCGAAGGAGTGGGACTCCCGCAGATACCGCGCCAGCGCCCGGGCGCGGTCGTAGGGCGACCCCTCGGCGGCGACGGAGCCGACGATGTCGTTGAGGATCGGCGGCGCGCCGGCGGGCAGCTCGCGGTAGCGGTCGAAGACCTCGCCGGCCGGTGTGGAGGCCTCGGCCAGCTCCGCGGGCCGCCACCGGGCGACGTCGCCGGCGGTGCGGTAGGTGCTCTCGTCCAGCGGCCCTTCCATGCGGACGACGGTGCCCGACACCGGCGCGTAGCCGAGCGAGGGCAGGTCGACGCGGCGGGGCGCACCCACGACCGGAACCCAGGTGCCCGGCAGGTTCGGGTCGACCGTTATCTCGGCGGTGACCCGCCGGGCGTGCGGCGGCGGGGGCACGGGTTCGGGCAGCACGCGCCCGGCGGCGCGGTATCCGCCTTCCGGCAGCCAGGTGGTGCCGGTGAAGTCGCCGAGCGCGACCCAGCGCAGGTCGACCGGCTCGGGCGCGGAGACGGTGAGCAGCGGCTCGTCGGGATGGGCCGCCCATCCGGCCAGGTAACCGAGCGGGTTGAGCGCCGCCTGCGGGCTGACCGGAGGGCTCAGCGCCGCGCGGGGGTCGCCGGGCCGGGCGTCCCAGCCGGCGAGCAGCACCGGGCCGCCGACGACCGTCGCGGCGGCGGCGAGCACCGTGGCCAGTCCGGTGACCAGGGCGCGGCGCAGCGCCGCGGAGCCGGAGCGGTGCACGCCCGGCTCCACCCGCACGGTCAGCGCCGGGGACGGCCCCCGGTCCGCTTCGAAGGCGGCGCCGGGTGCCTCCTCCGGGGTGCTGACCGCCATCAGCAGCGCCGCCGCCGCGGCCAGCATGCCGATGGCCGGGAACCCGGGGGGTGCGACGGGCCCGTTGAGCACGACCGCGCCCACGAGCAGCAGCAGCCCCGGCAGCAGGGCGAGCCCGGTCCGCCCGCTGCGGTGGGCCAGCGCCTGGGCGGCGCCGGTGAGCCAGGTGGCGAGCATCGGCAGCGCCAGGGTGTCGACGCTCAGCGGCGTGGGCGCGGCACTGGTGAGAATGCGCGCCCCCGAGTGCAGCACCGCCTCGGCGGCCCCGCCCAGCACCCCCGCCCCCTCGCCGGGCAGCAGGTGCGCGCAGACGGCGACCGCGGCCAGCGGCAGGGGCAGTCCGGCCAGGAGCGCCGCCGGGCCGCTCAGCCGGCCGCGCAGCAGCAGGGTCGCCGCCACCGCGGCCAGCGCGCAGGCCGGCAGGACCGCGTAGACGGCCGCGGGGGCGGCGTAGCCGGGCGCCACCGCGATCCCGCCGGCCGAGGCCGCGACGACCAGCGCCGCCGCGGCGAGCAGCGTCCGCGTTCCCGGTGGTGTGCGCGGGGACCGCGGCGGAGGTGCCGCCCCCGGACCCGCGGCCCGGCGGGGCGGATCGCTCACCGCGACCATGGCGCCTCGTTCCAGCGTTCGGCGAAACCGGCGGCGTCTCCGGCGGCGATCAGGGTGACCCCGGCGGGTGCGGCCGGGCGCTCCTCGGCGCCCACGACGGCGGCCAGCAGCCCCGCGTAGTGGACGCCGAGCTGCCCGAACAGCCGCACGTCGGCGTCGCTGAGCGCACCGCTGACCAGTACCGCGGTGTCGCCGGCCGGCCGGGTGCGGGCCAGGCGCAGGGCGCGTCCCAGGTCGGCCCCGGCGGTGGGCGCCGCCTCGGCGAGCAGGTCCAGCAGGGGCGCCAGCCCTGCGGTGCTCTCCCGGCCGCGGCCGCTGACCAGGCGGAGCTCGCAGTGCAGGGCGGAGTGGACGCCGGTGGCCAGGATCGAGGCGGCGGCGCCGGCGACCTCGTCGAGCCGGGCGTCGCCGCCGGGCGTGGGCCGGTCGTCGACCAGGACGCACACCCGCGTCTGGGAGGTGTCGACGAACTCGCGCACGACGAGCCTGTCCAGCCGCGCGGAGCTGCGCCAGTGGACGTGGCGCAGGTCGTCGCCGGGGACGTAGTCGCGCAGGGTGTGGAACGTCAGTGTGCCGGCGCGGGCGCCGTCCACGGCGCCGTCGGGGTCGGCGACGCGGCCCACCGGCACGGCGCGCAGCCGCTCCCAGCGCGGGTGCACCCAGATCCGGTCGGCTGCGCCGCACGGGCGGTGCAGCGCGGCCAGGCCGAAGGGGTCGCTGCGGCCGGCCCGCACCGGCCCCAGTTCGACGACGCCGCGGCGCGCCGCGGTGATCCGGTAGCCCGAGCCGCCCGTGGCATGCGGGGCCAGCGGCGGCAGCCCCACGGCCCGCTCTCCGCCCGCGCCCGCGATCCGTTCGCTGACCTGCACGCCGCGCCGGCCCGGGTTGCGCACGCTCAGCCGCACCCGCAGCTCGGCGCCCGGTGCGCTGCGCCGGCCGGGCAGGGACCGCTCGGTCAGCACCGCGGGCGGGCGCCCCACCAGCAGTACCGCGGCCAGCACCGCGGCCAGGGCGAGCCCGCCGAGCAGCGCCAGCTCCTGGTAGGCCGAGACCACGCCCGCGGCGAGCAGCAGCGCCCCCGTGGCAGCGACCAGCCATCCCCGTCCGGTCGGCATCAGCGGCCCGCCGCCCCCGAGTGCCGCGGCTGGGGCGCCGGGGTCTCCTCCAGGACCTCGCCGAGCACGTCGGTCCCGGTGCGCCCGCCCACCGACGCCTCGGGCGAGAGCACCAGGCGGTGCGCCCACACGTGCGGGGCCAGCCGCTTGACGTCCTCGGGGTTGACGAAGGTGCGGCCCGAGGTGAGGGCGAGGATGCGGACGATGTGGGCCATGGCCACCGTGGAGCGGGTGGACAGGCCGACGCTCAGCGCCGGGTGCCCGCGCGTCGCGTGCGCCAGGCGCAGCACGTACTCGTAGACGGAGTCGTGGACGTGCACGCGGCGGGCGGCCCGGGCGATGCGGGCCATCCGGTCGGCGTCGGTGCGCGGCGCCAGGTCGTCGGGCGAGGTGAGGCCGTCGCCGCGGATGATGGCCAGTTCGGCGGCGTGGTCGGCGTAGCCCAGGGACAGCCGGATCAGGAACCGGTCGAGCTGGGCCTCGGGCAGCCGGTAGGTGCCGTCCATCTCGACGGGGTTCTGGGTGGCCACGACGAGGAACGGCGAGGGGACCAGGTAGCGGGAGCCGTCGACGGTGACCATGCCCTCCTCCATGACCTCCAGCAGCGCCGACTGGGTCTTGGGCGAGGCGCGGTTGATCTCGTCGGCGACGACGACGTTGGCGAAGACCGGGCCGGGGTGGAACTCGAACTCGCGCGTGCCCTGGTTGAACACGGTGACGCCGGTGACGTCGGAGGGCAGCAGGTCGGGGGTGAACTGCACCCGCCGCCATTGGCCGTCGACGCAGGAGGCGATGGCGCGGGCGAGCGTGGTCTTGCCGGTGCCGGGCACGTCCTCCAGCAGGATGTGGCCCTGGGCGAGCATCGCGACCAGGGCCAGGCGCACGACCTCGGTCTTGCCGAAGAGAGCCGCCTCGACGGCGGCGGCGATGCCGTCGAACTCGTCGGCGTGGACGGCCGCCTCGTCCGCGGTCACGGGGCCGGAAGCGGCGTCGGACTCGGGTCCGGCGGGAACGTGGTTGGTCACAGAGGGTCTTTCAACGGGTCTCGGTCGGGAGTAACGGGGGCTGCCATCATGCCTCGGCGCCTGCCGTGCCCCGGGTGCGCGGGGGCTGCGGCTCCTGCGGGGGTGCGACCCGCCGCCACCGAGTCGTGGTCGTCCGCGGCGCGGGCGCGCGCGGTAGCGCCTCCGGGGCGGTCAGCGCACGGCCGGATCCGGTCCGGGGGTGGCGCGCGCCGGCTCCAGCACCGCCGGGACGCCCGCGGCGGGCGAGGCGTGCTCGCCCACGACGGGCGGGGACGGCTGCGGGGATACCGTGGTCGCGGGCTCGTCGCGCCCCTGGCGGCGCTCGTCGTTGATGACCTGCTGCGCGTCGAAGGCGCCGGCCACCACGATGACGCCCGCCAGGACCGCGGCGAGGATCCCGCCCGCGACGACCGCGGGCCACACCCGCTGCCTGCGCCGCCAGTAGCGGCTGGAGCCGTACAGCAGGGCGGCCCGCAGCTGCCGCCGCCGCAGCGCGTCGGCCTGCAGCACATAGCTCTCGGCGTTGGGCGTGGCGTGGAAGGCGTCGGGCAGGGGCGGCTGGGCCGGGAGGCCGGGCTGCGCGGGCGACGAGGGGGCGGAGTCGGACACGGTGGATTCGGCTTGTAGCGGCGGTTCAGCTGAACAGGTCGTTCAGATAGTTCCTGGTCTGGCTCCAGCCGTCGACGGCGCCGTCGGTGGCGTCGATCATCTTCGCGAAGCCGCGGTTGGCCATCTCGAAGGCGGCGTTGAACTCGTCGGCGCGGGCCTTGTACTCCTCGTTGCCGCCCTCCCAGCGCGTGACCAGGTCGTTGGCCTGCTGGTGGAGGTCGGACATGATGCCGCGGAAGCGGGCCAGGTACTGCTGCTGGTCGGCGCTCAGCTGCTGGAGCCGGGCGATGTCGGCGCCGACCTCGAAACCACTGACGGACATGATGGAGGCCTCGCTTAGGCGTTGGGAGAGCGGGAGAGGGTGAAGGAGGACAGCTCCGAGCGGGCCTCGGAGTACTCCTGCTCGCTGTCGACGTCGGTCTGGTCGAGCCGGGCGTCGCCCAGATCGAGGTTGACGCCGTACCTGCCGCACCAGTCGGTCAGCGTGTTCATGGCGACGACGAGCTCGGCCTGGCCGTCGCGGAAGGCCTTGAGCGCGTTGCCGCGCAGCGCCGCCTGGTCCTGTTCGAGGTCGCTGAGCAGCGCCTGGACCCGGTCCCGGATGCCCTGGCCCCCCTGCGACACCTGCTCCGCGCCGGTATGGAGGGCATTGCGTTGTTCGGCACCGACTTGCTCTGACATAGGCCCGTCCTCTCCTGATGCCCCCGCACGTCCCGACCGCCGGCCCGGGCGGCGCGCCGGTTCGGCAGCGCGGCCGCGCATGCGCTGGTCCCGTCGGGGCGGGTCGACTGCTTCCGCCGTTTCGGACGATTCGGCTAATCGAAGCTAGTTAACCACGCAGTCGGGTGTCAACGCCGGGCGGGGACGGCACGCCCGGGCACGTCGCCGGCTGATTCCCGCGCCCTTCCGGCGGGCGCCCGGCAGAACGGGTTCCCCGATTTCCGAACCGATTCGCAATCGTTTGGAAAGGGCCGCCGCGACACCGGCGGAGGCACGGCCGGCGGGCCGATTCCGGGACGGGGCGGCGCGCGCTTCGCCGTGCGGGCCGGTGATGGCGCCGCGACCGAACAGCCGGCGGGCGCCGCGGGAATGCGCCGAATAGCCGAATCGAACCGCCGGCGGGGGGCGGCCCGGTGAACGACGGGTGATCGGCTACCATCGAAACACCGAAAACGCGAACCGGTGGAGATGAAACCATACCCGGATTTCTCATGTCCACCCAACGGGAATACCGAAAGGGAGGTCCCATGGCGGGCGAGGAGGGCGTCGGGGCCAATCCGAACGACGCCGGCAGCAAGGGCGGCGAGGCCGTCACCGTCGCCGAGACGTTCCAGGGCCTGCGGCACAGCTTCACCACGGCCGTGGACCTCCTGGACGCGGTGGCGGCGGACGAGGGCATCAAGGGCGCGTTCTCCTCCTTCGGCGAGGCCCACGCCGCGCAGATGCAGGAGGTGCAGACCCACGCCGAGCGCATGGGCGGCAACATCCAGGCCGGCTCGACCCGGATCACCCGCACGGACTCCGAGGCGGAGACCTACTACCACGGCGTCGGCTACCAGTACCGGGAGCAGGCCGCGGAGGCCAGGGGCGACTACGCCACGCCGATGCAGGGTCTGCTCAACCGCTACGTCAACGACGACACCGCCCGATACTCGCCTTAAGGTGCCGCGGCCCCCTCGCCATCGCCCGCCGACACCAGGAGACCGCCATGGGACGACCCGACCAGGAAACGGCCACCGCCTCCCACCCGCTCTTCGACCCGCCCCAGGCGCAGACCGACGTGAGCGCCCTGCGCGAGGGAACGAACTGGCTCTGGGACCTCACCGGCCGCATCGTCGGCCGCTCCGGTGACATGCGCTCGGTCGTCACCGGCGCCGCCATGGAGTTCTCCGACCTGGTCACCCAGGACATCAGCGACAACGGCGAGTACAACGACGCGCTGTGGCGCAAGACCTGCATGAACATCAGCTTCGCCGCCGGGGTCGGCGACCGGTGGGCCGACGACGTCATCGACTACAAGGCCGACCGCGCCCGGCTCGTCGCCGACTTCGAGACCGCGCTGAACGCCGGCAACACCGTGGCGGGCGAGCCCGCCTCGACCATCGCCGAGGACAAGCGCCGGGCCAACCTCGTCCGCCAGTTCGAGGCCAGGGCCCAGACCCGCCTGGACGAGCTGAACGAGACCGGCCGCGAGCGCAAGCGGATGCTGCAGGACGGACCCGAGCCCGCCCACGTCGCGAAGCTCGTCGACGCCGGCGTGCTCGGCTGGGCCCCGTACAACATCCTCGGCCCGGGCGAGAACCCGCCGCTGCCGGTGTCCAAGGCCGAAGCCGAGGCGATGGCCGCGGACATGGGCACCTACCTCGCCGGCAAGGAGCCCGACGCCCGCTACTTCGCGATCGTCTCCACGCTCTCGGCCATCTCCAACAAGGCGGTCGCGCTGCAGGGCCTCGACCGCGCGAACCCGGGCGGGCGGCTGAGCAGAAACAACCTCCGCTCCAGCGAGATCGCGTTCTTGAAGGAGTTCTACGCCGGCATCGAGGACCGGAGCATCCGGGGAATGCTGTTCCTGCCCGAGAACGCGGCCCGGCAGGAGGACTACGGCCAGGGGCCGGAGCACGTCATCTCCGGCCCCGCGCGGAAGGAGACCTGGTCGGCGCTCGCCAACGGCCTGCTCGTCCTCTCCGACGAAGGCCTCGGCGGCTCCTACGACGACCTGCCGCCCAGCATCCGGCGGTTCGCCGACGGCGAGCCCTACCCCAACCACGCGCCCGGCGCGACCCACTCCGCAGAGGAGAACGCGCGCGCCTGGATGCGTGAGGCCGAGGACTTCGAACGCCTGCTGGGACGCGCCGATCCCCGGCTCCAGGGCGGCGTCGAGTTCTCGGCGAACCTCACCACCAGCGCCGGGCACCACCTCAACGCCGTCGGCCGGCAGGAGCACGAGTGGGACGACTCGCTGAGCTCCCTGCTGGAGGTCGCCACCCGCAACGAGCAGGCCAACCACGCCATCCTCACCGGCGAGCACGACCACCCGACCTTCGACAGGAACGCCAACGCCCTCAAGGGCCTCTACACCCACGAGTGGGAGGACGACGGCGCCGGTGTCGCCGGCCTGACCGACTGGATCTCCGAAGCCGCGAACAGCGACGACGCGGAGCGGCGGGCCGACGCCCACGAGGCCGCCCTCGACCTCATCCGCATGACCACCCACGATCCCGACTTCTACGACGAGCTCACGAACACCGGACTCACGGTCCACCAGAACGGCGAGGAGTACACCGACGCCTCGATCGGCCTCATGAACCCGCATATCGCGCGCAGCCTCGCCGACGTCGCGATGAGCCACTCCCGCGACTTCTCCCTGCCGCAGCCGACCCCGGGCGACGTCTACAAGATCGACTCCGCGACCGAGACGATGGGACTGCCCTATCTCGCACGGATGCGGTTCCTCGAATACGCGGCGGCCGATCCCCACACGGCCACACGGCTCTACCACCACTTGGGCATGCGGGAGAACGCGAGCATCAACCTCCTCGCCGCGGGAGAGGGAGACCCCAACGGCCTCGGCCCCACCAACGGCGTCTTCCGCTCCCTCGTGGACAACGCCGTACGCATGGAGGCCCTGGACCGCACGGACGACGCCACGGCGGCGAAGCAGGCCGCGGCCGACGCCGAGAGGCGCATGGAGAACTCGGTCTTCAACGCGGTGCGCACAGCGGCCTATGCCGGAACGGGCTACCTCGGTCTCGGCGCATCGAGCTTCACAGCCGGAGCCACCCGCGTGGCAGCGGGCTTCATGGCGGCCGGAGTCGGCGCCCACGAGTTCGACTCCCGCGTCCGCCAGGAGGCGGAGGCCGTCGCGACCCAGTTCCAGGAATCCAACGGCCCCGGCCAGGACGAAGAGCTGCAGGCGGCCTACGACGGCCAGACGTTCAAGAGGAAGCAGTTCGAGTTCAAGACCCAACTCGACACGCTCAACTACCTCACGCAGCAGAAGGGCAGCGGACTCACCGTCGAGGACGTCCGCGAGCAGGCTCCCGAGATCGTCGGCGACGACGGCCGGATCATGACGGCTCCGGAGATCTCCAGTGCGAGCCGGGTGGGCACCGCGCAGCAGAACGGCCAGGAAGGGGTGAGCGGCACGGGCGTCCTCACCACCCGGATGGAGCGCCTCCTCGACCAGGCGGGCGCGAAGTCCCGGACCGCCGATTTCTACGAGGAGTACGCGAGGTCCTATGAGGACACCAGCGACCAGCTCGGGGTGAACATCTCCCTGGACGACGCCGAGGAGCTCCGCGGCAAGACCGCCGTCGGAACGGAACCCGAGGATTGACCGTCCGCTCCGTCGGCCGCACTCTCGGCGGGCGGGCCCGTGGCCCGAAGCGGCACCGGCGCCGCCCTCTCCTCCCCTTCCCCCCGCGTTCACCGCGGCGTCGCCGCGGGGAGGGCGCGCCCGGCTAGTCTGCGCGTGTTCTGCGCGCCGGCGATGACCTCACTGGCGCGGCGGGTCGTCGGCGGACGGGGGCGGCATGGGCAGCGGGTCGATCGGGGCCAATCCCGGCGATGCGGTCGAGCGGGGCGGTGCAGCCGAATCCGTGGCCGACGCGTTCACCGGACTGGTCGCAGACTTCGAGACCCTGGTCGAACAGGCCCACAAGGACGCGGCCGAGCCGCTGTGCCAGGAGGGCTACACGGCCTTCCTGGAGCTGGCGGCGCCGTGGATCCGCGACGTGCAGGAGTACGGCCGCGATCTCGCCGGCAACATCGCGGCCGCCGGCGAGCGCACCGGAGCCGCCGACGACGACGCGGGCGCCGGCTTCCAGACGGTCCGCGGCCTCCTCGCCGAGCGGATCGACCGGCAGGCGTCGGGCTGCACGCCCCGCCCCTGAGGCGGCGCCCGCACGCACAGCCCGCCCTCGAACCCCCGCCGTAGCGGCCCCTGAACGCACGGCCGCGCATCGGCGGGTCCGCGACCGGAGACCCGCCATGAGCTCGTTCGACCCCGAAGGCACCGACGCCGACGCGGAGGCCATCGACGACCGCGCCGTCGACCTCTACAACGTCGCGGGCCGGATCCTGGGCCGGTCGGCCGAGGAGCTGAAACCGGTGCTCACCTCCGCGGCGGTCCAGTTCAGCGACCTGGTCGCCGACGGGATCCGCGAGCAGAGCGGCTACAGCACCACCGCCTGGCAGAAGGCGTCCTTCGCCGCCGTCTACGCCGCGGGCGTCACCGAGGGCTGGGCGGGCGACGTGCGCTGGTTCAAGGCGCGCATCGCCGAACTCGAGGACGAGTGGGAGCAGTCCCGGACGGGCGACTTCGGCGCCCGGATGCAGGAGTACACCGCCCGGGAGGAGGACGACCGCGTCGCGCGGGGCCTGCCCTCGGCCCGGGAGGCGTTCGCGGCGGACCGGTCGGCGGGGCGCATCCGCACGGTCGCCGACCTGGAGTCGCGCGAGCGGACGAGCCGCGAGGAGTTCGAGCGCCGCGCCCGCGAACGGGCCGCACAACTGCGGGAGGGCCCCACCGAGGAGACCGTCCGAACGCTGGTGCGGGAGGGGCGCCTCGGGTGGGCGCCGCACAACATGGGCTGGAGCGACCCCCCGCTGCCGCTCACCGAGGACCGGGCCACCCGCTGGGCCGGGGAGCTGCGCGACTACATCACCGGCGGGAAACCCGCGGACGCCCGCTACGCCGAGATCGTGGCCGCGCTGAACGCGCTGACGCGGAAGGGATGGCGGCAGGGGTCCCGCGGCGGCCGCGAGCGGCTGCCCCGCGCCGAGATGGACTTCCTCGAGGAGTTCTACCGCGTGCTGGACACCGAACCGGTCGACGGCGAGGTCCCGCCGACCATGCTCACCCTCGTGCGGGAGGTCCACGGCAGCGGCGACCTGAGCGAGCGCGCCCGCAACGAGCTGCTCGGCGCACTGGGCGACGGGCTGCTCACCCTCTCCGACGAGGACCGCGGCGGAGGATGGGACGCGCTTCCGCCCAGCATCCGGTCGGTGGCGGCGGGTTCCGGCGACATCGACTACGACGGTGCTCAGTGGCCCGTCCACGGCTGGCGCGAGACCCGGGTGCCGCTTGTGGACCGGCTGCTGGCGTTCACCAACCCCGGCGTCGCGGGCGGCCGGGAGTTCTCCGAAGTCCTGGCCACGACGCTGGGCAACAAGCTGCAGGACTACGCGCAGGTCGGCGGCGCCGTGGAGGGCGGGCGGGACGGCCCCTTCCGAACGCTGCTGTCGGTGGCGGCGCGCAACGAGGACGCCGTCCACGGCCTCTTCACCGGAGCCGTCGACCATCCGCAGGGCTGGGGCTCCCAGCGGGCCGTGCGCGGGCTCTACGCCTTCCCTTGGAGCGATGGCGGCCTGACCCTGCGCGAGCTGACCGACTGGATGTCCTATGAAGACGTGCGCAGCGACCCCGACCGCCGGGGGCTCGCCGACGAGGCGACCGCCGGCCTGATCCGCGGCCTCGCCCACGACCAGGACACCTTCGACCTGCTGTCGGGGGGCAACACGGTGACCGGTTCCGGCACCAGCCTGGGAATGCTCAACCCCGAGGCGGCGCGCGGCCTCACCGACGTGGCGGAGCTGCACATGGAGCCCTTCGCCCGGGAGGGCCGCCTCGGCCCCACCGAGTACGGCGGCGGAACGCTCAAGGTCAACAGCGCCGACCGCGTGCGGTTCTGGATGCTGGCCGCCGGCGACACCGAGGCGGCCAACGACCTCGGCGCCGCGGTGCAGGGCTACCAGTCGCGGCGCTTCGCGGACCTGGTCGAGGGCGGAGCCGACGCCGCGGTCGTCGGCGGCGAGACCGGGCGGCTGCGCGGGCTCTACGACCTCGCCCTGCTCGACGAGGCGCTCGCGCGCAAGCACTTCGCCGCCCAGGACGCAGCGGCCGAGCAGGGCGCCGTGACCACCGACCGGCGCGGCGTTGCGCTGGCCTCGGGCATCACCAAGGAGCTGCTCAGCAACTTCGTCCTGCGCAACCCGGCTGCCAAGGCCGCGACCGGGATCGCCCACGAGTTCGTCCGGTTCGGCCGCCACTACCTGTGGGAGGCCCCCTCCGCCGGCTCCGACTACGCGCCGAGGCTGCCCACCACCCGCAGCGCCGGCGACATCCAGTACCACAGCCTGGTGGGCCTGGCCGACGCCGCCGTCGCCGACGACCGGCTCGACCCCGGCGACCTGCCCGCCTACCGCCGCTACCGGGAACTGGGCGCCGACTACGACCGCCACGCTGCGGAGGGCGACGCCGAGGGGCTGCAGGAGACGGTCGACAAGCTCGCGGGCATCCAGGACGAACTGCGCGGCGAGCTGACCGACGCGCTGAAGGCGGAGGGGATCTACGACCCGGAGCTGATCGACGCCCAGCGCGACGCCTGGGAGCTGCTGCTGGGAGACCCGGAGGCCCACGACGCCCAGCGCTACGCCGACACCGTCGCGCAGGGGCGGCTGCGGCGCAACCAGCCGACGCCGCAGGACGTCGCCGACGCCGCGGGCGGCTGAAGGAGGCCGCCGTACGGGTCCGGCGAACGCGTCCCGCTAGGCCCCCGGCGAGATCGAGGTAACCAGCGCGTACAGGCCCAGCGCCCAGGCGGTGGCGACGCACAGGCCCACGACCGCCACCACCTCGACGCCGTTGAGGATCCGGCGCAGCGAGGCGCGCGGCACCTCGGCCGGCTCCACCCAGCTGACCGCCGCGGCGGCGGCGCCCGTCGCCAGCGCCGCCGCCGGCAGCAGCGCGAGCATCAGCTCCGTGCCGGCGGCCGCGCCCACCGCGGCGGCGGCCAGGCCCAGGACGCCGCCCACCCGCAGCGGCAGGACGTGGCGGACCCGGTCGAACAGCCGCGACCGCATCAGCAGGACGAAGGAGACCAGCGCCGCCAGGACGAGGTCGGCCCGGCCGTCGCCGGTCGCGACCAGCAGCAGCACCATGGCCACTGCGGTGGCCACCGCCCCGAGCAGCGCGCCCAGCAGCAGCCGGTCGCTGTTGGCCATGCTCTCCTCGAAGCGGGCGGTGTCGGTCTGGCCGACGTGGCGGACCTCGTAGTCCAGGCCCGAGAGCCCGCCCATCGACAGCGCCAGGCGCGGCAGCGCACCCACGCCCAGCACCAGCAGCACCGCCATGACCCGCGTGCCCAGCGGGCCGTCGACGAACAGCCCCACCGCGACCAGGACGCCGGCCGCGATCGCGGCCACACCCAGCGCCGCCAGGTAGGGCAGAGCGGTGCTGTGCACCCACCAGCCGGCAGCGGCGGCGGCCAGCGCGCCGGCGCAGGCGAAAGCGGCCGGGACCACGGGCGCCGGCGCCGCCGAGCCGCTCATCTGCAGCGCCGCCAGGGCCGCGGTCAGCGCTCCCCAGCCGCAGGCGGCGGCGAGCACGGCGTGGGCGACGCCGGTCATCGAGCGCCGCGCCGCCAGCCACAGGGCGCCCAGCGACACCAGCAGCCCGACCGGGGCGACGGCGAGGTCGATCGGACTCTGGCGCACGACGGCCATGGCGGCGGCCAGCAGCAGGGGCCCGACCGCGGCCAGCACCAGTCCGAACGCGAGGCCGACGGGTGCGCGCCAGATCCGCGCGGCGCCGTCGACCCGGTCCTCCACCGCGCCGCGGACGTCGTCGACGAAGGCGGGGCGCTCGGGTGCGGTCTCGCGGCGCAGCAGGAGCACGTCGCCGTCCAGCACCCCGGCGTGCTCCAGGGTCGAATCGGGGCGCACCGCGGCGCCGCCGGCCGTGGTCAGCGTCCATCCCGCGGGTTCGAGGCCGTCGGTCTCCGGCGAGCACACCCGCACCACCTGCGGCAGCAGGCTCGCCACCGGAACCGTGCCCGGCAGCGCGAGGTCCGCCCACCGCTGCGGCCCGGTCACCGTCACCCGGCAGTATCCGCTCACCCGCTCCTCCGTTCGTGCACCGCTGCGCCCCGCGGCCCCGGCCGCCGAAGGCCCCGGCCGCACGCCGGCGGCGGTCCTCTCCGCTGGTCCGCGGCGCCGTCCACAGCCGGCCGCCGCCCGATTGTGCGATGCAGCGGCCGCGCGGGATCATCACGTTAGCAACTGGTTCGTACTCGATCTCCCGGCCTCGGGCGGGTGTAGAGAAGGGGGCGCCGTGTCGACGACGCCGATTCACCGGCCCGCCCGCCACGCGGTCCCCGATCCCGGTGAGTCCCCGCTGGTCATCGCCACTCCGCCGCAGCTTCCGGAGAACCCTCCCGCCACCAGTTCGTCGGCGATGATCATGATGCCGATCATCACGGGGTCGGGTTCGCTGCTGATGACGATCACCTTCGGCAACCGGCCGCTGTACGCGGTGGCCGGCGTGATGATCATGCTGGCCAGCGTGGCGGTGGGCGTCATCATGTTCATCTCCCAGCACAACGGCCCGCGCAAGCGCATCCGCGAGCAGCGCGAGCGCTACCTGGACTACCTGGACCACCTGCGCGGGACCGTGCGGGAGGTCGCCGGCATCCAGCGCCGGGCCGCGGCCTTCCGGCATCCGGCGCCCCACCTGCTGATCGAGCCCGCCCGCCAGACCGCCCGCCGCTGGGAGCGCCGCGCCTCCGACCCCGACTTCCTGCACCTGCGGGTGGGCCAGGGCACCCGGCCGCTGGCCCGGCGGCTGAGCCTCAACATCGACACCTCCAACCCCCTGGTGGCCTACGACCCGGTCTGCCAGGGCATCGCCGAGCAGATCGTCGACCTTTACGCCCACGTCTCCGAGCAGCCGCTGGTGGTACCGCTCGGCGAGCACGGCGTGGTGTCGGTCGTCGGCGACCGCGCTGCGGGGCGGGCGGCCGCCCGGGCGATGGTCGCGCAGCTGGCGACGTTCTGCGCGCCCGAGGACGTGCGGGTGGGCGTGGTGCGCCACTCGCGGCTGCTGGCCGAGTGGGACTGGCTGAAGTGGCTGCCGCACGGCGCCTTCGACGGCGGCCGCGACGGCCCGCTGCCGGCCCGGCTGGTCACCTCCAACACCGTGGAGATGACCGAGCTGCTCTCGGCCGAGATCGAGCAGCGCACCATCGACATGCAGCGGCGGCGCAACCTCCCGCCGGGGCCGGGCACCCAGCGGCTGGTGGTCGTCGTCGACGGCGAGTTCCAGTCCACGCTGTCGGGGCTGTCGGCCGAACCCCCCGTCGCCTCGCTCGCCGACATCGGGATCCACCTGATCGTGCTGGTCGGCGACCGGCGCGAAGAGCCGGGAACGGTCGACCTGCGGCTGCGGGTCGACGCCGAAGGCCGGCTGGCCGAGGACGCCTCGGAGCGGGTGCAGGAGCCGCAGGCCGCCGAGGACCCCGGCCGGCCTGCGGCGGGCGCGCCGCTGGAGGGGCGGGCCGACCGGGCCGGGGTGGCCCAGCTGACCACGCTGGCCCGGATCCTGTCGCCGATGCGGCTGGCGGCGGCCGACGGCGGCGACGCGCTGCACTCCACGGTCGGTCTGGGCGCCGTCCTGGGGGTCCCCGACGTCGCCCGGCTGGATCCGCGCTCGACGTGGCGGCCGCGCAGCGCCGGCGACTTCCTGCGGGTGCCCATCGGCGTGGGGCCCTCGGGCTCCACGGTGCTGCTGGACCTCAAGGAGTCGGCGTTCGGCGGCATGGGCCCGCACGGCCTGGTCGTGGGCGCCACCGGCTCGGGCAAGTCGGAGATGCTGCGCACGCTGGTGGCCTCACTGGTCATCGGCCACCCGCCGGAGCACCTGGCGCTGCTGCTCGTCGACTTCAAGGGCGGCGCCACCTTCGCCGACACCGACGCGCTGCCGCACAGCGCCGGGCTGGTCACCAACCTCGCCGACGACGACAGCCTCGTGCTGCGGTTCCGCGAGGCCATGTTCGGCGAGCTGATGCGCCGCCAGCAGATCCTCAAGGACGTCGGCAACCTGCCCAACCTGCACGCCTACGAGACGCTGCGCGCCACCCGGCGCCCCGACCTGGAGCCGCTGCCGCACCTGCTCGTCATCATCGACGAGTTCTCCGAGCTGCTGACCGCCCACCCCGACTTCGCCGAGCTGTTCGTGGCCATCGGCCGCATCGGCCGCTCCATCGGCGTGCATCTGCTGCTGGCCACCCAGCGCCTGGACTCGGGCAAGATCAAGGGGCTGGAGTCGCACCTGTCCTACCGGATCGGGCTGCGCACGTTCTCCGAGGCCGAGAGCCGCGAGGCGATCGGGGTGGGCGACGCCTACCACCTGCCGCCGGAACCGGGGTCGGGCTACCTCAAGGTCGACACCTCGGTGTTCGAGCGGTTCAAGGCGGCGATGGTCTCCCAGCCCTACGCGCCTCCGGAGCAGGACTCCGGCGAGGACGCGCCGGTGCTGCCGCTGATCTCGTTCAACGGCCTCGACGGGCTGCTGGGACGCGGCCCGTCCGACGGCGAGGAGGACGATCCGGCGCCCGCGCCCGACGGCGGCCAGGCGCCCAGCACGCTGCAAGTGGCGATCGGGCGGCTGGTGGAGGCCGGAGCGGCGCCGGTGCGGCCGGTGTGGCTGCCTCCGCTGCCCGAGCGCATCGCGCTGGACGACCTGCTCAGAAGGCTGGACGAGGAGGGCACCGCCCCCGACGGCAACCCCGTCGAGCCCGACCCGGCCGAGGCCGCGGCGATCGTCGGTCTCACCGACATCCCCCGCGAGCAGCGCCAGGAGGCCGCGGCGCTGGACTTCACCGGCGGCTCCAGCAACATCATCGTGCTCGGCGGCCCGCAGTCGGGCAAGTCCACGTTGATCCGCACGATGATCGCGAGCCTGGCCTGGCGCTACCCGCCCGGCCGCATCGCGGTCTACGCCATCGACTTCGGCGGCGGCTCCCTGGCGCCGTTCGAGGACCTGCCGCACGTGGCGGGCGTGGCCGGGCGCTCCGACCCCGAGCGCGTGCACCGGGTGCTGGCCGACCTGCGCAACCTGATGGACCAGCGCGAGCGCGTCTTCCGCGGGTCCCGGATCGACTCCCCCGCCGCGCTGCGCCGCGGCCGCGCCGACGGCTCGGTGCCCGAGGGGGTCTTCGCCGACGTCTTCCTGCTGATCGACGGCTGGGCGGGGGTCCGCGAGGCCGTCGAGGACGCCGACGACATCCTCACCGACGTCGTCTCGCGCGGACCGTCGCTGGGTGTGCACACCGTCGTGACCGGTGCGGCCAACTCCCAGATCCGCACGAAGCTGCAGGCGCTGTTCGGCGGGCGGCTGGAGCTGCGCCTGTCCGACCCCTTCGACTCCCAGATCGGGCGCAAGCAGGCCGAGCAGCTGCCCAAGGAGGTCCCCGGGCGCGCGCTGCGCGCCGACGAGAGCGTCCTGCAGGTGGCGCTGCCGCGGCTGGACGGATCGGCCGAGGACGCCGACCTGGGCGAGGGCGTGCGCGACGCGGTCGCCCGCATCGGCGACCGGTGGCCGCGGCGGCCGGCGGTCCCCCCGGTGCGCGTCCTGCCCGCCGCCGTCGGCCTGGACGAGCTGCTGCCGGCCCACCGCGGACCCGGACTGGTGCTGGGCATGGGCGAGCGCGACCTCGCCCCGGCGGTGTACCGGCCCGATGAGGACCCCCACCTGGTGGTATTCGGCGACCCGCAGACGGGCAAGAGCACGCTGCTGCGCGCCCTGCTGCGGCAGATCACCCGCCGCCCGGCCAGCGAGGTCGGGATCGTGCTGGTCGACTACCGCCGCGCCCACCTGGGGCTGGTGAGCGAGGACTACCTGCTGGCCTACAGCACCGGTCCCGAGCACACCAAGGCGGTGGCCGCCGAGCTCGCCTCCTCCGTGCGCGAGCGGCTGCCCGGCCCCGACGTCACGCCGCGCCAGCTGCGCGAGCGCAGCTGGTGGAAGGGGCTGGAACTGTTCGTGGTGGTCGACGACCTCGACCTGGTCGCCGGGCGCAACAACCCGCTGGCTCCCCTGGCGGAGTTCCTCACCCAGGGCGCCGACCTGGGCCTGCACCTGGTGACCGCGCGGCGCACCGGCGGCAGCTCGCGGGCGGTCTACGAGCCCGTCGCCCAGACCCTGGGCGACATGGCCACCCCCGGCGTGCTGTTCTCCGGCGACCGGATGGAGGGGCGCATCGCCAACGGCGTGGCCTCGCGCCGCCTGCCGCAGGGCCGCGCCCTGATCGCCCGCCGGGGCCGGCCGCCCGAGCAGGTGCAGGTGGCCTGGTCCGAGCCGCCCGAGTAGCGGCCGGGCCCGGGCGGCGCAGCCGCCGTCCCGGCCGGGCCGCTCAGGCCAGCCGGGCCGGGAACCCGCCGGTGGCCACCGGTCCCCAGCGCTCGGGGGTGATGCGCACCAGCGCCTTGCCCTGCCTGCGCATGGCGTCGCGGTACTCGTCCCAGTCGGGGTGCTCGCCGGAGATCACCCGGAAGTACTCGACGAGCGGTTCCACGGCGTCCTCGCCGTCGACGACCTCGGCACTGCCGTCGACCTGCACCCAGGGGCCGTCGAAGTCCTCGGAGAGCACCGCCGCGCTCACCCGCGGGTCGCGCACGGCGTTGCGGGTCTTGGCGCGCTCGGGGTAGGTGGAGACGACGATGCGCCCCTCGCCGTCGAGTCCGCAGGTGACCGGGGAGGCCTGCGGCTCGCCGTCGGCGCGGCGGGTGATCAGGATCGCCCGGTGGCGGGGCCGGACGAAGTCGTTCAGCTCCTCGCGGGAGACGCGGGTGCTGCTGGCGATCGACGGGCTCATCTGCGGACTCCTCGGCGTGGCTGCGGCCGCCTGCGGCCGGCGGCGGGTTCGGCACGGCAGCGCCCGGCGGCCGCGCCGGGGCGGGGCGGGGCGGTTCACGCGGGAACCCTATACCGGTGCCCGCACCGGCGTCAGACGCCGCAGTTGGTCCCGGTCACCGCCACCGACCGCTCGCCGACGGCGCCGGTGAAGTCGACGCAGATTCCCTTGGCGCTCACGTAGACGGGACCGGCGTAGGTGGAGAACTCGCCCGAGTCCCACCTGCCGGCACCCGTGCCCGCCTGCCTGAGCCCCACGTCCATGTAGGTCGCGCCCGATACCGTGCCCATGGTGATCGCGCAGTTGATGCCGGTCGAGGGGTCGTAGTACAGGTACAGGCGGCCCCGGCCGCCGGGGATCGCCTTCTCGTTGGCCGGCCGCGTGTACTCGCTGCCGCCGGCTCCGGAGCCGTCCGAGCACACCTGCGCCGGGTCGGCTCCCTCGGCGACGGTGGCCGAGGACATGACCAGCGTGGCCGCGGCCGCCGTGATCGCGCCGGCCGCGGTGAACCGGGCACGCCGACGCCCTCCGGGTCCCGTACGCGCCGCCCGCCCTGCTGTGCGCCCTGCCACGTGCTGCTCCGTTCCCTCGGGGTCCTCTCGCCGGTCCCGGTCCGCGCGCCGCCGCATCAGTTGAAGTCCCGCACGCATCGGGCGTCGCTGGTGGTCGGGGTTTCGGCGGCGGTGCCGTCGGGGCCGATCGCCAGCACGGTGAAGGAGTAGCAGCGCCCGGCGCCGCGCGGCCGGTAGGTGTAGGTGGTCTGCGAGGCCGTGGCCTCCGAGAGCGCGGCGGCACCGTCGCCGCCGGGGGTGATGCGGTACTCGGCCGCGCCCTGGACCGCGCTCCAGTCGACCGTCACCGAGTCGGCCGCGGTCTCGAACGTGACGCTCTCGGGCGCCCCGAGCTCCAGCTCCGGCATGGTGACCGGCTCCGCGGAGGCGGGCTCACCGCTGACGCCGTCCCCGGTACGGGGCGTCACGGTGAACGTGTAGGTCGCGCCGGGCGCCAGCCCCGAGAACTCCACGGACGTGCCGGTGGACGTGCGGTCGGAGACCCCCTCCTGCTCGGCGCTGACGACGTAGTCCGCGGCGCCGTCGACCGCCTGCCAGGAGACCGTGGCGGTGTCGCTGCCCGTGGCCTCGGCTGTGACCCCTTCGGGGGCGCCCAGCGCATCGGGGCCCGGGGTCACCTCCTCGGTCTGGGCGGCCGGGCCGGTGCCGTGCTCGTTGGCGGCCCGGACCCGGAAGCGGTAGGCGGTGCCGTTGTCCAGGCCGTCGATCTCGGCCCGCCGAGCCGAGCCGTCGAGGGTGGTGCTGCCGCCCTTCCAGGTGACCACGTAGGTCTGCACCGGCGCGTCGGGCGAGTAGGCCTTCGGCCACGAGAGGGTCACCGATCCGTCGCCCGCCTCGGCCGTCACCGGTGTGGGCGCGCCGGGGGCATCGGTGCTCTCGGGCTCGTCGCCGTCCTCGTCGTCCCCGCCCGGGGGCGGGGTGGGCGCGCCGCCGGGTCCCCGACCCTCGGGTGCGGGCGGGCCCTGTGCTCCGGGCGTGGCGCCGCCGGCCGAGGCCGCGATCCCGCCGGGCCCCTCGCCCCTGCCCGGCGGCGGCTGAGTCTTGTCGATGACGCGGGCCTTGCCCGCGGGGTCGACGACCGCCGCAACGCCGGCGTCGGGGGCGTTGACGAACAGGTGCCCCTCGCGCGCCTCGACCTCCAGCGGACCCTCGGCTCCGGGCAGGCGGACGGGGTTGAGCTCCTTGCCCTCGCGCGTGAACACGCGCACGGCGCCCTCGCCGTCGAAGGGCACGTAGACCCGTCCGCCGAACGGCACCGCGGTGCCGCCGCCCTCGTGCCGGACGGCGAAATGGCCGACCCGGGGCGTACCACCGGGGTCGGTGAGGGTGACGACCCGGCCGGAACCGGGGACGGTGACCGCCGCGGTGTCGCCGCGGGTGCGCGGCGGCAGCACGGCTCCCGTGAGCGGCACCGGCGAGGAGACCAGCCGCGGGTCCTCGCCGTTGCGTGCCGCGACCAGGCGCTTGCCGGTGCGGTCGACGGCCAGCGCGCCGTCGTCGAGGACCGTCATGGCGATGTCGGAGCCCGGGTCGGCCACCGACACGGTCTGGGAGATGGCGGCGTCCTTGCCCTCGACCCGGATGCCCACGGCCGTGCCCTGGGTGGGCACGCCGAGCCACAGCGTGTCGGTGTCGTCGAACGCGCCGCCGACCAGGGGGCCGGGGATCTGCAGAGAGGCCCCGGTGGGTTGGAGGGTGGCGGGGTCCACCGCCTTGATCTCGCCGCCGGCGCGGTCGATGACGACCGCGGTGCGCTTGCCGAGGACGAGCCCGAAGTCGCCGCTCTGGCCCAGCTCCAGCGCGCCGGAGAAGCCCATCTCGCGCAGGTCGACCGAGGTGACCTTGCCGGTGGCGGGGTCGTGCAGCAGCAGGTAGTCGTCGTTCTGGGTGACCCGGACGTCGCCGCCCTTGGAGTCGGGCAGCGAGGTGACGAGGTCGACCTCGGCGTTGTTGCCGTTGACGCGGGTGACCTTGCCGGTGGGGCTGCTCCACAGCCAGGCCGCGCCGTCGGAGACCTCGTCGGCGCGGCCCATGGCGCCGACGCCGAACGCGGTGCTGATGAGCGCGGTCGCCAGCAGTACGACGGTCAGCCCCGAGGCGCCGGAGCGGAGGCGCCGGGCGAGGGCGGGCACCGCGCGCCGCACGGCGGGACCCGGCGCACGCTGCGCAGGGCGGTCCGCGGGGTGGGCCGGCTGGTCCGCCATCGGCAGGCTCTCTCTTTCCCGTTCGCGGAAGGGCGGCGGCCGCGTCCTCCGGCCGCCGGCCGCGGGGGCGTGCGCAATCCGGTGAGAGGGGCTTCGGCGGGTTCGGAAAGGCCGGTGTTCAGGGGAGCACGGGCAGGATGTAGCAAACCAGAACGGGACAATGGCGTCAATGGAGGCCCGCGGGCTACGGGGCCCCGGTCCCCTCCCTCCGGCGTGCGGGTGCGGACCCGGCCCCGCCCGCGGAGCCCGCCGCGCCGCGCGCCGGGTCGCGGGGGTGCTCAGCGGGTGGGGGCGGCGACCTCCACGACGGCGAAGGACTCCGGCGGCAGGCGCAGCCGCGTGCTGCTGTCCTCGGCCTCGACCTCGGCAGAGGACAGCAGCACGCCGCGGGCGGGCAGGTCGAGCCGCAGCTCGGCGGGGACGGCGCGCAGGTTGCAGGCCACGCGCAGCCGCCCGCGGTGCAGCACCAGTTCCCGCCCGTCGGCGCCGGCCCGCACGCGGAACCGGTCCAGCCGGGGGTCGGCCAGCTCGGGGCGCGTCCGGCGCAGGGCGACGAGGCGGCGGTAGAGGTCCAGGACCTCCCGGTGCGGCGCCAGCTCGCGCTCCTGCCAGCGCAGCACGGCCCGCTCGCGGGTGGCGGGGTCGAGCGGGTCGGGCACGTCGGCCTCGTCCCACCCGTGCGCGGCGAACTCGCGGCGGCGGCCCGCGCGCACCCCCTCGGCCAGATCGGCGTCGGTGAAGGAGGCGAAGAACGGCCAGGGCGTGGACGCCGCCCACTCCTCACCCATGAACAGCATGGGCGTGTAGGGCGAGCACAGGACGAGTGCGGCGCCGCAGGCCAGAAGGCCGGGCGGGACGGTGGCGGCCGTGCGGTCGCCCGCGGCGCGGTTGCCCACCTGGTCGTGGTTCTGCAGATAGGCCAGGAAGCGGTGGCCGGGGGTGCGCGCGGTGTCCACGGGAGCGCCGTGGGTGCGGCCGCGGAAGGCGGAGTAGCGGCCGTCGTGCCAGAAGGCGCGGGCCAGGGTGCCCGGCAGCGCCTCGGGGGCGGTGAAGTCGGCGTAGTAGCCGTGGCCCTCGCCGGTGAGGGCCGCGTGCAGGGCGTGGTGGAGGTCGTCGCACCACTGCGCGGTCAGCCCGTTGCCTCCGGCCTCGCGCGGGGTCACGGTGGCGGGGTCGTTGCGGTCGGACTCGGCGATGAGCGACAGCGGGCGGCCCAGCCCGGCCGCGAGCGCGTCGACCTCGTCGGAGAGCTCGGTGAGCAGGTGGCGCGCCCGCGAGTCGTGCAGCGCGTGCACGGCGTCCAGGCGCAGTCCGTCGAGGTGGAAGTCGCGCAGCCAGCTCAGGGCGTTGTCGACGACGTAGCGCCGGACCTCGTCGGAGCCGGGGCCGTCCAGGTTGAGCGAGGGGCCCCAGGCGGTGTCGCCGCTGAAGTAGGGGCCGAACCGCGGAAGGTAGGCGCCCTCGGGGCCGAGGTGGTTGTAGACGACGTCGAGCAGGACGCCGATGCCGCGGCGGTGGCAGGCGTCGACGAAGCGCTTGAGGCCGTCGGGGCCGCCGTAGGGTTCGTGCACCGCGCCCCACAGCACGCCGTCGTAGCCCCAGCCGTGGTCGGCGCCGCCGAAGGCGTTGACCGGCATCAGCTGCACCAGGTCGGCGCCGAGGGACGTGAGGTGGTCGAGGCGCCCGGCGGCGGCGTCGAAGGTGCCTTCGGCGGTGAAGGTGCCCACGTGCAGTTCGTAGACGACGCTGCCGGGCAGCGCCCGCCCGTGCCAGCCGGCGTCGCTCCACGGGAAGTCGGCGTGGTCGTAGACGCGCGAGGGGCCGTGCACGCCGTGCGGCTGGTGCAGCGACCGCGGGTCGGGCAGCGGCTCGCCGGAGCCGTCCAGCACGAACGCGTAGTCGTCGCCCGGGCCGGCGAACGCCACGTCGACGTGCCACCAGCCGTCGGCGCCGGGCCGCATGGCGTGCTCCGCTCCCCCGATGCGCAGGTCGACCCTGCCGGCCGCCGGCGCCCACACCCCGAACGACCGCCCCCCGTGCTCGCTCACGCGGCGGTATGTACCCGGGCGCGGGCGGGGAAATGCGCCCGGGTACGGCCGCTCAGTGACTGGTGGGTATGTGGGTGATTACGCGGATCGGTTGGCAGGGCGATTACTCCAGTGTGCGCTCTGACCAGCCAGCCGTGTCGCCATCAACCGGATCATCGCGCTCTTGACCATGGTCTCGGAATTGCCGGTCAGAAGCTCGTAATCGCGGGCCAAACGCCGGTTGCGCACCAGCCGGGCATGAGGGGTCCGATCACCGCCCAGGCGGCGTCGGAGAGGTCGGAGGGGTAGCACCGGTCAGCAGCGATCCCGGAACCGTTGCATTGGCACACACCACGCGATCATTCCGGGGCTGCGTCATGTTCGGGCATCCGGCATGACCGGTCACCCAACGCCGCTACCCGCGTACCCCACAGTCTCTCAGGCGGGACGGTACAGGGAGACGGCGAAGGACGCGGCGGCCTCGACCGGGTCGCCGAGCCCGGCGACCCGGTCGGCGATCTCCCCGGGCGAGAGGTGGCGGGCGCTGGGGCCCATGCCGACGAGGGCGGCGGCCTCGGCGGGCGACAGCGACAGCGCGACCTCGATCTCCTCGCCGCCGGTGCGGGCGAAGTGCGCGGACAGGCCGCTCTCCAGCCGTTCGCGCTTGTCCGCGTCGACGCCCACCAGCCCGAGTCCGGCGACCAGCCCGCGCAGGTGGCGGGCGGTGGGCGTGGCGACGAGCAGCGCGCCGTCGTCGGCGAGCACACGGCGGAACTCGGCGGGCCGGCGCGGCGCGAACACGTTGAGCAGCACCGCGGCCGAGCCGGTGCGCAGCGGCAGTCCGCGCCAGGTGTCGCAGGCGGCGGCGCCCGCGCGCGGGTGGGCGCGGGCGGCGCGGCGCAGCGCGAACTTGGAGACGTCCAGGGCCAGCCCGAAGGCGCCGGGCGCCCGGTCCAGCACGGCGGAGAGGTAGTAGCCGGTCCCGGCTCCGGCGTCGACGGCCAGGCCTCCGGCGGGCAGCGGCGCCTGCGCGGCGAGCTCGGCCAGCCGCGCGGCGAGCGGTGCGTAGTACCCGGCCGCCTGGAAGTCCTGACGGGCGCGCACCATCTCCTTGGTGTCGCCGGTGCCGGCCGTGCGGTGGCCGGTGAGCAGGCCGGCGTAGCCCTCGCGGGCGACGTCGAAGCGGTGGCCGGCGGTGCAGGCGAGCGCGTTGCCGCCGGGTCCGAGGGCGGCGCCGCACACCGGGCACGCCAGCGCCTCCAGCACCGGCTCGGGCATCCGCAGCCGGTCGAGTACGGCCGGCCGGTCGTCGTCGGAGGAGGTCATGGACCTTCAGCTTAGGGCGTCCGGTGTGCGGCGCGGGCCCGTGCGGGCGGCGGCGCGCTCGCGTTCAGTCGCGCACCAGCAGCGCCACGGGGTAGCGGTCCAGCAGGCTCTCCAGGTCCGCGGCGCAGAAGCCGTCGGTACGCTGCGGCAGCAGCACCCGGCCGGTGAGCGCGTCGCGCCAGGTGCCCCTGCCGCCTGGAAGCGGGAGGCCGGTGCCGCGCCAGCCGCCTCCGGCCGCCAGACCCAGCGGCAGCCGGGTGGCGACGGCGACCACGTCGTGCCGGGGGCCGCGGGCGAAGGCGACGGCGTGGTCGGCGGCGGGGCCCGCGGGCTCCAGCGGGAGGTAGCCGCGCAGGTCGCGTTCGCGGCGCAGGTGCAGCGCAGTGCGGACCACGTGCAGCTTGGCTTCCCCGCCGGCGTCGACTTCGGGCAGCCGGCCGCCCTCCAGGCGCTCCAGGTGGGTCTGGCGGCAGGTGAAGTCGACCGGGCGGCGGTTGTCGGGGTCGACCAGGGAGAGGTCCCACAGCTCCGACCCCTGGTAGAGGTCGGGGACTCCGGGGCCCGCCAACTGCAGCAGCTTCTGGCCGAGCGCGTTGCTCCAGCCGGCGGCGCGGATGCGGCCGACGAACGCGGCGACGTCGGCGCACACGTCCTCGTCGGAGAGCACGCGCTCGGGCCAGGCGGCGACCTCCTCCTCGAAGCCGGGGTCGCCGTCGACCCAGGCGGTGCGCTCCTTCTGCTCGCGGGCCGCCTTGAGCAGGTAGTCGCGCAGGCGCGCGCCGCTGATGGGCCAGGCGCCCACCAGCGTCTGCCAGGCGAGCAGGTCCAGGCCTGCCTCGCTCAGCCCGCGTGCGGCCCGCCAGCGGTGCACGGCGGCGGCGAAGTCCCGGGGCACCTCGCTGAGGACCGCCAGGCGGGCGCGCACGTCCTCCGAGCGCTTGGTGTCGTGCGTGGACAGCGCGGTCATCGTCCGCGGGCGGCAGGCTTCGCGGCGGGCGCAGCACGCGTGGAACTCGGCCGGCGACACGCCGAAGCGGGCGGGGTCGCCGCCGACCTCGTTGAGCGCGACGAAGCGCGTGGCGCGGTAGAAGGCGGTGTCCTCGTCGCCCTTGGCGACGACCATGCCGCTGGTCTGCTGGATGCGCACGGCCAGCGCGCCGGCGGGGTCGGTGCGAACGCGCTCGTCGAGGTCGTCGAGAACGGCGGCGAGGTCGGGGCGGGCGGTCCGGGCGGCGGCCACGGCCCGGTCCCACACGGGCCGCGCCTCGGGCAGGTAGCTGCGGTAGGCCTCGAAGGAGGCGAGCAGCTCGGCCACGGCGTCGCGGGCGCGCTCGGCGTCGGCGTCGGCGTCGGCGGAGCAGACCAGAGCGGCGATGCGGCGCACCTCGGGCGCGAGCAGTTCGCGGGCCGCGAGCCGCCGCGAACCGGACCGCACGGCCGCGGTGTCGGTGGGCGCGCCCACCGAGCGGGCCAGCTCGGTCAGCGGGCCCTCGCCGCCGGGGTCGACGAACAGGCCGCACACCTCGCGCAGCGCGTCGTAGCCGGTGGTGCCGTCCACCGGCCAGGAGGCCGGCAGGGCCTCGCCGGGTTCGAGTATCTTCTCGGCGACGATCCAGCCGCCGAAGGCGTCGCGCAGCCGGCGCAGGTAGGCGCCGGGGTCGCTGAGCCCGTCGGGGTGGTCGACGCGCAGGCCGTCCAGCTCGCCGCGCTCGGCCCAGCGCAGGATCTCGGCATGGGCGGCGGCGAAGACGTCGGGGTCCTCGACCCGGACCGCCGCCAGCCCGGTGACGTCGAAGAAGCGGCGGTAGGACAGCCGCTCCCGGCCGCGCCGCCAGGAGACCAGCCGGTACTGCTGGCGCTCGTGGACCTCGGCCGGGTCGTCACCGGGGCTGTAGGTGCCCGGCGCCAGCGGGAAGCGGTGGTCCTCGTAGGTCAGGCAGTCGTCGGCGATGCCGAGGCGCTCCAGGGCGCCGGCTCCGCCGTCGCCGTCGTCGGCCAGGACCGGCAGCTCCAGGGGCCCGGCCGACCAGTCGACGTCGAAGCAGCGGGCGTAGGCGGAGCCCGGGCCGCTGCGCAGTACGTCCCACCACCACGGGTTGGCGGCCGGAGCCGCCACCGACATGTGGTTGGGCACGATGTCGGCCACCACGCCCATGCCGCGCTCGCGCAGCCGCTCCACCAGCTCGCGGCGCGCCCGGTCGCCGCCAAGCGGCCCCGAGACCGATGCGGGGTCGACGACGTCGTAGCCGTGCGCGGAACCGGGCGCGGCGGTGAGCATCGGTGACAGGTAGGCGGCGCCGACGCCGAGCCGGTCGAGATAGTCGACGAGCCCGGCCGCGCGGTCGAGCGTGAGTCCCGGCCCGAGCTGCAGCCGGTAGGTGGAGGTCGGGCTGTAGGGGTCCATCGAGGTGTTCTCTGCCCTGCACACGCGTGCTCGAACCCCGGGGGGCCGCCCCGGGCGCGCGGGTCCGGCGGGACTCGCCCGGCGGGCCGGTTGCGACTGCGTCCGCGCCGCGGTGGGCGGCTACTCCCCCTGGCCTGTGCCGAAATCCCGCCCGATGAGACGGGAGCCGGCGCGGCGGGCTTCCTGCCGCGCGCGTCCCGGCCGACAGCGCGCGGGCGTTGCGCGCGGCCGCGGCGTCGCCGCCGTGCGTGCCCGGGGGCGCGGCGGGCCCTCGTCCGGCCCCACTGCCCCCCGCGGAACGGCGACGTGGAGCGGTTCGACCGCAACCGGCCGCGGAGCGGGCCCACCGGCAGGTGTTCGTCTCCGACGACCACCCGGCCCGGCTCTGCCGGGCTGGGTGGAGCACGGCACCACCGGCCGGGCGGCGCACCGCGGTCGGAGGCCGCCCACCGCTCCGCCGCCTGTCACCGACGCCATGACCGAGTACAACTAGGATCGTCTGGTCCGCACCGCCTCATCCGCACCATCCGATCCGGGGAGAGGGTCCGTCCCATGGCCGAGTCCAGTGCCGCCGTCCGCGTCCTCCTGCTGAACGGGCCGAACCTGAACCTGCTGGGCAGCCGCGACCCGCAGCAGTACGGCACGGTGACGCTGGAGGGGATCGAGCGCCGCGTCCGGGCGCTGGGCGCCGAGCTGGGCGCGGAGGTGGAGTGCGCGCAGAGCAACCACGAGGGCGCGCTGGTCGAGCACGTCCACCGGGCGCGCGAGCTGGACGGTGTCGTGTTCAACCCCGGTGCGTTCGCCCACTACAGCATCGCGCTGCGCGACGCGATCGACGCGGTCGAGACCCCCTGTGTCGAGGTGCACATCTCCAACGTCTACGCCCGTGAGCCGTTCCGGCACACGTCGGTGACGGCACCGGTGGCGCAGGGCTACATCGCCGGATGCGGCCCGGCCGGCTATGAGCTGGGACTGCGCGCGGTGCTGGCGCGCGTCGAGGAGCGGCGCTCGGCCGTGGGCTGAGGCGCGGGCGCGGCCCCCCTTGTGTTCTTGGTGCCCTCCAAGAGGTCCGTCGGCCTCTGAGCCCGGCACGGCTGCGTCCCCCTGCCGATCGCTCACCCGGGGGGTGCCACCGGGCTCGAGAGGTGCCGTTGGGACGCTGATGAGAGGTCCGACCACCGCCCGGCCGAGCGCGAGGCCCGGCCCTGATTCGGGCGGCAGGCCCCGGGGGCGCCGGCGGGCGCCGCGACGCCGTGTGCGGACCGCCGGAAGGCGCGGCGGGCGGGAGCGGCGGTGCGCTCCGGTGACGCCGCGCACGGGGGTGCGCGCCGATTCACACGGGTGCCGTTGGGCAGGGCACTTCAGCTGTTGTTAGTTTTCTCTTCAGCGTTCGGTCGCACCACCGGAAGCCCCCGTTCCAGCACGAACCCTGATGCACACGCAGGGTTGCCACCCGCTCGCACAAGGGGAATGAACGTCCCGTGACCCTGCCCGGCCACCGCACTCTCTCCGCGGCCGCCTTGGTCGGCGTCCTCGCACTGACCAGCGCATGCGGCAGCGACAACGCCCTCCGAAACGGCCAGCGGCCGCCCGCGGTCCCCGACGACATCGCCTGCTTCGACGGCAGCCTCTCGGGGGCGGGCTCCAGCGCCCAGGAGAACGCCATGTACACCTGGGTGGCCGGCTACCAGTTGGCCTGCGAGGACGCCCTGGTCCTGTACGACTCCGTGGGTTCGGGCGCCGGCCGCAGCCAGTTCCTGCAGAACGCGGTGGACTTCGCCGGATCCGACGCCGCGCTGGACCGGCGCGAGCGCGAACGGGCCCGCGACCGCTGCGCCGGCGGCGCCCCCGCCATCAACCTCCCCGGCTACGTCGTGCCGATCGCCGTCATCTTCCAACTGGAGGGCGTCGACTCGCTGAACCTGCCGCCGGAGACCCTGGCCAAGATCTTCGACCAGCAGATCACCCGCTGGAACGACCCGGAGATCGCCGAGCACAACCCCGACGCCGACCTGCCGGACCTGCGCATCACCCCGGTCACGCGCGCCGACGACTCCGGCACCACCGAGAACTTCACCGGCTACCTCGCGGCGGCGGCGGGCGAGGCCTGGCCGCACGAGCCCGGCGGCACGTGGCCGATCAGGCCGGTCGAGGCCGCCCAGGGCAACAGCGGCATCGCCGAGGCGGTCGACGGCGGCCGCGGGACCATCGGTTACGTCGAGGCCTCGCACACCGGCGACATGCCCACCGCGTCCATCGGCGTGGGCGGCGAGTTCGTGGACGTGGCCCCGGACTCGGCGGCGCGCGTGGTCGCCTCCTCCCCCGAGGCCGAGGGCGGCCACCGGCACGACCACGCGCTGGAACTGGACTACGGCACCACCGAGGCCGGCACCTACCCGATCGTGCTCGTGACCTACGAGATCGCCTGCCTGCGCTACAGCTCGGCCGAGGACGCCGAGCGCGTGCGGTCCTTCCTGGAGTACGTGCTCAGCGCCGAGGGCCAGAAGGCCGCCTCCAAGGAGACCGGCTCGGCCCCGCTTCCCGACGACTTCCGCCGCAAACTGCTGGACGCGGTCGCGGCCATCAGCGGAGCCGAGTGAACCGGACGGACGGCACCGGTGTCCGGGATCGGCCTGTTGCGGTCCCGTTCATCCGCGATCAACGCTGATTCCCGCCCGATGGTCTAATCTGGGGCCCTCTCAGCGGCCGCCCCCTTCGCGGACGAGCTCCGGGCCGGGACCGGGCCCCTTCGGCACCGCCCCTGGGACCGCACCGACGGCACTGCCCCTGCCCGCCGGGACGGCCGCCGGACCCGGCGGGATCACGATCGCGCCTCGGCTCCGGTCTGGATGTGCCGTGACCGGGGCCACCCGCTAGGATCAGCCGGGTTCACCCCCCTTTGTCCCTCCGACACCGAGGAAGTCCGATGAACCAGTTGCAGACGCTGACGCAGCTCGCCGTGCGCCAGCGGATCCGGATGATGGTCAACCAGTACGAGGTCCGGACGCTGCTGCCCGACGGCAGCGAGGGCGACCTGATCGCCTTCGCCCAGCAGAAGCGCCTGGCCTTCAAGGAGCAGGTGACGCTCTACACCGACGACAGCAAGCAGTACCCGGTTCTGGGCTTCAAGGCCCGCCAGGTCGTCGACCTCGGCGCGACCTACGACGTCACCGACCACAACGGGCAGCCGGTCGGCAACTTCCGCAAGGACTTCAAGCAGTCGCTGCTGCGCTCGACCTGGCACCTGGAGCAGCCGGGCCTGTTCACCGCCACCGGTCAGGAGCGCAACCAGGTGCTGGGCATCCTGCGCCGCTTCATCGACGCGGCCAAGTTCGTGCCCTACCACTTCGACTTCGTCGCGGGCGAGCACCCGATCTTCAGCATCGACAAGCGCTGGGGCATCCGCGACCGCTACACCGTCCAGATCCAGGACCCCAACGTCGACCGCCGGCTGGTCATCGCCATGGCGGTCGCCCTGGACGCGCTGCAGGCCCGCTGACCGGACCTGTCCTTCGCACCCGCGCCTTCGTGCGCGAGGGCGGCGCGGAGCGCCTCCGCCCGCCTTGCCTGCCCGCCGATCCCCTATCCCGGATTCCGGCGGGACCGGCGAACCGCCGGGCCGGCCCTGCCCCCGCCTCCCCCGCACTCCGCCCGCGCGTGCTGAACGCGCCTCCCGCACCGCCGCCGCGCGGCCGCCCGCCGGCCCCGCACCACCGCCGGCGTGGCTAAATCGCCCGCGATCGGCCACACTGCCGGAAGTTGCCGGCACGGACCCGGGTTGCCCGCGCGTGTCCCGACCACCTCGACCCCCTTGCAGACGGAGACCGCGTGTCCCGGGTCCCTGCCGGCAGCTGCCGGGGCGGCGGCGGTGCGGGAGCGGGTCAGTCCCCGCCCGCCACCAGTACGCGCATCTCCGCGCCGAGGTCGCGGATCTCCAGGGTGCCCAGCCCCGCCGGGCGCAGCAGCGCCTCGTACTCGGCGGCGGTGCGCTCCCGGCCGGTCGTCATGACCATCATGTGCACGTCGAAGGCCCGCGACAGCCACGCCTGCCGGTCGTCGGGCATGACGCGCTCCAGGATGAGCAGCCGCGCCCCCGGGCCCATCGCCGCGGCGCAGTTGGCGAGGATGCGCCCGCAGGAGTCGTCGTCCCAGTTGTGCAGGACACGGCAGAGCAGATAGGCGTCGGCCGCGACGGGCACCTCGGCGAGGAAGTCGGCCCCCACCAGCTCGCAGCGTCCTTCGTCGATGTGGGAGCCGAGCCGCTCGCGCGCGCCGGCCAGCACCTGCGGACGCTCCTGCAGGACGCCGTGCATGCCCGGGTACGCCTTGAGCAGCGCGGCCAGCCGGCTTCCGTCGCCGCCCCCGATGTCGGCCACGCGCCCGGCCCGCGAGAAGTCGTAGACGGCCGGGAGCGCGTCGGCGAACGAGCCGCCGGCCGCCATGCCGGAGTCGAAGAGCGCGGCCTCGGCGGGGTGTTCGGCCAGGTAGGTGTAGACGTCGCGCCCGTACACGGACGCGAAGGCCTGGTGGCCGGTGCGCACGGAGTCGGCCAGCCCTCGCCAGGCGCCCAGGAAGAAGTCGCTGCGGTAGAGCAGCGCCAGGTCCCGCATCGAGGAGGGGTGCCGGCTGTGCAGCCGCTCGCCCATCGGCGCCAGAGCGAAGCGGCCGTCGCGCTCCTCCAGCACCTCCAGGCCCACCAGCAGCCGCAGCAGGCGCTGGAGCGGGTCGGCGGCCAGCGACAGCCCCTCGGCGAGCTCGCCCGCCGACGCCGGAGCGCCGCCCAGCCGGTCGATCACCCCCAGCCGCACCGCGGCGGCGACGGCCTCGGCCAGCCACGGCCCCATCAGCAGCCGCAGCAGCCCGTGGTCCTCGCCCTCGTCGCCGGCCATCCCGCCCCCCGTTCAGCCCTGTACCCCTGCGACCACCCCAACCGTAACGCCGCGTCGAACCGCCATCACCCCGGCACCGGGCGGCCCGCACCACCCGTCCGCCGCACCCGACCGCCGCAGCGCACCCGCCCGCGCGCCCGGCGCCCCGCCGCGGCGGGCGAAGCCGCCGGGGAAGGCCGCGAAAGTGCGCCGGAGGCCGCAGACGTCTGCGGGGCGCGCGGTGCGCCTGAGCCGTACGGAACTGTCAGCACCGGGGGCTAGATTTCCCTTCGTGAGCACACGCTGGACCACCGACGACGTCTGGGCTCTCGCGCCCGACCCCTCCTCCCGCAAGGCGGCGATCAAGACCGCCAAACCCTCCCAGTGGAGCGCCACCGGCCACCGCCCCGCGAACGGCGCCGAGGCGCCCGCGGTGTGGGGCGAATGCGCCGGCAGCGGCAAGAGCGCCTACCGCGTCGTCGCCGAACTCGGCTCCCCGCCCGCCTACCGCTGCAGCTGCCCCAGCCGCAAGATCCCGTGCAAGCACACGCTGGCGCTGCTGCACCTGTGGGCCGAGGGCGGTTTCGAGACCGGTGACGCCCCCGAGTACGCGGCCGAGTGGCTGACCCGCCGCGCGGCCGCGCGCGAACGCCCGGCCGAACCCGCCGATCCCGAGGCGGCCGCGCGGCGCCTGGAGAAGCGCGAAGAGCGCGTGGCCGAGGGCCTGGCGGAGCTGGACCTCTGGCTGCGCGACCAGGTCGAGAGCGGTCTCGCGGCCGCACGCGGCGACGGCTACCGCCGCCTCGACTCCATGGCGGCCCGCCTGGTCGACGCCCAGGCGGGGCGGCTCGCCGACCGTGTGCGCGACCTCGGCGGCCTGGGTGCGGCCCGCGACTGGCCCGACCGCCTGCTGAGCGAGTACGCGCTGCTGCGCCTGCTGATCAGCGGCTTCCGGCGCCGCGACGAACTCCCGGACGGCATGCGCGCCACGGTCTGCGCGCGGGCGGGGCTGCCCGCCTCGGCCGACGAGTCGGCGCCCGTGCGCGACACCTGGCGGGTGCTGGGCATGTACGACTTTCCCTCCGGCCAGGTACGCGGCCGCCGCATCTGGCTGCACGGCGCCGCGACCGGGCGCACGGCCGCGCTGCTCTCCTACGCTCCGACCGGGCAGACCCCCGAGACCCCGGCGCGCCCGGGCACCGAGATCGAGGCCGACCTGGCCTTCTACCCGGCCGAGTGGCGGGCCTCGGTGGTGGCCGTGCACGCCGAGCGCACGGCGGCACCGCCGCCCGGCTCCGGCGCCGACGATGCGCTGGGCTCCTACGCCGGCGCGCTGGCCGCCGACCCCTGGCTGGAGGCGTGGCCCGTCGTCGTCAAGGGCGCCGTCCCCGTGCGCGGCGAACCGTGGCAGATCGCCGACTCCGGGGGCGCAGCGCTGCCGCTGCTCGCGGAGTGCTCGCCGTGCTGGCCGCTGGCCGCGGTGTCCGGCGGCGCGCCGGTCACCGTCGCCGGCGAGTGGACGCCCCAGGGCCTTCGGCCGCTGTCCGTATGGGACGCCGAGGGCGGGTTCGCCGACCTCGCCCGGGCGCCGGGAGCCCTCGCCGGCACCCCGTGACCGCCTCCGTCCCGGCCGTGCGCACCGCACACACGCACCACCGGCCGTCCGCGCCACCCCCGAAGGCGGCGCCGACCGCCGCCCGGCGTCCGCAGCACGCGAAACCTGCGTCCCGCCCTGCCCCGAGCACGGCTTGATCCGACTCCCCCACCCGCACCCGACTTCCGAGGACCGCCTCGTGACGACCTCCTCCGAGACACCCCCCGATCCCGCACCGCCGACCGCCGACTCCTGGTCCGACGTCGTCTCGGCCGCGCTCGTGGGCACCGCGCGCCGGTCCGCGCCCAGTCCCGCGGGCCTGCCGCACGTGGAGCGCGACGATCCCGCGCACACCCTGCTCGACCGCGCCGCGCTGTCCGCCGTGCGGGCCCGCGCCGGCCGCCCGGCCGACCGGGCGGCTCCCCAGGACCCCGGGGCCTTCGATCCGGCGCCGCCCGAGACCGCTCCCCTTCCGGACCCGCGCGCCGCGCGCCGGCTCGCCGATCTGCTCGCCTCCGGCTCCGGCCTGCTTGCGGAGTGGCTGGAACTGGCGGCGCAGCGGGGCCTGCGGGTTCCGCCCGAGCTGCTGCCCGACCTGCTGGACCGCGGCGCGCGCGACCACAACCGCATCGGGCGGCCGCTTCTGGCGGTCGCCGGGCGGCGCGGCCTGTGGCTGGCCGGGCTCGACGCCCGCTGGGCGTATGTGCTCCGCCTCGACGAGGCGCCGCGGATCGGCGCCGAGGAGTGGCGTGCGCGGCCCGCACAGGAGCGCCACGCACTGCTGGAGGCCCGCGAGCCGCACCTCACCGCCGACGACGAGCCGCTGCTGCAGGAGGCGATGGCCGACCGCAGCTCGCGCGTGCGGGGACTGGCCCTCGCGCTGGCGGCCCGCCTGCCCGACTCCGAGCGCGGCCGCCTGCTGGCCGACTACGCCCGGGGCCACGTACGCCGGGGCTCCGACGGCACACCCGAGATCCGCCGCCCCGACCTGGCCGACGCCGTCCTCGCCCGCGCGCTGGGCGTCGAGCCCCGCACCGACCGCGGCGGCACGCGCCGCGAGGCCCTGGAACGGCTGTGGATCCTGGTCTCCCACGCGCCGCTGGCCGTCTGGTGCGGCCACCTGGGCGAGGGGCCCGAGGACGTCGTCGCCTTCGCCGCGGGCAACGACGACGAACTGCTGGAAGCCCTCGCGAACGCGGCGGTCCTCCAGCGCGACCGGTCGTGGGCCCGCGCCCTGCTGCCCGTCGTGCTGAACCGGCTGACCGGCGGGTACGACGTGCGCGCCAGCCGCGGCTCCGCTCTGCTGGGGCTGCTGCCGCCCGACGACCAGTGCGCCTGGGCGCTGGAGTTCCTGCGCTCCGACCGCCGCATGCCCGAGGCGGCCGCCCTGCTGTCGGTCGTCGAACAGGTCGCCTGCCCGTGGAACGCCGAGCTCGCCGCTCTCGTGGCCGACACCCTCGACGGCGTCGACCGCGCCGGCTCCGCCGTGACCCGGCTGTGCGAGGTGGCCGGTTCGCGCATGCCGCCCTCCCTGCACGAACGCATCGCCGGCTCCGCCCGCCGCGGCGCGGCCGGCGACGACCGCCCCGACTCGCTCATCCGCCTCGCCGACACCCTCAGGTACCGATCCGCAATGCACAAGGAGTTCTCTTGACCGTCTCCGCCACCCCCGCCGCTCTGCGCCCGCACGCCGAGCAGAGCTTCGCCGAGGAGCTCGCCGCCCTGGAGCGCGCCGACTCCCGCACGCGCCCACCGGGCTGGCGGCTGTCGCCGTGGGCGGTCACCCGCTACATCCTGGGCGGCACGCTCGACGACGGCACCGAGATCACGCCCAAGTACATCGGCTCCCGGCGGGTGGTCGAGGTGGCCGTGGCCACGCTGGCCACCGACCGCGCCCTACTCCTGCTGGGCGTGCCCGGCACCGCGAAGACGTGGCTGTCGGAGCACCTGGCGGCCGCCGTCACCGGCGACTCCACGCTGCTGGTGCAGGGCACCGCGGGCACCGCCGAGGAGGCGATCCGCTACGGCTGGAACTACGCCCGGCTGCTGGCCGAGGGACCGTCCGAGGCGGCGCTGGTGCCCAGCCCGGTCATGACCGCCATGTCCGAGGGCCGCCTGGCCCGCGTCGAGGAGCTCACCCGCATCCCCTCCGACGTGCAGGACGCCCTGATCACCGTGCTGTCGGAGAAGACCCTGCCTGTACCGGAGCTGGGCACCGAGGTGCAGGCCGCGCGGGGGTTCAACGTCATCGCCACGGCCAACGACCGCGACCGCGGGGTCAACGACCTCTCCAGCGCGCTGCGGCGGCGCTTCAACACGGTCGTGCTGCCGGTCCCCGACAGCGTCGAGGACGAGATCGACATCGTCAGCCGCCGGGTGGCCGCGCTCGGCCGCTCCCTGGAGCTGCCCGAGGTGCCCGCGAGCCTGTCCGAGATCCGCCGGGTCGTCACGGTCTTCCGGGAGCTGCGCGAAGGCGCCACCGCCGACGGCGGCGCCAAGGTCAAGTCGCCCAGCGGCACACTGAGCACCGCCGAGGCGATCTCGGTGGTCACCAACGGCATCGCGCTGGCCGCGCACTTCGGCGACGGCACCCTGCGCCCGGCCGACGTCGCCGCGGGCATCCACGGCGCCGTGGTCCAGGACCCGGTCTCCGACGGCGTGGTGTGGCGGGAGTACCTGGAGACCGTGGCGCGCGAGCGCGACGGCTGGGACGACTTCTACCGCGCCTGCCGCGAGGTGAGCCGCTGATGGCGCCGGTCGACACCGACCGCGTGCACGTGCTGGGCGTGCGCCACCACGGCCCCGGATCGGCCCGCTCGGTCGCAGCCGAGCTGGAGCGCATCGCGCCCGAGCTGGTGCTCATCGAGGGGCCGCCCGAGGCCGACGAACTGGTCGGGCTGGTCGGCGAGCTGACACCGCCGGTCTCGCTGCTGGCCTATGTGCCCGCGGAGCCCGCGCGCGCGGCGTTCTGGCCGTTCGCGGCGTTCTCGCCGGAGTGGGCGGCGCTGCGCTACGCGGCCGAGCACGGCGTCCGGGCCCGCTTCTGCGACCTGCCCGCGGCGCACACCCTGGCCGAGGACGACCGGGCCGAAGGAGCAGACGGAAAAGGCGAAGGAGGCGGCGCGGGCGCGGACGCCAACTTGGACGCGAAGCGGCCGGAGCACGGGTCCGGCGGCGGCGCGCCCGAGGACGGGACCACCGCCCCCGACGGCGCTGAGAGCGCCGAACAGGAGCCCGGCCGCGAGGTCGCCGACCCGCTGGGCATGCTGGCCGAGGCCGCCGGCTACGACGACCCCGAGCGCTGGTGGGAGGACATCGTCGAGGGCCGCGCGGCCGTGCCCGCCGGCTCTTCCCCCGCCGACGCCGGGGCGCACTCCGCCGCCTCCCCCTTCCCCGCGATCGCCGAGGCCATGGCGGCGGTGCGGGCCGAGGTCGGGGCGGGCCCGGACGGGCCGGCGGGCCTGCGCGAGGCCCGCCGCGAGGCCCACATGCGCCAGGTGCTGCGCAAGGCGATGAAGTCGGTCGACGGCCGCATCGCCGTGGTCTGCGGCGCCTGGCACGTGCCCGCGCTGCTGGACCATCCCCGGGTGTCGGAGGACACCGCGCTGCTGCGCGGCCTGCCCAAGACCAAGGTCGCGGCCACCTGGATCCCGTGGACCCACGGGCGGCTGGCGGCGGCCTCCGGCTACCGGGCCGGCGTGCGCTCGCCCGGCTGGTACCACCACCTGTTCACCGCGCCCGACCGCCCGGTCGAGCGCTGGCTGGCCGAGGCCGGGCGGCGGCTGCGCGAGCTGGACCAGCCGGTGTCCTCGGCCCACGTCATCGAGGCCGTGCGCCTCACCCAGGCGCTGGCCGCGCTGCGCGGGCGCCCGGCGGCCGGGCTGGAGGAGGTCGCCGACGCCGCGGAGTCGGTGCTGTGCGAGGGCGCCCGCGCGCGGGCGCACCTGCTGCACAGCCGGATGGTCGTCGGTGAGCGCATGGGCGCGGTCTCGGCGGACACGCCGCAGGTCCCGCTTCAGCGCGACCTCGCCGCCGAGCAGCGCGGTTTGCGCCTGCAGCCCAAGGCCGAGCCGCGCGACCTCGACCTGGACCTGCGCGAGGAGACCGGGCGGCGGCGCAGCGCGCTGCTGCACCGGCTGGGGCTGATCGGCGTCGAGTGGGGGCGGCCGCGCGGCGACTCCGTGCGCTCCCGCGGCACCTTCCGCGAGAGCTGGACGCTGGCCTGGCGGCCCGAGCTGGAGCTGGCGCTGATCGAGGCGGCGGTGTGGGGCACCACCGTCGAGGCCGCGGCGGACGCGCGCGTGCGGTCGCTCGCGGCGGAGGCAGCCCTGCCGGACCTGACCGCGCTGGCCGAGCGGTGCCTGCACGCCGAGCTCGGCGGGGCGCTCGACGCGGTCGTCTCGGCGCTGACCGCCCGCGCCGCCGAGGACGCCGACATCGAGCACCTCATGGCGGCCCTGCCCCCGCTGGCGCGCTCCGCCCGCTACGGCGACGTGCGCCGCAGCGACTCCGCCGCCCTGCGCGGGGTAGCCGCCCAGCTGCTGGCCCGGGTGCGGGCGGGTATCGTCCCGGCGGTGTCGGGGCTGGACGACGACGCCGCAGCGGCGATGGCCGGTGCGATCGACGGCGTGCACCGCGCCGCGGTGCTGCTGGGCGGCGACGACGAGGCCGCCTGGCTCGCGGCGCTGGAGCGGATCGCGGTACGCGAGTCGGCGCCGGGGCGGGTGTGCGGGCGGGCGAACCGGATCCTGCACGACTCCGGCCGGCTGTGCGACTCCGACCTGAGCGGCAGGCTGTCCCGCGCCGCCTCGCGGGGCACGCCGCCGACCCGCACGGCGCACTGGATCGAGGGGTTCCTCTCGGGCAGCGGCCTGCTGCTGGTGCACGACACCGCGCTGCTGGGCATCGTCGACCGCTGGCTCAACGGTCTGGGCGCCGACGCGTTCATCGAGGTGGTGCCGCTGCTGCGGCGCACCTTCGGTGCGTTCGCCGCGCCCGAGCGCCGCGCCATCGGCGACAGCGCGCGCGCCCTGGGCCGCTACGGCGAGGCGGGCGCCGCTTCGGCCGGCGACACCGTCGACGCCCGCAGGGCCGAACCCGCGGTCGCCGCAGCGGCGGGCCTGCTGGGCCTGGCCGCGGCGGGCGCGGAGGCGGGCGGGTGAGGGACCGCGGGCACGAGGGCACGGCGGCGCGCTTCGCGGCCTGGCCGCGGAGCCGCCGTCGCCGCACTCGCGCCCGCCGCACGGCGCTCGACGTCCACCGGAGGGGAGGGGCGGCGGGACCGCATCGGCGGCCGCCGCGCAGCACATGAATCAGTACACGGCAACGGCGGGAGCACGATCCATGGATGAGGCGGCGACGCCTGCACCGGCGGCCCGGGACGGGGAGTCCGAGCGCCTGCGCCGGTGGCGGCTGGTCCTGGGCGGTGCGGCCGAGTCCTCCTGCGGCGGGCTGGGCGGCGCAGAAGGCGGCGGCGCCGGGGGCGACGCCGGCATGGACGCCGCGCTGGCGGCCCTGTACAACCGCGACGGCGACGGCGGTGCGAACGGCCGCGGCGGCGGTCCGCGCAGCGCGAACCTCGGCGGCTCGGCGCCGTCCGTCGCCGACTGGCTGACCGACATCCGCGGCTACTTCCCCTCCAGCGTGGTGCGCGTGATGCAGACCGACGCGCTGGAGCGCCTGAACCTCAAGCGCATGCTGATGGAGCCGGAGATGATGGAGGCCGTCGAGCCCGACGTCCACCTGGTCGGCACCCTGCTGTCGCTCAGCCAGGTCATGCCGGAGGCGGCCCGCGAGTCGGCGCGCGCGGTCGTGCGCAGTGTCGTGGAGGACCTGGAGCGGCGCCTGGCACAGCGCACGCGGTCGGTCGTGCAGGGGGCGCTGGACCGCTCGGCGCGCACCCACCGGCCGCGCCGGGCCGCCGACATCGACTGGAACCGCACCATCCGCCGCAACCTGGCCCACTACCTGCCCGAGTACGGCACCGTCGTACCGCAGAACCTCGTGGGCTACGCCCGGCGCAGCCGGGGCGTGCAGCGCGACGTCGTGCTGGCCATCGACCAGAGCGGCTCCATGGCCCAGTCGGTGGTCTATGCCGGGGTCTTCGGGGCGGTGCTCGCCTCGATCCGCGCGCTGAAGACCTCGATGGTCGTCTTCGACACCTCGGTCGTCGACCTGACCGACCAGCTCAGCGACCCGGTGGAGGTCCTGTTCGGCACCCGGCTGGGCGGGGGCACCGACATCAACCGGGCGCTGGCCTACTGCGAAGGGCTCATCGGCCGGCCGCAGGACTCGGTGCTGGTGCTGATCAGCGACCTCTACGAGGGCGGTGTGCGCGAGGAGATGGTGCGCCGCGTGGCGTCGATGACGGCGGCCGGCGTGCAGGTGGTCGTGCTGCTCGCCCTGTCCGACGAGGGCGCGCCGTCCTACAGCCGGGAGAACGCGGCGGCCCTCGCCGCCCTGGGCGTGCCCGCCTTCGCCTGCACCCCCGACCGGTTCCCCGACCTGATGGCCGCCGCCATCCAGGGCCGGTCGCTGAAGGCGTGGGCCGAGCAGGAGGAGACGGGCGGCGCGGAGCCGGTGTGAGTCTCCGGCGGGGCGCGGCCAGCGCGGGACCGGGGCGCGGCGCGGCGCAGTGTCCGCCGCGCCGCCGGCCGTCACATCCAGCGGCGCCACTTGAAGACGGCGTAGAGGGTCACGCTGATGCCGAGCATCAGCAGCAGCGACATCGGATAGCCCAGCACCCAGTCGATCTCGGGCATGTGCGTGAAGTTCATCCCGTAGATGCTGCCGACCAGACTGGGCGCGAACAGGATGGCCGCCCACGCGGAGATCTTCTTGACCTGCTCGCCCTGGCGGTAGCTGGCCTCGGTGACGCGCCGCATTTCCTCGTTCTGCGCCTCGCTGACCAGCGTGGCGTTGACCGCGAGGATGCTCTGCAGCATGTCGCGGAAGCCGTCGACGCGCTCGGCGGCGATGGTGGCGTGGTCGGCGACGTCGCGAAGGTAGCGGCGGAGCTCCTCGTCGGTGCCGAAGTCCTCCAGGGCGGTGTCGAGCGAGTTCAGCATCGGCAGCAGGGGGCGGGTGGCGCGCTGGAACTCGATGACCTCGCGGGAGAGCTCGTAGATGCGCCGGGACACCGCGGGGTCGCCTTCGAAGACCTGGGTCTCGATCTCGTCGATGTCGTTCTGCAGGCCCGCGACGACCGGGGCGTAGCCGTCGACCACCGCGTCGAGGACACCGTAGAGCACCGCCTCGGGTCCGCGCGCGAGCAGTTTCGGGTCGCTCTCCAGGCGGCGGCGCACGGCCGCCAGGTCGGGGGCCTGGTTGTGCCGCACGGTCAGCACGAAGTGCCGGCCGACGAACAGGTGCAGCTCGCCGAAGCGCACCTCTTCGGCGGCGTCCAGGTAGAGGGCGGACCGGAGCACGACGAACAGGGTGTCGCCGTAGCGCTCCAGCTTGGGCCGCTGATGGGCGACGATGGCGTCCTCCACCGCCAGCTCGTGCAGCCCGAACTCCTCGGCGGCGGCCAGCAGCTGGGGGCTGGAGGGGCGCAGCAGCCCGATCCAGACCATGGCGCCCTCGTCGTCGGGGGTGCGGCGGTGCAGTTCGGCCAGGTCGCTGAACTCGGTCGGGGCCTCCTGGCGCTCGCCGCCGAGATAGATCGCGGCGTCGATGACGCTGTCCTGCACCGGCGGGGTGGGGCCGCCTGCGGCGTCGGGCCTGGGGTCCATCGAGTACTCCGGCGGCCGGGGCCGGCTGGTCCTGCGGGACTGCTGGTTGCTCCGGATTCCGGGGAGCCAGGCCAGCGGGTTGCGTTGCGCCATGAGGTAACCCCCGCACAGGGACGTGAGCGGAATGCGGCCCGGGCGCGCGCACGCGCCCGCCGCGGGACACGAGAACGCGGCGTCAGGCCGTACTGGGAGGTTGGCTCATGATCGGCCCCACCTCCCCTGTTCCGCTCCGGTACTCGACGCGGTTCCATGCTACCCGCGGGCGCGTGCGGCCCCGGCGCGTTGCCGCCGGCGCGGCGCCGTGGTCGGATGGGAGGGTGCACACCGGCAGGACGACGTGCGGGGCGGGTGCCGCCCCCGCCGCGGTACGGAGGACGGCGTGAGCGAGCCGCTGTTCGGCGCCGGCCGGGTGGAGGTCGCACCGGGCGCGGTGCACCTGCCGGGCTGGTTGGGTGCCGGCTCCCAGCGCGACCTGGTCCGGCGCTGCCGCGAGTGGGCCCGCGGCCCCGGCGGCATGGCCCGCCACCGAATGCCGCGCGGCGGAGTGATGAGCGTGCGCATGACCGCGCTGGGCTGGTTCTGGGAGCCCTACCGCTATGCGCGCACCCTGCCCGGCGGCGAACCGGTCCCGCCGTTCCCGCCGATCCTGGGCGACCTCGCCCGCGAGGGCGTGGCGGCCGCGTTCGGCGCGCCGCCCGGGCCCGGCGATCCGCCCTACGACGTCGCGCTGGTGAACTTCTACGACGCCGAGGCCCGGATGGGCATGCACCAGGACCGCGACGAGCGGGCCGACGTCCCGGTGGTCTCGCTGAGCCTGGGCGACACCTGCGTCTTCCGGTTCGGCAACACCCGCACCCGTACACGCCCCTACACCGACGTGGAGCTGGCCAGCGGCGACCTGTTCGTCTTCGGCGGCCCGGCGCGGATGGCCTACCACGGTGTGCCGCGCACCCGGCCGGGCACCGCTCCCGCCGGGCTCGGCCTGGAGGCGGGGCGGCTGAACATCACCATCCGCGCCTCGGGCCTGGAGCCGGAGTAGGGGCGCTGCCAGCCGGCCCGGGCCGCTGCCGCTCAGCCGCGGATCAGGTCGCGGATGTTGACCCACAGCAGCACCGCCACCACCACGCCGGTCGGCACCAGCAGGGAGATCCGCCAGTCGGCGGCGAAGGCCGTGATGATGCCCGCGATCACCGCCACGATCAGCGCCAGGATCGCCACGCCGGTCAGGAACGAGGTGAGCCTGCGGCGCGCGATGGCGTCGACCATGGCGAAGGCCAGCACGACGCCGATCATCGCGGGCGCGGTGTAGGTGCCGCGCAGCAGCAGCATCCCGCCCAGGGCGAAGATGAGCAGCGGCGTGCTCAGCGCCGCCCACACGTGCAGGAACCGGGTGGTGCGCTGCTCGCCGGTGGCGTAGGGCAGGTGGGGGCGGTGCAGGTGCTCGGTGGGCGAGGGGGCAACGGACCGGTCGCTGCGCAGGGCCTCGCGGCAGGAGTCGCGCTCGTCGGCCATCATCGCGCGCTTGCGGTAGACGGCTGCCAGCTCGCGCTCGTCGTCGCGGATGCGCTCGTCGTACTCGGCGGCGCGGCTGCGGGAGTGGCTTTCGTGGTTGAGCACGATGCGGGCCGCCGACAGCCGGCGCAGCGCGTCGCGGCGGCGGACGATCTCGGCGTCGGATGCGGCGATGCGCTCGTCCAGGTCGCCCAGGTGCGCGGTCAGCTCGCCGCGCGCGGCCTTCTCGGTGGGCGAGACCTTCTGCAGCCCGACCCACGCGAGCGGGTCGGCCCAGGACCAGCGGACGGTGCCGTCGCGCTCGTAGCGGGGGCCGCTGGGCGCGCGCTCGCCCTCGAAGAAGTCGCCCGTGTCGCGGCCCCACAGACCGCGGAAGCCGCGCACCCACGGGGTCTCGTCGTCGACGGTGTGGGCGGCCCATTCGCGGTCGCCGCCGGGGCCCACCCGGACGCCGTCGCCGCGGGCGTAGTCGACGAAGGGCACGCCGATGCCGTGCCGGACGATGGCGCTGTCGCTGCGGAACAGCCGCAGGGTCATCCGCCGCCACAGCCGCACGACGCCGCGCAGCACAGCGGGGTCGACCTGGATCAGGTAGTCGCCGGGCAGCATCTGGTGGGAGTGCGAGCCGGCGCCGACGAATATGACGGGGTGGTCGCCCTCGCGCCGCAGCTCCTTGTCGTCCCAGCTGCGGCGCAGGTCGTCGCCGAAGTACTCGTGGGAGGAGGCGCCGACCCACGCCGGGCGGGTGCGGCCCTGGGCGTCCTCGACGACGTAGACGGTGACCTTCTCCCAGTCGGCCTCGTGGTCGTTGACCCCGCCGTAGGTGGAGCGCCAGTCGTTCATGGCGTAGAAGAACCAGTACTGCAGCGCGGTGTAGCCGCCCTCGCGCACGACGCGGCCGTAGTAGGCCGCCGGCGCGCCTTCGCCGCCGGCGACCCGGTCCCGGTAGCGGGTGGCGGCCGCGGCGGCCACTCCGCCGGGCACGGCGCCGCGGATGAGCAGGGACAGCTTCATCAGGATGTCGACGATCCGGCCGAGGACGCCCACCGCGGCCAGGCGGCCGCTGCGCGGGATGACGCGGCGCGCGGAGCGCCGGTGGCGGCGGGCCTCGGCGCGCAGCGAGTTCTCCTGCACGAAGCGCAGGTGCTTCTCGCGGTCGGGCCACTCGCGCTCGGAGTCGGCGAGGCGGTCGAGGGTCAGCTCGCCTGCGGGAACGCCCTCGAACTCCTTTCCGTCGCCGTCCTCGCACCACAGGCTGCAGCAGCGCACGTAGGCGTCGACGTCGGCGGGGAAGAAGAGCTCGCCCCGGGTGAAGACGAGGATCGGCTCGAAGGCGCGCAGGAGTTCGAGGTCGGTTTTCGTACTCATGATCGTACCCGACCATATTGCATCCGGAGCCGCGGCCCGTACGCCGCGGAGCGCGTGGCACGCGGTACGTGCGGCCGGGACCGGCCGCGGCCGCCCGTTGCGCTGGGGCGACCGCAGTGTGCCCTGTTCGGTGGGACGCGGCGTAGGTTGAGGGCATGGAGGAGGACAGCATCGCTTCGCTCATGGAGTCCGCCCGGGGCGAGTCGCCCCTGCTCGCGCTGCGCGCCGCCGTCGAGCTGCGCGGAGAGCTGGAACGCCTGGAGGCGATCCAGGTGCGGCGCGCCCGGATGCAGGGGTACACCTGGAGCGAGATCGCCGTGACCCTGGGGATCAGCAAGCAGGCGGTGCACAAGAAGTACGGCGGCGCACGACGGGAGATTTGAGCGGCGCGCCGCCTCAGCCCACGCACTCGGGTGCGCGGACGCGCTCGCCGCCGTCCGGCGCCGCAGGCGGCTCCGGCGCCGCGTCCGCGGCGGCACCGCCGGCGGGCGCCGACCGCGTGGGGCGCGGGTCCGAGGGTGAGCGCGCGGAGCGGCCCCCGCGCGCGGCGCCGATTCCGGCGGCAACCACCAGGGCCATACCGGCCGCCTGGATCCAGCCGGGCGACTGGCCGATGAGGGCCATCCCCATGACCAGGCTGACCGCGGGCTCCAGGCTGCCGAAGGTGGAGAACGCGGTGCGCCCCATGCGCTGCAGCACCACCATCTCCAGCAGGAACGGCACGAGGGGGAAGAGCACCGCGATCACCAGGGTGGTGCCCAGCACCGCGGGGATGTCGGGTGCGGCGAGCACCGGCGGCAGGCCCAGGGGCGCGGTGAGCACCGCGCTGACCGCCATCGCCACGGCCAGGCCGTGCACCGCCCGGAACGTGCTGCCCACCCGCTGGGTGAGCACGATGTAGAAGGCCACACACACGGCGCCGGAGAGGCCCAGCACGACGCCGAGCAGGTCGGCGCCGCCCGACCAGGGCCGGGTGAGCAGCAGTACGCCCACCGCGGCCGCCGCGAGCCACACGGCCTCGCGGCGCCGGCGCAGCGCCAGCACCGCCACGGCGAGCGGACCGAGGAACTCCAGCGCGGTGGCGGTGCCCAGGTCGATGCGGGCCGTGGCCGCGGAGTAGAAGACCATCATCCCCGCGCTGATCGTGCCCAGGATCACGGCCGCGCCGAGGTCGCGCGGCGCCGCCGTGCGCAGTGCGCGCCACAGGGGGCGCCCGCCCAGGGCGCCCAGGATGAGCGCAGCCCACAGCAGGCGCAGCCAGGTGACGCCCAGCGGACCCGCCTCGCTGAACGCACGCACGGCCAAGGCGCTTCCGGTGTGCAGCACGAACATGCCCGCGAGCAGCAGCAGCGCGGGCGGTGTCCGGCCCAGGGCAGCACGGACCGGGAACAGCAACGAGGTGATCATCCGATCATTGCACTCGCGCCTTCTGTTTCTGTCCACGGACCATTGGCGGATCGATCATGTAGTTTCGGCGGATGGATCTGACACGGCTGCGGCTGCTGGTGGAGCTGGAGCGGCTGGGCACCATGGCCGCGGTCTCGGAGACGACCGGGATGGGCACGTCCGCGGTCTCCAAGCACTTCGCGGTGCTGGAGCAGGAGGCGGGGGCGCAGCTGCTGGTGCCCGACGGCAGGCGCGTGCGGCTGACGCCGGCTGGGCACCGGCTGGCCCGGCACGCCGCGGACATCCTGGCGCGCGTCGACGCCGCCCGCGCCGAGCTGGCGGGCGAGGGCGAGCCCGTGGGGCGCGTCGAGCTGGTCAGCTTCGTCAGCGTGGCCGGGCCGATCGTGCTTCCGGCCGTGCGGCGGCTGCAGGCCGACCACCCCGGCATCGAGGTCCGGCTGATCGAGCACGAGCCCGACGAGGCCCTGGAGCTGCTCCAGTCGGGCGCGGCCGACCTGGGCCTGGTCTACGACTACAGCCTGGTGCCCCGCCGCTTCCCCCGCACCCTGGCCCTGCGGCCGGTCGGGACGGAGCCGCTGCTGCTGTCCCAGCCGTCGGGCGGGGCGGCCACCAGCCGCATCATGACCCGGCGGCGGCTGTCGGGGCTCGCCGAGGCCTCGTGGATCGCGAACTCGCGCGGCAGCGACGAGGACGAGCTGGTCCGGCGGATGTGCGCGGGGGCGGGGTTCGCGCCCCGCATCAGGCACCGCATCGACAACCTGGAGATCGTCGAGCAGGTGGTGGCGGCCGGGATGGGGGTGGGCGTGATGCCCAAGCTCGCCGCGGCCGCGCGGCGCGGTGTCGTGCACTCCCCGCTCGGCGAGCTCGGCGGAACGCGGCGGATCTCGCTGGCGAGCAGCGCCGGCGGCTGGGCGTGGCGGCCGATCGCGCTGCTGGCCCGCTATCTCTGGGAGGACGCGCACGGGGTGCTGGACGACGCGGCGCCCACTCCCCCGGTCCTCGCCGGTTCAGGCGGTGGCTGACCAGGGCGTGTTCGACGGATCCGTCCGCAGCGGGCGCACTCGAATGCCGCCCGCGCCGTTCTTCCGGCCGGGGCGCTGCGATAGGGGCCGGTGCCGCCCGCGCCCGGCCGGGGAGGGAGTCGGGGGGCGGCTCCCCGGCCGACCGGCGGGAACGCGGCGAGAGCGGTGCCGGGACGCCGCGCAGGAGGACAGCGACCCGCCGAACAGGCCCTGGCTAGGCCGCGCCGCCGCCCGAGACCATCAGAGGTCCGACCGAGGGCACCGGCACCTTGCTCGCCGCCTCGCGTACCGCGTTCAGGAGTGGTTCGGCGTTGTAGCCGGCCCGGCTGAGCGCGACTATGTGGCGGCGGGCGGTGTTGCGCACGGTGCGCACCACGAGGTTGGGCGCGGGCAGCCCCGCCCAGCCCAGGCGCGGCATCAGCGCCACACCCAGGCCCGCCTGCACCAGCGCGAACACGGCGCTGAACTCGTGGACGGTGTGGGCGATCCGCGGCTGGAAGCCGGCCTGGTGGCAGGCGGCGGCGACGCAGTCGTACCACGGCGACCCCGGCGCCGACATGATCCACTCGGCGTCGGCGAGGTCGGCGGCCAGCTCCAGGTCGGTGGAGGCGGCGAGGGGATGGTGGTAGGGCAGGACCGCGTCGAAGGGCTCGACCATGATCGGGTCGATCCGGAACTCCGTGCTGCCTCTGGGCGGCAGGCTGTCCGAGGACATGGTGATGGCGACGTCGAGCTCGCCGGTGCGCAGCATCTCGGTGCTGTGCTCGGGCTCGGCCTGCACGATCTCGAAGCGCCAGCCGGGGTGGGTGCCGCGCAGCGCGGCCACGGCCGGGCCCAGCAGGTCGGAGATCCCGGTGGCGAAGGAGCCGACCCGGGCGACGCCCACCCGGCCTTCGGCGTACTCGGCGAGGTCGGCCTGCGCCCGCTCCAGCTCGGCGAAGATGACGTCGGCGTGCTCCAGCAGTACCCGCGCGGCGCCGGTGAGGACGAACCTGCGGCCCTGCCGCTCGACGAGGGAGACGCCGGTCTCCTTGGACAGGGCCGCCAGCTGCTGGGAGACCGCCGAGGGGGTCACGCCGAGCGAGTCGGCGGCGCCGGCGACCGTCTTGTGCTGGCCAAGTGCCTGCAGCAGCTGCAACCGGCGCACATCGATCATGCTGCCAATGTAATCCGCACGAAACGCGGCCGAGGCGCTGTGACCTGCCGGCGCCGGTTCGCAGGCGTGATCTCGTGCACACCCGGCCCGCGCGGCGCGCGGGCCGGTGGGGGGCTTCAGCCCGCGGGGTCGAGCCGGCGCAGGTCGGCGACGAGGCGTTCGACGACGGGCACGGCCACGCCCACGCGCTCGGCGGCGCGCAGCAGGGCGCCGCCCAGCGCGTCGACCTCCATGGGCCGGCCGGCCTCCAGGTCGCGCAGCATGGAGGGCTTGGTGCGGGCCGGGGCGGCCTCGAACATCGCCACCACCCGGCCGGTGTCCAGGACGGGCCCGCCGACCGCCGAGACCGCGGCCACCTCGTCGGCGACGCCGACCAGGTCGTCCCGGCGCTCGGTGCGCGCGGTGCCGATGTCGCTGCGGTTGTGCGTGCACACCAGGGCGGTGGCCAGCAGGAACTGGAACTTGCGCCACAGCACGGCGTGCTCGTCGTCGCTGAGGCGCACCCGCAGGCCGGCCGAGCGCAGCGCCGCGGCCAGCCCTTCGACCCGCTCGGGCGGGGCACCGGAGTAGGCGATGTCCAGGTCGGCGAAGGGGCTGGTCTGGGCGATCCGGCCGGGCTCGGTGCGGGTGGACTCCACGCGGATCGCGGCCCCGAGCACGTGGGCGCCGGGGTAGCGGGAGCGCAGCGGACCCATGTGCTCGAAGCCGTTGAGCAGCGGCAGCACGAGCGCGCCCTCGGCGAGGTGCGGAGGCACCCGTTCGAGGGCGCCCTCCAGCGCGGTGGCCTTCGGAGCGACGACGACCACGTCGGCGGGCTCGGTGGCGGCGGGCACGGCGGGCACATCGACCCGGAAGTCCCCGAGGACCGCGGAGTCGACGCGCAGGCCGTGCTGTGCGATGTGCGCCGCGGTGGGCTCGGTGGCGACGACCGTCACCGCGCGCCCGTCGCGGGCGAGCGCACCGGCCAGCAGGCCGCCGACACCCCCGGGAGCGAGCACGGCGACGCGCTTCGGCTCGGCGGCGGGCGTGGACTCGGGCGTGTGCGCGCTCATGCTGCGGGCCTTCCTCGTCGTACTTCCGGCGGCGGGCACCGGGGGCGGCGCCCGCCGAAGCGGGGATCCATTCTCGCGCGCACGTTGCGCACGGGCGCCTCCGGGGTAGCCGCGTTCCCAGCGGCCAGGGGCGGGACGCGGTAGGAGGGCGGGCGCGCGGGCGACAGAGGGACGGCGAGATCTGTCAAAATCGACGAATCTTTCTTTATCGTTATGAGACAGGCACCTTTCCTCGTGTCGCGCCGACGCGCGGCGCTACCGCGACGTACCGTCATAAATACAGCCCACCTCGCCGATTGGTCTGTACCACTCGACCAGTCGCAGCGAGTCCGGGGTGCGCGGACGCATGAAGAACGGGTGGAAAGAACATGGAAACTTCGTTGGCGACCAAATCACACGGTGGAGTTCCGACGCTGCGCTTCCGGTACCTGGGCACCGCTGACGTGGACGAGCTCGCCGATCTGTGGGCGGCGCTGCACGAGCGGCACACCGCTACGGCACCGCACCTCGAGGACATCATCACCCGAGTGACCGCCGACGAGTCCTGGCGCCGCCGCCGGGAGCAGTACCTGGCGTGGCTGAGCGAACCCGAGACCCTGGCGGTCGTGGCCGAGCGCGGGGGCGCGCCGGTCGGCTACGCGATGGTGACCGTCCGGGAGAACCAGCAGGGCTCCTGGGACCGCGGAACCCGGGTCGCCGTCGTGCAGACCCTCGCGGTCCGTCCCGACCACGGCGGCACGGGGGTGGGCTCGGGACTGCTGGAGGAGCTGCGCCGCCAGGTCGGCGCCATGGGCATCCAAGACCTGGAGCTCACCGCGCTGGCCACCAGCGCCGAGGACATCCGCTTCTTCGAGCAGGAGGGCTTCCGCCCCTTCGTGACGACCATGGTCAGCCGGATCGGCGCGTTCGGCGGCCACGACTAGAACGCCCGGCACCGACCGACGACCGCCGAGGGCGCCGTCCCGAACAGGGGCGGCGCCCTCGCGCGCGTCGGGCGGCCCGCCCCGGGCGAGATGACGATGAAGCCCACCACTACGCCATACCCGCCATCTCCTCAAAGTGAGGACCTGGGCGGACTCGACGTCGTTCCCGCCGAAGTCGGCACCGGCTACCGACCCGCCTCTCCCCCGCGCACCGTCGCCCCTGCCTACCCGCCGCGCGCCGGCGGGCGTTGCGCGGCTGTGCCAAGGGGGGAGCACTAGGCTCGGTTCCGTGGCTGCAAGCGATGCGAACACCTGCAACTTTCCCGGCTGCTCCCGGCCCGTGCCGCGCAGCTCGGCGCCCGGACGGCCGCCGCAGTACTGCGACCTGCCCGAGCACACGCGCTGGCGCGCCTGGCGGGAACGGCAGCGGCTGGAGCAGGAGACGGCCGAGGGCGCGACCGCCGAGGAGGGGCGAACCGAGCCGTCGGCGGGCGCCGCCCCGCCGGCGGGCGCCGGCGCGACTCCCGTCACGGACGCGCGCCTGCGGGCCGACGAGCTGCTGACACGGTTCTCGGTGCAGACCGAGCAGCTCGCCGCCACGCTGGGCTCGGCCCGCGAGGCGTTCGCCGCCATGACCGACCCCGCCGGTGTGGAGGCCCAGGTCGAGGCGGCGCGCATCGACGCCGCGCGGCGGGTGGCCGAGGCCGACTCGGCCCGGCTCGACGCCGACAACCGCCGCCGCACCGCCGAGCAGTCGCGCCGCTCCGCCGAGGAGGCGGCGGCGTCGGCGATCGCCGCAGCGGGGACCGCCGAGCGCATGGCCGATGAGGCCGTCACCCGGCGCGAGGCGGCCCTGGCCGACCGCGACCGCGCCGCGGACGAGGCCGAGCGCGCCCGCGGTGAGCGCGAGGCCGCCCGCGCGGAGTACGAGGCCGGACTCGCCGAGGCCCAGCGCCGCGTCGACGCGGCCGAGCGGGAGGCCGCCGAGCGCGTCGGCGCCGAGCGGCAGCGGTCGCAGGCCGAGGTGGCCGGGGTGCGCGAGGAGGCCCGCAGCCGGGAGGCCGCGCTGGGCGAGCAGCTGGCCGAGCAGCGGCGCGCCGCCGAGGAGGCCGACCGGCGCGCGCTGGAGGCCGACCACCGGGCGGAGCGGGCCGAAGCCGATGCGGCCGAGGCGCGCGGCCGCGCCGAGGCGCTGTCGGCCGAGCGCGACCGGCTCGCCGAGGGCTTGGAGCGGGCCCGCGGCGCGGCCGAGGAGGACCGTGCGCACCACCGCGTCGAGCTGGCACGGCAGCAGACCGCCGCCGCCGACGCGCTCACCGAGGCCAAGGAGGACGCCGCCGCGCGCCTGGCCGCCGTCGACGACGCCCGCGCCCAGGCACTGCACCGCGCGGAGCGGGCCGAAGGGCAGTTGGACGAGGCGCTGGCCGAGCTGCGGCGCCTGCGGACGCAGGGCGCCGACGCCGAGCCCGTGCCGGCCTCGGCCCGTCCGCCCGCCCCCGAGGACCCGGGCTCCCCCGCCGAACCGGACTGAAGGGCGCCGAACCGCCCTTTCTCCACCGCGGCCCGTGATGAGGGCCGTCGAAGGGGAAGTGACCAAGTGCGGGGACCTCCCGCCGAAGAGCGCTTCGGGCGCTAGAGTTTGGTCTAGACCTCTGCCCCCGGCTCGGGGGCAGCGACCTCGGGACGCGCAGAGAAGAGGGCGGATCAATGACGAAGCTGGTCGACGTCAGCCACCAGATCGCGGCGGGCATGACCACCTATCCCGGCCTGCCCGGGCCGGTCATCGAGGACCACCTGTCCTTCGAGGAGTCGCAGGCGAACTACGCCCAGGGCACCGAGTTCACCATCGGCCGCATCTCGCTCGTCTCCAACACCGGGACCTACCTGGACACCCCCGCCCACCGCTACCGGGACGGCGCCGACCTCGCCGACCTGGACCTGGAGAAGGTCGCCGACCTGCCGGGGGCGGTGATCGACCTGCGGGACAGCGGGGGTCGCGCGATCACCGCCGAGGACGTCAAGGGCGCCGACGTGGCCGGACGGGCGGTCCTGCTGCGCACCGGCTGGGACCGGCACTGGCGCTCCGAGCAGTACGGCTCGCCCGAGCACCCCTATCTGGCCGAGGACGCCGCACGGGTGCTGGCCGACGCGGGCGCCGCGCTGGTGGGCATCGACGCGGTCAACATCGACGACACCTCGCCGCAGAGCCGGGGCGCGCGGCCGGTGCACTCGCTGCTGCTGGCCGCGGGCATCCCGGTGGTCGAGCACCTGTGCCTGCTGGACCGGCTGCCCCCCACGGGCTTCACCTTCTTCGCCGTCCCCGTGAAGGTCCGCGGCATGGCGACCTTCCCGGTCCGCGCGTTCGCGATCGTGCAGTAGCCGCGGCAGGCAGGCGGCGGCGACCGCCGCCCCGCCCCGCTCGCATCCGCGGTTCGACCGGGCGCGGCGTGCACCGGATGCGCCGGGCGGGCGCCCGTACGCGGCACCGCCGATCCGGGGATGCCGCAGGGCGGCAGCGGCAGCTCCGAGGGTCCAGCGCCCTCGCCCCGCCCGGGAAACCGGCTCCTGCCGGGGTGGCACCGGCAGGAGCCGGTCTTCCAGCGGAGCGGGCGGCCGAGGACGCCCCGGCCTGACAGCCGGTCGCCTGTCCCCGGATCCGCGGTCGGCTTCCTCCGCGAACGCGCCCGGCGCCCCCGTGCGCGCGGCCGACCGCGCGCCCGCGTCACAGGTCGGCGTCGAGCTCCTCCTGCGCTCTGCGGTGCTCGCGCTGGGCGCGGCGCTGCTGCTCGCGCTCGGCGGCGCGCTCGTCCTGGGCCACGGCGGTGCGCATCGACGACGAGAGCGCGCGCAGTTCCATGTTGATGCGCGGGTAGCCCACCAGCCGGGGCAGCGCCCCCAGGCGCGGGGTGCGCCGCTCCCGCAGAGCCGAGATCAGCTCGTCGAAGGCCAGGTCGAGCCGCTGCAGCGTGATCTGCGTGGCGGGCGGCGGCTTCTCCAGTGCCAGAGCCGACAGCGCGAGGTAGCCCGAGCGCTGGGCGGCCACGACCACCGGCCACAGCGGCCGGGTGGTGGTGGCGCGCGGCACGTCGCCGATCGCGCTGTCGTAGACACCGCGCAGGCTGACCAGCGCCGAGCGCAGGTCGCGGCGCAGCCGGTAGGTGCGCTGCGGGCCGGGTTCGTCCTCGGGGTCGAGCACCGACAGCAGCGTCGTGCGGGTGGTGTCGAGCACGTCGACGATGGTCTGCGGCAGCCGCGCCGCCGACGCGCGGCGCCACAGCAGCACGGCGCCGGCCATGCCGGCCAGCGACCCCAGGACCGTGTCGACGATGCGCGCCTCGGCGAGCTGCTCGACCGGGTTGGGCGCGGCGGTGTGCGCCAGTATCAGCGCCATCGGCGTCATGAAGATGCTGGCGTAGAAGAAGTTGCGCGGGACCACCAGCTGGGTGAGGCCCATGAAGGAGGCGGCGATCACGACGGTGGCCGCCAGCGGGAGCTGCGTGCTCAGCACGGCCGCGCCGATGACCACGCCCGCGAGCGTCCCCAGGGCGCGCTGCAGGGAGCGGTTCACGGTGAGCACGACGTTGCCGGCCTGCAGCACCGAGGTGGCGGTGATCGAGATCCAGTAGAACCGGTCGATGCCCAGCGCCAGGCCGGCCACGCCCGCAAGGGCGACGGTGATGCCCATCCGCAGCGCCGTGGGCCGGATCAGCGATCCGGCCGCCAGACTGGAGCGCAGCGACTGCAGCAGCGGCGGGTACGGGGCGTCGTGCAGTTCGAGGCCGTGCCCCTCGACCTCGTGCTCGGTGCGCCGCGCCGCCTGCGCGGCGCGGGCCAGGCGGCTGTAGAGGCGCCCCTCCAGCGAGCGGGGGCGCAGGCCCTTGCGCAGCTCGTCCAGCCCGGCCTCGTCCGGGGTCTGGTCGGGCTTGGCGACGGCCGCGGCCAGCGACTCGGCGAAGTCCGCGGCGACCGACGGCAGCCGGTCGGTGCGCGAGAGCGAGACGTCGGTGGCGGCCAGGTGGATGTCGGAGACCCAGCGCAGCAGCGCGCGCAGCCGGGCGGCCGCGGGGCTGTCGCGGTAGCCGCGGGTCTGGCTGAGCAGCACGATGCGCCAGGCCCGGGCAACCGCGACCGAGGCCTCGTGCTGCACGTGGTCCAGCCGGGGCGTGCCGATGGCCCGCAGCAGCTCGGCGAGCTTGCGGAACGCGTCGGCCACGGCGCGGTGCTCGGGATGGCGGCTGCGCAGAAGGCCTTCGGCCATCGACACCAGCCAGCCGACGCCGGCGCCCAGCGCGGCGATCAGCGCGTGCTGGGGCACCTCCTGGACTCCGCTGGCGGCGATCGTGGAGATGGCGCAGACCAGCACGAAGAACAGGGGGCCGGGCCGGTCCACGCGCAGCGCCTGGCACAGCCAGGTCGCCACGCCGGCGACCGCGCCGATGGACACGGCGGCCAGCCACAGGCTGACACCGGTGAGCGAGCCGATGGCGACGCAGGTCACGAACCCGAGCCCGACCAGCCCCAAGGCGACGGAGCGGTACTTGTAGGGGGTGTCCTTCTCGTAGAGGACGGTCATCGAGCCCAGCGCGGCCAGCGTGGCCTCGCGCGGGCCGAACAGGGCCGCCGCCAGTGCGAAGGCCGTCGCCATGGCGACGGCCGCCTGCACGCCGGTACTCCAGGCCCAGCCGCCCGAGGCGAGCCCGAACAGCGCCTTGAGGTCGACGCGCTGGCGCGGGCGCTCGGCCACCTTGGCGCGCACGCGCGTCGGCGGGTTCCAGATGGGCTCGCTCGGCGTCGGGTCCTCTGATCCGCCGCTCACCGTCGCCCCCTGGTCTTGCACGGTCACCATGGTAAAGGGGACCAGACGGCCGGGCCCCGTCCGGCGTGCCCCCAGCGCCGCGACGTCCCTCACCGCACCCTGCGCCGCGGGTCACCCGGATCGCTGCCCGCGGCGTCCGGCCCGCGCCGCCGCACGCCCCCCATCGTCCCCGCCCACCCGCGGCCGGCGCCGGCCGACGCCCCCGCTCGGGGCCGCGGGGTGCACCGCTAAGCTCAGGGGCATCGGCTCTGCGCCGATCCCCCGCCGTCCCCGCCCGGGCGCCGCCGCGCCGCACCGTCGAAAGAGGGCACCCGCCGTGGAGCTGTACGCAGCCGCCAAATCGGTCATCGCGCCGACCGCCAGAGCGATCTGGCCGCTGCGCGAGGAGGGCCTGCACCACATCCCCGCGCACGGCCCGGTCATCCTGGCCTCCAACCACCTGTCCAACATCGACCCGCTGTTCATCGGCGTCGCGGTGCCGCGGCAGGTCACCTTCATCGCCAAGCGCGAGCTGTTCGCCGAGGGCAACGCCGCGCAGCGCACCTTCACCCGCGCGCTGCGCGCGATCGGCCAGCTCTCCGTCGACCGCACCCCCGGGCAGAGCTCGCAGGAGGCCATGGAGCAGAGCCTGAAGTTCCTCGGCAACGGCGCCGCCTTCGGGATCTTCCCCGAGGGCACCCGATCCCCCGACGGCCGCCTCTACCGCGGCCAGACCGGCATGGCCTGGCTGGCACTGGCGTCGGGCGCGCCGGTGGTGCCGCTGGCGCTCGCCGGCACCGACCGGATCATGCCGCACGGCAGCCGCGTGCCCGCGCTACGCAGGATCGGCATCCGGGTGGGGCCGCCGGTGGACCTGTCGCCGTGGCTGGGCGACGAGGGCAAGGCGCGTGCGCGCCGGGCGGCGACGGACGCCGTCATGGCCGCGATCCAGCGCCTGTCCGGCCAGCGGTCGGTGCCGCGCTACGCGGCCTCCGTCAAGGCCGAGCTCGGCAAGGGCTGAGCCGGCGGCGCCGCCGCGCGGGCCGCGCCGCCCGAGGCACCGTCGGCACCGCGCCCCGTCCGCGACGCGCGCCGCCCGGGCGCTGACCCCGCGGCCGGTGCGGTCGGCGTGAGGTAATCCACAGCGGGACCCGGCTTAGTGCGAGCCCGCGCGGCGTTGCACCCCAGCGAGGGCCGAACACCCCCATGACATGGGCGGACGCGGACGAATCACCCGCCGCGTACCCGGTACGCGCACGGCAGGGTGCGTTGCCTATCTTCGAAGTCGGTTTAGTAGGCTTTCCGGTGGAAGATACAATTAGGTTAGCCTAACCTCGTTAAGCGCGCCCGGGTGCTCATCACCGCGCCCCCGAGCAGACGCAACCTTTGGAGATGTGCCAATGACGCGACCACTGCGCGTGGGAATCGTGGGGTCCGGCCCCGCCGGCATTTACGCGGCCGACCTGCTGACGAAGGACGACACGCTGGCCGCGGCCGGGACGCCGGTCAGCATCGACGTCCTCGACAGGCTTCCCACCCCCTACGGCCTGGTCCGCTACGGCGTGGCTCCCGACCACCCGCGCATCAAGCAGATCCAGCAGGCCCTGCACAAGGTGCTGGACAAGCCCGAGGTCCGCTTCCTGGGCAACGTCGACTTCGGGCGCGACCTCAAGCTCGACGACATGCGCCGCCACTACGACGCCGTGGTCTTCGCGACCGGCTCCGACCGCGACCGCCCGCTCGACATCCCCGGCGTCGACCTTCCCGGCTGCCACGGCGCCGCCGACTTCGTCTCCTGGTACGACAGCCACCCCGACGTCGCCCCGTCCTGGAGCGTCGAGGGCACCGGCGTCGCGGTGATCGGCGCCGGAAACGTCGCCGTCGACGTCGCCCGCGTCCTGGCCAAGGACGCCGAGGACCTCCTCGACACCGACATCACCGACAACGTCCACAGCGCGCTCGCCGCCAAGAGCGTGACCGACGTGCACGTGTTCGCCCGCCGCGGCATCGCCCAGGCCAAGTTCACCCCGATGGAGCTGCGCGAGCTGGACAAGCAGCCCGGCGTCGAGGTCGTCGTCGACCCCGAGGACTTCGACCTGTGCGCGGCCAGCATGGCCGCCATCGAAGAGTCCAACCAGGTCAAGACCAACGTCAAGATCCTGCAGAACTGGGCGATCCGCGACCCGCGCGGCGAGCCGCGCCGACTGCACCTGCACTTCCTGCACCGGCCCGTCGAGGTGCTCGGCGAGGACCGCGTGGCCGGGCTGCGCACCGAGCGCATGGAGCTGACCGGCGACGGCGGCGTCCGCGGCACCGGCGAGTACATCGACCACGAGGTGCAGGCCGTCTACCGCGCCGTGGGCTACCTGGGCTCGCCGGTGGCCGACCTGCCGTTCGACCAGGAGAGCGGGACGATCCCCAACGACGGCGGCCGCGTCCTCGACCTCGATGAGAACCCCGTCCCCGGCGTCTACGCCACCGGCTGGATCAAGCGCGGCCCCGTGGGCCTCATCGGCCACACCAAGGGCGACGCGCTGGAGACGGTCACCAACCTTGTGGCCGACCGCGAGCGGCTTGAGGAGGCGCCCGAGCCGGAGCCCGAGGCGTTCCTGCGCCTGCTCGACGAGCGCGGGGTCGCCTACACGACGTGGGACGGCTGGCAGCGCCTGGAGTCCCACGAGGAGGAGCAGGGGCTCTCGCACGGCCGCAAGCGGATCAAGGTGCGCTCACGCGGCGACATGACCCGCATCGCCCGCGCCGACGGGGCCGCGCCGGCCTGAGGCCCGCCCGCCGGGTACGGGCGCGGTTCCGCGGCTCCCGTGCTCGGTGTGACGCGGATTACCACACCCGATCCCCGCCCCGGCGGAACACGGCGGCGCCGTGATGGGCTACAGTCGCCAGTGGCCGGTGTGGTAGCAAGTGTCCCCCGGGCCTCACCTATAGCCTTCGCGGAATACCGCGTGCGGCGCCCGCTCGCCGGGTGACCGTACGGACTTCGGAGCCGCGTTGTGCCCAGCGCCGAGAGGCGACCGCCACACCGGCCACTCATCCTCTCTTCCCGCCCCGCACTCCTGCCCCCTCAGGAAGGCGGGGCGGCGCTGTTCGGAAGGACGAACCCCGTGGAAGACGACCGGCGCCCCCCGGGGCCGGGTGGCCCCTCCTCGCCCTCTTCTCAGCCCGGCCGGCGCGGTGACCACGCGAACAGTCCCGAGCCCGGCGCGGAGCCCTTCTCCAGCACGCCCCAGGAGCCCGGACCCGGTGCGCCCCGGCCCTACAGCCCGCCTGCCGCGCCGCCGGAGCCCCCTCAGCCGGACACCGGCCCGGCGGACCGGTGGCGGCCGGCCGCACCGGCGAACCCCTACTCCATCCCCTCGCGCGAGCCGGGTGCCGCATCGAGCGACGCCCCCGGGGGCGCGCACGGCGACGGTCCGGGCACCCCGCCGCCCGACGGCGGCGACCCCTTCGCCCCATCCGGCGGCCCCCACTACAGCGCCACGCCGCCAAACGACACCCCCGCCGGACCCACCGGACCCACCGGACCCACCGACGGCTACGGCACCCCACCACCCCACAGCAGCGACCCCTCCGCCCCATCCGCCGGCCCCCACTACAGCGCCACGCCGCCAAACGACACCCCCGCCGGACCCACCGGACCCACCGACGGCTACGGCACCCCACCACCCCACAGCAGCGACCCCTCCGCCCCATCCGCCGGCCCCCACTACAGCGCCACGCAGTCGGCCGACTCGGCCGCCGGGCCCGCCGGCGGTGCCGTCTTCACCCGCGGAGGGCCCTACGACGGGCCGCCCCCGCCTCCGCCGCCGGGTGTCGACTCCGCCTTCGCCGGCGCCCCCGACCCGGGCGAGGCGCCGCGCCGATCCCGCAAGGGCCTGGTGATCGGCCTCGTCAGCGCATTCGTCGTGCTCGCCCTCGTGGGCGGCGGCGTCTCCTGGTACGTGCTCACCATGCCCGAGCCCGAGGACACCGCCACCGCCTACGCCGGAGCGTGGAGGTCCCAGGACTACGCCGCCATGGCCGAGGTCGCCACCGGCGGGGACCCGGCCGCCGCCTTCAAGCGCGTCGAGGAGGGCTTGGGCGTCGAGGGGGTCGAGGTGACCACCGGACAGGTCCAGGAGGACGGCGACAGCGCCACGGTCCCCTTCGACGCGGTCCTGGACCTGAGCAACGCCGGCGAGTGGAGCTACTCCGGCGAACTGCCGCTCGTCCGCGCCGACCGTGAGTGGAAGGTCGACTTCAGCCCCGCCGTCATCCACCCGAAGCTCGGCACGGGGCAGACGCTCGTCCGCACCAACCAGTGGGGCGAGCGCGGCCACGTCCTCGCCGCCGACGGCTCCCGGCTGGACGACGGCAGTGCCTCGGGGTCGGTGCAGATGATCGTCGGCGAGGTCGGTACGGCCGCGAAGGAGGACCTGGCCGACCTCGGTCCGGCCTACCAGGTCGGCGACCCGGTGGGCGTCAGCGGCGTGCAGCAGACCTACGAGGAGCGCCTGGCGGGCAAGGCCGCCACCGCCATCCGCGTCGCCGACGTCGGCACCGCGCCCGCCGACGTGCCCGACGACGCCCCCACCCTCGGCACCCTCGGCGGCTCCGACGGCAAGGACGTCACCCTGAGCCTGGACCCGGCGATCCAGGCCGCCGCGGCGCAGGCGATCGTGGGCCAGTCCAAGCCCACGGCGATGGCGGTCGTGCGGCCCTCCACCGGCGAGGTGCTGGCCGCGGCCAACGTCCCCGGCGGGTTCAACCGGGCCCTCGACGGCCAGTACCCGGCGGGCTCCATCTTCAAGATCATCTCCTACAACGCGCTGCTCGACTCGGGCATGGGCATGGACGCGCAGATGAGCTGCCCCAAGACGGTCGACGTGGCCGGGCGCACCTACAAGAACGCCGGCGACGCCGCCTACGGTGCCCAGTCCGTCACCGAGGCCTTCGCCACCTCCTGCAACACCGCGCTGGTGCGGGAGGTCGCCGACCGCCTCGACGGTGCCTCGCTGCTGAAGAGCGCCGAGCAGTTCGGCTTCAACACCGGGTTCCGCAGCGGCGTGCCCGTGTTCAAGCCCTCGCTGCCCCAGCCCGACAGCACCAGCCTGCTCACCGCCTCCAGCATCGGTCAGGGCCAGGTCCTGACCTCGCCGCTGCACCTGGCGACGCTGCCCGCGGCGGTGGCCGACGGCTCGTGGCGGTCGCCGATGCTGGTGACCGAGCCGAAACCGGGGAAGCGGCCCGAACCGCGGCCCATCGCCAACGCCGACCAGCTGCGCGACATGACGCGCGCCGTGGTCACGCAGGGGACCGCAGAGAACGTCGGGTTCACCGGCGAGGTGCACGGCAAGAGCGGCACGGCCGAGTACGGAACCGCCGAGGAGGGCGAGGAGCTTCCGGCGCACGGCTGGTTCGTGGGCTACGAGGGCGACATCGCGTTCGCGGTGGTGGTCGAGGACGGCGAAAGCGGCTCCGGCGCGGCCGCCCCGCTGGCCAAGTCCTTCCTCGACGCGCTCTGAGCACGCCCCGGGCGGCCCGCCCGGGGGCTCGGCGCGCACCACCCGCGCCGCCGCGCCGGCCTCCGGTGCGGCGGCGTGCGGGCCCGCGGACTACCCGCTGCCGACCCCGACGCCGGGTTCGGCCCCGCCCGGCGACGCCGGCGGCACGGCGGGCTCCGTGCCCTGGACCGGCGCGCTGAAGTACAGCCCGGCCACCATGGCGCACAGCACCAGGGCGGCCACGCCGAGCAGCAGCCACACCACCCAGCGCCCGGGCCGGTCGTCGTCGCCCCAGGCGTCGTCGGTGCCGAAGCACCGCAGGTGGTCGTCGAGGTCCGGATCGTCCTTGGCCAGGGCGTTCTCGATCTCGGCGAGGATCCGCCGCTCGTTCTCACGCAGTGACATCGCACCCTCCTCGCCGTCTCCGCGGCCCGCGGCTGCCGCCGCCGCGCACCCGACCGCGTCTTTGATGTGGTTCTAACCGCGCTCCACCGGCGCACGCGTGCGCGGGTGAGAATTCGTGTCGGAATACGAGGCGCGGGAGCGCCCCGCCGTTCCGGCGCCGCATCACAGGTACAGGCCCGGCCGGCGCTCGTCGGTCCCCAGCCCCCGGGCCGTTGCGGGCACATCGGCGGCGAGCAGCTCACGCAGCGCGTCGGGATCGGTGCTTCCGGTGAGAGCCAGGCGGGCCGCCTGGTTGGCGGCGGTCCGCTCGAAGACCGCCTCGGCCAGCAGGCCGTTGCCCGCCGAGGCGGAGCGGGGCGTGCGGGCCAGGCAGGCCGCCACGGCCTCCGACACGCCCGGAGCGGGTGCGAACCCGGCCTCGCGGGCGCGCTCGGCGACGACGGCGGCCAGCTCGGCGTCGGTGTAGTCGGGGAAGTGCATGCGCCGGGAGACGAGAGCGGCGAGGTCGGGATAGGCGTCCAGGAGCGCTCCCAGCTCCTCGCGCCCGCCCGCCAGCACCACGACCAGGTCGTGGCGGAGCTCGGCCATGCGCCGGGCCAGTGCCTCCACCGTCTCGGCCGCGGGCGGGGCGCCCGGCCGGTGGACGCCGAGCCGGTGCGCCTGCGGCACGAACAGCACACCGCCGAGGGCGGCGGCGACGGCCTCCTCAAGGGGTGCTCCGCGTTCGGCGGAGGGCGCGGTGAGCGTGTGCGGCTCCGCGCGCACGAAGTGGCCCGAGCTGAGCAGTCCCCGGTGGCCGAAGATCCCGCCCAGCAGCGCCGCCACCGTGGACTTGGCCGTACCCGGGTTGCCGGTGAAGGCCATGTGCCCGGGCGCGGCCGCGGCATGCACGCCGGCGTCGCGGCGGGCCTCCTCCACGCGGGCGCGCGCCTCCAGGTCGCGCACCTCCCGCTTGATGCGGTCATGGCCGACCAGCCCCGCCAGCTTGGCCAGCGGGTCGCCCGGCGGCACGGCGCTCACCCGGCCGCTGGCGGTGACCGGGATGTCGGCGGGCCGCAGCTCGCGCAGACCCTCGGCGGCGCCGTCGCCCTCGGTGATGCGCCGGGCCTGCAGTGCGGTGGCGCGCTCCAGCAGGTTGCGCACCAGACGCGCGTTGCCGAACGAGCCGTCGCGGGGCGCGGAGCGCAGCACGTGGCGCACCCGGGCGGCGGTGCCGGCGCCCACGGACAGACCGGCGCCGGCCGCCATCGACGCGAATATGGCCGACAGCTCGTCCTCGTCGTAGTCGGCGAAGCGCAGGTGGCGGGGGAAGCGGGAGGCCACACCGGGGTTGGAGGCCAGGAACCCCGCCATCCGCTCCTCGTAGCCGGCGACGACCACCACGAGGTCGTCGCGGTGGTCCTCCATCAGCTTGAGCAGGGTGGCGACGGCCTCGCCCCCGAAGTCGTTGCCCGACCGGGAGTCGGTGAGCGTGTAGGCCTCGTCGATGAACAGCACCCCGCCCACGGCCGTGCGCACGGCCTTCTCCACGCGCGGCGCGGTCTGGCCGATGTACTCGGCGACCAGGTCGGCCCGGCTCGTCTCGACCAGGTGGCCCGACGCCAGCAGCCCCAGCTCGGCGTAGATCTCGCCGAGCAGGCGGGCGACCGTGGTCTTCGCGGTGCCCGGGTTGCCCATGAACACCATGTGCCGGGCCGGCGAGGAGACCGGCGCTCCGTCGGCCCCGCGAAGCCGCTCGGCGCGCGCCTCGGCGGCGTAGAGCGCGATCTCGCGCTTGACGGTGTCCAGGCCGACCAGGCGGTGCAGCTCGCGCATCGCCCTGCCGTCGGCACCGCCCTCGGCCGCCGGGCCGGGGTCGGTTGCGCCGGAGGGGTGTGCGGCGGGCCCGGTATCGGGCTCGCCGGGCCGCGCGGCCGCGGGCGCACCGGGCCCGTGGGCGCCGGTGCGCGGCACCGCCGACTCGGGGATGTCGCAGGGCAGCAGCAGGCGCAGCTCCTCGGCCGCGGCGTCCTCGCCCAGCCCCGCGGCGCGGCGGCCCTGCAGCGACGCGGCGCGGTCGGCCAGCGCGCGGGCGGCGCGCGCGTTGCCGAAGGAGGGCCCGCGAGCGGTCCGGTGCAGCACCCGGGCCGCCTTCTCCCGCGTGCCCTCGCCAAGTGCGAACCCGGCGCCCGTCGCGGCGGCGGCGAAGATGTCGGTGAGCTCGGCCGCGGTGTAGTCGGCGAACGCCAGCCGGTGCGGGAACCGCGCCGCCAGGCGCGGGTTGGCGGCCAGGAAGTGCCCGATGTCGCGCTCGCCGCCGGACAGCACGACCGCGAACTCCCCCGCCCGGTCCTCCATGTGCTTGAGCAGCGCGGTGATGGCGTCGAGGCCCAGGCCCCGGCCCGACTCGGACTCGGTGAGGGTGTGGGCCTCGTCCACGAGCAGCACCCCGCCCAGGGCGGACGTGACGACCTGCTCGACGCGGGAGGGCGTCTGGCTCAGCGACTCGCCGACCAGGTCGGCGCGGCCGACCTCGACCAGGTGGCCGGAGGAGAGCACGCCCACCCCCGCGTACAGGGAGCCGAGGACGCGGGCGACGGCGGACTTGGCGGTCCCGGGCCCGCCGGTGAAGACCAGGTGGCGCGAAGGCGGCGCGGTCTCCACGCCCGCGGCGGCGCGGCGGCGCTCGGCGCGCGCCTCGTCGGCGTAGGCGCGGATCTCCCGCTTGACCTGCTCCAGCCCCACGAGCGCGTCCAGCTCGGCCAGCGCCTGTTCGGCGGCGTCGCCGCCCTCGCCGGTCCCGTCACCCGCCGCCCGAGGCCCGCCGGCCGCGCCCTCCGTGCCGCGGGGCAGCGCGGCGGGCACGCCCGAGGGCCGCCGCGGAGGGCGCCCGTAGCGGCGCAGGTCCTGCTGGAAGCCCATGACGGGCAGCGGGATCGACCGCGACGGCTTCTGCAGGACGCTCTCCTCACTGGAGCCCAGCGCGGCGGCGCACCTGCTGCCCATGTCCAGCCAGGCGCGCGCTGCGTCGAGCTCGCCGGCCAGCGCGGCCTGCCACAGCCAGGTGCGCACCCGGCTCATCCAGCTTCGCTGCTGGTAGCCGTCGCGCTCGTCGTCGAACCGCTCCGCCTGCTCGCCGAAAGCATCCGCGTCCAGGACCACACTGGCGATGGGAGGCAGGCTGGGCAGCCGCAGCGCCTGGCAGAGGTCGGCGACGGCGTCCTCGACGCCGGGCACGTCGTGGGCGACGGCGGCGACGCGCTCGTGGGCGGCCGCGAACCCGGTGAAGGCCCACCGCAGGAAGTCGGCGGGCGGGGCGAACTCCGGCATTGCGGCGAGGACGTCGTCGTCGGCCGCGGCCATCCACGCCTTGCGCACCTCCCGCGGGCTGCGGGTGAGGTCGCTCTCGCGGGCGCCGGGGTCCTCGGCGCGCCGGCGGTGCAGCCGCAGCAGCGCGTCGCGGCGGTCCTCCCAGGGCGCGATGCCCTCGACCGCCTCGATCAGCTCGCGCACGAGGTCGAGGTCGGTCTCGCGGCGCTCCCGGTCCGTGGACTCGAACAGCTCGTAGCAGGGCGGCAGGCGCAGGTTGTCGAAGATCGACTGCGTGGGGTCGGTGGAGGTGTCGGAGTTGGGCAGGTGCTCGGCGGTGAGGGCGGCGGGCAGCCGGGCGTAGTGGCCGGCGTTGATCCGCAGTGTTCCGGAGAGCATGATGACCTGCTGCAGCGCTTCCTGTGCCATGGGGTCGCGCTTGCGGCGGCCGTCCGCGCGGTAGGGGCGGGCCCGCGGGTCGTCCAGGATCTTGCCGATGCGCCGGGCGAGCTCGTCGACGAGCCCGTCGGGCACCCGCCACGGGCCGTAGGAGTACACGTCCAGCACCGGTTCGTCGGTCAGGAGCAGCTCCAAGTGCTCGGGCAGGCGGATGGCCGTCAACCTGGCTCCTTCTTCTCTGCCGCGGCGGCGCGGGTGGGCGCGCAGCCGGAGCGCGTGTCGGGGGTGCGCGGGCGCGGCGCGGGAGCCGGGGCGCCGCGGGGGTGCGTCGTTCCGGGGTCACCGCGGGCCGCCGCCCGCGCCGGCCGCGGTGCCGCCGGACGGAGCCCGCTCCGCCGCACCGCTTTACGCTACCGCCGCCGGGTGGCGGGCGGCGCGCGCTCGGCGGGCCTATCCGGGGGAGAGCCGGGCGGCGGGTCCGGGGGCGCTTTCGGCGCGGTAGTCGTCCAGCACGGTGACGTGGTAGCGGACCGGGCCCTCGGCGGGGTCGGTGTCGGTGAAGGCGCGCTCCGCGTCGGCGCCGGTGACGGCGAGCAGGTGCGAGGCGTCGGCGAGGGCGCAGGGGTCGTCGCCCTCCCCGGGGACCCGGTACACGGCGTAGAACCGGGCGCCCTTGACCTTGTTCCAGCTCAGTCGGACCTCGCCGGAGGAGGTCCGTTCGGCGTCGAGCTCGGTGACGAGCGCGGGTGCGGAGCGGCCGCCGGAGTCGGCCGCCGGCGGCAGCGCCGGCCGGCTGTAGTACTCCTCGCCCACGGCGCCCATGGCCTTCTCGGCGCGGCCGGTCAGGTCGCTGATGGAGAAGTAGAGGTCGCCGCCGACCTCGCCGTGCTGGGCGTTGAGCTCGAGCTGGCGGGTCAGCGCGCCGCGGCCGCGGAAGCCCTTCTCGCCGACGCGGTAGGCCGCCTGGCCGATGTAGAGGTCGACGCCGGTGCCGGAGACCTGTTCGGACCACCAGGGGACCAGCTCGGCGTAGTCGGCGACGTCGTATCCGCGCGGCCAGTAGAGCTGGGGCACGATGTAGTCGACGGTGCCGTCGCGGATCCAGGCCAGGGTGTCGGCGTACTGGGCGCTGTAGGACTCCAGTCCCTCGGTGTCGGAGCCGGCGGGGTCGCTGTCGGCGTTGCGCCAGATGCCGAAGGGCGAGATCCCGAACCGCACCCAGGGCTTGGTTTGCTGGATGCGCTCGTCGACCTCGGAGACGAGGGTGTCGACGTTGTCGCGCCTCCAGTCGGCGCGGCTGTCGAAATCGCCGCCGTGGCGCTTGAAGCTGCGGTCGTCGTCGAACTTTTCGCCCTCGGCGGGGTAGGGGTAGAAGTAGTCGTCGAAGTGGACCCCGTCGATGTCGTAGCGGTCGACCACGTCGAGGACGACGTCGCCGACCCATTCGCGCACGTCGGGGTTGCCCGGGTCCAGGTAGCCCTGGTCGGCGTACTCGATCAGCCAGCCGGGGTGCTTGCGCGCCGGGTGGTCGGGGTCGAGGTTCTCCAGGTCGGGGTCCTTCCAGCCGACCCGGTAGGGGTTGAACCAGGCGTGCAGCTCGATGCCGCGCCGGTGGGCCTCCTCGACGGCGAAGGCGAGCGGGTCGTAGCCGGGGTCGCCGCCCTGCTCGCCGGTGAGGTAGCGGGCCCAGGGCTCCTTGGCGGAGGAGTAGAGGGCGTCGGCGGTGGGGCGCACGTGCAGGAAGACGGCGTTGAGGCCGAGGCCCTGGGCGCGGTCGAGCATGTCGCGCAGTTCCCGCTGCTGCTCCTCCCGGTCCAGCCCGGCCTCGGAGGGCCAGTCGATGTTGCGGACGCTGGCGATCCAGGCGCCGCGCATCTGGCGCTTGGGATGGGCGGGGTCGGCGGTGCAGTCGTCGGGGACGGGCATGGTGCCCCGCGCCTGCGGCGAGGCGGCGTCCTGGCCGGGGCCGGGGGCGGACCAGGGAACGCAGGCGCCCAGCAGCGGCATCGTGGCGGCCGCGGCCGCAATGCCGAGCAGCATCCGTCGCATATGTCCCTTTACCTCCCGGTCAATCCTCTTTAGACATTGCTGACAAGAATACGGGGCGGCGTTGACCGGCGTGTCACTTTCGGCCGAGACCGATCACGGCACGGCCGCGGCGCCGCGCGGCGGACCGCGAGCGGTTTCGACCGCATATCGGGTAAACCGCCGGTCACGGTCGGGTTTGGGACCGCAAGAACCTAGGATTGGCCGTTGTGAGGGCCACACCGAACCAGCAGCCGAGTCTGGCCGTGCGCACAGCGCCGCTGGAGGAGGACGGCGACCTCCTCGCGCGCCTGCCCGCGGCCGCGCCGCTGGCGTGGCTGCGCCGCGGCGAGGGGCTGGTCGGCTGGGGCGAGGCCGCCCGCGTCGACCTGCCCGCCGAGGCCGCGGCGCAGGGCACCGCCCGCTTCGCTGAGGCGGCCCGGGCGCTGCGGCGCCTGATGGACCGCGCCGAGGTCGACGACGGCGTGCGGGTGCCCGGAAGCGGCCCGGTGGCCTTCGGCGGCTTCACCTTCGACGCGCGCTCCGGCGGCTCCGCGCTGATCGTGCCGCGCGTGGTCGTGGGCCGGCGCGGCGGCCGGTCCTGGATCACCACGGCCGCCCCCGCCGGCGGGCCGCCCGGCGGGGATCCGCGTCCGGACGTCTCCGCGCCCGCGCCCGTGGGTCCGCTGTCGTGGAGCGCGGGAGTGCTGTCCGCCGACGCGTGGGGCGCCGCCGTGGGCGCCGCGGTCGAGCGCATCCGCGCCGGGGAGCTGGAGAAGGTGGTGATGGCACGCGACGTCGTCGCCGCGGCCGAGCGCCCCGTCGACGTCCGCACCCTGCTCGCGCGGCTGGCCCGCGACTACCCGGACTGCTACACGTTCTCGGTGGACGGCATGGTCGGCGCCACCCCCGAACTGCTGCTGCGCCGCGAGGGCGACGAGGTCGCCTCTCTGGTGCTGGCCGGCACCCGCCCGCGCGGCGCCTCGCCCGAGGAGGACGCGCGCCTGGCGGCGGAGCTGGAGGAGTCGGCCAAGGACCGCGAGGAGCACCGGTACGCGATCGACTCGCTGCGCGCCACGCTCGCCCCCCTGTGCGACGCGGTGGAGGCGCCCGAGCGGCCCCGGCTGCTGCGGCTGGCCAACGTCCAGCACCTCGCCTCGCCCACCCGGGCCCGCCTGCGGCCGGGGGTCTCGACCCTGGACGTGGTGGCGGCGATGCACCCCACCGCCGCCGTCGGCGGTACGCCCACGGCGGCGGCCGTGGAGATGATCCGCGAGCTGGAGGGCATGGACCGCGGCCGCTACGCCGGCCCGGTCGGCTGGATCGACGGCGCGGGCAACGGCGAGTTCGGCATCGCCTTGCGCTGCGCCCAGGTCCGGGACCGCCAAGCGCGGCTGTTCTCCGGCTGCGGCATCGTCTCGGGCTCCGACCCGCGGGCCGAGGTCGCCGAGTCCGAGTCCAAGCTGCGGGTCATGCGCGAGGCCCTGACCGACTGAGGTACCCCGCCCCGACCGGATACGCCCCGGGGGCGTGTTCGACGGGTGGCTGTCCTCCTGCGCGGAGCCCCGGCACCACTCCCACCGCGCTCTCCTGCGTCGGCGGGGGGCGGCCTCTATCGCAGCCGCGCCGGAAGAGCGGCGCTTCGCGCCCCGGGCCCGGGGCCGCACCCGCGTGCGCCGCCCGCAACGGAGGGACCCGTCGAACACGCCCCTAGTCGACGGCCTCGAAGTCGGCGAAGTCGAAGCCGGGCGAGACGAAGCAGCTGACCAGCGCCTCCTGGTCGGCCAGCGGATGCGCGGCCTGCCAGGTGCCGGCCGGGACGAGCGCCTGCAGCACCTGCCCGCCGTGGATGTCGGTGCCCAGGGTCAGGGTCCGCTCCTGCTCGGGGCGCTCCCCGCTGCCGCCCAGGGACAGCGCGAGCGGCCCGCCGCGGTTGAAGACCCACATCTCGTCGGAGCGCACCCGGTGCCAGCGCGACCGCTCGCCGGGGTTGAGCAGGAAGTGGATTCCGGTGGCGGTGGAGCGCTCGCCCGGGTAGCCCTCGGGCCGCACCCGGACCGCGGCGCGCCAGGTCTCGCCGAACCACCCGCCTTCGGGATGGGGCAGCAGGTCCAGCCGCTCGGCTGTGGCGCCCCGCTGATCGACCGAGACGAACACGCCCCGGGGGTCGCGGCGCAGATAGCGCACGCCGACCACCGCCTCGCGCGGGACGGGTCCGTAGATGTGCGGGAACAGGGCGTCGGCGGCCACGCCCGGCGGCGGGGCCGGTGACGCGGCCTCCCACCGCACCTCGGCGTCCAGCCGTTCGGTGTCGAGGACCAGGACCGCCTGGGGCTCGGCCGTCTCGGAGTAGAGGGCGTTGGCGACGGCGAGGACCGTGGCGTCGTCGGGTGAGGCGTGCACGAACCCCTCGGTTGCCAGCGACGCCGGCGCGATCGCCCCTTCGCCGTCGCGCCAGGTGGCGAAGTCCGTCATGTGCAACAAATACCGCATGGTGGGCAAAGCTAGCAGAGCGGCGCCGCGCCCGGAGCGGGCGCGGCGGGGCGGGGCTCAGTCCTCCAGCGCGGCCTCGACGGCCTGCTGCACGGTGCGGCGCAGCGCGGCGGAGTCGGCGCGGCCGGTACACACCTCGACGATCCGCAGCCCCTCCCCCAGCAGCGCCTTGGGCAGGTCGGAGGCCCACTCCAGGTGCGTGTAGGGCACGTCGGCCATCTGGGCCACCCGCTCCATCGAGACCCCGTGCGGCGTACCGAACAGCCGCTCGAAGCGGGGGTGGCCGGCCTGTTCGAGGCCGGAGAAGATGCCGCCGCCGTCGTTGTTGACCGCCACCAGGGCCAGGTCCGGGCGCGGCTCGCCGGGGCCCAGCACCAGGCCGTTCTGGTCGTGCAGCATCGCCAGGTCGCCCAGCAGCGCGTAGCCGCCTCCGCCGCCCGCGCGCTGGTGGGCCAGCGCCGCGCCTACGGCAGAGGAGACCGTGCCGTCGATCCCGCTGACCCCGCGGTTGCCGATGATCCGCGCGCCGCACCGCGCGCTCATCGCCGCGTCGAGGTCGCGGATGGGCATGCTCGACCCGGCGAACAGCAGCGTGCCGTTGGGGGCCTGAGCGGCCAGGTCGCGCGCGAGGCGGATCTCGCTGAGGGCCTCCTCGGCATCGAGGACGCCGTCGACCGCGGCGCGCGCCCGGCGCTCGGCCTCCTGCCAGGAGCGCGCCCATCCGGTGTCGGGCCGGGCGCCGGCGGGCGCGGCGACGGCCGGGACCGTGTCGGTGGCGGTGCGCACGGGGTCGGCGAAGCGGCCCGTGCCCACCGCGAAGTGCCGCTCGGCGCGGCCCAGGTAGGCCAGCAGCTGGCGCGAGAGCCCGGGGCGCCCCGCGGTCACCACCAGCTCCGGCTCGTGCTCGGCCGCGAACCGGGGGGAGGCCAGCAGATGGCGGTAGGCCGAGACCGCGTCGCCGCGGCGCGCGTTGGAGGTGGGCTCGGCCAGCAGCGGCCAGCCGGTCTGCGCGGCCAGGGCGAGGTAGGGGATCGGGTCGTAGTCGCCGTCGCCGCAGACCACCACACCGCGCTCCACCGCCGGCAGCTCCACCGGCTCGGGGCCGCGGGGCGCCGCGTGCCGCGCGATCCACGGCCGTCCCGACGGGCGCCCGATCAGCGGCTCCGGCCAGTCGTCGGCGGCCGCCAGGGCCTCGGCGACGGGGTCGGCGGCCGACGGGGACTCGCCCGGCGCGGGCAGCGCCGTCTCGGGCACGAGCGGCTCGCGGAAAGCGAGGTTGAGGTGCACGGGCCCGGGGCGCTCCGTGCCGGCCGCCGACCACGCGCGGCAGGCCAGCGACCTCCAGTAGGCGGTCATGCCCGCGACCGGTTCGGGGGTGCCCACCTCGGTGAACATCCGCACGGCCGAGCCGAACAGGCCGATCTGGTCCACCGTCTGGTTGGCGCCGGTGCCGCGCAGCTCCGGGGGGCGGTCGGCGGTGAGGACGAGCAGCGGCACGCCGCTCTCGTCGGCCTCGAGCACGGCGGGGTGGAAGTTGGCCGCCGCGGTCCCCGAGGTGCACACCAGTGCGGCCGGGAGGCGCTGTGTGCGGGCCAGGCCGACGGCGAGGTAGGCCGCCGACCGCTCGTCGACCCGGACGTGCACGCGGACGTCCGGGTGGGCGGCCAGGGCCAGCGCCAGCGGAGTGGAGCGCGACCCCGGCGCGACGACGGCCTCGGACAGCCCGCACCGGGCCAGTTCGTCGACGAGGACGCGCGCCAGAGCGGTAGACGGGTTCATGCGGTCTCTCTAGTTCGTCAAAGTGTGGACAAGTGTCGGCGCACCCGCCGGGGCCCCGCCCCGGGTCCGCGAAACGGTACGCCCGCCCGCGCATCGGCCGGCTCGGCGCCGCGGCGCGCCGGAAGGCGTCCGGACCGTGTCGGCGCGACGTAAACGCCGGGTCTCGCGTCGTGCAACGGACCGCGGCTCGGTGTTCGTCCTCCCAGGCCGAAGAACCACCCCGAGTGTGACCGGAATCGCCATACCCGCGCTGCCGGAATCGGCGGAGGCGCCGGGGCGCACTGCTCCGCCTCGTCGTCCCCCTCCCCCGTCGGCGCGGCGCGCCTTCCTCTCCGAAGGGGGTACCCGATCTCACGCGTTCAACCGGGGGAGCGGAAAAACTCGGTCAATCTCCGCCCGCCCGCGGACCGGGGCCGCTCACCGGCGCCCGGCGTGCTCGGCGGCCCGGGCCCGGCGCAGCCAGGGTTCGGTTCCCGCCTCGACGGCGGCGAGCCGGTGCTCGTCGACCGCGGGCCGGCGCACCGGGATGCAGCCGTCGTCCTCGGGCAGCAGCGGATCGGCGGTGACGTCGGCTTCGAGCAGGCGCATCGTCGCCAGGCCGCAGGCGTAGGGCAGCTCGGGCAGCGCCGCGGCCAGCGCCACGCCGGCCGCCAGGCCGACCGAGGTCTCCACGGCGCTGGAGACCACCACCGGCAGGCCGCAGGCCGCGGCCACCTCCAGCGCGGACCGCACGCCGCCCAGCGGCTGCACCTTGAGCACGACGATGTCGGCGGCGCCGGCGGCGCGCACCCGCACAGGGTCCTCGGCACGCCGGATCGACTCGTCGGCGGCGACGGGCACCCGGCTGCGGCGGCGCACCTGCGCCAGCTCCTCCAGACTCGCGCAGGGCTGCTCCACGTACTCCAGGTCGAACCGCGCCAGCTCGGCCAGCATCCGCACCGCGGTGTCGACGTCCCAGCCGCCGTTGACGTCGATGCGCACCCTGCCGCCGGGGCCGATCGCGTCGCGCACCGCCTCGACCCGCACGATGTCGTCGGCCGGGCCCTGCCCGGCCTCGGCGACCTTCACCTTGGCCGTGGAGCACCCGCCCTCGGCCACGATGCGGGCCGCCTGCTCGGGCCCCACAGCGGGGACCGTGGCGTTGACGGGGACCCGGTCGCGCACGGGGGCGGGCCAGCCCAGGTCGGCGGCCTCGCGGCAGGCCGCCCACCACCGGGCGCACTCGGGGGGCCCGTACTCGGGGAAGGGCGAGAACTCGCCCCAGCCCGCCGGCCCGCGCACCAGCAGTCCCTCGCGCACGTCCAGCCCCCGGAACCGGGTGCGCATGGGTATCGCGTATGCGCGCGCCTCGGCCGTGCCGCTGTGGCCCAAACCGCCTCCCGCCGGGGTGTGCCTGCCTGCTCGTGTGTGCCGGGCCGCCGGGACCCGGCGCCCGGCCGCGATCCCGGGTCCGCACCGTCCGGCCGCCGGCCCTCGCGCGGCGCCGGTGCGGACGCACGCCTCCTAGGGGCGGCGCGGGAAGCGGTCGAACTCCGGGCGCCGCTTCTCCTTGAAGGCCTCGCGGCCCTCCTGGGCCTCTTCGCTCATGTAGTAGAGCATCGTCGCGTCGCCGGCGAACTGCTGCATGCCCGCCGCCCCGTCGCTGACCGTGTTGATCGCGCCCTTGACCATGCGCAGGGCCAGCGGGGACTTCTCGAGCATCTCCCGGGCCCAGGCGACGGTCTCCTCCTCCAGCCGCTCCAGCGGGACGACGGTGTTGACCAGCCCCATCTCGCGCGCCTCCTCGGCGGAGTACTGACGGCAGAGGTACCAGATCTCGCGCGCCTTCTTCAGTCCCACCGTCTGGGCCAGCAGCCACGAGCCGTACCCGCCGTCGAAGGAGCCGACCTTGGGACCGGTCTGGCCGAACCTGGCGTTGTCGGCGGCGACGGTCAGGTCGCAGCAGACGTGCAGCACGTGGCCGCCGCCGATGGCGTACCCGGCGACCATGCAGATGACCGGCTTGGGCAGGCGCCGGATCTGCACCTGCAGGTCGAGCACGTTCAACCGGCCGATGCCCTGGCGGGCCACGGCGTCGTCGTCCGAGCCGATGTAGCCGTCGTCCCCGCGGATCTTCTGGTCGCCGCCGGAGCAGAACGCCTTGTCGCCGGCGCCGGTGAAGATGATCACGCCGACCCGGGAGTCGTCGCGCGCGGCGTTGAAGGCGTCCTGGAGCTCGAAGAGGGTCTGCGGCCGGAACGCGTTGTGGCGCTCGGGCCGGTTGATCGTGATCTTGGCGATCCCCTCGGCGGTCTCGTAGATGATGTCGGCGTACTCGCCCGACCGCTGCCACTCCACGCCACTCACGACTGCCGTCATCTCCTTCACTGCGTTTTCCGGCTGGGGCCGAGGGTCCGGCCGGCCGGCGCGGCGGCACAGGGCCGCTTCCGCGCCCGGACCCGTCGGAGGCCAACCCTAATCGCTCCGGCACGCACCGGAGCACGGCCCACCACCGCTTTCGCCGCAATCCCGGCGCACCCGCGGCGGCCCCGGCTCCGCGCACTCCGGTGGGCGGCGCTAACCTTGGCGGACGTGGCGAACCGACCGCTTCAGGCGGTGCTGGGCCTGGAGCCCGCACTGCTCACCGACCTGCTCCGCGACTCCCTGAACGGGCACGGCCCGGCCCTGCTGCCGCTCGACCCCGCGCTGCCGCGGCCGCGCCTGGAGTCCGTCCTGGCGGCGATGCGGCCCGCATCGCTGCGCACCCCCGAGGGCGTCACCGAACTGGCCGGGGCCCGCGGCACCGGCGAGGACGTCGCGCTGACCATCGCCACCTCCGGCTCGACCGGCACGCCCAAGGGCGTGGAGCTGACCGCCCCGGCCCTGCTGGCATCGGCCCGCGCCTCACTGCGGCGCATCGGCGCCCGGAACGGCGACCGGTGGCTGTGCGTGCTGCCGCACGCCCACATCTCCGGGCTGCTGGTGCTGGTGCGCTCCCTGGTCGCCGGCGCCGAGCCGCTCATCCAGCCCTTCGCCACCGAGACGGCCCTGCTCGCCGCCGACCGGCACCGCCCGCACGTCTCGCTGGTGCCCACCCAGCTGCACCGGCTGGTGGACGCGGGCGCCGACCTGTCGCGCTTCGGCGCCGTGCTGGTCGGCGGCGCCGCCGCCCGACCCGGCCTGCTGGCCGCGGCGCGCGCCGCCGGCGGCCGGGTCGTCACCACCTACGGCATGAGCGAGACCTGCGGCGGATGCGTCTACGACGGCGAACCGCTGGACGGCGTGGGCGTGCGCCTCGACGACACCGGCCGCATCCTGCTGGGCGGGCCGGTCCTCTTCGCCGGCTACCGGCTGGACGCCGAGGCCACCGCCGCCGCCGTCGAGCGGGACGCGGACGGCACGCGGTGGCTGCGCACCGGCGATCTGGGACGGTTCGACGGCGACGGGCGGCTGGCCGTGCGCGGGCGGCTGGACGACGTGGTCAACACCGGCGGCCACAAGGTCGTCCCCGCCGAGGTCGCCGCACTGCTGATGGAGATGGACTCCGTCGCCGACGCCGCCGTGGTGGGCCGCCCCGATTCCGAGTGGGGCGAGCGCGTGACCGCGGTCGTCGTCCCCGCCGACCCAGCTGCCCCGCCCGGCCTGGAGGAGGTCCGCACGTGGGTGGGCGCCCGCATGCCCCGCTACGCCGCACCGCACGAGGTGGAGATCCGCACCAGTCTCCCCCAGCTGACCTCGGGAAAGACCGATCTCGCCGCCCTGCGCCGGGGCCCTGTACAGCGAGATTGACGCGTTCGCCCGCGGGCAGGATGATCGGTGACCGCGATCTTTCGTAACGGATCCGCCTCATGGGGGAACTTCGCACGCCGGACAGGCGTCTACCAAGGCACCGAATCCAACCCCTCGCGAAGGAGGTCGGCGGTGCGGAACGGCCGGCACCGGCCCCGCGGACGCCGCTGCGCCGCTCGCAGCACATCGGGCGTTGTCCGCGGACGTCCTTACCAGCTCGACGGAGCCGCCTGCGCCGCATCGGGTCGTGAGCCAGACCACGTCCCGCGAGATCCAATCGAGACCGGGAACATTTGACTCTCTGACACGTTAGACATAGTGGCGTGCGAACACGGCGGACTCCATACCGCCACGCGCCTGACGTCTTGGAAGGGAGGGAGGTGCCTTCATGTCGCGCACTGCCCTAGCCACTTCTCCCACGGTGGCGGAGACCGCAGACGGCAAGGATGTCGCGTCCGCGTCTCTGGACGAGCTGATCACCAGGGGGCGCTCCCAGGGACACCTGTCCCTTGGGGAGCTTCGCGCCGCGTTCTCCGCGGCGGGCATCAGCCCGGCCGACGGCCGCTCCATCCTGCGTGAACTCGCCGACGCCGGCGTGCGGCTCGCCAACGGGGGCGGCGACGCCGCGGTGGAGTCCGTCGACGCCGACGCCGAGGACGAAGCGCTCGAGGAGGCTCTCGACACCGCACCCCGGGAGGCCGCCGAGGCCAAGTCCGAGGATAGCGAAACACTGCCCTCGCCCGCCCACGAGCCGGAGGGCCCCGAGGCCGACCTCGACGACCAGTCTCCGGCGATGGGCGACTCCGTCCACACCTACCTCAAGGCTATCGGCCGGCGCCAGCTGCTGACGGCCGAGGAGGAGGTCGACCTCGCCAAGCGGATCGAGGCCGGGCTCTACGCCGAGTACCGCCTGGGCACCATCGAGGACTCCCCCGGTCCCGAGGACCTCACCGAGGCCGAGCACGAGGACCTCACCGAGATCGCCGAGGACGGCCGGCGCGCCAAGCAGCACATGCTGGAGGCCAACCTCCGGCTGGTCGTATCGGTCGCCAAGAAGTACAGCGACCGCGGCATGTCGCTGCTGGACGTGGTCCAGGAGGGCAACCTGGGCCTGATCCGGGCCGTGGAGAAGTTCGACTACACCAAGGGCTTCAAGTTCTCCACCTACGCCATGTGGTGGATCCGCCAGGCTATACAGCGCGGCTTCGCCGACTCGGCCCGCACCATCCGGCTGCCCGTGCACGTCCTGGAGCTGCTCAGCAAGGTGAGCCGGCTGGAGCGGGACATGCACCAGACCCTGGGCCGCGAGCCCACTCCGGAGGAGCTGGCCAAGGAGCTGGACAAGACCCCGACCCAGATCGAGGAGCTGCTGCGGGTCACCCGTCAGCCCATCAGCCTCGACTCGACCATCGGGGAGGACGGCGAGACCCGTATAGGCGATCTCATCGAGGACATCGACGCCTCGGAGGCCTCCGAGGTGGTCGACCGCCAGCTGATGGCCGACCAGCTCCGCCGTGCGCTGGACGACCTCGAACCGCGCGAGGCGACCATCATGTCGCTGCGGTTCGGACTGATGGACGGCCGCCCGCGCACCCTGGACGAGATCGGCAAACACCTCGGTCTGACCCGCGAGCGCATCCGGCAGCTGGAGAAGCAGTCGCTGTCGAAGCTGCGGCACCCGAGCCGCGCCCAGCAGCTGCTCGACTTCGCGAGCTGACCGGCCCGCCTGTCGCCGCCCGCGTCAGGCCCGACCCTGACCCCGTGCCCGCCCTCGTGCGGGCACGGGGTCTTTGCGCGCACCGCGCCCGCGCGGGGGCGGACCCGGCGGGGCCGGGCCCGGCCCCGCGTCCGTGTCAGGGGACCCCTGATGTTCCCCCCGACTTCCCGCCGAAGGGGTGCCGATCGCCCCGCCGCGGGAGACTATGTGGACATGGCCGACGACATATCCCCCGCGACCGCCCGCTCCGCGCCCCCGACCGCCGACTCCCCCGCACCCGCTCCCACGGGCGGCGCCGGCGCCGGTGCTCCCGGCGCCGACATCGCGGACTCGCTGCGGGCCGCGCGGGAACTGGGCCCCGACTACGACGACGCGATCGCCGCCGCGATCGTGGAACGGCTCGACAGGGCCGTCGACGAGCGGGTCGGGCACCGCCTCGCCGAGACGGGGGGCGACGCGCAGGCCCCGGGCCGCACCCCGGACGGCAACGATCGGGCGTGGTCCGACCCGCGCCTGGTCATGGGACTGCTGGGGATGTGCTTCGTGATCCCCTTGTCCGCGATCGCCGGCAGCTTCATGGGCGCCCCCGGAGTCATCCTGGCCTGGGTGGGGACCCTGCTGTTCTATCTGGTCAGCGTCATCGGAATCCGGCGCTGACCGGAGGCGCAGGGGCTCCTCAGCCGCGCAGCGCCGCGCGGACGATGTCGAGCGCCTCCGTCGGGTCCAGCCCGAGCTTGGCGATGACGTCGGCGTAGCTGCGGGCCGCCGAGACCGCCTCGGCGCGCTGGGCGTCGCCGTCGGCGGCGATGTAGGTGCCCGAGCGGCCGCGGGTCTCGACCACGCCGGCCTGCTCGAGCTCGCGGTAGGCGCGCGCGACGGTGTTCACGGCGACGGAGAGGGTCTCGGCCAGCGCCCGCACCGTCGGCAGCTTGTAGCCGACCGGCAGCTCGCCTTTGGCGGCCGCGTTGGCCACCGCCGCCCGTATCTGCTCATACGGGGGAACCTTCGACGTCGGGTCGATCCGGATCGCGTCCGGCATCCTCGCCCCCACTCCCTGTAACCTGCGGTACCTCCGGCGTGCGCGCAACGCCTGCTCCGATCCTCCCACCGGTACGCAAGGCGCGCACGTCGTCAGCCCGCCACGGGGCTCCGCGGCAGGCGCTCGACTCCGTGCAGGCGGTGGTTCTCGCGAGCGGTCAGCAGCCGCTCGGCGGTCTCGGTGGCGTGGCGCACCTCGGGTGTGGCCAGCCGCTTGCGGCGGTGGATCCGGTCGGTGTAGCCGCGCGGGCCGATCAGCACCCGCTCGTGCGCGTAGGCGGCGCGCATCGCCTCGGTCAGTGCGGTGTCCAGCGCGACGCCGCGGCGGTGCAGCTCCTCGATCGCGGCGTCGGAGCGCTGCGCCTCGAAGAGCCGCTCCTCGGCCGCGGCGACCTCGCGGATCAGCTCCGGAAGCCGCTCGGCCCGGGTCCGGTCCTCGGAGTGCTGCTTGCGCGCGGTGTCGTCGGGCTTCCGCTTCAGCAGGGCCATATTCGCTCCCGTGGTGTGATCGGGTGGTCAGGGGACGGGCCGAGCTTATCGGCCATCCCACTCTAGAGGTGGGCAAGATCACCTGGCGAGCGCGCCCGTGTCTCCGGCGCCGCCTTTACATAGTAATCCTAGGATCGGGACGTGAGCCGAAACAACGCCGGCCTCAGCGCCGACCGCATCATCAGCGAGGCCCTGCGCATCATCGACGGCCAGGGCCTGCGCCGGTTGACCATGCGCCGCCTGGGCGACGCCCTGGAGGTGGAGGCCATGGCGGTCTACCACCACTTCCCGCTGGGAAAGGAGCAGCTCTTCGACGCGATCGTCGCCCATATCAGCGACGTGACCCGCGGGCAGCCGGGCGCGGCCGGAGAGGAGGCCGCGGACCCCGGTGAGGACGGCGAGAGCACCGCCGGGGCCGCAAAGGAGGACGGCGCCCCGGCCGACGGGCGCCCGTGGGACGAGCGGCTGCGGGAGTGGGCGCTGGACTACCGCCGCGCACTCCTGGCCCACGCCCAGGCGCTGCCCCTGTTCATCCACCGCCGCCCCGACACCGAGGCCGCCCTGCGCACGCTGGAGCTGCACTACGCCGCCTTCGCCGAAGCCGGGCTCAGCGGCGACCGGGTCGTCCAGGCCGCCGCGGCGCTGGACTCCTACGTGACCGGCGCCGTCATCCACGAGGTCCGCGCCGACGGCCTGCCGGCCCGGGACCCGGCGACCGTCGACGGCCGGTTCCCGCACGCGGCGGCGCTGGAGGGGGTGCGGCTCGACCCCGAGCGGCGGTTCACCGACGGCCTCGACGCCCTCCTGCACTCACTGCGCCCCTAGTCCTCCTCCCCCGTCCGCGAGCGCCGCCCGGCGGCGCCGACGCGGCCGCGTCGGAGCGGGCTCGTCGACGGCCCGCGGCCGGGGCGCCCTCGGCTTTCCGCCCGGGTTCGCTGGAGCGGCTCGGAGGGGTCCGGCAGCGCCGCCCCGCCGACCGCCGCCAGGGGCCGCATCCGCCGCCCGCCAGGTCAAGGCGCCAGGCCCCGCTCCTGAGCGGCGATGGCCGCCTGCACGCGGCTGCGCAGGCCGAGCTTGGCCAGGACCCGGCTGACGTGGGTCTTGGCGGTCGGCTCGGTGATTCCCAGGCGCCGGGCGACCTGGCGGTTGGACAGGCCCTCGCCCACACAGGCCAGCACCTCGCGTTCGCGGGGCGTCAGCTCCGCCAGGGCGGACGCGGCCGGGCGCTCCCACCCGCCCGGGTCGGACCTGTCCCCGGGCGTATCCGCGCGCTCGGCGGGCGCGCCGGCGGTAGGCGCGCCCGCGAACTCCCGGATGAGCCGGCGCGTCACGGCCGGGGCTATCATGCCCTCGCCGCGCGCGACCACCCGCACCGACTCGATCAGGCCGTCAGCGTCGACGTTCTTCAGCAGGAACCCCGCGGCACCGGCGCGCAGCGCGCCGAACACGTACTCGTCGAGGTCGAAGGTGGTCAGGATGAGCACGTCGGTGCCCGTGCCGACCAGCTCACGGGTGGCCGCGATCCCGTCCTTGCGCGGCATCCGCACGTCCATCAGCACGAGGTCGCAGCCGGTGCGGCGGGCCGCCGCCACCGCCTGCTCGCCGTCGGCGGCCTCGGCGGCCACCTCGATGTCGGGCGCGGACTCCAGGATCATCACCAGGCCCGAGCGCACCGCCCACTGGTCCTCGGCCACCACGACACGGATCACCGCACACCGCCCCCTTCGCCGGTGCGGCCGCCGGCCGCACCCTCCGCCGTATCCGCGCCGCCCGGGCGCTCCACCGGGTCCGCCCCGCCGACCGGCGCCCGCCGGCCCACCCCGGGCCGCCGCTCGTCGGGTGCGAGCGGGATCTCGGCGCGCACGCGCCAGACCCGCCCGTCCACCGGGCCGGCGCTGAACCGGCCGCCGAGCAGCTGCACCCGCTCGCGCATCCCGGTCAGCCCCGCGCCCGCGCCGTGGCCGTCGAGCACTCCGGGCTCGCGCGCGCCCCGCCCGGCGAGGCCGTTGCTGACCGTCAGCAGCAGCAGGTCCCCGCCGCCGCTCACGCCGCCCCTCGGGCCGTGGCCGCCTCCTGTGCCGTCCCCGGCGCCAAAGCCGCCCTCGGAGAAGTCCACGACGACCTCGACCCGCATCGGGTCGGCGTAGCGCATGGCGTTGGTCAGCGACTCCTGCAGCACCCGGTAGGCCGCGGAGTCGGCGCGCTGCGGCAGCGGGCGGTCGCGCCGGGTCCAGGCGACGTCGATCTCCAGCCCGGCCTCCCGTGCGTCGGCCAGCAGGCGGTCGGCGTCGGCCAGCCGGGGGGTAACCGCCTCCAGCTCCGGTGCCTCCCGCGCACCGCGCAGCACCCCGATCATGGCCCGCAGGTCGGTGAGGCCCCGCAGGCTGCTGTCGCGGATCACGCCCAGGATGCGGCGGGTCCGCTCGGGGTCGGACTCACGCATGGACAGCGCCGCCGTCGACTGGACGGCGACGGCGCTGAGGTGGTTGGCGACCACGTCGTGCAGTTCGCGCGCCACCCGCCCGCGCTCCTCGGCCACGGCGTGGCGGCGGTCCAGCTCGGCCATCTGCTCGATCCGGCGCGCCCGCTCGCGCTCCAGGCTTGTGCGCAGCCGGTGCTCGCGCACGCTCGTCCCGCTGATCGTCGGACTGCCGAAGCCCAGCACGTACAGCCCGATACCCTGTGCGATCACCAGCGGTCCGCCGCGCAGGGCGCCGTTGGCCGCGGCGAACACGAGCAGCGCGAACACGACGGCCCCGCCGGCGCACACGGCCGCCAGCACGCCGTTGGCGAGCCTGCGCCGCCCCCAGACGCACGCCGCGTAAAGCGCTTCCCCGTAGTTGATGACCACGGCGCTGGAGGGCCCCACGGCCGCGTCGGCCGCCAGCACGAGGGTCGCCGCCGCCAGGACCGCCCCGGGGGCCGTGCGGCGGAAGACCACGAGTGTGCAGCTGACGGCCAGGGTGACCAGCATCCACCGCGGGTCGAGACCGCCGTCGCGGTGGGTGTAGGCGCCCACGCCCCACAGCGCCGCGCCCAGGGCGAACAGGAATGCGGCCCACAGGGCGCTGCCGAGGTAGGCGCGTCCGCCCAGGATCGGGCGGTCGAGCAGCTCGCGGCCCGGCAGTCGTCCTCTCACGGCTCCCATCCCAGCACGCGGCGGGCGCGGATGCGTACATCGAAGGTGGTAGGACGATCTCCCCGCCGCCGACGATCCGCCCGCGCCGGGTGCGCCCGCATGCTGGAGGCCGCCCGGTCCCGGTACCCGCCGGGCCGCGAAGCCGGGTTCCGCGAGGACGGGGGAAGCATGGTCACAGGCGCGATCCTGGCGGTCGAGGCGCTGTTCTGGGTGTTCGTGGTGGGCGGGCTGGCGGCCCGCTACCTGGCGCGCGCCACGCGGCTGAGCACCGTACTGCTGCTGCTCGTGCCGGTACTGGACGTGGTCCTGCTGGCGGTGATCGCCGTCCATCTGAGCCTGGGCGGCACGGCCGACCGCTCCCACGGCTTCGGTGCGCTGTACCTGGGCTTCACCGTTGCCTACGGCCACACCGTCATCCAGTGGGCGGACGTGCGCTTCGCCCACCGCTTCGCCGGCGGCCCGCCTCCCCCGCGCCCGCCCAAGGCCGGCGCGCCGGCGGTGCGGCGCGAGGCGGCGGCGTGGCTGCGGTGCGTGGCGGCCTGCGCGATCGGCGCGGGCGTGCTGGCCGGGCTGATCCTGTTCGTCGGCGACGCCGAGCGCACAGCGGCGCTGCAGGACTCGTTCGCCATCGTGCGCGTGGTGCTGGCCGGGCACACCCTGATCTCCGTGTGGGTCATCGGAGAGGCGGCGCGCTCGCGGCGGAAGGACGGGCAGAGCCCCGGCGCGGCGGCCGATCGGCGCGCCGGGAGCCGGAGCTGACACCGAGCGCACCCGCGTGCGCCGCGGCGTGCGGGCAGCGGAGCCCGCACGCCGCGGCGCGTGCGCGGTCGTGGGCGGCTAGGCCGCCGTGGACCGGTGGCGCAGCTCGGCGCGGCGCGCGCGGTGCTTCTTGGCCTCGACCGGGTCGAGGACCGGGGCCGCCGCCAGCAGCTCGCGGGTGTAGTCGTGCTGGGGCGCCTCGTAGACGGCGTCGCTGTCGTTCAGCTCGACGACCTCGCCCTTGCGCATGACCGCCACCCGGTCGCTGACCTGGCGGACCACGGCCAGGTCGTGGGCGACGAAGATGTAGGTCAGGTCGAAGTCGTCCTGGAGCTCGTCCAGCAGGCGCAGCACCTGGTCCTGGGTCGAGACGTCCAGCGCCGAGACCGGCTCGTCGCAGATGACCAGCTTGGGCCGCAGGATGAGGGCGCGGGCGATGGCGATGCGCTGGCGCTGACCGCCGGAGAACGCGTGCGGGAAGCGGTTGTAGTGCGAGGCCTCCAGCCCGACGCGCTCCAGCAGCTCCTGGACCTTGCGCTGGATCTCCTTGGTGTTGTTCTCGCCCTGCACCCGCAGTCCGGCGCCGATGCTGTCGCCGATGGTCACGCGCGGGTTCAGCGACGAGTACGGGTTCTGGAAGATCATCTGGATGTCGCGGCGCAGCGGGCGCAGCTTGCGCTCGGCCAGCCGGGTGATGTCGCGTCCCTCGAAGAGGATCTGCCCGGAGGTGGGGGTGAGCAGCCGGGTGATCATCCGCGAGAGGGTGCTCTTGCCGGAGCCGGACTCGCCCACGATGCCCAGCGTCTCGCCCTGGTGCAGGTCGAAGGAGACGTCGTCGACGGCGTAGAAGTCGCTGGCCCGCCCCAGCAGGCCGCCGCGGACCTTGAAGCTCATGCGGGCGTTGCGCACCGACAGCAGCGGCGCGTCCGCGGACTCGTCGCTCTTCTCGGGCTTGGCGGTGGCCCCGGTGCGCTGCTGGGCGGAACCGCCGTCGGCGGCGCCGGCGCGCCGGCGCGCCTCGTGCGCCTTCTTCGCCTGCTCACCCAGCCCCTCGGAGGCGGGCTGCTCGCGCTCGGCGCGCACCTGTGCGCGGCGCTGCGCGCGGGACATGTCCACCCGCGGCACCGCCGCCAGCAGCGACTTGGTGTAGGGGTGCTCCGGATCGGCCAGCACGCGGCGCACGTCGCCGCGCTCGACGATGTCGCCGTTCTGCATCACCAGCACCTCGTCGACCGAGCCCGCCACCACCGCGAGGTCGTGGCTGACCAGGATCAGCGACATGCCGAGGTCGCTGCGCAGATCGTCGAGCAGGTCCAGGATCTGGGCCTGGACGGTGACGTCGAGGGCGGTGGTGATCTCGTCGGCCAGGAGCACCGTCGGGTCGCACATGAGGCCCATGGCGATCAGGGCGCGCTGGCGCATGCCGCCGGAGAACTCGTGCGGGTAGGAGTTGATGCGCTTGGCCGCGTTGGGGATGCCCACCCGGTCCAGCGACTCGACCGCGCGCTTGCGGGCGTCGGCGCTGGAGACGCCGGGGCGGTGCACCTTCAGCGCCTCGATGAGCTGGTTGCCGATGGTGTACTGCGGGTGCAGCGACGACATCGGGTCCTGGAAGACCATCGCGATGTCGTTGCCCCGCATGTCGCGCACCTCGGTGTCGCTCGCGGTGCCGAGGTTCTTGCCGGTGACGGTGATGTCCCCGGTGACGTCGGCGTTGGTGCCGCGGTGCAGACCCATCAGTGCCAGGGACGTTGCGCTCTTGCCGGACCCGGACTCGCCGACGATGCCGATCGCGCCACCCTTGGGGACCTCGAAGGAGATCCCGTCGACCGCGGTGATCCGGCCCTCCAGGGTGGGGAATGTGATCCGCAGATCGTTGACGCTGACGACCGGATCGGTCATGGCCGCCTCACCTTCGGTGCGTTTCGCCGTTGTGTGCGTGTTTGCGGTACTCGACATGCTCGCCTCCCCTGCCTCAGACGCCCACGCGCACGCGGGGGTCGACCCAGGCGTAGAGCACGTCGACGATCAGGTTGCAGACGACCACGAACACCGCGGTGAACATGGTGACCCCCAGGACCACCGGCAGGTCGTTGCCGCGGATCGCGTCGACGGCGAACTTGCCCAGTCCGGGTAGGGAGAACGTGCTCTCGGTGAGCACCGCGCCGCCCAGCATGAGGCCGAAGTCCAGGCCGAAGATGGTGATGATGGGAGTCAGCGCGGCGCGCAGGCCGTGCTTGGTGACGACCTTGCGCTCGGGCAGCCCCTTGGCGCGGGCGGTGCGGATGAAGTCCTCGCCCATGGTGTCGAGCATCCCGGCGCGGGTCAGCCGCGCGTACATCGCGGCGTAGAGGAACGCCAGGGTGATCCACGGCAGGACGAGGGCGTGCGCCCACGCCAGCGGGTTGGCGGTGAAGTCGGTGTAGCTGCCGCCCGGCGGGAAGATCGGCCAGTAGTAGCTGAACAGCGCCAGGGACACCAGACCGGTGAAGAAGATCGGCAGCGACACCCCGGCCAGCGCGGTCATCATCGCGGCGCGGTCCAGCGCGGAGCCGCGGCGCAGAGCGGAGAGCACGCCGATGGACACGCCGGCGACCACCCAGATGACGGCGGCGCCGATCGCGAGGGAGCCGGTCACCGGCAACCGGTCGAGCAGCTGCGGCCAGACCTCGGTGTTGGTCTTGAAGGAGTAGCCGAAGCACGGGGAGTCGCAGTGGATGACGTCGGTCCCGCTGTCGTACTCCTGGCCCATCACCAGTCCGGAGACGAACTCCCAGTACTGCACGGTGATCGGCTCGTCCAGATTCAGCCGCTCCTTGACCGCGGCGATCGCCTCGGGGCTGGGCGACTTGCCGATGTAGCGGGCCGCCAGAGCGTCGGAGTCGATGCCGGCGAGCCGGGGCACCAGGAAGAAGATCGCGAAGACGACCATGGTGACCACGAGCAGCAGGACGACGCCCGCGGCCAGGCGGCGGAAAATGTATCGGATCACAGCGGGCGGCCGAAGCCTTCACCTGCCTTGCTACACGAGTGAGGTATGCCGGGGGCGCGGGCTGGCTTGTGGCTGCCCGCGCCCGATCTCGGACCGGGGTCGGCCCCCGCGCGCGGCGGGGGCCGACCGGGGGTGCTAGTTCTGCTCCAGCCCCAGCGCGGAGTAGTCGTACATCTTGTACGCCTCGCTGAAGTAGACGTTGCTCAGGCTCTCGGGCCGGTAGAGCAGCGCCTTCTGGTTCAGGTAGGGCAGGAACGTGGCCGACTCCATCGCCAGGGCGTTGACGTCGGCGTAGATCTTCTCGCGGGCCGCGGGCTCCTCGGTGACCGCGGCCTCGTCGAGGAGCTCGTTGACCTCCGGGTCGTCCAGCTCGGAGAGGTTGGAGTTGCCGGCCGGCTTGATGGAGTCGCCGTGCATGATCTGCGACATGAAGCCGTAGCCGGAGGGCCAGTCGGCACCCCAGCCGTAGGCGATGATGCCCAGCTCCTCGCGCTTGACGAACTCCGGCGAGCCCGCCTGCTCACTGGTGTAGGTGCCCGCCGGGTAGCCCTTCAGGTCGGTCTTGATGCCGTACTTCTGCAGGGCCTGCTGCAGGGCCTCGGCGGTCTTCTTCTCCTTGTCGCGGTCGGAGCGGTAGGAGATGTTGGTGGAGAAGCCGTCGGGCATGCCGCACTCTTCGAGGGCGGCCTCGGTCTTCTTCTTGCTGCCCTTGTGGCCCTTGGTGCCGTAGGGGTCGATGTCCTTGTAGCCCGGGATCGAGGGCGGCAGCATGTTGGTCGCGATGTCGCCGGCGATGGAGCCGCCCCAGGCGCCCTGCATGGCGGTCTTGTCGGCGGCGTAGAGGATCGCCTCGCGGCAGGCCTTCTTGTCGAAGGGCTTCACGTTGGGGTTGATCGCGAAGTAGAGCAGGAACCCGGTCTGCGGGTTGTCGGCGTTGGCCTTCAGCTCTTCGCTGCGCAGGATGTCCTGGCGGGCGGAGGCCTCGACACCCAGGCCGGCGACGTCGACGTGCAGGTCGCCGTTGATCAGGCGCTTGTCCCGGTCGTTCTCCTCCTGCTTGAACTGCACCTGGACCTTGTCCGGGCGGTTGCGGGTCAGGGGGTCGGTCTCGGGGTCGTACTCCTCGTTGCGGACGAGGTTGAGCTGCTGGCCGGGCGTCCACTCGCTCTCGAACTTGTAGGGCCCGCTGGAGACGACGTTGGTCTGGTACTGGTCACCGGTGTCGGCGTCGGCCGGCACCGGAGCCGTCTGCGGCATGGCGGCCAGGTAGTCGAACTCCGCGAACGGCTTCTTGAGGTGGAACTCGATCGTCCGGTCGTCGGGGGTGGTGACGCCCTTGAAGTTGTCGAGGTTGTCGTCCTTGTAGGGACCCTCGTAACCGCCGGCGTCCAGCAGCTGGAAGAAGTAGTTCGGGCCCTTGTTCAGCACCTCGGGGGCGAAGTTGCTGCGCGCGATGGCGTACTTCACGTCCTCGGACGTGATCTTGGAGCCGTCCTGGAACTTCAGGCCCTTCTTGAGGGTGTAGGTCCAGGTCAGGCCGTCGTCGCTGACCTCGCCGAGGTCGGTGGCCATGTCCGGGATCGGCTCCTGGCCCTTGTCGCCCGGCTTCTGGGGGTAGGTCACCAGGGTGCGCGCGTAGTAGCGCGTGAAGTCCCAGTTGGCGGCGTAGTAGGTGTTGCCGGGGTCCAGCGAGTCGAACTGGTCGGAGTGGGCGTACTTGAGGGTGCCGCCCTGCTCCGTGCTCTTGTCGACGATGCTGCTGATTGCGGAGTCGTCGACGGAGATGTCGCTGCTACCGCCGTTGTCGTTTCCACCGCCGCCTCCGCAGGCGGTCAGGAGCATCGCCACCGATGTGCCGGCGGCGGCGAGGCCCAGCCATTTCTTGCTCACTGGCGTTTGCCTTTCTCTACGCGAACAGTGGTGCGGGCACCGATCGGGTGCTCGGACACCTGGGGTGATTCATGGTGGGGTCAGGACTGGGTGCGGGGGTCGAGCGCGTCGCGCAGACCGTCACCGAAGAGGTTGAACGCCAGCACCGTCAGGAAGATCGCCAGACCGGGGGCGAGCATGAAGTTCGGCGCGGAGTCGTAGTAGTCGACCGCTTCGGAGAGCATGCCGCCCCACGTGGCCGTGGGCGGCTCGACGCCCACGCCGAGGAAGGACAGCGCGGCCTCGAAGAGGATGTTGGTGGGGATCAGCAGAGTGGAGTACACCAGGATGGGCGCCACCAGGTTCGGCAGCAGCTCCTTGCGCAGGATGTAGAGGTTGCTCGCCCCGAGGCTGCGCGACGCCTCGACGAACTCGCGTTCGCGGAGGCTCAGCGTCTGGCCGCGGATGATGCGGCCGATGTAGGGCCAGTTGAAGAACCCGATGATGAACACCAGGATCGCGATGCGCAGGGCTTGGTCCTGGAGGCCGAACGCGGCGTCGGGCAGCACGCCCACGAGCGCCATGGCGAACAGCAGCAGCGGGAAGGCCAGGAAGATGTCCATCAGGCGGCTGATCGCGGCGTCGACCCAGCCGCCGAAGTAGCCGGCGATGATGCCCATGATCGTACCGAGGACCACCGAGACGAGGGTGGCCAGAAAGCCGATGAGCATGGAGATCCGGGCGCCGTAGACGATGCGGCTGAAGACGTCGCGTCCGGTCACCGGCTCGACGCCGAAGAGGTAGTCGCCGCTCATGCCGCCCATGCCGCCGAGGGGCATGCCGAGGGCGGGGTCGATCATCTCCCGGTTCCACTGGTTCGGCGGATGGCCGAACAGGCCGACGATCACGGGCGCGAACAGCGCCACGAACGCCATCAGGACGACGAAGGCGCCGCCGGTCATCGCGACCTTGTCCTTGCGGAGCCGCATCCAGGCGATCTGGCCCAGGGACCGGCCGCGGTCGCGCACGCCGCCCTTCTGGGCGACCGCGTCGGGATGGGCCTCCTCGGCCCCGCCCGGTACGTCCAAAGGCGCGGTCATAGCACCACTACTCCCCCACTAGTCCCGCTCTGTGCGGCGGCACAGTCTTCTCCGTTCGGATTCGCCGGCGATACCCGGCACACCCGTGCGACGGCGCGACCGGTGTGCGCGCACGCCTGGATTCCGTGCTGGCACGTGCCGCGGAGGGTGACTCCATGGCCCGTGTGTGACGGACGTGACCGTCGAACCCGTAAACCGTGGACATATGCACCGTTACCGTCGGCCCGACGCGGCACGGCGATTAATGTACGCCGCAATTCAGCACCGAACGTCCAATATCCGGCGATGTATCCCAATCGTGACGTCAGCACCACAGATCCGTCACTCGGCGCGAACTGACGTTGCGCAGCGATGCCAGAACCGAGTGTGCATCACGACAGGCATCGGTTTGGGGCGGCACGCCCTGGTCGGGGGCCTCGCTACAGCCCGAAGTCATAATAAACGGAAAATTAGGACAATCATCCCGCCAAGCGGGTAAATTTACTCCGCCGGCGGTCCGGGGCCGCCGAGCCGCCGCACCGGACGCACGGAAATGGCGGTCACGGGGGGCTCTCTCCCGGCCTGGACCGGGCTTGGGAGAATGGTGCGCGAGAGGCGCACGGGGCGTCTTCGGGATGCACTCCGCGGACGCCGGATTCCGGCGCGGGATCGGGGCTGCGCGCCGCGCTCGGCGGTGCCCGGACCGCGCACGGCGCGCCCGGGAGCAGGCGGCGCACCCGGGAGGGGGCAGGCCGCGCGCACACGCCGCTCGCCGGGGCGCGGACCAGCGCCCCGGCCGCCGCGGGCCGCTCCGCCCGCTACTCGATCCCGTGCTTGCGCAGCAGGTCCTCGATGTCGCCGAAGTCGTCGTCGCCGCCCTGCTTGGGCTTCCCCGCCTGCTTGCCCTGGCCCTTGCCCGGCGCGCCGGCGGCGCCTGCGGTCCCGCCGTCCGCGGAGGTGATGCCGGCGGCCGGACCGCCGCCCTGCTCGGCCGCCGCGGAACCGGACCCGGACCCCTTGCGCACGCCCACGCCGCGCGCACGCATGACGCCCGAGACCACCCACAGCACGACCGCCAGGCCGGCCACGGCGACCCCCGCCCACACGATGGGGTTGAACGCCAAAGAGACGAAGAAGCCGACAAGGTCGGCGACGAGCCGCCAGAGGATCGTCATGAGCCCCATGAGGCCGACGGCCAGCGGCAGCAGCGACCATGCGACACCGCGCAGCCCGGAGGCGGCGCCGCGGCGCCGCCAGAGCACCCACGAGACGATCAGCCCCACGACGGTGAGTGCGGCTCCCAGCATCGGACCTGCGATGGGCAACTGTTCCGGCATGCTTCCAGTGTTGCATCCGCGTCCAGCGCCGCACATCGGGCGAGTCCCCTAGGGAACGCCCGCGACGGGGCCACAGGGAGGAATGGCGGGTCCGGTGGCGGTCCCGCGGCTGCGGGCGCGGGGCGCACCGCGCGGCGACCGGCGCCGGTACCGCGGGTCAGGCCGCTACGAGGGACCCGACCCAGTCCAGGTCCACGCCCTCCAGCGTCTCCAGCACGTGCAGGCGTCCGCCGGGGGTGAAGCCGACCTGGTCGACCACGGCGACCGTCGTGCAGCCGGCCGCCAGCGCGGAGGCCACACCCACCTCGGAGTCCTCGAAGGCCACGCACCGCGCGGGGTCGGCACCCAGCAGTCGGGCAGCGGTGAGGTAGGGGGCGGGGTCGGGCTTGTTGGCCCCGACCTCGTCGCCGGCGACCGAGACGTCGAAGCTGTCGACCCCGATCGCGCCGATCGCCGAGCCGACCAGCGCCCGCTGGGTGGAGGTGACCAGCGCCGAGGGGACTCCCGAGCCCGCGACGCGGGCCACCAGCTCCTTGGCTCCCGGACGCGGCTCGGCGCCGCCGGCCAGCAGGCGGGCGAACTCCGCCTGCAGCCGGGCGGCGACGGCGTGGGCATCTGCGTCCACACCGGCCCGCTCGATCATGTAGCGGGCCACCGCCGCGGCGGCTCCCCCGATGTTGCGGCGGTGGTCCTGCGCGGTCCACTCGCCGCCGAGGGAGGCCGCCGCGGCCGACTCGGCCGTCCCCCACAGGCGTTCGCTGTCGATCAGTGTGCCGTCCATGTCGAACAGGACTGCCTGCAGGGGTGCGCCGGAACCGGTCATACGTTGAAGTATTTCGCCTCCGGGTGATGAATGACGATCGCGTCGGTTGCCTGCTCGGGAACGAGCTGGAACTCCTCGGACAACGTGACGCCGACCCGCTCGGGCTCCAGCAGCTTCATCACCTTGGCGCGGTCCTCCAGGTCCGGGCAGGCGCCGTAGCCCAGGGAGAACCGGGCGCCGCGGTAGCCGAGCTTGAAGAACGAGTCCAGGTCCTCGGGGTCCTCGCCCGCGAAACCCAGCTCCGAGCGGATGCGCGTGTGCCAGTACTCGGCCAGCGCCTCGGTCAGCTGCACCGAGAGCCCGTGCAGCTCCAGGTAGTCGCGGTAGGCGTTCTTCTCGAACAGCTCCTGGGTGGCCCCGCTGATCGCCGAGCCGACGGTCACCACCTGCAGCGGCAGCACGTCGAGCTCGCCCGACTCCTTGGGCCGGAAGAAGTCCGACAGGCAGAGGTGGCGGTCGCGGCGCTGGCGCGGGAAGGAGAAGCGGACGCGCTCGCCGCCCTCCTCGTCCAGCACGACCAGGTCGTCGCCCTCGCTGTAGCAGGGGAAGTACCCGTAGACCACCGCGGCCTCCAGCAGGCCGTCGGTCTGGATGCGGTCCAGCCAGGCCCGCATGCGCGGCCGGCCCTCCGTCTCGACCAGCTCCTCATAGCTGGGCCCGCCGCCCTTCTTGGAGCCCTTCAGGCCCCACTGGCCCATGAAGGTCGCCCGCTCGTCCAGGAAGGCGGTGTAGTCGGCCAGCGGGATGCCCTTGCTGATCCGGTCGCCCCAGAACGGCGGAGTGGGCAGCGGGTTGTCGGTGGCGACGTCGCTGCGCGCGGGCATGTCCTCGGGCGCGGTGACCTCCAGCTTGGCGCCGCCCTTGACCTTGCGCTGGCGCAGTGCGGGAAGCTCGGCGCCCTCGACGCCGCGCTTGACGGCCATGAACGCGTCCATCAGGCGCAGGCCCTCGAAGGCGTCGCGGGCGTAGCGCACCTGGCCGTCGAACAGTCCGGCGAGGTCCTCCTCGACGAAGGAGCGGGTGAGCGCAGCGCCGCCCAGGAGCACCGGGTAGGTCTCGGAGATGCCCCGGGAGTTCATCTCCTCCAGGTTCTCCTTCATGATCACCGTGGACTTCACGAGCAGCCCGGACATGCCGATGACGTCGGCATTCTGCTCCTCGGCGGTCTCCAGGATCGTCGAGACCGGCTGCTTGATGCCCAGGTTAACGACGTCGTAGCCGTTGTTGGAGAGGATGATGTCGACGAGGTTCTTGCCGATGTCGTGCACGTCGCCCTTGACGGTGGCGAGCACGATGCGGCCCTTGCCGTCGTCGTCGGTCTTCTCCATGTGCGGTTCGAGGTAGGCCACGGCCGACTTCATCACCTCGGCCGACTTCAGCACGAACGGGAGCTGCATCTCGCCGGAGCCGAACAGCTCGCCGACGACCTTCATGCCGGCGAGCAGCGTGTCGTTGACGATCTGCAGAGCCGGCCGCTCGGCCAGCGCCGCGTCCAGGTCGGCCTCGATGCCGTTCATCTCGCCGTCGATGATGCGGCGCTCCAGCCGGTCCCACAGCGGCAGCTTGGCCAGTTCGTCGGCGCGCGAGGCCTTCAGGGCCTGGGCGTCGACGCCCTCGAACAGGTCGAGGAACTTCGCCAGCGGGTCGTAGTCCTCGGTGCGCCGGTCGTAGATCATGTCCAGCGCGACCTGGCGCTGCTCGTCGGGAATCCTGTTCATCGGCAGGATCTTCGAGGCGTGCACGATGGCCGAGGTCAGCCCGGCCTCGACGCACTCGTGCAGGAACACCGAGTTCAGCACGATGCGCGCGGCCGGGTTGAGGCCGAAGGAGAGGTTCGACAGGCCCAGGGTGGTCTGCACGCCCGGGTAGAGCCGGTTGATCTCCTTGATCGCCTCCAGCGTCTCGATGCCGTCGCGCCGGGTCTCGTCCTGGCCGGTGGCGATGGGGAAGGTCAGCGCGTCGATGATGATGTCCTCGCGCCGCATGCCCCACTCGCCGGTGAGCTCGTCGATGAGGCGGGCGGCCACGCGCACCTTCCACTCGGCGGTGCGGGCCTGGCCCTCCTCGTCGATGGTCAGCCCGACCACGGCGGCGCCGTGCTCCATGATGACCGGCATCAGCCGCTTCATCCGGGAGTCGGGGCCGTCGCCGTCCTCGTAATTGACGGAGTTGATCACGGCGCGGCCGCCGAGCATCTCCAGTCCCGCCTCGATGACGGCGGGCTCGGTGGAGTCCAGCATGATCGGCAGCGTGGAGGCCGTCGCCAGGCGGGAGGCCAGCTCGCGCATGTCGGCGGAGCCGTCGCGGCCGACGTAGTCGACGTTGAGGTCGAGCATGTGGGCGCCGTCGGCGATCTGGTCGCGGGCGATCTCCACGCAGTCGTCGAAGCGCTCCTCGACCATCGCCTCGCGGAACTTCTTGGAGCCGTTGGCGTTGGTGCGCTCGCCCACGGCCAGGTAACTGGTGTCCTGGCGGAAGGGCACGCTCTGGTAGAGCGAGGCCGCGGAGGCGACGTCGTAGGCGTTGCGCTGCTTGATGCCGCGCCCGCCCACGCGCTCGACGACCTGGCGCAGGTGCTCGGGCGTGGTGCCGCAGCAGCCGCCCGCGATGGACAGTCCGAACTCGCCGGTGAAGGAGTCGTGGGCGTCGGCGAGCTCGCTGGGCTGCAGCGGGTACACCGCGCCCTCGGCGCCCAGCTCGGGCAGGCCGGCGTTGGGCATGCAGGAGATGGGCACGCGCGCGTGCTGGGACAGGTAGCGCAGGTGCTCGCTCATCTCGGCCGGGCCGGTGGCGCAGTTGATCCCGATCACGTCGATGCCCAGCGGTTCGAGGGAGGTCAGCGCGGCGCCGATCTCCGAGCCCAGCAGCATGGTGCCGGTGGTCTCGATGGTCACCTGGGCGATGATCGGGATGTCGACGCCCTTGGCGCGCCGCGCGCGCTGCGCGCCGATCACGGCCGCCTTCGTCTGCAGCAGGTCCTGGCAGGTCTCGATGAGGATGGCGTCGGCGCCGCCCTCGATGAGGCCGATGTGGCACTGCTCGTAGTAGTCGCGGATGGTGGCGTAGTCGATGTGGCCGAGAGAGGGGAGCTTGGTTCCGGGCCCGGCCGAGCCCAGGACGTATCGGGGATGGTCGGGGGTGGTGTACTCGTCGGCGACCTCGCGGGCCAGGCGTGCGCCGGCCTCGGCGAGCTCGTAGGTGCGTTCGGGGATGTCGTATTCTCCGAGCGCGGCGTAGTTGGTGCCGAAGGTGTTGGTCTCGACACAGTCAACGCCGACGTCGTAGAAGGCCGCGTGCGTGGCACGTACCACGTCGGGCCGAGTCACGTTGAGGATCTCGTTGCAGCCTTCGAGCCCGTTGAAATCATCGAGGTCGAGATCATGGGCCTGAAGCATCGTGCCCATCGCGCCGTCAGCGATGATGACACGTTGAGCGAGGGCATCACGGAAGGAGAGTCGAGAACTCATAATCTTCAACTGTAGTGTCGGCCGTCTTGCGCTGCGGGGTGAGGGGGTGCCCCCTCGGCATGTCCCCGACGAACGTGCAGGTCAAACGGTGTGCGTTCAGCGCCGCGGGCCTGCGCCGCCCCGTGTGGAACAAACGCGCGGCACCGAGCGGTTATGCCGGTGGAGCCCAGAGCCATAGGGTGGTCGTGGTCCGCTGCGCGGAACGCGCGGCGCCGGGCGGCCGGTTGGCTGTCGCCGCCGCGGGCACTCGTGGTAGGGCTGGATCGCGCGTGGGCTTCACGCGCGGTCGATCCGACGACTGGCCCGGATCCGCCGCAACGGCGCCCGGGATACGTGAGGAGGCGGTCAGTGGCCGAGCTCGACAGCGCACCCGAGCTCGTCGAGCCTGTCATGGTTGCCGCGTTCGAGGGCTGGAACGACGCCGGCGAAGCCGCGAGCGCGGTCATCGAGCACCTGGCCTCGACCTGGGACGCCGACGAGCTGCTTGCGCTGCAGCCCGACGACTACTACGACTTCCAGGTCTCGCGTCCGCGTGCGACCGTCGTCGACGGCGAGCACCGCGGCATCTCCTGGCCGGCCACGCGCGTCTCGATCGCCCGCCCCAAGGGCGCGCGCAACGACGTGGTGCTGGTCAGCGGGCCCGAACCCAACATGCGCTGGCGCGGGTTCGCCGGCGACCTGCTCTCCATCGCCCGTGAGCTGGGCGTGCGCCGGATCGTGCTGGTGGGTTCCCTGCTGGCCGACTCCCCGCACACCCGCCCGGTGCCGGTGACGGGCTCCACCTCCCCCAGCGCCCTGCGCGGCTCGCTGCACCTGGAACCCACCTCCTACGAAGGCCCCACCGGAATCCTGGGCGTGCTGCACGACGCCTTCGACTCCGCCGGGCTGGAGGCGGTGTCGCTGTGGGCCGCCGTGCCGCACTACGTCGCCCAGCCGCCGTGCCCCAAGGGCACCCTCGCGCTGCTGCGCCGGGTCGAGGACGTGCTCGACCTCACCGTGCCGATGGGCGATCTGCCCGAGGAGGCGCGCGCCTGGGAACGCGGCGTCGACGAGCTCGCCTCCGAGGACGACGACATCGCCGGCTACGTCCGCAGCCTCGAAGAGGCCAAGGACGCCGCCGACCTGCCCGAGGCCACCGGCGAGGCCATCGCCCGCGAGTTCGAGCGCTACCTCAAGCGCCGCGGCCGCGGCTGAAGCCCTGAGCACCGCCGCCCCCTCCCGCTCGGCCCGCTGACGCGGCGGGCAGGGGCCGGGTCCGGCGGCGGGCCGCCGCCGGACCTGCTGCCGGATGTCGGACGCCGTGTCGCGGATGTCGTCTCCACGGTGGCGGATGCCGTTTCTGAGATGGCGGATGCCGTCTGCCGTTTCGGGGTGAGGGCTGCCGTCTCCCGGCTGCCGCTTCCGGGGGGCGGGGCTGCCGTCTCGTCTCCGTCGGGGATCCGCCTCCGCCCGAGGATGATCCGCTTCGCCCGGGGATCCGCCGACTCTCACCGCGCGGTTGCGGGGTCCGCGCCACTGCGGTCAGGCCCCTGCGGTCCCGTCTTCCGGGCCCGGAGGCCGCTCGGACCGGGAGCCGTCGCGGTCGCCGGAGGGCCGGCGAGTCGACGGGCCGGAGGTGAGCGGGCCGAGGGGTGGTTGGCCTGAGGTCGGTGAACCCGGAGGTCGACGGCCGGCGGTCAGACGCGGATGGTGCGCCACTCGCCGGTCGCCAGCACCGCGGCCCAGGCGGCCGCGATCCGGGCCAGGCCGCGGCGGACCTCGTCGACGACGGCGGGCGCCAGCAGCTGCAGCGGGTCCTCCGGCGGCTCCAGCCGCACGGTGACCCGCAGCCCGTCGAGAATCCGCTGACCGCGCACGAGGGCCTCCTCGTCGAAGGAGGATCCCCCGGCGCGCCGCAGCAGCGCCGCGATGGCGTCACGCAGCGAGACCGCCTCCTCGAAGTCGGCCAGCGTGATCGGGATGGCCCCTTCGGCCACCAGCCGGTGCTTGCGGAGGAAGGCGGCGAGGTCCGCGCGGTCGGCGAGCTCGTCGCCGGTCGCGACAAACGCCTGGACGAGGGAAGCCGCGGGAGTCTGCTCTGTGGGGGTGGTCATGGTCACCATCCCACCACGGACGGACACGTGGTCGTGACCTGCGCGGGCCCCTCGTCCACTTGTGGCCGCACACCGGTTCCCCACCGCCCTGGTCTGCGGATACCCCGCATCCCGCAGGCCGGGACGCGGGCCCGGCCGGCCGGGCCCGCAGAGACGGACCTTCGCCCCCTTCCGCCCGCGCCCGCGTCCGCGATCGCGCCCCGGCAGACGGCGACCGCAGCAATACTGCGTCCGACGGAGCCGAACGACCGTTCTCCCAGCCGCGGACGGCCGGCGGAGGCCGGGGGCGGCCGGGGGCGGCGGGGCGGCGCGGGGACGCGTCGCCTAGAGCCGTACTCCCAGGAGCGTGTCGGCGGTATCGCGCATCAGGGCGGGGGCGGCGGGGTCGTCTCCGCCTCCGGCCAGTGCGCTGTCGGCCCACGCGTCGAGGGCGGCCACCGCCGCGGCGGTGTCCAGGTCCTCCGCCAGCGCCGCGCGGACTCGCTCCAGCGCGGGGGTCGCGTCCGGTCCGGCGGTCAGGTCGGCTGCCGCGCGCCAGCGGTCCAGGCGCCGGGCGCCCTGCTGCAGCACGTCCTCGCTCCACTGCCAGGCGGTGCGGTAGTGGAAGGGCAGCATCGCCACCCGCACCGCCATCGGGTCCACGCCGCGCTTGCGCAGCTCCGAGGCGAAGACCAGGTTGCCGCGCGACTTCGACATCTTCTCGCCGTCGAGCCCGACCATGCCCACGTGCATGTAGGTCTGGGCGTGCGGACCGGTGCCGGTGGCGCAGCGCGCCTCGGCCGCACCCATCTCGTGGTGGGGGAAGACCAGGTCGTCGCCGCCGCCGTTGATGTCGAAGCCGACGCCCAGTTCGTTGAGCGAGATCGCGCTGCACTCGACGTGCCAGCCGGGGCGGCCGCGCCCCAGCCGGGTGTCCCAGGCGGGCTCGCCGGGGCGCTCGGCGCGCCACAGCAGCCAGTCCAGCGGGTCCTTCTTGCCGGGACGCTGCGGGTCGCCGCCCCGTTCGGGGAACAGCTCCAGCATCTGGTCCCGGTCCATCCCGCTGACCTCGCCGAACTTGGCGGCCTCGGCGACGGAGAAGTAGATGTCGCCTTCGAGGTCGTAGGAGGCGCCCGCGGCACGGAGGCGGTCGACGAAGTCGGCGATCAGCTGCACCGACTCCGCGACGCCCACGTAAGCGCGCGGCGGCAGGATGCGCAGCGCCGCCATGTCCTCGCGGAAGACGCCGATCTCGCGTTCGGCGAGTTCGCGCCAGTCCTCGCCGTTGTCCTGGGCACGCTCCAGCAGGGGGTCGTCGACGTCGGTGACGTTCTGCACGTAGTCGACCCCGTGCCCGGCGTCGCGCAGCACCCGATGCACCAGGTCGAAGGTCAGATAGGTGAAGGCGTGCCCGAGGTGGGCGGCGTCGTAAGGAGTGATCCCGCAGACGTACATCCGGGCCGTGGGTTCGGGGGCGAGCCGGCGGAGGGCTCCTGAGACGGTGTCGTGGACACGGAGCGGACCGCCGTTGCCGGGCAGGCGGACGAGGTCGGGAGCGGGCCAAGAGCGCATAGGTCGAGGATATCGGCCGCTTTGTGCACGGAATCCCCGGACGCACCGTAGTTTCGGCCACGCTCGGTGCGCCGGCGTCAGCGGCGGCGGTGCGAACCGGCGATGCAGCCGGCTGCGGCGGCCGCCGCCAGCGCGCACAGCAGGGCGGACGTGTGGTTTCCCGCGCTCCAGTGCAGCAGCCCTGCGGGAAACGCCACCACATAGAGCAGCCAGTAGCTGGCCCGCTCCAGCACGCCGGCCCTCCGGCGGGCCGGACCCTGCCCCGGACCGGCACCCGGACCCGCGGCACGCTCGGCCGCCGCGGGCCGGCGCCGGCCGACGCGGCTCGGCCATGCCTGCCGTGGCGTCATCGTCCCCACCCGCCCCTCGATCGAGACGCTGTGCGCCCTTCGGACGGGTCCGCATCCGACACGGTTGCGATCCCCGACGGGGACCGCGGCGTTCGAGGCGGACGCACCCGCTCGGGCTCGGTCGCGGGACACCGCGGCGGCGCACGCGCGCAGGGTCCCGGTTCTGGTAGACGCCCGGCTCCGGCACGCGGTTTACCTGCGGGTCAAGTAGAGGAGGGCTGCGGACGGGCGCGGAAGGGGGTGCGGCGGCTGTGGAGGGAAGAAGGAAGGGAGGGGCGGACGGATGGGACGCGGAAGGAGCGGAGCGGGGAAGGAGCGGAGCGCGATCCTCAGCGCACGAGGTACCAGGCCGCGGGGTCGCCGGGGCGGGCCGAGAAGGCGTAGCGCAGCGTGCCGCGGCCCAGGGCCAGGAGCGTCACCGACGACGTGGCCCATACCCGCCCGCCGGCGAACTCCGAACGGGCGAACAGGGACGCGGGGGCGTCCGCGCCCGCGCCGAAGCCGCCCGTGCGGGCGTCTCCGCGCGCGGCCTCGTCCAGCAGCGCCGGCCACTCGCCCCACACCGCCTCGACGGAGTCGGCCGCGGCCAACTCGGGCTCACCGGGGTCGGGACGGGTGCGATCGAACACCGGGCGGTGGCGGCGGGCGCGCGGCGCCTCGGCGTCGCAGCCGGAGTTGACCAGGACGGTGACCCCGACGGGAAGCGGCTCTTCGCGCAGCGAACCGCCGTCCCACGAGTCGAGCACGGCCCGGTCCGGGTCGGCGACGAGCAGGTGGAAGGGGTCGTAGTGCCGGGCCTCGTCGGGGTCGAGGTCGAGCTTGCCGCCCGCGGCGGCCGCCAGCGGCAGGCGGCCGCGGCTGTAGCGCGTTGTGCCGGGCGGCACCGTCGTGTCGGCGGGGGATGCGGCGCCCGGAGGGATGCCGTTGAGCAGTGCGGCCACGCCCGGGGTGCCGGGCGCGCCGGCGCGGCGCGCCGCCAGCCACGTGCCGCCTTCGCGGGAGTCGCGCCCACCCACCAGGTCGGGGCGGTCCGGCCAGTGCGCGGCCGGGACCTCCCACGCCCGGTCGAGCATCTCGTCACGCAGTGCCGCCAGGACCAGCGGGGTGGCCGCCTCGGGGTCGAAGCCGACGATCACCGTGCACATAACGCCTCCGCTTCCACGCGGCGCCCGCGCTCGCGGGGCTGGGGAACATCCGCACACCCAACCAACGCGCCCGCGAAGCGGGGTGTTCCGCGCCGGCGCAGGGAGGGCGCGGGGGAAGACCGGGGGCGGGCGGGGGCGGACGGGGGTCGGTGGGGGCGGGGTGGCGGAGGCAAATGCGGCGTATGAAAGTCTCAGCGCATGACAGGGGCCCGCGTGGAGATCAGGGACGTCGTCGTCGACTGCCGCGAGCCGGAGCGGCTGGCGGAGTTCTGGTCGCAGGTACTCGGCAGGCCGATCGCGGCGCGCATCGGCCCGTACGTCTTCCTGGGACGCGGTTCGCCGGAATCCGGCGTGGCCCCCGAAGGCGAACCGGGTCCCGGAGCGAGTCCAGAAGCGGGTTCCGGAGCGGGTTCCGGAGCGGGCCCGGGCGTGGTGTTCCAACGGGTCGACGACGTGGACTCGCGGAAGAACAGAGTGCATTTGGACCTGTCCTGCGCCGATCCCGCTGCCGAGCGTCGGCGGATCGAAGAGCTCGGCGGCCGTCGCCTGCCCGAGTACGCCGACGGAGGCTTCCTGGTCATGGCCGATCCCGAGGGGAACGAGTTCTGCCTCGTACCCCGGGGGGCGTTCGACGTCGACGACCAGGGCCGGGCCGACTACCTCGACGGCAGCGAAGACGGCAACTGAGGCGCCTCGCCCCAAGCCGCCCACTACCGCACCGGTGGCCATCGGCCACTCAGCCGACGAAGCGGCAAGGGGAGCGCATGGCCGGAACCCCGATCACCGCACCCCGTTCCCGCCGGTCCCGCACCCGACGAAGCAGCAAGGGCGGCGCGGGGTAGAGCCCACGACCACCGCATCGGTTGCCCTCGGCTGCTCACCCAACGCGGCAGCAAGGACAGCGCGGGGCAAGCCCCCGATCACCGCACCGGTCACCACCGGTCCCACACCCGACGCAGCAGCAAGGACGGCGCGGGGTAGAGCCCACGACCACCGCATCGGTTGCCCTCGGCTGCTCACCCAACGCGGCAGCAAGCACAGCGCGGGTAGAGCCCGCGACCACCGCACTGGCCACCATCGGTTACTCACCCAACGCGGCAGCAAGCACAGCGCATGGCCGGGACTCCGATCACCGCACCACGTTCCCGCCGGTTCCGCACCCGACGCGGCAGCGAGGACAGCGCGGGTAGAGCCCGCGATCACCGCGCCGAGAGCCCGCCGGTTCCGCACGCGGCGAAGGGGCGGGGGCGGTCCGCATGCGGGCATGGGCGCCGTCGGCCTGGGGGCGCGCCGGGGTCCGCGATCCAAGGGGGCGTTTCGGGCATAGTGACTCCCGAGCGTCCTCCCAAGGCGCACGAACGCAGACGAATCAGCGAAGTGGCATGTCCTTGCATCTGAGATTCCGCAATACGAAAAAATGGCAGGCCATTTGCCCGATTTGACCGATATTTCCGTCGCTGCGCGGGCCCGCGCAGCGACGATACCGCCGTAAACCGCACTCAGAGGCCCGGGATACATGCATCAGGAGGGTTTCGTCGCACTCGATGCGGAGGTGAACGGTTCAACCGGGTACCCAATTCGGGCATTTACCTACAAACCAGCCGACCCGAACACCCCGTGCGGCATGCCGTGCTGCTGATGCGTGCCTGAGGGCCGTCTCGCCACACCCGCTCACCCGGCATCCGCCCCGAATGCCCGGAACGTCTCGAATCCGCGAACCCTTACGCAAGCGCCCTCGGAATGCGCCCCAGGGCGCAGGGCACCCCTCGCCCCCGTTGGGCGCGCCACCGGCGAGCACCCGGTGCGCTGGGCTGGGGCTCGGCCATCCGCCGCCTTCGCCGCCCCGTCACACGCCCGACCCCCCACACACCCGAACCGATCAACACCGACCCCGACCGCCTCTCCCCCGGGCGCGCCCTGCTGCAACCGCCTCTCCCCCGGGCGCGCCTTGCCCCCGGGCGGCTTACCCCGGGCGGACCTTACACCGGAGGCCAGGGGACGGCCGGCCAGTCTGGCGAGGGGAAGGGATGCACGCCGTGGTGGCGCAGCAGTTCGACGCGGCGCAGGACCGCGTAGGCCTCCGGCTCGGTGAGGTGGCGGCGGAGCTCGCCGGCCACCGGGCTGTCGGGGTCGCGCAGCCGTCCCTCCAGCGCCGCCAGCCCGGCGAGGGCGTCGTCGGCGAGCGGTTCGCCCTGCCACTGCCACAGCACGGTGCGCAGCTTGTACTCCTCGGCGAAGGAGACGCCGTGGTCGCAGCCGTAGAGGTGGCCGGTGGGGATCGGCAGCAGGTGCCCGATCTTGCGGTCGGAGTTGTTGATGACCGCGTCGAAGACGGCCATGCGCCGCAGTCCGGGGTGCAGCGTGTCGCGAGCGAGCTCGACGAGGTCGACCGAGGTGTCGCCGTCGATCCAGAGCTGGACCATGCCCTCGCCGAAGGGGCCGTCGCGGTGGACGGTCGGCGGCACGATGTCCCAGCCCAGCGCGTCGGAGACGGCGAACGCAGACAGCTCGCGGCCGGCGAGGGTGCCGTCGGGGAAGTCCCACAGCGGGCGCTCTCCGGCGACGGGCTTGTAGACGCACCCGGCCTCGGCGCCGCCGGGCGCGGAGACGGTGCAGTACAGCGTGGCGTTGGACGCCTCGGTCAGCCGTCCCACCGGCGTGAGCTCCCCGGTGCTCAGCAGTTCCAAGGCGTCGCTGGTCGACAGCCCTTCGAACGACGCGGTCATGTCCCCGTCCCTAGCGGTCCCGCTTCCTCCGCCTGCCTCGCCTGACTCACATCACCCCGGGCTTGTACCCGTTCTGGCGCGGGCAGATGTGCCCGGCGGGGTCGAGTGGCTGACCGCACAGCGGGCAGTTGGGCCGGCCGGCCGCGACGACCTTCATCGCCCGGCCCGCGAACGCCCGCGCCGCGCCCGCGGTCAGGTGCACGCGCAGCACGTCGCGGCCCTCGGGAGCGTCCTCGGCGAAGACCTCGACCTCCTCGGCGTCCTCGTCCTCGGCCTCCTCGGCCTGCTGGGCCTCGATGATGACCCGCGCGGACTCGGCGTCCCAGGCCAGAGCGAGGGTGCCCACCCGGAAGTCCTCCTCGATGGGCTGCTCCAGCGGGCCGTCGTCCGACTCGGCCGCCTCTCCGGCCTCCAGCGGGTCGCCGAAGCGCTGCCGGACCTCCTCCAGCAGCTCCTCGATTCGCTCGGCCAGCGCCGAGACCTGGGATTTCTCGACGGCGGCGCTGGTGACGCGGCCACTGCCGACGGCCTGCAGGAAGAAGGTGCGCTCCCCCGGCTGCCCCACCGTTCCTGCGATGAAGCGGTCGGGCGGGTCGTACTCGAACACGGACATGCAATGAACCCTAGAGGATCGTGCTCAGCCTCGCGATTCGCCGCCCTCGGCGGGCCGCGCGGCCCCGGCGCCGCCGCCCACCGCGGCCTCGCCCGAAGCCTGCTCCGGTGCGGGCGCCAGGCCCTCCACCGAGCCGCCGGTGTCGTTGAGCCGGACGACGAACGGCCGGACGCTGGTGTAGCGCACGGCGGTGAGCGAGCAGGGGTCGGCCTGGACGCGCTGGAACTGGTCCAGGTGCAGGCCGAGCGCGTCGGCCGCCACCGCCTTGATCACGTCGCCGTGGCTGCACACCACGTAGACCGGGCGGGGTGCGACCGCGGTCAGCCGCTCGTTCCAGTCGCGTACGGCGGCCACGGCGCGCGCGGACACCCCGCTGAGGCTCTCGCCGCCGGGGAAACGGGCCGCGCTGGGGTGCGCCTGGACGGTGCGCCACAGCGGCTCGCTCGCGAGGTCGCCGAGTCTGCGGCCGGTCCAGGTGCCGTAGTCGCACTCGACGAAGCGGTCGTCGGTGGTGACCTCGTGCCCGGCGGCCGCGGCGATCATGCCGGCGGTCTCCTGGCAGCGCTCCAGCGGACTGGAGACCACGGCGGCCAGGTCGAGCCCGCTCAGCCTCTCGGCGAGGGCGGCGGCCTGCGCGCGGCCCCGGTCGTCGAGGTGCACGCCGGGGCTGCGGCCGGTCAGGGTGCTGCCGGTGGACTCGGTGAGCCCGTGCCGGACCAGGATCAACGTCGCGACGGGTTCGGGCGTGTGGTCCCCGCTCCCGGCGGACGGGGACCGCTGCGCTTGCGTAGGGGTGCCCATTGGGGCAACCATATCCGCGCCTCCGCTACTCGGTCGCCGTGTCGGCCTGCGGATCGTAGGGCTGGCCGGTATAGGGGTCGATGGGCAGGCCGGTCTCCGGGTCGATCCGGACGTTCTCACCGGTGTCGGGGTCGCGGTGCTGACCGGTCTCGGGGTCCTCGGCCAGCCCGGTTTCGGGGTCGATCGGCCATCCCGTGACCGGGTCGGTGCTGGCCGAGGGCGAGGGCTCGGCGGTGGGCGAGGAGGAGGGCCGCGGGCTCTGCCCGTTCTCCGGGCCCGTGTCGTCCTCGGCCTCCTGGTCCCGGCTCTGCTCCTGGGATGCGGGCGGCTGCGTCTCGTCTCCCACGCTGCCGCCGGTGGGGTCCAGCAGATTGAAGCTGACGAGGGCCAGGATGAGCACGCCCAGCGCACAGCGGTAGTAGACGAAGGGCATGAAGCTGTGCGTGGAGATGAAGCGCATCAGCCAGGCGATGACGGCGTAGCCGACGACGAAGGCCACGACGGTGCCCACGATGGTGGCCGTCCAGCCGGCGTACTCGTTGGCGCCGATGTCGGTGAGCTTGTACAGCCCGGAGGCGAACACCGCCGGCATCGCCAGCAGGAAGGCGTACTCCGCTGCGTCGGCGCGCTTGAAGCCCAGCAGCATGCCGCCCGTGACGGTGGCGCCCGAGCGCGAGACGCCCGGGATCAGCGCGAGGGTCTGGAACAGCCCGTACACCAGGCCGCGGCTCACCGTCAGGTCGACGAGCGTGCGGTGCTTGCGCGTGTACCGGTCGGCCAGGCCCAGGAACACGCCGAACACGATCAGGGTGAGAGCGATCAGCCGCAGGTCGCGGAAGAGGCTGTCGATCTGCTCCTCCAGCGCCAGGCCCAGGACGCCGATCGGGATCGTGCCGATGATGACGTACCAGCCCATCCGCGCGTTCATGTCCGATCGCAGCTCGGAGTTGACCAAGGACCGCGACCACGTGGACAGGATCGCCCAGATCCGCTTGCGGAAGTAGATGAGCACGGCGAGCTCGGTGCCGATCTGGCTGACCGCGGTGAAGGCGGCCCCGGGATCGGGCCAACCGAGGAAGGCGGATACCACCCGCAGGTGGCCGCTGGAGGAGATCGGCAGGAACTCGGTCAATCCTTGGATCAGGCCGAGGAAGAGGGCCTCGATGATGGACACGGCGGGCTCGGCTCCTGGGTCTTCGGTCGGGTGCGTGGGGCTCCAGTGCCCTGGCGTTCGCGCGTGCGGGAGGCGAATTGCCGCGGCCGACCGTGGGAGCGCAAAGCACGGCCGGGCGCCCGCACGCCGGTGCGCGGGAGCAGCGCGTACGTCGGCGGCGCAGCCGAAGGGGCGGCTCCACGCCGCGTGCGGGGGCAGACCACGGCAGCTTACTGGGATCTCGGGGTGCGTGGCATCCTCGCCGGCCCGGTCGGCCCCGGAGGCGGCACTGCGCGCTCCGGGGCGGATCCGAGCGCCGCCCGCACCGCCGTGACTTTGCGTGACCTCGGAATCCACCGGAGCGGCCCAGAGTCACTGACGGCGGTACGCGGTAATCTCCGCGCCATGGAACAGCGACAGGTGGGCGGATCGGGGCTGTGGGTCTCCCGCACGGCCCTGGGCACGATGACCTGGGGAAAGGACACCCAGGAAGAGGACGCCGCCGATCAGCTCACCGCGTTTGTGGACGCCGGCGGCACGCTGATCGACACAGCCGACATCTACGGCGGCGGCCAGAGCGAGCGCATCGTCGGGCGGCTGGTGAGCGGGGTCGTGCGTCGCGACGATGTGATCATCGCCACCAAGTCGGGGCACACCCCGCAGGGCTTTCGGCCCTGCGACCTGTCGCGCCGCCACCTGCTCGCCGCGCTGGACGCGTCGCTGCGCCGGCTGCGCACCGACCACGTCGACCTGTGGCACCTGCACGTGCGCGACCCCGACACCCCGGTCGAGGAGACCCTGTCCGCGCTGGAGGCGGCCCAGCGCGCGGGCAAGGTGCGCTATGCCGCCACCGGCGACTTCTCCGCCTGGCAGTTCGCCACCTACTCCGCCTGGCAGCGGGCGGCCACCCGGTTCGCGGGCGCCCCGATCGTCGCGGCCGGCTGCGAGTACTCCCTGCTCAACCGCGCTCCGGAGCAGGACCTGCTGCCGGCCCTGCATGCGCACGGCGCGGGCCTGGTCGCCTGGTCCCCGCTGGGCCGCGGGGTGCTCAGCGCCCAGTATCGCAACGGAGTCCCCGGCGAGTCCCGGGCGGCCCGCCAGCACATGGCCGCCTATGTCGAGCCGTACCTGGACGAGCGCAGCAGGCGCATCGTCGAATCGGTCTGCACGGCCGCCGAAGGGCTGGGCGTCTCCCCGCTGGCCGTTGCCTTGAGCTGGGTCCGCGACCGCGAGGGCGTGTCGGCCGCCGCGGTGGGCCCGCGCACGACCGCCCAGCTGGAGGAGATCCTGTCCATGGAGAGCGTGGAGCTGCCCCGGGAGATCCGCGACGCGCTGGACGACGCCTCGTCGGCGCCCCGACCGGAGTCGTCCCCGCGCTGAGGCGCTGAGGCGCGGCCGCGCTGACGGCGGTTCGCCGACCGCCTGCGGTCACCGGCCCCGTGAACAGCAGAGACGACTGCGCTCGGCCCTGCGCCCCGGCACCGTCCGGCCCCCTGCCTGGAGGCGATCGGGGTGATCGTGCGGGCCCCGGGCGCGATCCGGGGCTGTGGGTATCGGCGACCGAGGGTCCGCGGGGGTCGCTAAGCTCCGAGGGACACAGACCACCGTCGGAGAGGACCGTTCACCATGTCCGCCACCCCCGGATCCGAGGCGCCCACGCCGGTGCCGACACCGCAGGGCGCCGCAGGCGGGCCGGGTGCAGCGGGGACCCCCGGCGGGGAACCCGTCGACCGGGCCCGGGCGGCGCTGGAGCGGATGGGAGCGCCCGCCGCGCTCGCCGGTCCCCTGGTGGCGGCGCTGGGCCCCGACGCCGGCGCCGAGGTCTCCGCCGACCCCTGGCGGCTGCTGTCCGTCAGCGGGGTTACCCCGAAGCAGGCCGATTTCTGCGCGCGGCGCGCGCTGGGTGAGGAGGCCTCACCCGACGACCCGCGGCGCGGGCGTGCGCTGGCCGCGCACCTGCTGCGCCGGGCGGCGCGCGAAGGCCACACGGCGCTGGAGGAGCAGCACCTCGCCGGCGCGCTGCGCTCGGCGGGGGTCCGATCGGTGGAGCCGGCGGTGAACGCGGCGCTGGACGCGGGCGACGTCATGCTCTTCGAGATGTTCGACGAGCCCGACGACGACTTCGACGAAGGCGACCCGGGCGAGATGCCCGACCCCGACCGCTGGTACGCCCTCACCCGCCTGGGCCTGGCCGAACAGGACCTGGGCGAGGGCCTGGTCCGGCTCGCCGGCACCAGCGAGCCGATCATGGACTCCGCCACCGCCGCCGAGACCGTCGAGGCCACTGCCGAGCGCCTCGGCGCACCGGTCGACCCGCGCACCGCCGCGGCGCTGGTGACCGTGGCGCTGCGCGGGGTCTGCGTGCTCGAACACGGTGCGGGCGCCCGCGCCGCCGTCGCCCACACCATCGCCTGCGCCGCCGCCATCGCCGCCGACAGCGAGGTCGGCATCGCGGTGGCCGCGCCCACCGCCCAGGCCGCCGCCGAGCTGAACGCCGCGCTCGCCGGACTCGGCGCCGGTGACAGCGCGTCCGCCGTGCCGCTCGCGACCCTGCTCGAAACCCGCGCCCGCGGCGTGCACGGGCGCGGCTCCGAGCGGCCGATCGAGGCGGGACTCGTGGTGGTGGCCGGCGCGATGTGGCTGGACGTGGAGCGCGCGGCCGCCCTGGTCGACGCCTGCGCCGACGGCACGCACCTCGTGCTGCTGGCCGACCGCGCGCAGGCGCCTTCGGCGGCGCCCGGCAACGTCGCGGCCGACTTGGCGTCGTCGCGTACCGTGCACGTCGCCGGACTTCCGGAGGACCCGGACTCCGGCCCGATCGCGCGCACGGCGGCGGGCGTGGCCGACGGCGAACTTGAAGAGGCATCCTCGCCGGGGCGCGAGGTGGTGGTCGTACCGGCCGACTCCGCCTCGGCCGCCGCCCACCGCGCGGTACAGCTCATCACCGACTCGATCCCCCGCGCCTTGGAGATCCCGCCCGAGCGGGTGCAGATTGTCACCGCCACCCGGGGCGGAGAGGCCGGCGCCGACGCGCTGAACACGGCGTGCAAGGAGCGCTTCAACCCCGGGCCCGGCGCCCACGGCGGGCTGGACGCCGGTGACCGGGTGCTCGTCACCGCCGACGGGCCGGGCTATACCGCAGGCGACGTCGGCTACCTGCACGTCGGCGAGGACGGCGGGGAATCCGCCGGCGACAGCCGCCCGGCCCTGGCCGTCGAGCTGCCCGGCGGCGCGCTGTGCCCGGTGGCCGATCCCGCGCACCTGCGCCCCGGCTGGGCCGTGACCGTCGCGGCCGCGCACGGCAGCCGGTGGCCCGCGGTCGTCGCGGTGTTCCCGCCGGAGACGCGGGCGTCGCGGCCCCAGGTCTACACGGCGGTGACGGCGGCGCAGCGCCACCTCTCGATCGTGCAGGCCGCCGGCCCCGCGCTGGCCGAGGCGGTGCGCGAGAAGGCGGCGCTGCCGCGCCACACCCGCCTGGCGCAGGTGCTGCGCGAAGGCTGAACGCCCCGGCTCCGGGCCCCGCCGCCCCTCGTCCGGGCCAGGCCCGCGCGCGCCCGGCCGCAGCCGCGCTCCCGCGGCCGGGCGCGCCTCTGCCCGGTCGTCGCCGCCCAGGCGCGTTCGGCCCTCTTCAGACCCGGTCGACGAATCCGCCGTCCACGACCAGGTTGGCCCCCGTGATGAAGGACGCCGCCGGGCCGGCGAGGAAGGCGACGGCGCGGGCGACCTCCTCGGGGCGGCCGAGGCGGCCCACGGGGATGCGGTCGCGGATGCCGGCGTAGAAGTCGGGGTCGGAGCCGCGCCGGCGGGCCCAACCACCGCCCTCGAACTCGATGGGGCCGGGCGAGACGGTGTTCACGCGCACTCCCTCTGCGGGCAGCCGGTGCCCGAGCGCGGCCGCGTGGTGGTTGAGCGCCGCCTTCACCGCGCCGTAGGCGGTGGGGCCGGCGGGCGGGGTGGTGTGCAGCGCCGAGGTGGAGGAGACGAGCACGACCGACCCGCCGCGCTCGGAGGCCGCGAGGTGCGGCCGGGCGTGCTCGGCCAGGTTCACGAAGGGCATGACGTCGGTGGCGAAGCCGCGCTCCCACTGTTCGGGGGTGGCCGCGCTGCCGCCGGAGACGTTGGAGACCAGGACGTCGATGCCGCCCAGCTGCTCGGCGGCCGCGTCGACGAACCCGCGCAGCGCCTCGCCGTCGGCGACGTCCAGCGCCTGCTCCACCACGGTGCGTCCGCCCGTGCGCAGCTGTTCGGCGGCACGCTGCAGCGGCTCGGCCGTCCGGGCGCAGATCGCCAGGTCGGCCCCCTCCTCGGCGAAGGTCTGGGCGATGGCGCGGCCGATGCCGCGGCTGGCGCCCGTGACGACGACCCGAGCGCCGTGCAGTCCGAGATCCATGGTGGCGGTCCCTTCCTCGTTCGCTGGCGTGGCTGTTCGGCCGTGCGAACGCGAACGCGGGCGCCCCCTTCGGTGGAGGGGCGCCCGCGATCCGCGTCGTTCGGCGGGGGGAAGTCTACGCGCCGGTGGAGTGGAATCCGCCGTCGACGTGCACGGTTTCGCCGGTCGTGGCGGGGAACCAGTCCGACAGCAGCGCGACCACCGCGCGCGCGGCCGGCTCCGGGTTGTTGGTGTCCCAGCCCAGAGGCGCGCGCGCCGGCCAGGAGTCGGCCAGCTCGGCGAAGCCGGGGATGGAGCGGGCGGCCATGGTGCGCAGCGGCCCGGCCGACACCAGGTTCACCCGGACGCCGTGTTCGCCGAGGTAGCGGGCGAGGTAGCGGGCCGTGGACGCGAGCCCGGCCTTGGCCACGCCCATCCAGTCGTAGACCGGGAACGTGACCTCGTTCTCGAAGTCCATGGCGACGATGGAACCGCCGTCCTTCATCAGCGGCAGCACCGCCGTCGACAGCGACTTGAGCGAGAAGGTGGAGGTGTGCATCGCGGTGGCGACGTCCTGCCAGGAGGTGTTGAGGAAGTTGCCGCCGAGCGCCTCCTGGGGGGTGAAGCCGATCGAGTGCACGATGCCGTCGATGCCGTCGACGTGCTCGCGGATGCGGTCGGCGAGGCTGGAGAGGTCCTCGTCGTCGGTCACGTCGAGCTCCAGCACGGGCGGCGCTTCAGGCAGGCGCTGAGCGATCCGCTCGACGAGGGAGAGCCGGCCGTACCCGGTCAGGAGGACGGTTGCACCCTGCTCCTGGCACATGCGGGCGACGTGGTAGGCGATCGAGCTGTCGGTGATCACCCCGGTGACGAGGATGCGCTTGCCCTCTAGGAGTCCCATTCAAGCCTGCCGTTCTGTTCTCGTGTGGTCGGTGGTACCCGGGTTCGGGGGGCGCGTTCGCGGGGGGTGTGTGCGGGGGTGTGTGCGTGGGGCGTACGGGCCGTCGCCGGTCCGTCAGTGGCCCATGCCCAGTCCGCCGTCGACCGGGATCACGGCTCCGGTGATGTAGGCGGCGTCCTCGCCGGTCAGGAACCGCACCGTCTTGGCGATCTCGTCGGCCGAGCCGAAGCGCCCCAGCGGGACGTTCCTCTTGATCTCGGCCTGGCGCTCCTCGGACAGCGCGGCGGTCATGTCGGTCTCGATGAATCCGGGGGCGACCACGTTGACGGTGATGCCGCGCGAGCCCAGCTCGCGGGCGAGAGAGCGGGCGAAGCCGACCAACCCGGCCTTGGACGCGGCGTAGTTGGTCTGGCCGCCGGAGCCCATCAGGCCCACGACCGAGGAGATCAGCACGATGCGGCCGCTGCGGCGGCGGATCATGCCGCGCGCGGCCCGCTTGGCGACCCGGAAGGCGCCGGTGAGGTTGGTGTCCAGGACCGACGAGAACTCGTCCTCGGTCATCATGGCCAGGAGGTTGTCCTTGGTGATGCCGGCGTTGGCGACCAGCACCTCGACCGGCCCCTGCTCCTCCTCGACGCGCTTGAACGCGGCGTCGACCTGGGCCGTGTCGGTGATGTCGCAGGTGACTCCCAGCAGCCCTTCGGGGGGCTCGCCGGAGCGGTAGGTCACCGCGACCTGGTCCCCGGCCGCGGCGAGTTCGCCGGCGATTCTCCGGCCGATTCCGCGGTTTCCGCCGGTGACCAGTGCCGATCGGGACATTTCGTGCTCCTCTGCGCGCCGGACGGCGCTTCGCGACCATGGACGGAATTGAGAGCAGCGTATCGAGCTACCCGGTGGTAAGTGGAACCGAGGCCCGCGGCGCCCGACCCTTGCGACGTGCGTATCCGCACACCCGTCGGGTGCCGCCGCCCCGGGATCCGGTGCCGGCGGGGCGTTCCCGGCGTTTCGGGCGGCGTGCAGCACCGGTGGCGGCGGGGTACGGGTATGCAGGAGTACGTACGCGCCCGCGCGGCCGGACCGCGCCGGAGCCGTCGTTCGCACCGGGAGGCCCACCGTGCGCACCGCCATCGTCGCCACACCCGTCGACTTCGCGTTCTACGGCGACTACGGGGACCGGATGACCACGCCTGCGGGCGCGTCGTTCCAGCGCCCCGCCTACCCGTTCCGGGGCCGCATCGGCGGCAGGGAGTTCCCCGCGGAGGCGGGGCGGTACCACATCTACGCCTCCTACGCCTGCCCGTGGGCCACCCGGAGCCTGATCGTGCGCAAGCTCAAGGGGCTGGAGAACGCGGTCTCGGTGGGGATCGTCGACCCCGTGCGCGACGGCCGCGGCTGGGCCTTCCGCGAAGGGCGCGGTCACGGCCCCGACACGGTGGGGCACTTCACGCTGCTGCGCGAGGCCTATGAGGCCACCGAGCCCGGCTTCGACGGCCACATCTCGGTCCCGGTGCTGTGGGACACCGCCACCCGGCGCATCGTCAGCAACAACTTCCCCGACATCACCGTCGACCTCGACACCTGCTTCAACGCCTGGGCCACGCACGACGTCGAGCTCTACCCGGCGGACCTGCGCGCGGAGATCGACGCGCTGGACGCCCGCATCTACCCCGCCGTGAACAACGGGGTCTACCGCTGCGGGTTCGCGCCCGACCAGCAGGCCTACGACGCGGCCGTGGGCGAGCTGTTCGAGGCGCTGGACGAGCTGGAAAACCGGCTGGCCACCCGGCGCTTCCTCACCGGCGACCACATCACCGAGGCCGACGTCCGGCTGTGGGTGACCCTGATCCGCTTCGACCCCGTCTACCAGACCCACTTCAAGACCAACATCCGCCGACTGGTGGACTACCCCCACCTGTGGGGGTACACCCGCGACCTCTACTCGCTGACGGCCTTCCGCAGGTCCACCGATCTCGACCACATCCGGCGCCACTACTACCTCACCCACGGGGCGCTGAACCCCAGGCGCATCGTCCCCGCCGGGCCCGAGCTGGACCTCGACGCGCCGCACGACCGGGCCCGGCTGAGCAGCGGCGGGCCCGGCACGCCGGTGCTCAGGCCCCGTCGAGGTACCTGAGCCCGCCGTCGACCAGGTACGGCACCACGTCGCCGATCCGGTCGAAGTCGTCGCCGACCGTCTGGCCCTTGCTGTGGCGGTAGTGGATACCCTCCAGGATCACCGCGAGCTTGAAGAAGGCCAGGCCCACGTACCAGTCGAGGGACGAGACGTCGCGGCCCGACCGCTCGGCGTAGCGCGCGATGATCTCGTCGGCGTCGGGGTATCCCTCGGCGGTGTGGGCGTTGCTGACCATGCTGCTGCCGGCCAGGGCGGCGCTGCTGTAGGTGATGATCAGCGCCAGGTCGGTCAGCGGGTCGCCGAGTGTGGACATCTCCCAGTCCAGCACGGCGGTGATCTCGTCGTCGGCGTCCACGAGCAGGTTGTCCAGGCGGTAGTCGCCGTGCACGACCGTCGGCTCGGGCGAGTCCGGGACCTCGGCGCCCAGGCGCTCGTGCAGCTTGTCGATGCCGGGCAGCTCGCGGCTGCGCGAGGCCTCCAGCTGCTTCCTCCAGCGGCGCAGCTGCCGCTCCAGGAACCCTTCGGGCCGCCCGAAGTCGGCCAGCCCCGCGCTCGCGGGGTCGACGGCGTGCAGGTCCACCAGGGTGTCGATCATCGACGCGGCGATGGCGCCGGTGCGCACGGGCCCGAGCGCGTCGAGCTGCTCGGCGCTGCGGTAGGGCACGCCCTCGACGTACTCCATGACGTAGAAGGGAGCCCCGATCACCTCGGTGTCCTGGCACAGCAGCACCGTGCGCGGCACCGGGACGGGGGTGTCGGCGAGGGCGCTGACGACACGGTGCTCGCGGCCCATGTCGTGGGCGGTCGGCAGCACGTGCCCCAGCGGCGGCCGGCGCACGACCCAGCGTCCGCCGCCGTCGGTGACGCTGTAGGTGAGGTTGGAGCGCCCGCCGGCGATGACCTCGCCCGCGAGGGGACCGGAGAGCATGCCGGGGCGCGCCTGCTCCAGGTACTCCCCCAGCCGCCGCAGATCCAGTCCCGGCGGATTCGCCACACCTGTCTCGCCCATGCGCTCTCCCACGCTCTGCTCGCCCGGCGGTCGGCGCCCGAGCGGCCCCGCCTCGCATCGGAGCGGGCCGCGCGGCCGCGGCCGCCTGCTCTTCGCCTCGACTGTGGGCCAACATACCATCTGGTCGGTATCCGCCGGATCCGGTCCACCTCGCTACCGCCGGTACCGGCGTCGCGCCGTCGGCGCCCCGGGCGGAAGCGGGGCGAGCGGCGACGCGGAGGTTGCGCGGCCCCGGCGGCCTGAGGAGGCCGCCGGGGCCGGTCGCGGCTAGTAGGTGACCGAGTCGGCGCCCAGCAGCGACTTCAGGTCGCCGGCGAGCTCGGGGCCCACCCGCACCGGGTAGCCGGGTAGGTCGTAGACCCGCGACTTGACCGGGTGGTCGACCCGGATGGTCAGCGGGGTCTCGCCGCGGTTGGCCTTGAGCACGTGCTTGAGCTCCTCGACCAGCTCGGCGGTCAGCCGCTGCTCCTGCACGGTCAGCAGCATGGGCGGCGGCCCCTCGGCGACGTGGCTGATGTCCAGCGGCGTCAGCTCGAACGCCTGGATGGAGTACTCGCCCTCGCGCTCCTTGACCCGGCCCTTGACCGAGACGGCGGTGTCCTCGGTCAGCACCTCGGAGTAGAGGGTGTAGGCCTCGGCGAAGAACAGCACGTCGATGCTGGCGTCGAGGTCCTCGATGGTGACCTTGGCCCAGGGGTTGCCGGACTGCTTGCTGACCCGGCGCTCCACCGCGGAGATGAGTCCCGCCACCTGCACGTCGGCGCGGTCGCGGCGCTCGCCGTTGTTGATGTCGAGGATGGAGACGTCGCTGGAGCGGGCCAGGATGCGCTCGGCTCCGGCGAGCGGATGGCTGGAGACGTAGAGCCCCAGCATCTCGCGCTCGAAGGCGAGCTTGGTCTTGCGGTCCCACTCCTGGTCGGTCCAGTTGATGTCGAGCCCGATGGGCGCGGACTCGGCCTCCTCGGCGCCGCCGAACAGGTCGAACTGGCCGTGGGCCTCCTGCTTCTTGGCCGAGATCATCGCGTCGACGGCGTGCTCGTGGTGGTTGAACAGGTCCATGCGGGGCTGGCCGAAGCCGTCGAAGGCCCCGGCCTTGACCAGGGACTCCACCACGCGCTTGTTGCACGCGGCCAGCTCGATCTTGGAGACGAAGTCGACGAAGGAGGTGAACTCGCCCTTAGCCCTGCGCGTGTTCATGACCGACTCGACGACGTTGGCGCCGACGTTGCGCACCGCACCCATGCCGAAGCGGATGTCGGCGCCGACCGCGGAGAATCGCAGTCCCGACTCGTTGACGTCGGGGGGCAGCACCTGGATGCCCATCTTGCGGCACTCGGCCAGGTAGACCGCCATCTTGTCCTTGTCGCCGCTGACCGAGGTCAGCAGCGCCGCCATGTAGGAGGCGGGGTGGTTGGCCTTGAGGTAGGCGGTGCGGAAGGACAGGATCGCGTAGCCGGCCGCGTGCGACTTGTTGAAGGCGTAGCCGGAGAAGGGGAGCATGACCTCCCAGAGCGTGTCGACGGCCTTCTGGGAGAACCCGCGCTCCAGCATGCCGGCGTTGAACTTGGTGTACTCCTTCTCCAGGGCCTCCTTCTTCTTCTTGCCCATGGCCCGGCGCATGAGGTCGGCGCCGCCCAGCGAGTAGCCCGCCATCTGCTGGGCGATGGCCATGATCTGCTCCTGGTAGACCAGCACGTGGTAGGTCTCGGACAGGATCGGGTCCAGCGCGTCGTAGAGCTCGGGGTGGATGGAGGTGATGTCCTGGCGCCCGTTCGAGCGGTCGGCGTAGTCGTTGTGCGCGTTGGCCGCCATGGGCCCGGGCCGGTACAGGGCGTTGACGGCCACGATGTCGGAGAACTGGGTGGGCTGCATCCGCCGCAGCAGCGCCCGCATGGCCGTGCCGTCGAGCTGGAACACGCCCAGGGTGTCGCCGCGCGCCAGCAGCTCGTAGGTCTTGGCGTCGTCGAAGCCGACCTGGGACCAGTCGATGTCGACGCCCTCGTTGGACTTCACGTTCTGAATGGCGTCGTCGATGATCGTGAGGTTGCGCAGGCCCAGGAAGTCCATCTTCAGCAGGCCCATCTCCTCGCACTGAGGGAAGGGGAACCCCGTGATGATGGCGCCGTCGGCGTCGCGCTTGTGCAGCGGCACCACGTCCAGGAGCGGCTCGGCCGAGAGGATGACGCCCGCGGCGTGCACACCGGTGCCGCGGGTGAGGCCCTCGATACCGCGAGCGGTCTCCATGACCTTCTTGATCTGCGGGTCCTTCTCCATGAGGGTGCGCAGCTCGACGGCCTCGGCGTACCGCTCGGCGGATTCGTCGTCGACCTCGGTCAGCGAGATCTCCTTGCCGCCCACCGGCGGCGGGAACGCCTTGGTGATCTGGTCGCCCAGCGCGTAGGGCAAGCCGTGGATGCGGGTGGAGTCCTTGACGGCGGCCTTGGCCTTGATGGTGCCGAAGGTCAGGATCTGGGCGACGCGCTCCTCGCCGTAGAGCTCGGTGACGTACTCGATCATCTCCCCGCGCCGACGCTCGTCGAAGTCGAGGTCGATGTCGGGCATGGTGACGCGCTCGGGGTTGAGGAAGCGCTCGAACAGCAGTCCGTGTTCGAGCGGATCGAGGTCGGTGATGCCGAGCACGTAGGCGATCATCGACCCGGCGGCCGAGCCGCGCCCCGGCCCGAGCGCGATGCCGTTCCTGCGGGCGTACTGGCAGATGTCGGAGACCACCAGGAAGTAGGCCGGGAAGCCCATCTCGTTGATGATGTCCAGCTCGCGGTCGATGCGCTCGCGCACCGCCTGGCCGGGGCCGCCGGGGTAGCGGGTGGGCGTGAGCCGGTCGATCTCCTTGCGCAGCCACGACGCCTGGGTCTCGCCCTCGGGGACGTCGAACTTGGGCATCAGGTCGCGCTCGGCGAAGACCTCGTCGAAGGCGCCGTCCTCGACGCTCTCGGCGACCAGCAGGGTGTTGCGGCAGCCCTGGGCCCATTCGTCCAGGCTGACCAGGGCGCGCATCTCCTCGGCGGACTTGATGTAGTAGCCGTCGCCGTTGAAGCGGAACCGGGCGGGGTCGTCGAGGTTCTTGCCCACGCCCACGGCGAGCAGGGCGTCGTGGTCCTGGGCCTGGTCCTGGGTGACATAGTGGGAGTCGTTGGTCACCAGCGGCGGCAGGCCCAGCTCGCGGCCGACCTTGAGCAGGCCGTCGCGGACCTCGCGCTCGATGCTGATGCCGTGGTCCATCAGCTCCAGGAAGACGCTGTCCTTGCCGAAGATGTCCTGGAGCTTTGCGGCGTAGTCGATGGCCTCCTTCTCCTGGCCCAGGCGCAGGCGGGTCTGCACGCCGCCCGAGGGGCAGCCGGTGGAGACCATGATGCCCTCGGAGTGGCGGCTCATGAGCTCCAGGTCCATGCGGGGCTTGCCGTAGTAGCCCTCGATGCTGGCCAGCGACGACATGCGGAACAGGTTGCGCAGGCCGGCGGCGTTGCGCGCCCACATGGTCATGTGCAGGTAGCGGCCGCCGCCGGAGATGTCCTTGCCGCCCTCGGTGTTCTCGTCGGAGTCGCCGCGGCCCCAGCGCACCCGCTTCTTGTGGAACCGCGACTCCGGGGCGACGTAGGCCTCGATGCCGATGATCGGCTTGACTCCCGAGCCCTTGGCTTGCTGCCAGAACTCGTAGGCGCCGAACATGTTGCCGTGGTCGGTCATGGCCACGGCGGGCATCTGGAGCCGAGCCGCCTCGGCGAACAGCGGTTTCAGCTTGGCGGCGCCGTCCAGCATCGAGTACTCGGTGTGGACGTGCAGGTGGACGAAGGGGTCAGCCACGGTCGTTCGAACCTCTTAGCAAAGAACAGCACTGGCGGGAATCGTGTGCCACCTGAGACTAGTCCCGCCGCACGGGCCGCCACCACCACAACACCCGTGCCTGTGGACACACCCCCGCACCGCCCGTTTGCCCGCGCCCCGCCGCTGCGCGGCGCCGCAGGCGGGACCGCGCACCCGCGCCGCGGCGCGGGTCGGCGCAAGGGCCCGCGCTCAGCGGTGGGCCGGTGCCGGGCGCAGAGCGTCCAGCAGGAGCCGGGCGTAGTACGCCCCGATCTCGCGGGGGCTCAGCGCGCCATCGGGGTGGTACCAGGTGCTGAGGTGATGAACGCTGCCGAAGTAGAAGTCGACCACGATGTCGGCGGGTACGCGGTCGGTGAAGACGCCCTGGTTCTGGCCCTCGACGACCAGCGAGCGGAACAGCTCGTGGTACCGGCGGCGCTCGTCGCGCACCTCGCGCTGCTTCTCGGGTCGGAGCTGGTGCAGGGAACGGAACGAGATCGTCGCGTCGTCCAGGTTGTCGATGGTGCTGACCACGACGTCGGCGGCGGCGCGCTCGACGCGTTCGGCCACCGGCCCCTCCTGGCGGGCGATCTCGGTGAGCCGCGACATCTGCAGGCGCAGCACGCGGGCGTAGATCTCGGTGAGCAGGTCGTCCTTGGAGTCGAAGTAGTGGTACATCGCCCCCTTGGTGACGTCGGCGGCGGCGACGATCTCCTGCACCGAGGTCCGGTCGAAACCCTTCTCGGCGAACAGGCGGGTCGCCACGGCCAGCAGCCGCCGCGGTACCGAGGACTCGGCGGACTCGGCGGAGGTCACGGCCGGCATCCCCGTGCCCCCGTGGGTGCGAACGGCCACGTCACGCCCCTTCTCACAGACTGCGATCATTCTGAGCGCCCGCCGGCCTCCCCTGGGCCGCGGGCGGAACACCACCACACAATAGACGCACACCGGCCGTGTGTGGCCGCTGCGGCCGCACGCGGGCGGGCCGCTCCCCGCACGGCCGCGGAGAGGGCCGGCAGGGCTCAGGCCCACCCGGCGTCGTGGGCGAGAATCGCCGCCTGCACCCGGTTGCCCATGCCGAGCTTGGACAGGATGCTGCTGACGTGGGCCTTGACCGTCGCCTCGCGCATGCCCAGGCTGCGCCCGGCCTCGGCGTTGGACATGCCCTGGGCGACGGCGACCAGCACGTCGCGCTCGCGGTCGCTGAGCACCTGCAGCCGCCGGGCTGCCTCGGCGCCGGTGCCGGCGGCCGGGACGGTGAACCGCTCCAGCATCCGCTTGGTGATGCTGGGCGCCAGCATCGCGTTGCCCTCGTCGATGGTGCGCACAGCACCGATGAGGTCGCGCGGCGGCGTGTCCTTGAGCAGGAACCCCACCGCGCCGGCGCGCAGTGCGCGGTGCACGTACTCGTCGAGGTCGAAGGTGGTCAGCAGGACGACCTTGGGCGGGCGGGGCAGGTCGGCCATCATCGCGGCGGCGGTGAGCCCGTCGGTGCCGGGCATGCGGATGTCGAGCAGCACCACGTCGGGCTCCAGCCGCGCGGCCAGGTCCAGCGCCTCGTCGCCGTCGCCGGCCTCGCCGACGACCTCGATGTCCTCGGCGGTGTCGAGGATCATCCGCAGCCCCGAGCGCACCAGCCGCTCGTCGTCGACCAGCGCGGTGCGGATCATTCCGCCGCCTCCCGCAGGCCGGCGCGGTCGGCGCGCGCCGCCGGCAGCACGGCGCCCAGGCGCCACCCGCCGCCGGGCAGCGGCCCCGCACGCAGCTCGCCCCCGGCCAGCACGACGCGTTCGCGCAGACCGGCGAGCCCGTAGCCGCTGGAGGGCGGGGCCTCGGCGGTGGCGGGGGGCGGCGCGGCGTTCTCCACGGTGATCTCCAGGCTTTCGGTGCGGTAATGCAGGTGCACGCGCACGGCGGCGCCGGGGGCGTGCTTGGCGGCGTTGGTCAGCGCCTCCTGCACGGTGCGGTAGGCGGTGCGCTGGGTGTGGGCCGGCACCTCCACCGGGATGCCCTCGGCGCTTCGGTGCACGGGCATCCCCGCGGCGCGCCATTCCTCGACGAGGCGGTCGATGTCCGCCAGCACCGGCTGGGGCGCGGTCGGGGCTGAGTCCGCCTCGGGGGCGTCTCGCAGCACGCCCAGGATCTCACGGAGTTCGGCAAGCGCGTCCCGGCCGGTGCTGCGGATCAGCGCCGCGCTCTGGGCCGTGCGCTCGTCGGGCGCCGAGACCTCCAGCCCGCCGGCGTGCAGCACCATCAGGCTCACCCGGTGGGCGACCACGTCGTGCATCTCGCGGGCGATGCGGGTGCGCTCGGCGGTGATCGCCTGGTCGGCGAGCAGGTGCTGCTCGTGCTCCAGGCGCTCGGCCCGCTCGCGCAGGTTGGCGATGAGCACGCGGCGCGTGCCGATCCACAGGCCCACGGCCAGCGGCAGCCCGTAGACCATGATCAGCACGCTGTAGGCCTGCAAGCCGCCCATCGGACCGAGAAACCGGTACACGGCCAGGAAGCACACCGACAGCCAGAAGGCCCACAGCGCAAGCCTCCGCCGGTCCTCGAACCAGCCCGCATAGGTGAACAGGCCGAGAGCGGCCAGGCTGAAGTCGCCGTAGAGGAGCAGCGCGGCCGTCGCCGCGACGAGCAGAATCGAGGGCCGGGTACGGCGGAACAGCACGACGGTCGAGACCGCCGCGCACACGGTCAGCGCCCCCCAGACGGCAGGAAGAGCGGCGAAGGGAGCCAGGTCGCCGACCAGCGCGACACCGCCCGCCACAGCCATCGCCGCGATGCCGGACAGGCCGTGCGGTTCGGACACCAGCATCAGTCCGGTCCAGGGGAAGACGGCGGCGGCCAGCAGCCAGTCGGCGATGCGGTGCCGACGCGACCACCACCGGTCCCTCAGCGAGGCCTGCGGCGCCGCGGCAGCGCGTGCCGGGGGTGCTGACCGATACTCCGCCATGGGCCGGAGTTTATGCCGCTCCGCACCGGCCGCAGTTCGCCGACCTGCGGTCGGGCACCCTCCCCCGACGAAGGTCGGTGCCCGGGCGCGGCCGCCGGTCAGCGCGGCGGCCGGCCCGCCGCCCGTGCCGCGGAGGGCCCGCTCCGCCCCCGGGCGCCCCGACGAAAGTCGGTGCCGGGACCGCCCGAAGGGCCGAGCGGCGCGCGGAAAGGCGGTCTGCGCACGCCGCCGATCTGGGCCCCGCGGCGGAGCAATCGCCGCCTCCGGCGGCCGTAGCGTTGCCGGATGCGGCGCCGGGAAACCGAATCCCCGGCGCGCACCCGGCGCCGCACCGGCAAGCAGTGCCGTCGTCCGGTCACCCGGTCCCGGTCATACCGTCTTCGAGTCTGGAGAACCACGTGAGCCAGAGCGCGGCCCCGGCCGCCCCCGCACCCGACACCACCGACACGCGGCCCGTGGTGGCCGCCCGCCACCTGACCAAGGTCTACGGCCGCGCCGATTCGGCCGTGCACGCGCTCGACGGGGTCAGCGTCGACTTCGCCCGCGGCGCGTTCACCGCGATCATGGGACCGTCGGGGTCGGGCAAGTCCACCCTGATGCACTGCCTGGCCGGCCTGGACACCGTCTCCTCGGGAACGGTGCACCTGGGAAGGACCGAGATCACCCGCCTGCGCGACAAGCAGTTGACGCTGCTGCGCCGCGACCGCATCGGGTTCGTCTTCCAGTCGTTCAACCTGCTGCCGATGCTCACCGCCGAGCAGAACATCCTGCTGCCCGGCCGCATCGCCAAGCGCAAACACGATCCCGAGCGCTTCCGGCGCATCGTCGAGGTGGTGGGGCTGGGCGACCGCCTCGGCCACCTGCCCTCGGCGCTGTCGGGCGGCCAGCAGCAGCGGGTCGCGGTGGCCCGGGCGCTGCTGGGCGACCCGGAGGTCGTCTACGCCGACGAGCCCACCGGCAACCTCGACTCCCGCTCCGGCGCCGACGTGCTGGCGTTCCTGCGCGACTCGGCGCGCGAGCTGGGCCAGACGGTGATCATGGTCACCCACGACCCGGTGGCAGCCTCCTACGCCGACCGGGTCGTGTTCCTGCGCGACGGGCGCCTGGTCGACGAGGTGTACGGGCCCACCGCCGAGACCGTCCTCGACCGCCTCGTGAAGCTGGAGTCCTGAGCCGCGATGCTGCGCACAACACTCGCCGGCCTGCGCCTGCACAAGGGCCGGCTCGTCACGACCGCACTGGCCGTCGCCCTGGGCGTCATGTTCGTCTCGGGAACCCTGGTCTTCTCCGACACCCTGCGTGAGAGCTTCGCCTCCCAGGTGATGGGCTCGGCGCAGAAGATGGACGCCGTCGTCCTGCCCGAAGACGCGCTGACCGGCACCGTCCCCCGCGAACGACTGGCCGAGGTTCGCGATCTGCCCGAGATCGACCGCGCCTCAGGCGTCACCATGGGCGACGCCCCGCTGCTGGACAAGAAGGGACGCGCGGTCGGCAGCGCGCCCACTCTCGGGGTGTCGGTGGGCGGCCTCAGCCGCTACTCGGCCGTCGAGGGCGGACTGCCCGACGGGCCCGGCGAGGCGGCGCTGGCCACTGTCAGCGCCGACGCCACCGGCTACGAGGTGGGCGATACCGCGACCGTGCTGGGACCCGACGGCGAGAAGCGCGAGTTCACCGTCACCGGGCTGATCGACTTCGGGACCGCCGCCGAGGTCTCCTACCGCGGGGCGGTCGCCTTCGCGCCGCAGACCGCCGCCGAGATGACCGGCGCCGACGGCTTCGCCGAGATCGACGCCGTCGCCGCCGAGGGCGTCCCGCCACAGCGGGCCGTCGACGCCGTCGACGCCGTCGCGGGCTCGGGCACCCAGGTGCTGACCGGCCGGGAGCTGGGCGAGCGGCTGGCCGAGCAGGCGGGCGCGGAGGCCGACGTCATGGCCACCGGGCTGCTGCTGTTCGCGCTCGTGTCGGTCTTGGTGGCCGCCATCGTCATCCACAACACCTTCGCCATCCTGGTGGCCCAGCGCCAGCGCGAGATGGCCCTGCTGCGCTGTGTGGGCGCGGTGCGCCGCCAGGTCTTCACCTCGGTGGTGGCCGAGGCGCTGGTCGTGGGCCTGGTGGCCTCCGCCGTGGGCGTGCTGGCGGGAATCGGTCTGGGTGCGGCCGGCTTCAAGCTCGGCGGCGACGCCTTGAACGCCGGCTCCTCCGGCACAGCGGTCGTCGCCCAGCCGGGTGCGGTGCTGATCGGGCTGGCCGTCGGGACGGCGACGACCCTGTTCTCGGCTCTGCTGCCGGCGCGGCGGGCGATGTCCGTACCTCCGCTCACCGCGCTGCGCACCAGCGCCGTGGCCACAGGCCTGGGCAGGCGCGTCGCCGTCCTTCGGGCCGCGGCGGGCGCGGTGCTGCTGCTCGCCTCGGCCGGGATGGTGTACCTCGCCCGGGGCATCGACGACCCGAACGACGCTCTGTACATGGTCGCCGGCGCGGGCATGGTGGCCTTCGTCGGCGTCGTGGTCGTCAGCCCGCTGCTGGTGCGCATGGCCGTGGGCACGGTGTCGCCGCTGATGCGCACGCTGGGTGTCGCCAGTGCGCTGGCGGCCGACAACGCGGGGCGCAACCCCCGGCGCGCGGCGACGGCCACGATCGCCCTGACGGTGGGCGCCACGCTGATCACCGGCTACTCGGTGGTCAACGCCTCGATGATGACCACGATGAACGGCATGCTCGACGAGCGGTTCCCGATGGACTACCGGATCATGGGCCAGTTCACCGAGGAGGACCCGAACATCCCGCGGGACGTCGCCCGCGACCTGCGCGACGCTCCCGAGACCGCCGAGGTGGTCGCCGAGCGCAGCGCGAGCGGCGGTCCCGGCCCGGACGCCACGCGGTACACCACCCTCGCAGGCGCCCCGCTGGAGCGGGCGGCCGCCGGGGGCGAGAAGCCGGCGGCCGGCGACCTGGCGGACGTGCGGCCGGGCAGCGTCGCGGTGCCCTCCGACTACGCCGCCGGCCGCGGCGTCGGCGACACCGTGAAGGTGGAGACCGAGGAAGGCGAACGCAGCTTCGAGATCGCGGCCGTCGTCGACTCGGCGAACATGTGGCGCGTGCTGATGACGCCCGAGGACTTCGACGCCGCCTTCCCGGACACGGGAGACGAGGCGATCCGGGTCACCGGTGCCGAGGGCGTCGGCACCAAGGAGCTGCGCGACGCCGTCTACGCCGCGGTGGAGGACCACCCCACGCTCCAGGTCGACTCGCTCGCCCAGAAGCGCAAGCAGTACGAGGACATGCTGGACACGGCGTTCCTGGCGATCGTGGCGATGCTCGGCCTGGCGGTGGTCATCGCGGTGTTCGGCATCGCCAACACGCTGGCGCTGTCGGTGCTGGAGCGCACCCGCGAGTCGGCGCTGCTTCGGGCCATGGGCCTCATGCGCGCGCAGCTGCGGCTGATGCTCGTCTGGGAGGCGGTGCTGATGTGCCTGATCGGGGCGCTCGTCGGCATCGGGCTGGGCGTGTTCTTCGGTTGGGCCGCCTCGGCCGCGGTCTTCGAGGACCTGGTCTTCACCGTGCCCGTCGCGCAGATCGCCGCCTTCATCGGGGCGGCCGTCGCGGCCGGGCTGCTGGCCTCGGTGTCGCCCTCGCGCCGGGCCGCGGGCACCTCGATCACCGCCGCCATGGCCGACCAGTAGGGCGGTGCGCGGCCGGAGGCGACACACCTCCCGCCGAGCCGGAGGAACGCGCCGAGCGCGCCGTAGTGTGGCGGCGGGCGGACCGCGGGGTCCGCCCGCCGCCTGCACCGCGGGGGGCAGCCGCGACCGGTCGGAAGGGGAAGGCATGGGCGCCTCCGAATCCTCGGCGCCGCCGGACGGCGGAGCGGCGTGGGGTACGCCGGCCGCGCGGTGGATGCTGACCGCCACCGTGCTCGCCTCGGGCATGGCGTTCCTGGACTCCACCGTGGTCAACGTGGCGCTGCCCGCCATCGGCGGCGAGCTGGACGCCGGGGTGTCGGGCCTGCAGTGGACCGCCAACGGCTACATGGTCACGTTGTCGGCGCTGATCCTGCTCAGCGGCTCGCTCAGCGACAGGTTCGGCCGGGTGCGGGTGTTCTCGGCGGGCGTGGCGTGGTTCGCGCTGGCCTCGGCGCTGTGCTCGCTGGCGACGACCCTGGAATGGCTGATCGCCGGCCGCGTGCTGCAGGGGGTGGGCGGCGCGCTGCTGACCCCGGGCAGCCTGGCGATCCTGCAGGCGGGCTTCCGCAAGCGCGACCGGGCGCGGGCCATCGGCGCGTGGTCGGGCCTGACCGGTGTCGCCGCGGCGATCGGGCCGTTCGCGGGCGGCTGGCTGGTCGACCTCGGCTCGTGGCGGCTGATCTTTCTGATCAACCTGCCCCTGGCGGCGGTGGTGCTGCTGATCGCCCGCTTCCGGCTGGCCGAGTCCCGTGACCCGCAGGCCTCCGAGCGGCTGGACTACCCGGGTGCGCTGCTGGGCATGGTGGGGCTGGCCGCGCTGACCTACGCGCTGATCACGGCGGGCGAGACCGGGCCCGGCGACTGGCGGGTGCTCGCGGCCGCCGGAGCCGGCGCGGCGGCGCTGGCGGCCTTCGCCGCCGTGGAGCTGCGCAGCTCGCACCCCATGCTGCCGCTGGACATCTTCGCCTCCAGCCGGTTCACGATCACCAACGCCGTGACCGTGCTGATGTACGGAGCACTCGGCCCCCTGCTGTTCCTGCTGGTCATCTACCTGCAGGAGGTGCTGGGCTACTCCGCGCTGGAGGCGGGTGCGGCGTCGCTGCCGATCACGCTGCTGATGCTGGCGCTGTCGGGGCAGTCCGGCCGCCTCGCCGAGCGCATCGGCCCGCGCTGGCAGCTCGGCTTCGGCCCCCTGGTGCTGGCTGCGGGGCTGGTGGTGCTGTCGCGGCTGGCGCCGGGCGCCTCCTACCTCACCGGTGTGCTGCCCGGCGTGCTGCTCGTGGGAGCGGGGCTGTCGGCCGCGGTTGCGCCGCTCACCGCCACGGTGCTGGCGTCGGCGGCCGAGCGCCACGCGGGGCTGGCCTCCGGGGTCAACAACACGCTGGCGCGCACCGCGCAGCTGATCGGCGTGGCCGCGGTTCCGGTGCTCGCGGGCGTCAGCGGCGCCGCGGGGATCTCCGGCGGCTTCGGCCCGGCCATGCTGATCATCGCCGCCGCCGCGGCGCTGGCGGGCCTGCTGGCGCTCGCCCTGCTGCGCAGCCGGCCGTCGGTACCGGCCGCCGAGAGGAGCTTCTGCGGCGTGTCGGGACCCCCGATGGCGGGCTGCCCGGGCTCGTCGGCGGGCGAACCCCTTCGCGGCGGCGGCGAGACGTCCTAGAGTCGGAGTCATGGGAGATGCCGCGGCCGACCACGGCGGCGTGCCGGCCATCGCGTTCGTGGGCGGCGGAGCAGGGGCCGCCCTCGCCGCGATCGCGCTGCTGCGCGCCACCACGTGGCTGCGCCTGGCCTACCGCATCCTGCTGATCGACGAGTACGGGCGGTTCGCGCGCGGGCGGCCCTACGACGGCGCGGGCGGGGAGTGCCTGCTGGAGATCCCCGTCAAGCACATGTCCGCGCTGCCCGACCGCCCCTGCCACCTGATGGAGTGGGCGCGGGCCGGCCGGACCCCGGGCCGGCTGCGCGGCGACCCGAACGCGGGCGGAACCGCGCTGGCGTCACCCGTGTGCGGGCCCGAGACGCTGCTTCCCCGCGGGGTCTACGGCGACTACCTCGCCGACACCCTCGCGGCCACGGCGGCCTGGGCCTCCCCCTACGCGTCGGTGCACACCCGCGCGGCGCGCGCGGTGGCGGTCGGCGCCGACTCCGGCGGCGCGGCGGTGCGCCTGGCCTCGGGCGAGCGCGTCGCGGCGACGGCGGCCGTGGTGGCCACGGGCGACCCCGCCGTCACACCGCCGCCCGTGGCCGACGCGGCGGGCGCCGGACTGGCCGTGTGCGCCTGCGGAGCGCTGACCACGGCCGCGGGTGAGGCGGACCGCCTGTTCGCCGTCGGCGCGGTGCGGCGCGGCGAGGCCGACGCCACCGTGCCCCGCATCCGCGAGCAGGCCGAGGCGCTGGCCCAGCGCATCGCCGACACCGTGCTGCGCACCCCGCCGGGACGCCGCTGAGACCGGCGAGGCGGGGATCGTCAGACCAAGCCCCCAAGCCCCACCGGGACGGGGCAGGGCCGGCGGGCCGGTGAAGGACGCGACCGGCCGCTCGCCGGGAGCGCGGGCGGCGCGGCGGGCTCAGCGCCCGCGGTCGCGGCGCTCGGCGGCCTTGAGGCGGAACGGGCGCAGGGCCGACTCCATCTGCACGGCGAGGTCCATCTTGCTCACGCCCTCGCGGCGGTCCTCGAAGTGGATGGGGATCTCCACCATCTTCCGGCCGCGGGCGAAGGCGCGGTAGTGCATCTCGACCTGGAAGCTGTAACCGCTGCTGGAGACGCTCGCCAGGTCCACGGCCTCCAGCGCGTCGCGCCGCCAGATCTTGAACCCGGCGGTGACGTCGCGGATCGGCAGGGCCAGGATCGTCTTCACGTAGGAGTTGGCCCAGGAGCTCAGCAGCCTCCGGTGGGCCCGCCACTCCTGCGACAGGCTGCCGCCCGCCACGTAGCGGCTGCCGATCACCACGCCGGCTCCGGTGGAGAGTGCGGTGCCCAGGAGCTGGGGGACGTAGCCGGGCGGGTGGCTGAGGTCGGCGTCCATCTGCACCACGAACTCGGCGCCGTCGTCCAGCGCCCGGCTCATCCCCGCCACGTAGGCGCGGCCCAGGCCCTCCTTGGCGGTGCGGTGCACCACGGCGACGCGCTCGCGCCCGGGGGTGTTGTACTCGGCGGCGATCTCCTCGGCGACCTTGCCGGTGCCGTCGGGGGAGTCGTCGTCGACCACGACCAGGCGCAGCTCGGGCAGCTCCAGGCCGAGCAGCCTCCGCGCCAGCACGGGCAGGTTGTCGGCCTCGTTGTAGGTGGGCACGACGACGCTGACCGCGGACCGCGCCCACGGATCGGGCAGGGTCACCGGGGTCGGCATGGGCGCTCCAATGGGGTCCGCGGTCTTCGGGCTCACCGGGCAGCCTAGGGCGCTCCCGCCCCCGGACACCACCCGAGGGCCCGCAGCCTATTCTCCCCGGTCGACCTCCAGCACCGCCACGTGCACGAGGGTGCCCATGTCCTCCAGCGTCATCAGCACCTCGGGGTCGGCGTGGTTGTCGGTGATCAGGTGCGCGACGTGCTCGGACGGCACGGTCTGGACCATGGTGTCGGCGCCGATCTTGGTGTGGTCGGCGAGCACGACGACCTCCTGGGCGCAGGCGACCAGGGCGCGGTCGACGCTGGCCACGGCCGGGTTGGGGGTGCTCAGGCCGCGCTCGGCGGTGACGCCGTTGCCGGAGACGAAGGCCAACCGCACACGCAGCCCCGACAGCGCCTGCTCGGCGGCGGTGCCCACGAGCGCGCGGATGGGACCGCGCAGCGTGCCGCCCGTCATCACCACCTCGACGCCCGGCGCCGAGGCGAGGACCTCGGCCACCAGCAGCGAGTTGGTCACCACGGTGAGGTTCTGCCGGCCGACGAGTTCGCGGGCCAGCGCCTCGGTGGTGGTGCCCGGCCCCAGCACGACGGCGTCGTCGTCCTCGACGAGCCGCGCCGCGGCCGCCGCGATCGCGAGCTTCTCCGGGGCGGCCTGGCCGCTCTTCTGCGTGTAGCTCTGCTCGTAGCCCAGGCGCCCCGGCAGCGCGGCGCCGCCCCGGCGGCGGTCGATCAGGCCCTCGGCCTCCAGCGCGCGCACGTCGCGGCGCACGGTGACCTCGGATGCGCGCACGCGCGAGGCGATCTCGCGCAGCGCCATGGCGCCGTTGGCCCGCACCAGCTCCAGGATCCTCTCCCGGCGCTCGGCCGCGAACGCCGGCCTGGTCTCGTCTGCCATGGGGAAACTCCATCTCCGGTGCTGGCTGGGGGGCCGTGCGCTCCGATGATAGAGCCGCCGGGGTCAGCCCATATGCACTCCGTGGGTGTGGAAGGTCTCGTCGATGGTGTCATCGTCAGCGGGGGGGTCGTCCTCCAGCGACGGGCCGCGGACGACGAAGACGACGACGAAGACGGCGATCAGCAGGCCGAGTACGGCCAGTGTCGCGATACCGAACAGCACCATGACGGACACGGGGGGCCTCCCTGGCGAGCGGGCTGACCGGCGACCCCGCGGCTCGGGTACCGCCCTCACCTGAGGAGTCACCCGTTCGATGCCCGGTCGCGAACGTTTTCATGCCCGTTCGGCGCGGCCGGTTGCGCGGCGTGTCGCCGGGCGCGGCCGGCGCCGGCCGCGGCGCGGCGGCCCGTGTGCGCGGGTGGCGCCGACCGGACAGAATGGAGGGGTGACTGCGCTGACGTGCCGGCTGTGGTGGGCCTCCCCCGACGACGCCTCCCCCGCGCTCCTCGACCTGCTCGACCCCGAGGAGCGCGAACGCCACGCCCGCTTCCGCGCCCGCGCCGACCGCGACCGCTACCTGGTGGCCCACGCGCTGGCCCGCCTGGCGCTGGCCCGCGAGGCGGGCTGCGAGCCCGCGGAGGTCGCCTTCACACTGCACTGCCGCTCCTGCGAGCGCCGTCCCGACCCGCGCCCCGAGCCGCACGGCAAGCCGCGTCCGGCGGGCGCGGCGGCCGGGCTGGAGATCTCCATCAGCCACTCCGGCGAGCGCGTCCTGCTCGCGCTCGCGCACGGGGTGGCCGTGGGCGCCGACGTCGAGCAGGTCTCGGCCGACCGCGACACCGACGGGCTCGTCGACTACTGCCTGAGCCCGGCCGAGCGCGGCGACCTGGACCGGGTGCCCGGCGACCGGCGCACCGAGGGGTTCTTCGGCTACTGGGCGCGCAAGGAGGCGCTGCTCAAGGCCACCGGCGACGGACTCTCCGGCGGCCTGGCCGCCGTGGGGGTCAGCGGTCCCTTCGAGCCGGCCGGGGTTCTCGCGTGGGACTCCCCCGACGCACCCGAGCACGTCCGGCTCACCGACCTCGACGCCGGACCCGGCTACCGCGCGGCCCTGGCGGCTTTGACCCCCGCCCCGCTCACCACGGACACCGGCGACACCGCCGCCCTCCTGGGGGCCGTGCGGCGCTGACCGGCCGCCCCGGTCTCCTGCGGTCCCGGTGGGAACGGGAACCACCCGCCCCCACCGGAGGCACGTCGCAGCACCGCGTGCCCGCGGTCGAGCCGGGCGCCGGGGGCGCCGCGGGGGCGAGCCGGGCGGCGCGGCTGCGCGACACCCGACCGCACGCGCCGACCTTTCGCCGCCAAACCTGGCGCGGTGGCTGTATTCGCGTGATCGACGGTCAGCCATGACTACCTTGACCGGCCATCGAGCCCTTCTGAACCATGTAGACGTGCGCATCCGTGGCTCTGGCATGGCTCATGCACCCGCCCTCCGCGATCCCCGACCCCTCGGTTCCCGGTGAGCACGGCCGCCCACCACGGGATCGCCCGCGGCGACGGCCGGGCGCCGCCCTGCGTCGAGACCCTCCACGGAACGCCCGTCGCCGACCCCTACCGCTGGCTGGAGGACCCCGACTCCCCCGCCACCCGCGCCTGGCTCGCCGAGCGCGGGCGCGAGTTCGCGGCCGCCGCCGAGAACTGGCCGCTGCGCACGCCGCTGGCCGAGCGCATCCGCGACCTGGTCGCCGCCGAGCTGTGGACACCGCCGTTGCGGCGCGGCGGCCGCGTCTTCGCCACCCGGCGCCCCGCCGGGGGCGACCACCCCGCCGTCGTCGCGTTCGACGACACCGCAGAGGCGGACGATCCCGACCGCGGTGCCCCCGGGGAGCGCGCGCGCGTCGTCTTCGACCCGCACGCCTTCGGCCCCGGCGGCGGCACCACCCTGGACTCCTGGGAGCCCTCCCCCGACGGCGAGCGCGTCGCCGTGCAGACCTCCTCCGGCGGCACCGAGCGCGGAACACTGCGCGTGCTCTCGGCGGCGACCGGGCTCCAGGTCGAGGACCCGATCGAGGGGGTGCGCTACTCCAACGTCGCCTGGGTGGGCTCTGCGGCCTTCTACTACGTGCGCCGGGACGACGGCGACGGCCGCCGCGGGGTGTGGCTGCACCGGGTGGCGCCCGCCGGCGGCGGCCCGGACGCCCTGGTGCGCGCGTGCGGCGGCCCGCGCACGGTTCCCGGCGTGCGGCTGCTCGGCGGGCGCTGGCTGGTGGTCTCCGAGAGCCACGGCACCGGGCACCGCAACGACCTCTGGATAGCCGACCTCGCCCCGAACGGCTCCGATGCCGGCGGCGCGCGGTTGGAGCACCCGCGGTGGCGCACCGTCCACGCGGGCGAGGAGGCTGAGACCCAGCCCGAGCTCGGACCGGACGGCCTGCTGTACCTGCGCACCACACTGGGCGCCGAGCGGCGCCGCATCTGCGCCGCCGACCCCCGCAGGCCCGGCACCGGCCACTGGCGCCAGGTGGTCGGCGAGGACCCCGAGGCCACCCTCGACGGCTTCACCGCCACCGGCACCGCTGAGCACCCCGAACTGCTCGTCGCCCGTACGCGGTTGGGGATCAGCGAGCTGACCGCGCACAGCGCCGCCGACGGCGGCCTGCTGCGCCGCGTCGACCTGCCCGGCGAGGGCATGGTCACCCGGCTGGAGCCCGCGGGCGAGGGTCCCGGCGCCGGGGCGCACCTGTGCTACGCCGACGTGGCCACCCAGCAGGAGGTCCTGGTGCTCGACCCGGGCGCCGCCCGTCCGCGGCCCTGGCCCCGCGCCGCGCGTCCGCGCCCGCCGACCCCGGTGCGCCGCCGCACGCTGCGGTGCCGCTCGGCCGACGGCACGCTCGTCCCGATCACCCTGTTCACCGCCGAGGAGCCGCCCGACGCGGGCGCGGGCGCGCCTGCGCCCGGCGATCCGGGACCCACCATCCTGCACGCCTACGGCGGGTTCGGGCGCCCCCGCCAGTTCGGGTTCAGCGCCACGGTGCTGGCCTGGCTGATGTCCGGCGGCCGCTACGCGGTCGCCCACGTGCGGGGCGGCGGCGACCTCGGCCGGCAGTGGCACCTGCGCGGCGCCCGCCGCGGCAAGCCCCGCGCGGTCGACGACCTCGTCGCCGCGGCCGACTCCCTCGTCGCCGAGGGCGCCTGCGCCCGCGACCAGCTGTGCCTGTCGGGCGGCTCGGCCGGCGGGCTGCTGGTCCTCGCGGCGGCGGCCCGGCGGCCTGACCTGTGCGGCGCCGTCATCGCCTCGGCCCCGCTGGCCGACATGGCGCGGTTCGAGCGGCTGGGGCTGGGGCCGCTGTGGATCCGCGAGTTCGGCACGGCGGCCGACCCGCAGGACTTCGCCGCGCTCATGTCCTACTCCCCCTACCACCGCGTCCTGGCCGACGGCGCAGCGGAGCGCCCGGCGGTACTGCTCACCGGGTTCCACGGCGACACCCGGACCGACGCCGCGCATCCGCGCAAGATGTGCGCCGCACTGCTGCACCACGGGGAGTCCGAGCGCCCCGCGCTGCTGCGGTACGAGCGCGATGTCGGCCACGGCCCGCGTGCGGTGACCAAGGCCATCGAGCTGGCGGCCGACGCGCACGCGTTCGCCGCCGCCGAGACCGGGCTCGATCGGCCGCCCGCGGCGGCCGCGGCACCGGCGGGCGGCGGATCGCCGCGGCGCCGGGAGGCGACATGAGTTGTGCAGACATGCGGCCGCCGCAGGCGGCCGCGCCCCCGCGCAGCGCAGCGCGGGGGCGGCGCGCCTCCCCCGATACGGGGGCTGGCGGTGTGCCGCCCCGCGCCCGAGGGCGCGGCCGGGGCGTCCCGGCCGGTGGGCGGGCACCGGGTACCCAACGCCAACACGGAACAGGAGACGCCATGGACGCCTACGAGATCGACATCGAGGTCGAGGAGCTGACCGAGGTCACGTCGCGCGACATCACCGCGGGCGGCGACAACGACGGCACCGACTCCAGCTCCGACTTCATCTGACAGACGCCGCCGGCGTAACCCATCCGCCGTCGGCAGGCCGCCGGAGCGCGTCGACCGCCTCCGGCGGCCCGCCGCGACCCGCCGCAGTGGAGGCCTCCGACGTGACCGACCGCCTGTTCACCGAGACACTGTGCGCCGCCGTGGGCGAGGACCTGCTCTCCACGCGGCTGTCCGAGGACGTCGTCTTCGCCGACCTCGGCGCCGAGACCGTCCGCCCGCTGCTGGACTTCGCGGCGCTCAACGACATCCTGGCCCGCTGCGCGCTGGAGCCTCCGCGCCTGCGCCTGCACCGCAAGGGCGCGCCGGTGCCCGCGTCGCGCTACACCGACACCGGCCGCACTTCGGGCGCCGAGCGCACGGTGATCCGCCCGGACGGGCTCTACCGCGAACTGCGCGACGGCGCGAGCCTGGTGCTGGACGCCGTCGACCGGCTGCACCCGCCCGTCCGCGAGGCCACCGACGACCTGATGCGCCTGGTGCGCGAGCGCGCGCAGGTGAACCTCTATCTGATCTGGGGCGACTCCCACGGCTTCGACACCCATTGGGACGACCACGACACCTTCGTCATCCAGGTCGAGGGCACGAAGTCCTGGCAGGTGCACGGACCCGGCAGCCGCCGGCACCCCATGAAGGTCGACTCCGACCACGGCCACGGCGCGCCGGAGGGCACCGTGTGGGAGGGCGTCCTCTCGCCCGGGCACGTGCTGCACGTGCCGCGCGGGTGGTGGCACACGGTCAAGGGAACCGGGGACGTCAGCATGCACCTGACGTTCGGATTCACCCGTGCGACGGGGATCGACTGGGCGCGCTCGCTCCTGCAGCACCTTTACGACGTAGATTTCTTCCGGGCCGACCTGCCGCGCTTCGGCTCGGCGGAGGACCGCCGCAAGCACCAGCACGAGCTGATCCGCCGGCTCGCCGACGCCGCCGAGGAGCACGATGTCGACGGCTTCCTCGCCGAGCACGACGCCCGCTTCCCGCGGCGCCAGTCCTTCGCGCTGCCCTGGGCGGTCGACGGCGCGGCGCCGCAGGCCCACACGCGGGTCGAGTTCGTGCCGATCCTGCCCCCGCCCGTGAAACGCGAGGGTGAGCAGGTGGCGGTCACGGTCTCGGGCAAGCGCTACCGGCTCCCGGCGGCGGCCGAGCCCGTACTGAACGCACTCGCCCGCCGGCCGCGCACGACGGTCGCCGAGCTGGCCGAGGACTCCGGCACCCCGATCGAGGCCACGGCCGCGGTCCTGCGCGCGCTGGTGCGCCACCACCTGGTCCTGCTGCGCTGATCCGCCCGGCCCGCCCGGCGGGGTGAGGCGGTGGCGAGGGAGCGACCGTCCGCCCCGGCCTCCGCCCCGCCGGGACCCTGCGGTGTGCAGCGTCTCCGCCAGGTGGCACCGGACCTCCGCCCTCCGACGACGCCCGGCCCGGCGGCCGGCGGAGCGGCCGCGCCGCGCCCCGGAACCGGGAAGGCCGGGAGCGCCCCGGAGTAGCGCCGCAAGCGCATGACCGGCCGCCGCGAAGCGGCGGCCCTCACGCCTTTCCGCGGGTTGCGGGCCGTGTCCGGCCGCTCGCGTACGCTTCCACACCGTCGAGCAGGCGGTGCAGCCCGAAGGCGATGTCGGTGCCCATCGCGTCCACCAGCCCCCAGTCGGCGCCGCGGGTAGCGCCACGCCCCGGCGGTTCGGGGTCGAAGACGCCTTCAGCGGCCAGGGCGGCGATGTTGGGGTAGCGCTCCGGGACGGCGAAGCGGCGCAGGACGGAGGCGTAGACCGCGCCCGCCGCGTCGTCGCTGACGCCGCCGGCCCGCCGGGCGCCCTCGACCTGGACGGCGATGCGGGCGATCTCGCGCACGGCTCCATCGATGAACAGGACCACGGCGACGCGCTCATAGCCGGGCAGTTCCGCCTCCGCGAGGGTCTCCAGGTACGCCTCGAACCAGGACAGCTGATTGGGCCCCTCCGGCGGGCCCGAGATCTCCACCCCCAGCAGCCAGGGGCGGTTCCGGTAGACCGCGACCAGCGCGCGCGAGACCTCCTCCAGCCGCGCGCGCCAGTCGGCCGCCTCCGGCGCGGGGGGCTCGCCCAGCGCGTCGTCGGCCATCAGCTCGACGAGCTGCTCCTTGCTCGACACGTAGCGGTACAGCGACATCGTGGTGTAGCCCAGTTCGGCGGCCACGCGCTGCATCGACACCGCACCGAGCCCTTCGGCGTCGGCGAGCCCCACGGCCGCGGCGACGATCGCGTCCAGGCTCAGCCCCGGCCGCGGGCCCCGGCGGGGCCGGTCGGCCACCCGCCACAGCAGCTCCAGGCGCCGCTCGCCCTCCGGGCTCCCGTCGGCCCACTCGCCGCCGCTTGTCGCCATCGCTTCGCCCCATCGTCCGCTCGCGTGGCCCCCATCCTAGAACCGCGGCCTCCCCCCGCTCCCCGCCGCGCTCCCGCGCGAGCCCGGCCATCGCCGCCTCCCACGCCCCGAGCCCGCCCGACGCCACGGCTGACCGCGCCTCCGCGCCCTGCGGCGCGGGCGGGCGGGCGGGGACATCGGCGGAGGGGGCGTCCACCGCCCTTCGGGGTTCGCGGCCACTGGCCGGATGCGGCCTTCAGGGCGGGTGAGGACCCCTGCCCTGCTCGCGGCGCCGACACCAGCCGCCCCTCCACCCCTCCGGGGTTGACCGCGCCACGAACAGTGTATTCAATACACTAATTAGTGTGTGGCATACACAGAGAGAGGAGGGCGCCATGACGGACGATCTCGTGATCAGTGCCGCCGGACTGCGCAAGCGCTACGGCACCGCGCAGGCACTGGACGGCTTCGACCTCGCGGTGCCGCGCGGAAGCGTGCTGGCTCTGCTGGGCCCCAACGGCGCCGGAAAGACCACCGCTGTCGAGATCCTGGCGACGCTGCGCCGGCCCGATGCGGGAAGCGCCCGCATCGCCGGGTTCGACGTCGCCCGCGAGCCCGACCGCGTCCGCGAGCGCATCGGGTTGACCGGCCAGCACGCCGCCGTCGACGAGCTGCTCACCGGGCGGGCCAACCTGGTGATGTTCGGGCGGCTCAACGGGCTCGGCGCCGCCGCAGCGCGCCGCCGGGCCGACGAGCTGCTGGAGCGCTTCGGTCTGGTCGGCGCCGCCCGCCGCCGGGCCCGCGGCTACTCCGGCGGGATGCGGCGGCGGCTCGACCTAGCCGCGAGCCTCACCCGCGACCCCGAGGTGCTCTTCCTGGACGAGCCCACCACCGGGCTGGACCCGCGCAGCCGCAACGAGGTGTGGGACTCGGTGCGCGCGCTGGTGGGTGCGGGCACCACCGTGCTGCTGAGCACCCAGTACCTGGAGGAGGCCGACCGGCTCGCCGACCGCGTCGCGGTCATCGACTCCGGTGCCGTGATCGCCGAGGGCACCGCCGCCCAGCTCAAGTCGCGGGTCGGCGGCGACCACGTGGACGTCGTGGCGGCCCGGGCCGACGACCTGGCCGCCGTCGCCGCCGCGGCCGCGCGCGGCGGCGGCGGCCAACCGCAGGTGCACACCGACGACCTGCGCGTCAGCGTCGCGGTGGCGGGCTCCGCACGGGTCGGGGTGCTCACCGGCATCGTGCGGGAGCTGGACGCCGCCGGGCTCGCCGTGGAGGACATCGGACTGCGCCGCCCCACGTTGGACGACGTCTTCCTGGGCCTGACCGGGCGCCCCGGCAACCCGAGCGCCCCCGGCAGCCCCGCCGCACCCGCGCACGCGGCGGGCGAGGAGGTGCCCGCATGACCGCCGCACCGCCCCGCGCCGCCGCGCCGGCGGCGGCTCCCGCCTTCCCCTCCGGCGGGGGCCTGCGCCGGGCGCTGGACCACGGCTGGGTCATGACGGTGCGCAACCTCCAGCACGATGTCCGGGCCCCCGCCGAAGTGCTGCTGAGCCTGTGCATCCCGCTGATGATGGTGCTGGTGTTCGGCTACGTGTTCGGCGAGGGCATGGCACATCCCGGCACCGGCGGGTCCGAGGGCTTCCGCGCCTTCCTGATGCCGGGCATCTTCGTCATGGCGATGCTGTACTCGGTCTCGGCCACCGCCACCGGGGTCGCCCAGGACGCCGACAAGGCGGTGATCGGCCGGTTCCGCTCGATGCCCATGGCCTCCTCGGCGCTGCTGACCGGACGCGCGGCCGCGGACATGCTGCGGGCACTGCTGGAGACGGGCGTGCTGATCGGCTGCGGCCTGCTCATCGGCTGGAACTGGCAGGGCACCGGGGGCGAGGCCCTGCAGGCGATCGGGCTGGTGCTGCTCTTCCGCTTCGCGATGACCTGGGTGGGCATCTACCTGGGCCTGGCGGTGCGCAATCCCAGCCTCGTCGGGCTCGTCGTCTACCCGCTGGCCTTCCCGCTGGGGGTGCTCTCGACGACCTTCACGCCGCCGCGGCTGATGCCCGCCCCCGTGGCGGCGGTCGCCGAGTGGAACCCGGTGTCCTCGGTGGTCAACGCCGCGCGCGAGCTGTTCGGCAACCCGGGGGTCGGCGGCGAAAGCTGGGTGGCCCAGCACCCGCTGCTGATGTCGGTGGTCTGGCCGCTGGCGATCCTGGCGGTGTGCGTGCCGCCGGCGGTGGCCCGCTTCCGCCGGCTGAACCGCTGAGAACGGGCGCGGTGCCGTCCTGACCATCGCCCCGACCGCGGGCATCCGGTGGACGACCGGATGCGCGCCGCCGTGGTCAACGCGATGCTGTCGACCTGCGCGGGGCCGCTGGAGGCACCGCGTCGAGCCGCACACCCGGACACCGTCCCGCCCGGGGTCCTTCGGGTCTTTCGACCGGGCCGGAACCGGCCGCCGCCCGCGCCCCCGCGCCGCTGCTCGCGCAGTACGCCCGGCGCGGCCGCCTCCGCACCCCGCAGGGATGCGGGCGGCGGAGCGGCCGAAGGAGCGATTGGCCGCGGATGAGCGCCCGGAGCGGGCACCGTGCGCGGTAGGCCACGCCTCGGAGACCCTGCTGGACGGGCGCTCTGACAGGCCCGATCCCCGGCCGCCCGCCCGTGAGCGGACCGCGGGGCGCGGGGCGCTCGTTGCTGCGTCGCTGCCCATTAGGGTAGCCTCATCTAAAGAACGGTGATCAACTCCGTCGTCCCAGCTCGGCGGCATTCGTGCGACGCGTCTACGCGCCGGAGCCGCACGTCTCCGACGCGGTGCAGGAAGGTTGGCTGAGGCCGCATGGCCGGTGAACAGGCTCCGCTGCAAGCGGTGATCGACGCCTGTCGGCCGCTGAAGTTCGCGCCGCTGCCCGACGTGCGGACCACGACGGTGCAGTCCATGCGCGAGCACCCGGCCACCGAGCACTGGTACCGCACCGACCTGATGGTCGCCGAGGGCGCGGTGGGCGCCCTGTTCCACCAGCTCACCGCCCAGCACGGGCCCGGACACAAGCTCCCGGCCGCCACCCACTTCATGCGCTCGCTGCTGCGCGAGCCCATCTTCCTGGTCTCGGCGGGCATCTACCTCACCGGCCGGGCCGCGCTGCTGGACGAGCGCCGCCTGTGGTTCCCGTGGCTGTCCACCTCGGCGTTCGGCGCTCCCACCATCACCAGCGCACACATGGCCGTCCTGCCGGACGACCCCGCGGCCGGCCACCCCGACGCGGTGGTCGTGCCCGACGAGGCGGCCCTGAACGCCATCGCGGCCCGCCACCTGGTGCGCACGTTCTCGCCGATCATCGACGCGCTGCACGACCACACGCGCGTGGGACTGCGCACACTGTGGGGATGGGTGCTCGACACCCAGCACTTCTACATGCTCAACCCGGCGCGGTTCCTGGGCCGCGACGCCGAGGCCGCGTGGCGGCGCGCCGGGGAGCTCGGCGACGCGCTGATCGAGGCGGGGGCTGTCACGCGGGCGCGCCCGCGGCTGTTCCCCTTCTACGAGGACCACCCGCGCGGCACCTGGGCGGTGCGCGGGACCTGCTGCTTCGACTACAAGGGCGACCCCGAGCACGGCTTCTGCACCACGTGCCCCCTCAAGTGCGACGACGACCGCCGCACCGAGCTGCAGGAGTGGATCCGCAACCCCGCTCTGGCGCCGTAGGCGCCGCGCCCGGCAGGAGGGCGCCCCCGCCGGCGGACAGGGCGCCGCAGAGCGCCCGGCTCTGCGGCCGGAGAAGGGGCTTGCCGCTTCGTCTGGGCGGAGTGGGGCGGAGGCGGTATGATCAGCGGGCCCCGACCACGGTCCGCGCGTCCCCCGTCCCCCTGAGCCGGCTTCGTCCTGGGAGTCGTACTGCGGCGGATCCCGTGCGGCCTCGGACGAAACGGAGAGCCGATGCCCGCGGTGCGATGGTGGCGGGTCCTGGTCGTGTGCGCGGCCTCGTTGGGGGCGACGCTGCTCGCGCCGAGCGACGGAACCCTCCCGCCCCCCATGATCGGCTTGGTGATTCTGGCGATGGGGCTCGGGCTGAACCTCCGGTCGGCTGCCACAGCACGCAATGGGACCGGCGAAGCGGACCACGGCCCACCGCACTCGGACGAGCCCGTCGACCGGGCAGCCGAGATACAGGCGCTGGAGCGCGCCGCCGAAGACGACCCGGGCCGCCGCCAGGAGGCCGTCGACACCCTGTGCCGCATCCTGCGCGACGGCGGCGGATCCGACCGCGGCGCCGAGGCCGCCCGCATCGCCCGGCAGACGCTCCTCTCCCATCTGCGGCCGGCGAGAAGCAGCAGGAGGGGCGACCCGGAGTTCTGGAGCGGGATGCACCTCGATCTGGAGGGAGCCTCCCTGCACGGCTGGGACATGTCGGGGTGCCGTGTCGGCCGGGCCGCGTTCCGGGAGGCGCGGTTCGACGACCGGGCGTCGTTCAACGGCGCCCGGTTCGACGACCGGGCCGTGTTCGTCGGCGCACGCTTCTCCGAAGAGGCCGACTTCCAGGACGCGGAGTTCCACGGCGAGGCCACGTTCCAGAACGCGGGGTTCCACGGCGACGCGACGTTCGAGGATGCGGACTTCACCGGGTGGAGCTGGTTCTCCGGAGCCCGGTTCCACGCGGGCGCCACGTTCGAATACGCGCGGTTCGGCCGGAGGACGACGTTCGACCGCGCGCACTTCGGCGAGGTCTCGTTCAACCGCACGCGCTTCAGCGAGAAGGTGACGTTCCGGGGCGCCCGGGTCGGTGGGGCGGCGTTCAGCCGCGAGACCGTGCTCAGGCGTGCCCGCTTCGGCTCGTGACGGGTCGAGGGGCGCCTCCGACCGCCCCCCGCGGCCGCGGCGCTAGACGCGCTGCAGCGGGCGGTGCGGGCCCTCGGGCGCGCGCACACCGATGGGGTCGCCGGGGCGCACCTCACCGGATGCGCGCACGACGCCCATCACACCGGCCTTGAGCACGACCGCGCCGTCGCCGTCGCGGCCGACGACGGCCGCGAGCACGCCCTTGCGGAAGTCGTCGATCTGTGTGCAGGGGTTGCGCAGCCCGGTGACCTCGACCACCGCGTCCGCGCCGAGCGACAGCAGGGTACCCGCGGACAGTGCGAGCGGGTCCATCCCGCGGGTGGTGACGTTCTCCCCCAGGTCGCCGGGGTGGACGTCGAAACCGGACTCCCGGAGCTCGTCGTGCAGTTCGGCCGGGATCAGATGGACCTGGCGCAGGTTCGGCTGCGAGGGGTCGCGCGCCACCCGCGAACGGTGGCGGACCGTCACACCCATGTGCGCGTCCCCCTCGACGCCGAGTCCTTCCAGCAGGCGGACGGACTCCGCCGCCGGCTTGCTGAAGGTGTGCTCCGCGCTGCGTCCCACTGCCGCCACGTGCGCCGCCATCGTCGTCCTCCTGCCGCCGTCCGCCGATCCGCCGGACGGCATGCTACGCCGGTCGGGCGCGCCCGCCGTCGAGCGGCCCCGGGTTCCCGCGGCCCGGGCCTTGCGGGGACCGTTGCTGTGAGCAATACTTAGCCACATGGCACAGTATTCGGAGCAGCTCGACGGGGTGCTCGTCGCCCTCGCCGACCCGACCCGGCGCGCCGTCGTCCGGCGCCTCGGTCACGGCCCCACGAGCGTCGGCGACCTCGCCGGCGGGTTCCCGATGACCCTCCCCTCCTTCATGAAGCACGTGCGCACGCTCGAATCGAACGGGCTCATCCGCACGGTCAAGTCCGGCCGGGTGCGCACCTGCGTGCTCAACCGCGAACGGCTCTCCCTCGTCGACGACTGGCTCGCGGAGCAGCGCCGCATCTGGGAGGAGCGCACCGACCGCCTGGAGCGGTTCGTCACCGACCCGAAGGAGGACCACCAATGAATCCCGATCTCGACCTCGGCCTGGAGCGCGTCATCCGCGCGCCGCGCGCCACCGTGTGGAGCGCCTGGACCGACCCGTCCCGGCTCGAGCAGTGGTGGGTCCCGGCCCCGTCCCGCTGCAGGGTGGACCATCTGGACCTGCACCCCGGCGGAGCGTTCGTGACGCGGCTGAGCGACGACGGGACCGAGTTCGTCCCGCACCTGGACGCCTGCTTCCTGGCCGTCGACGAGCCCGAGCGGATCGTGTTCACCACCGCGATCGACAGCACGTGGCGGCCCGCGGGCCGCGTCCCGTTCACGATGACCGCCACGATCACGCTGTTCGAGCACCCGGAGGGCACGGACTACCGGATCCTCGTCCGGCACGGCGCGCCCGACGCCCGCGCGCAGCACGAGAAGCTCGGCTTCGCCGAAGGCTGGGGGACGGTCGCCGACCAGCTGGCCGCACACGCGGAGGCCGCGCGATGAAGCTCGCCCTTACCGAGTTCGTCACGCTCGACGGCGTCAGCCAGGGCCCCGGCTCGCCGGACGAGGACACCAGCGACGCGTTCACCCGCGGCGGCTGGCTGGTCCCCCACATGGACCGGGCGTTCGTCCAGCGCGCCTCCGACTGGCTCGGTCTCGCCGACGGCCTGCTGTTCGGGCGGCGGACCTACCAGGCGTTCGCACGCGACTGGCCGCGGATCACCGACCCGGACGACCCGTTCGCCGAGCGGATGAACGCCCTGCCGAAGTACGTCGTGACCAGCTCGCTCACCGAGGGGAGCTGGCACCCCACGACCGTCCTGCGCGGCGATCCCGTCCCGGCGGTCGCCGGGCTCAAGGCACAGCCGGGACAAGAGCTCCAGATCCACGGCAGCGCCCGGCTCGGCGACGCGCTGCTCGCGGCGGGCCTGGTCGACACGCTCCGCCTGGTGGTCGCCCCCGCCGTCCTGCGGACCGGACGGCGGCTGCTCGCCGGCGCGGGCGAGCCGTCCGGCCTGCGCCTGCTCCGCCACGAGGCCACGCCGAACGGCCTGCTGCTCCTCGAATACGAGGTGACCGGCCGAGCGCCCCAAGGCGAGTACGAGGGCGTCACCGGCGTGGCCTAGGGCGCGCCCGCCCTCGCCGGCCCGCCGCGGTCCGTGCGGGCCGGCAAATGGCGCCCCTGCCGCGATGAGTTCCGGCCGGCGCGCGAGTCTGCTCCGGTGACCGCCGGAGTACGCCGAAGGGCGCTGCCCGGCACGAGACCCGGAGGACGCCATGACGACCACGCCCGACGACCGCACCGCCGCGCTGCCCGGCCGCCCGCCGGTGGTCGACCCGGCCACCTGGCAGGCGGCCCGCGACGAGCTCCTGGTCCGCGAGAAGGCCCACACCCGCGAGGGCGACGCCATCGCCGCGGCCCGCCGACGGCTGCCGATGGTGGAGTTCGACGCAACGGTCGAGGTCGCGGGTCCCCGCGGCCCGGTCCCGTTCCTGGACCTGTTCCAGGGCCGCGACGAGCTCGTCGTCTACAAGCACATGTGGTACGACGGCGCGCCGCACCAGGGGCAGTGCGAGGGCTGCACCACCACGGCCTGGCACCTGAAGGACGCCGTCTACCTCAACGCCCGCGGCGTCTCGTTCGCCGTTGTGACCACGGGGCGGTGGGAGGAGGTGGCCTCCTACGTCGCGTTCATGGGCTACACCCAGCCCTGGTACTCGGTGCGCGGCCTGGAGGAGCCGATCGGCGGCGGCATGGGCTACATCACCTGCTACCTGCGCGACGGCGACCGCACGTTCCTCACCTACTCCACGACGGGCCGCGGCAACGAGCCGGTCAACGGGTCCCTCGCCCTGCTCGACAGGACGCCCTACGGCCGCGGCGAGGCGTGGGAGGACAACCCCGAGGACCGGCCCGACGGCGGGGCCCCGTGCTGGTCCTGGCGCTCGGACGCGGACGGCAACGCCACCTGGGGCCCGACCAGCCGCCCGGTACCGCAGTGGCCCCGCCCCGGCGCGGACCCCGTGGAGACCCTCGGCCGGACGGGCCACCACCACTGACGGTGCCCGGTCGACGGCGCTCCGTGCCGCGCGGCCCGGCCGCGATCGCGCCGCACGGGGCCGGCTCTCAGCCCTGCTGTCGGCGCACCATCTCGGCGATCCAGGCGGGCGCGTACGGCGACGTGCAGCCGGGAGATGTCGGGTAGTCCCTGAGCACCTGCAGGCGCTCGCCGATGCCGATCGCGCGGGCGCGGTGCTCGGCGTGGTCGATCCCGATCTGCGCCAGGCAGTGGTTCATCGCCCACTGCAGGCGGTCGGGGGCGCCCTTCATCTCCTCCTCGATGACGTCGAGCAGTCCGGCGAGGTCGAGGCCCTCGGGCCGCTTGGCCACGCGCTCGGTGGTCAGCGCCCAGCCGGCGCTCGCGACCACCGGATCCGGGTCGGCGGACCAGGCCAGGCGCAGCTCCTCGGCGTGCGGGCCCTTCTTCACGACGTAGTTCACGAGCCAGTCCTGCACCTTGGGCGTGCGCGCATCGCGCAGCATGGCGTCCAGCTCGCCGCGCTCGAACGCCTTCGGCCGGCAGATCAGCAGCGCCAGGAGCCGCGCCGCGGTGTCGCCCGTCTCCCAGAGGCGGCGGGCGAGGTCCTGCTGCGTCTTCAGCCGCTTGGCGAGCGCGCGCAGCTTGGTGAGGTTCACGGCATGGTCGTCGCCCTGCTTCTCGTTCACCTCGCGCGCTCTCGGGTCCTCGAGCGCGGCCAGTTCGGCCATCACCTCGTCCACCGTCGTCTCGGCCACCTCGCGCCTCCTGTCCAGCATGTGCGGGCTCCAGCCTACGACCGTCCGGGCGAGCGCCGCAGTCGGCGCAGTCGGCGCCGGAGGGCCCGCCGTCGAACCCGAAGACGACGGTCGCCGCTGTGGCGAGCACAGCACCACCTACGTGCCACGCGTGCCGGTTCGGCCCCACCGAGCGGATCGTCCCCGTGGTGCGCGCAGAGCTGCGGACCGCCCGGGACCGCAACCGGCGGCCCGGCGCAGGGCCGATCGGGCTCCCCGACGGTGAGGGGCGCCGCGCCGTCGGGCGACTCGCGGTCAGAAGGTGGCGATCGGGTTGACCGGACTGCCGGACGTACCGGCGAAGCGGACCGGCGCAACCGCGAGGTGGAAGTCCCACCGGCCGAGCTCGGCGGCCGTGGCCGCGCACGCCTCCAGGTCGCAGTTGTCGAGCAGCCACAGCCCCATCGCGGTGAGGCCCACGGCGTGGACCGGCATCACCACGTCCTCGTATCCCGACGGCTGAACGTCCTGGGGTGTGTCGGCGCCGATCAGCGCGACCTCCCGTTCCCGCAGCCACGGCAGGCAGGACGCGTGCCAGCCGGCCTGCGTGAATCCGCCGGCCGCACCGGCCTCGTGCCGGGCCCGGCCGTAGCCGGTCCGCAGCAGGACCGCGTCGCCGGATCGCACCCGCACACCCTGGCGGCGCTCGGCCTCCTCGAGATCGTCCGGAAACACGCCCTGCCCCGGTTCCAACCACGGCACACCGCGGACGCCCGCGACGTCCAGCAGGACACCGCGCGTGATGATCCCGTCCGCCGCCGCCGTGACGGCCGCCCACGCCGATCCCGTCGCGGCGCCGACCAGTGAGTGCGGCCGCCCGTTGTACATCGCGCCGTCCCAGAAGAGGTGGCACGGCGAGTCGAGGTGGGTGAGGGTGTTGCCGTGGAACGTGATGCCGAGTCGCTCGGTCGCAAAGCCCCAGCGCCGGTCGTTGCGGAATCCGGGCAGCGGCATGTCCTCGGCACCCGGCATGTCGGCGGCGCACGGGCAGATCGTCGTCGACCGCTCCATGTCCTGCGGTACGGCGACCTCCCATGCGCACGACACGCTCCTGCCGCGGCGCACGGCCCGCGCCGCCGCCAGCCGGACGTCGTCGGTGATGTGGTTGAGAGTGCCGAGTTCGTCGTCGCCGCCCCACCGGCCCCAGTTCGACAACGTGTCGAAGTACCCGAGCACGTCGTCCTGCGTGGGCGCCGACCGCCCTGCCGTCATCGCAGCATCGACTCCTCCGGTTGCACGGTCCGAGGCACCGCAGGCAGGATAGCCCGCCCTCGCCTTCGGCGCCGCCGGAAGCGAGCGGAGCCGCCTAGCCGGCGCTCCAGCTCTCCAGGCGGACGACCGCGGGCTTGTCGGCGGAGGAGAAGCCTTTCAGGCGCAGCGCCGCGGGCTCGCTGCCGGGCGGGACGTCGAAGACCAGGCCGCCGCGGACCTGCTCGCCCGGGGCGAGGCGGCCGAACAGGGCATCGGGGTTGCCGGCCCGCAGGCCCGCCGAGTTGTCGGGGCGGTGGCGCGCGCCCCCGGTGTCGGTGAGGCGCTGGTCGGCGTCGGTGAACATCGCGGCCTCCTCACCCACGTTGTGCACCGTCAGGCGGGCGACCACGAAGCTGCCCTGCGCGGCCTCGCCCTGCACGGTGCCGCCGACGTAGTCGAGGCCGGTGTGCACACCGGTGACCGTGAACTCGAAGGAGCCCGAGGAGACGGGGTCGCCGACACGCCCCCACGCGCCGTCGGCGGGCGGCTGCTCGACTTGGCGGGCCGCCGTGGGCAGGTGCGCGGCGACGCCGCCGAGGGTGTCCGTCCCGCCGCCGAGGAGCAGCACCGCGGCTCCCGCGCCCCCGATCAGGACCGCGGCGCCGAGCGCGGCCGCGACTTTCGGCCACCTCCGCCGCCGGGCACCCGGTTCCGTTTTCCAGGCGCCGGGGCCGCTTTCGGCCGGTCCGGCCGCCGAGTCCGGGCCCGCGGGAGCGCCCGGTTCCGCGCCGGGCACGGTGGTCTGGGCGACGCCTTCAGCCGGCTCCTCCACGTCCGGCGCGGGCGGCTCCCGCGGTCCGGGGGCGGTGTCGCCGAGGCCGGCCGCAGCCGGCCCGGCGGCGCCGCTGTCCGCCGGTGCCTCTCGCTCGTCCACGCCGCCTCCTCCGAGGGGTGCCACACTATTCACGTACGGTAACCGTCGACGTGGACGATACCGATGGCCGCCTGCCGGAACACGCAGGTCGACGGGCGTTTCCGCGAATCCGGGCGTCACTGTGCGTCATACCCGCGACGGCGAGGCGGACGGCCCGCCGGGGGCGCGCGAGTGAGCGGGGCCGGTCAGCGGGAGCGGCGGGCCCGCACGGCGAGCAGCAGCACCGGCAGGACCAGCACCGCGGCGAAGGCGTTGAGCGGGCCGAACCCGAACGCCACCAGCAGCGCGCCCGAGAGCGCCGAACCCGCTGCGCCGAAGGCGTGCATCATCAGGTCGGCGGTGCCCTGCGCCTGCGGTCGGTGCTCGGGCGGCAGCGATTCGGCCAGCAGGGCCGACGCCGACACCAGTCCGAAAGACCAGCCCAGGCCGAGGAACACGAGTCCGGCCGCGACCTGCGCGTCGCTGTGGCCCGCCGTTCCGGCCAGGGCCGCCGCGACCAGCAGCAGCCCCTGCCCCGCCAGCAGCACCGGTACGCGGCCCAGCCGGTCGGAGAGCCAGCCGACCAGCGGAGAGAAGGCGAACATGCCCGCGATGTGCAGGCTGATCGTCAGCCCGACGACGCTCAGCGCCGCACCGCCGGACTCCATGTGCACCGGGGTCATCGTCATGACGGTGACCATGGCGGCGTGCGAGGCGGCCATACCCGTGATGGCCAGCAGCGCCCGGGGCTCGGCGGCGATCGCCCGCAGGGACGCGGCCAGCGGCCGGCGCTCCCGGCCCCGATCGCCCGCCTCCTCCGGCGCGGCACCGGCGGCGGCGCGGGCCAGCGCCAGCGGGTCGGGGCGCAGCAGGAGGGCGATGACGGTCCCGGCCGCCGCGAAGGAGGCCGTGCTGAAGACGAGCGGTCCCGCCAGCGGGTCGAGGCCCAGCGCCCCCGCCAGGGCCGCGCCCGGACCGGTCAGGTTCGGCCCGGCCACCGAGCCGATCGTGGTCCCCCACACGACGAGCGAGAGGTCCCGGCCGCGGGTGCGGTCGGTGGCCAGGTCGGTTGCGCTGTGGCGGGACTGCAGAGCGGTGGCGCTGCCGGCGCCGAAGAGCACCATGCCCAGCAGGAAGACGGGGAAGAGCGCGGCCTGGGTGCCGGCGATCGCGACGGCGCCGCCCAGTGCCGCCAGGAACCAGCCCAGACCCAGCCCGAAGCGCCGCCCGCGGCGCGCCGCCGCGCCGGCCAGCGGCAGGGCCAGCACGGCCGCGCCGAGCGTGACCATGGTCGTGGCCATGCCGGACCAGCCCTGGGAACCGGTGAGGTCGCGGGCGATGAGGCCGATCACCGAGGCGGCGGCCGCGACGCCGACGCCGCCGACGACCTGCGCGCCGGTCAGCACGGCGAGAACTCGCGGCCGCGCGCGGGCGGCGGCGCGGACCGCCTCCTGGCCGGGGGCGGCAGCGGAGGCGGCGGAGCCGGTGAAGGAGGGTGCCGCGACCTCGTCCGGCGCCGTCATCGCCGCGTCGAGCCTGCGCGCATGCTCTCCCCCGTTCTGCGTGGCGGCCCGCGCCGCTGCGGCTGCTCGGAACGGACCGAGCATAGCGACCGATACCGACGGATCAGCGGGCAGTCCGGGCGTCGCCGAACAGCGCGGGCGCTGCGGCCCCGGCGCTCACCGGGTGTGCGGCCGGTCGCGGGCCGCCACCGGCCGCGCACCGCCCCGCCCGCCTGCGTCCCGCCCAGGTCGTGCATGTCCAGACCGCGTTCCATTGCACCGGGTCGCTCCTGGGGTGGGGCGTCGGTGCCGTTGACACGCCTGGAAGATGGCACCGCCTATGCAAGGCGATTCCACTGCGGTCGTTGACGGAGGAAGCCCGCCTTGCCGCGCCGGGCCGGGAACGGGGGCACCCGGCACGAGGTGGCGTGATCGGCGGCGGAATGCGGCACGGACGGCGCCCGCGTGCTCGGCGCCGCAGTCTGCGCCGTTTCGCGGTGCCGCTCACCCCCGGCCGTAGCGCCAGCGCAGGAACCCGTGCTCGCGCTCGATGCGGCGCATCTCGGCGTAGAGGGCGTCGGGGTCGACGGCCGAGACGACGGCGCCGCCCTGGGGGACGGGCCAGCACGCGTACGCCCAGAAGCGGCGGGTGTAGGCGCCCCACAGCACGAGCCACATGCCCTGCTTCTGCCACTCGATGTAGGCCGCTGTCTCGTGTCGGTCGTCCTCTTCGCCGTCGTCCATAGCGAGTGGCTCATACCCGGACCGATATCGGCCGATAGGGCCGGATGTGGTCACCGCGGGGGCCTGGACACCGGCCGTTCCCGCGCACCGGGAGGCCACACGCGCCTCTAGCGAACCGGCGGCACCGATCCGGGGCACGCCTGCGGTTGTTCGGCGCGGGTTGATCACCGGTGCCGGACGGTGTGCGCCGACCGGGCGGGCGCCTGCCGTTCGGAGAGCGGGGGCGGCGCCCGCCCGCCGCCGGCGCCGCCCCTTGGGAAGGACGGACGGCTCTTGGCGGATGCCGCGCCGCGCTGGAGACTGTCGGCGGCCGCCGCCCGCTCGGTAAGCGCCCGCGGAGGGCGGGACCGCGCGGCCGCGCGCACCACCGATCGGGCGGTCAGGCGGTCGGCCGGCACCGGCCGGAAATCGATGGCGGGATTTCCGTTGTCCCCCGGGCACGCCCCCGTCTCCCAAGGGTGGAACGGGGTGACGGGCCCCTGCCGGTCCCCGTCGCCGCCGGAGACATCCGAAGGGAAACGAGCAATGAGCCACGATCCAGGCCCGGGGCCGGACCCCGCACTGGTGGCCGCCGCCCGCGACGGCGATCCCGAGGCCGTCGAAGCGCTGCTGTCGCAGTCGCTGCCGCTCGTCTACAACATCGTCGGCCGCGCACTGGACGGCCACAGCGACGTGGACGACGTGGTGCAGGAGGCCCTGCTTCGTGTCGTACACGGCCTCGGCCGGCTGGAGCGGCCGGAGGCGTACCGATCCTGGATGGTGGCCATCACCGTGCGCCTGATCAGGGACTGGATGCGCGCCCGGCAGCGGTCCCGGGAGAACCTCAGATCGCTGCCGCAGGCCGAGCACCTGCCCGACGCGTCGGACTTCGTGTCGCTGACGATCCTGCGGCTGAACCTGACCGATCAGTGCCGGGAGGTCGCCGAGGCCACCCGCTGGCTGGACGGCGAGGACCGCGACCTGATGTCGCTGTGGTGGCTGGAGGAGACCGGCCAGCTCGACCGCGCCGAACTGGCCGACGCGCTGGGGCTGCCGGGGCGCCACGCCGCAATGCGTGTGCGCCGCCTCAAGGACCGGCTCGACGTCGGCCGCGGCATCGTGCGCGCGCTGGCCGCCCGGCCGAGTTGCGCGGGGCTCGACGAGGTCGCCGAGGGCTGGGACGGCGAGCCGAGCCCGCTGTGGCGCAAGCGGCTGGACCGCCACGTCCGCGGCTGCTCCCGCTGCGGCGAGCGCACCGAGCGGCTCGCGCCTGTGGAGGGGCTGCTGCGCGGCCTGCCGCTGCTGGCGCCGCCGCCGGAGCTGTACCGGGCCCTCGCCGACTCCGCCCTGCTCGGCTCCCCCTACCCGGCCGAACCGGCGCCCGACGGCGCATCCGCGGACGACGCGGGCGCCGGGGGATCCGAGGGCGCGCCCGCGGACGGTACGCACAGCGCCCCATCACCGAGCGGCGGCGCGCACGCGGGCGCGGTCCCGTCCGCGCGCCACCGCCCGCATACGCCAGGACTCCGCCGGGCACGCCCGCCCGCTGCCCGGCGGAGCATCCTGGTCGCCGCGGGCGCGGGAGCGGTCGCCACGGGTGTCCTGGTGGCGGTCGCGGTCGCGGTCGCGGTCGCGGACAACACCCCGGTCGCACCCCAGTCGGCCGCTCCCGCCCCGGGGCCGATGGCGGTCCGGGAGTCCAGCGCGGCGCCGGACTCCCCCTCGCCCTCACCGTCGGCCTCCCCGAGCGCGGCACCCTCGCCGTCCCCCTCCGCTCCCCCGCCGTCGCCCTCCCCCACCCCCGGCCCGGAGACCGCCGAGGCCGTCTCCTCCGGCGGCAAGGGCGTGGCGGCGTGGGAGTTCGGCGGCGCCGACGCCGCGCTGCGGCGATCGGGTGCCGACTGGTACTACACCTGGTCCACCGCCCATCCCGGCGTCGGCTCCGCAGCCGGGGCCGAGTTCGTGCCGATGATCTGGGGCGCGGAGTCGGTCACCGACCAGGCTCTGACCGAAGCCGAGGCGGCCGGCCCCCACCTGCTCGGGTTCAACGAGCCGGACATGGCCGAACAGGCCGACATGTCGGTGGAGCAGGCCCTGGACCTGTGGCCCCGGTTGGAGGAGACGGGCAGCACGCTGGGCAGCCCGTCGGTGGCCTACGGGGCCGACACCGAGGGCGGCTGGCTCGACCGCTTCATGGACGGGGCCGAGCAGCGCGGCCACCGTGTCGACTTCATCACGGTGCACTGGTACGGCTCCGACTTCCGCACCGACGCGGCCGTGCAGCAGTTGCGCGGCTACCTCACCGCGGTGCACGAGAAGTACGGCAAGCCGGTGTGGCTCACCGAGTACGCGCTGATCGACTTCTCCGGCGGGACTCCGCGCTACCCCGCGCCACAGGAGCAGGCGGCCTTCGTCTCCGCGTCCGCGGAGATGCTGTCGGACCTGCCCTTCCTCAAACGCTACGCCTGGTTCGGCCTGGGCACCGACGAGTCCGGCCCGACCACCGCCCTGTACCGCAGCGGCCCCACTCCCACGGAGATGGGGCGCGCCTTCCAAGCGGCTCCTTGACCCCCCCGCCTGCGACCGGCCGCCGTGCACCCGCGGCCGACCCCGCACCGCAGGCGAGGACCGCTTGGCAGGCGCCCCCCGTGCCCGCGCCCCTCGGGCACGGGGCCCGTCCGCCCGGTGGCGCCCCTGCCGCGCCGCCGGGCGGGCGGTTTCATGCGTGCCCGCGCCTCCGAGCGTGGGGGCGGCCCGGAAAAAGCCGGAATCAAAGGGAGAGGGGGAGCGGACGGTGCAACATCACCGTGTGTACAACCGGTCCAATGCCGACTGGCTCGCGTCGTCCGCGGCGCGGTAGATCAGCAACCGCTGGTCCGAATCCTGAAGCGGCATGAGCACTTCGAAGTGCACGTCGATCAGACCGGCGTCAGGATGCCGCAGCACCTTCCGCCCGCGGCCGTTGACCTCGACGTCCCGCTCGGCCCAGAGCCGCGCGAACTCCTCGTCGCCGGCCATGAACTCGGCGATGAGACCGGTCATCGCCTCGTCCTCCGGATGCGCGGCCCAGGCGGCGCGCAGGTGGGCGATCCCCTCGCGCAGGGCGCCTTCGCGGTCGACGTAGAAATCGCGCATCCGGGGATGCATCAGGCACAGCCACATCGCATTGCGCTGCGGCGGCGGCAGAGTGTCGAAATCCAGGAGCAGCCGCGCCATCTCGCCGTTCCAGGTGAGGATGTCGAAGCGGTGGTTCATCAGCATGGCCGGCTGCGGCGCGAGGTCGGCGACCAGTCGGGCCAGCGACGGCGCCGCGGCGGTGGCCGGCTTGTCGGCGCCGCTGAGGTGCTGCCGGGTCAGGTTGAAGAGGTAGTCGCGTTCGTGGCGGGCCAGGCGCAGCGCCCGGGCCAGCCCTTCGACCACGTGCACCGAGGGGCGCAGCCCGCGGCCCTGCTCCAGCCGGACGATGTAGTCGACGCTGACCCCGGCCAGTTCGGCGACCTCTTCGCGGCGCAGCCCCGGGGTCCGCCGGGCCTGCCGACGCGCCGGAAGGCCGAGGTCGCGCGGGTCCAGGCGCTCGCGCCGGGTCCGCAGGAACGCGGCCAGCTCCTGCGTGGTGTCCACCGTGCGGGTCATCGTCCTCGATGCTACAGCGAGGGTAGGACCAGCCCTCCCAGGAGACTCCTTCCCTTACCTCCGGCCCGCGGCGATCACAGGCTTGTCTTTCGACAGCGGATCACGAGCACGGGAGGACACCATGACGCTCACCCTCGACACCTATCGGCTGCTGGGCCGCTCCGGGCTGCGGGTCTCCCCACTGGCGCTGGGCGCGGCGACCTTCGGCACCGAATGGGGTTGGGGCGCCGAGCGGGACGAGGCGCGGAAGCTGTTCGACTGCTACGTCGAGCGCGGCGGCAACCTCATCGACACCGCGAGCACCTACACCGACGGCAGCTCCGAGCGGATGCTGGGCGAGTTCGCCCGCGGCAACCGCGAAGGCCTGGTGCTGGCGACGAAGTACACGACGCAGCGCCGATCCGGCGATCCGAACTCCGGAGGGCCCCACCGCAAGAGCCTGTTCGCCTCGGTGGACGCCAGTCTGCGACGGCTGGACACGGACTACATCGATCTGCTCTACCTGCACGTGTGGGACTTCACGACGCCCGTCGAGGAGATCCTGCGCGGCCTGGACGACCTGGTCCGCCAGGGCAAGGTCCTGTACGTGGCGATCTCCAACGCGCCGGCCTGGCAGGCGGCGCGCATGCAGGCGATAGCCGACCTGCGCGGCTGGTCGCCGCTGGTCGCCCTGCAGATCCAGTACAGCCTGATCGACCGCACCGGCGAACGCGATCTGATCCCCATGGCGCGCGAGATGGGGCTGGGGGTGATGCCGTACTCGCCGCTGGGCGGCGGGGTGCTCACCGGCAAGTACAGCCGCGACGACCTGACCCCGACGGGGGCCGGGGCCGGCGGTGGTTCCACCCGCAAGAGCTTCAACCTCGCCGCGGGCACCCTCAGCGAGCGCAACCTCGCCATCGCTGACGTGGTGCGGGAGGTCGCCGCGGAGCTGGGCCGCCCACCCGCCCAGGTCGGGCTGGCCTGGACCCTGCGGAACCCTGCTGTGACGGCGCCGATCATCGGCGCCCGCACCCTCGGGCAGCTGGAGGGCAATCTGGGCGCCCTGGAGGTCGACCTCACCGCCTCCCAGTCGGCCCGCCTCGACGAGGCCAGCGCGATCGAGCCCGGCGCGCCGCACGACCTGATCGGCGGCGACTTCGGCCGCACGCTGACCCGCGGCGATCTGACGATCGAAGCCCGCCGCTGACACGGGGCGAGCCCTGGGGGCGGCGGCAGTGGCGCCGTCCCCAGGGCCGCCGGGCCGAGGCATCGGGCGCGGCGCCGGGCTCAGAGCGTGTGCGCGGCCCGCAGGAAGGCCCGCCATTCGGCGAGGGGGAAGGCGAGATGTCCGGCCTCGCGGTGCCGGGTATCCCGCACGAGGGCCCGATCGGAGTCGGTACGGCACTCGACGCAGTCGCCCGAGGGTTGGCTATGGCTGCTCTTGCGCCAGTCGGTATCCATGTTCGGCCTCCTCGACCAGTTCGGCACTCCGCGACGGATCATAGGCAAACGCGGTCAGCGTCGCCCACAGGGTCCCCAGTCGGTGCACCTCGGACGGATCGTCGATGAGCACACCGCCGCTCACGTGCTCCGCATAGGCCATGGGGAGCCTTTCCCTGAACGCGAACAATCGGAAATGTCCCGCCAATCCAGCGAGAGTCGGCGTGTCCGACGGAAGAACCTGCAGCACGATACGTCCGGCGGCAACGAGACCGAGAATGTGCCGCAGCTGCTCGGACATTACTTCATCGCCACCGACCCGGGTCCCAAGCACATGCTCCGGTACAACGAAGGACAGCGTCGCCGAAAGCGATCCGAGGCGCCTGCACCTGGCGGCGATCACGCTCTCCATGTCCTCGCCGGGGCGCCCGTGATGGAAGGTCGCGCGGGCGTATCCGGCGGTTTGCAGCACGCCGGGCAGCAGCATCGCATGGAACTGCTTGATGTCGGAGGCCTTCGGCTCGCACTCGGTCGCCTGCCGCGACCATGTGGGGTCGTTGCTGCGTGCCTGGGCCCGCGACCACCGGTCCAGCAGAGCGCCGTTCGTGCCGTAGAGGTCTTCCAGGGACCGCGCGGTGATGCGCTGGCACACCCGCTCACCCCGTTCGACCTTCCCCACCAGAGAGGAACTCAGTCCGATCGAGGACGCCACCTGGCCGATCGTGAGACCGGCCTTTGAACGACAGTCGCGGAGATAGCCTCCGAATTCCCTCCACTCCTCCATAGGACAAGGGTGGCACGGAATTCGCACTGGTGCGCACAGCTCCGCACAACTGACGCCCGTTTCTGTATCCGCGGTATCGGACACTGCGCGGTGCGATGATTCTTGAATGCATGCAAACCACGGCACCGGCCCATTGGCCGATCGAGATCCGCACGCGAATCGCCGACCTCAACCGGGTCAATCCGTCCATGTACCGCGTTTGGGGATCACAGCACGAGGACGGATCCTTCGGCGCCTATTACGCCTCTCTCCACCCGCACCTCAACCGCACCGGCAGCAGGTTCGCGCCGACGCTGGCCAGCGGGAGCCACCTTCAGCTCGAACGCCTCCTGATGTGCCCGCCGGACCGGATCGACGCGCTGAGGTGGCCGGGTGGCGCGTGAGCGCCCTCCGCCGTCCGCGCGCGACGCGGCGACGCCCTCGGAGTCGCCGACTCCGAGGGCGTCGCGATTGTTCTCCGCACCGGGACGGGGCCGCGGGGAGTACCGGCTCAGGCCGGGGCGGCACCCGAGACCAGGTCCGAGCCGGGGACCGGCTCGGCGGGGTCGTCGCCCAGGGCGACGATGCGGTTGGCGGTGTCGACGTGGACCACGCGCGGCCGGTGGCCGGCGCGCTCGGCCTCCTCCAGCTCCACATACGACATGATGATGACCAGGTCGCCCGGGTTCACCAGGTGGGCGGCGGCACCGTTGATCCCGATGACGCCGCTGCCGCGCTCGCCCGCGATGGTGTAGGTGACAAGGCGGTTGCCGTTGTCGATGTCGACGACGTGGACCTGCTCGCCCTCGACGATGTCGGCCGCCTCAAGCAGGTCGGCGTCGATGGTGATCGATCCCACGTAGTGCAGGTCGGCCTGCGTGACCGTCGCGCGGTGGATCTTGCCGTGGAACAGGGTGCGACGCACGATCTCCTACCTCGTTTCCCTCACTGCGGTCTGGCTACAGGCCCTGGAACAGGGTCCCGTACACGCTCGTGGCGGCGTCCGAAGCACCGCGGCGGCGCGGAGCGCCGGACAATCCCGCAAACGCCCCTGATACACGCCCAATTCCGCGATATTCCGCGATACTCCGCGATACTCCGCGATCGCCCCGAGCGTAGTGCGCGCCGGTTCGCGCGTGTGCATCGGGGTCGGTGCATGTGCGTCCGCACCGCCACAAGGGCGGGAAGCGGCCCCGCCCGGTCGCCGCGCGCCGCGCAGGACCTGCCGGCCGCGCCCGCGCCGGTTCCGCCGCGCGCCGCGCGCGACCGCGGGCCGGTCTGACGACGCGCCGGCGGGTCGGCGAAGAGCTAGTCCCCGTCCTCGTGGTGGTCGTGGTTGCTGGTACCGCGCCGCCAGTAGCCGTCGACGTCGAGGCTCCTGCCGCGCTCGAATCCGGCCTCCCTGAGGTACCGGCGGATCGGCTTGAGGGTGGTGGCCTCGCCCGCGCACCAGGCGAACCCGCGGCCGTCGGGCAGGTCGGCGCCGCGGATGGCGCGCTCCAGCAGGTCGGTGCTGCCGGGGGCCGCGCCGTCGCGGTGCAGCCAGGTCACCACAGCGCCGGCGGGGACGTCCAGGTCCTGCTCCTCACCCGCGTCGGCCACCTCCAGGAACGCCAGCACGCGCGCGTCGCGCGGAAGCTCCTGCTCCAGCCAGCGGGCGGCCGCGGGCAGGGCCGTCTCGTCGGCGCCGATGAGGTAGTAGTCGAAGCCGTAGTCCATGTGGTGGGTGCCGCGCGGGCCGAGGACGCCGAGCCGGTCGCCGGGGCGGGCGCGCGCCGCCCAGCGGCCGCCCGGCCCGTGGTCGTGGGCGACGAGGTCGACTGTCAGCTCGGCTGCGCCGGCGTCGAACCGGCGGACCGTGTAGTCGCGGTAGACCAGCTCGGGCGCCCGCATGTTCCACCGGCCGCCGTCGTCGAACCGCGGCAGGTGCAGCTCGCCGGTCCGCTCGTCGGGGAAGAACAGCTTCACGTGGTCGGTGAAGTTGTCGCTGCGGAACCCGTCGAGGTCGGAGCCGGTGAGGACGACGCGGACCATCGCGGGGGTGACGCGCTCGACCGTGCGCACCTCCAGCATCCGGGAGCGCAGGGGATAGAACTCCACTCGCGGGTCGCGGACGGTGGTCATGGCACATCACTCCTGATGTCGTCGCGGGCCGGCCGCACTCGGCGGCATGCCCGCTGCGGGTGGGCGGACCGGACTCGTGCGAACCTTAGCTTAGGCTTGGCTAACTTCGCATCCCCCGCTCCTCCGGGGCGCCGCGAGCGGGTGCGTCTGCGCCCGAGCCGGAGGAGGACAGCGCGGACGGGCGCGGGCCCGCGTGCGGGTCCTCTCCCCCGCTCCCGCCGCCCGCGTTGACGGCCCGGCGCAGCCCGGGGGCGGCCGCTGCCAGCACCGCCACGAGGACCGCGGTCACCGCGCCGCCGGTCACGATGGCCGCGCCGGCGCCGATCAGCGGCGCCAGCGACCCCAGCGCGAGCGCGCCCAGCGCTCCGCCCACGGTGTTCTGCGCGGTCCAGACGCTGTTGACCCGGCCGCGCAGCGCATCGGGGGTGTGCGACTGGAGCAGGGCGAAGCGCAGGATCTCCTCGACGATCTCGGCGAACCCGAGCACCGCCAGCGCCGCCACCGCGAGCGCAAGCTGGCCCGACGCGCCGAAGCCGGCCGAGGCCAGGCCGCAGACCGCCACCGCGGCCAGCAGCACCGCGCCGCTGCGCCGGACGGTGCGCGTCCATCCGCTCGTGAGGGAGGCCAAGACCGCGCCGACGGCGGAGGCGGAGTAGAGGAACCCGGCGGCGGTCTCGCCCGCGTGCAGCACGGTGTCGGTGAACTCCGGGATGAGCACATAGGGCGTGGCGAGCAGCAGTTGGACGAACCCGAGCACCAGCAGCGGTCCGACCGTGCGGTGCCGGACGGCGAAACGCATCCCGTCGACCGCGGCGGCCGCCATGCCCCGGGCCCGCTCGCCGTCTCCCGCACCGGTCGGCGCCAGCGGCGGCAGGCGCAGCACCAGCACCGTGGTCGCCGCGCAGACGGCGGCGGTGATGGCGAAGACCGCGGGGTAGCCCCAGAGCGCGATGACCGCCCCGCTCAGGGCGGGCGCGGCGATAGACCCGAGTTGGCCCGTCAGCGCCAGCAGCGCACCGGCGGCGGGCAGCCGGTTGCGCGGGAGCAGCCCGGGCACGGCCGCCTGCAGCGCCACCGTGCTGAAGGTGCCCACGAAGCCGTTCAGCGCCGCGCAGACGCAGATCACCGCGAAGCCCGCCTCGCCGCCCTGCGGCGCCCACAGCGCGTTCAGCGCGAGCCCCGTGAAGGCCATCGTGGCGGACGAGCGACCGGCGACGATCAGCCGGCGGCGGGGGAACCGGTCGGCCAGCACTCCCCCGACCAGCGTGCCGCCGAAGACCGAGGTCCCGTTGACGGCGCTGACCACGGCGACCAGGACCGAGGATCCGGTGGCCGAGTAGACCTGCATCGGCAGCGCGACCAGTGCGAAGCCGAGGCCGAAGACGGAGATGAGCCGCGCGGTGAACACCACCCGGAACTCGCGGCTGACGCGCAGCGGTGTGAGGTCGATGAGTGCGTCGCGCAGTTTCACGGCCGCGCCTTTGCGGGAGACGGCGGCCGCACCCGGACGGCCCGCCGGTGGGCGCCGCCTGCGCATGCGCTCGGCTCCGGCGGTCCGGGCGGCATCCGCGCCGCGCGGCGCGGATGCCGCCCGGTACCGCGCTGAGCCGCCCGTTTCCGGGGGCGCGGCGCAGGGGCGCGGGTGCGCGAAGCGCCCCCACCGGGCGAGTCGCGCCCCGCGGCCCCGGCCGCCGGGCCTCGCCGACTCGGGCGGCCCGCGGCGGGTTCCCCGGCGAGCGGCGCACGCCTGCCGAACCGCCGGAGGCCGGGGACGGCGCACGCCGCCGAAGGGTGCGGAGCCGGCGGTTCAGGACCCCGGGGCCGTGGGCTCACGCCTCGCCCATCGCCACGCGCAGGCTGCGCGGGCGCAGGTCGGTCCAGTTCTCCTCGACGTAGGCCAGTGCCGCCTCGCGGTCCACGGGCCCGTGCACCCGGCGCCAGCCGTCGGGCACCTCGGCGAACTCCGGCCACAGCGAGTGCTGGTCCTCGTCGTTGACCAGCACCAGGAAGCGGCCCTCGGGGTCGTCGAACGGGTTGCTCATGCTGCAATTCCTTCCGTTTTAGGCGAGGCTTACCTTATCAATACGGTGTGTCGTCGTGGAAGGCCGGAGCGACGCCCCGGGTGGCCAGCAGACCGGGCGCCGTCAAGGCGATCGCGCCGACCAGTGCCGCCCCCAGCGCGCCGGCCGCCACCAGCGCCGTCGCCGTTCCCAGGACCGCGGCGAGCCCGCCCATCAGCGACGCCCCCAGCGACCCGCCGACCGTCGCCTGGGCCAGCCAGGCGCTGTTGACCCGGCCCCGCAGGGCGTCGGGCGTGTGCGCCTGGATCAGCGAGTAGCGCAGGATCTCCTCGACCGCCTGGCAGCACCCCAGCAGGACCAGCGCGGCCAGCGCCGCGACCGCCGTGCGGCCGAGGCCCAGCAGCACCACCGAGACCCCGCACAGCGCCACCGCCGCGGGCACGATCGCGCCCGTGCGGCGGACGCTTCCGGTCCAGCCGCTGGTCAGCGACGCCAGCAGCGCCCCGGCGGCCGGGGCCGTGTAGAGCAGCCCGGCCAGGGCCGCGTCGCCGCCGAGCACGCGGTCGGTGAACTCGGGGATCAGCACCGTGGGCATGGTGAACAGCACCTGGGTGAACCCGAGGAGCAGCAGCGGCCGCACCACCGGGTGGCGGGCGACGAACGCCAGCCCGTCGGCGACCGCGCGCAGCGCGGGCACGCCGCCGGCCGCGGTGTCGGCGGGCGTGGGCGGGACGAACCACACCGCCGCCGTGGCTACGGCGGCGATCGCGCAGGTGGCGAGGTAGCCGGAGCCGACACCGCCGAGCGAGATCAGCGCACCGCCCAGCGCGGGCGCGGCCACCGCGCCCAGTTGGGCCGTCACCGCGAACAGGGCGCCGGCGGCGGGCAAGCGGTCGGGATCCACCAGCGCGGGGACCATGGACTGCTGGGCGATCAGGCCCATGGTGCCGATGACGCCGTTGACCGCGGCGCACAAATAGATCACGCCCAGCAGCGGCCCGCCCGGAAGGTGGGTGTTGACCGCGAACACGCCGACGACCAGCGTCTCCACCGCCAGGCTGGCCAGCATGAGCCGCCGCCGGTCCAGCCTGTCGGCCAGCAGCCCGCCGAGGACCGTGCCGCCGAAGCCGGCCACGCCGTTGACGACGGTGACGCTGGCCACCAGCACCGAGGATCCGGTCATGGCGTAGACCTGCATCGGCAGGGCCACCAGCCGGAACCCGCCGCCGAAGAGCGAGATGAGCCGGACCGCGAAGACGATCCGAAACCCTCGGCCGCTGCGCAGCGGGCTCAGATCGATGACCAGGCCCGCAAGAACCGGCCTCGCGGCCACGCCGACCCCCTTCCCTTACCCTGCGCCGGCCTCGGCCGCCCGGGCGGCGGCGGCCACCGGGCGCGGGCCGGCGGGCGCCGGTCGGCGCGGTCGCTCCCGGGACGCCACCCGGCGCACTCGCCGCGCCCGTGCCCCGGCGGGGCGGAGCCGCCGGTCCGCGCGCGCCCGGGGACCTCCTGCGCGGAGTACGCGGCCCCCGTCACTCCCGCGCCCGGACGTACAGCGCCGCCCGCTTGTGCGGCAGGTCGGCCTCGGTGAGGAAGGCCAGCCCGGCCTTGGCCGCCGCCCGGCGGGCCGCGGCGTTGGCGGCGTCGGGCTCCATCAGGATGCGGCGGCAGTCCGGATCGGCGGCGAAGACGGCGGCGGCGAAGGCGTCGAGGATCTCCTTGCCGACCCCGCGCCCGGTCCGGCCCGGGTCGCCGATGGCGATGTGGAAGCCGATGTCGTGCGGCTCGGCGTCGTAGTGGCGGGCGACGACGTCGCGGGCGGCCCGGTACAGCTCGACGTAGGCCAGGTCGGCTCCGTCGCGGCTGACGACGAACGGCCGCGAGAAGGTGCCGGCGCGCTGCGCGGCCAGCTCCTCGGCCCACCTCCCCCGGCTCCAGGCCTGGTCGTAGAACGGGGCCACGTGCGGCAGGTTCATCCAGGCGTGCACGCGGTCCAGGTCGGTGCCGTGCGGCTGCGCCGGCCGGGCGGAGTAGGGCGGCGCGAGCACGGGGACCGGCGGCGGGCCGGCCGCCAGCACCGCCTCGCCGGCCGGGATCTCGCGGGGCGAGGGGCGGTGGACTGCGCCGGCCACCTGCTCGAGGTCGGTCGGTTCGGGCGCGGACACGTGCGTCACCTCCGGTGCCGCCCCGTTCGCAGGGGGCGGTGTGCTGCTGTGCGGGGCCGGTCGGGCTCGGGCGTTCGGCGGGCTCCGCCCGGGGCGCGGCCGCGGGGACCGCGCCGCCGGGCGCCCGCCGCGGCGCGCCGCTCCTCCGGGCGCGCCGCGGGCTGTCACAGGTCCTGCAGGACGCGCTCCTCCAGTTGGTCGAAGAGCTCCAGACCGGTCGTGTAGCTCATCGCGCCCAACTGCGGGACGGGGTAGACGCGGTCGGCCCGCACCGGATCGAGGTCCTGCCACACCCCCTGGTCCATGACCTCCTGGACGGGCTCGGTGGGTTCGCCCTCGGCGTCGGCGCGGGTGAGGACGGCGTCGTACTCGTCGAGCCGGTCCAGCCTCTCCAGCGGCAGGGACTCGCTGAAGCCGCCGTCCGCCGACTCCGGCGTGAACCTCAGGCCCGCGTCGGCGGGGACCGTGGTGCCGTGGGAGCCCTGGTGCTCCAGGGTCCAGTTGCCGTCGCCGTAGGCGTCGATGGAGACGAACACGGTGTCGGCGAGGACGTCGGCGTACTCCTCCTGCAGCTCGGCGGCGCGGGAGTCGTAGGTGTCGATGAGCGCGGAGTGGGCGTCGGACACGCCGGCGGCGTCGGCGATGCGGCGGTTCATCTCCTTCCACTCCGAGGGGATGTTCATCGCCGCGACGGCGACCGGGGCCACCTGCTCCAGCTCGGAGTAGTCGAACTCCATCGCGGCGGGCAGCCCGGAGACGATGAGGTCGGGCTCCAGCTCGGCGACCTTCTCGACGTTGATCTCCAGGTCGCGGCCGACCTGCGGGAGGCCCTGCGCCTTCTTCAGCTCCTCGGGGGTCATGCCGGTGTCGTGGGTGCCGCTGGAGACGCCGACCAGGTTCGCCTCCTCCACCGAGATCAAAGCCGTGACGGACCAGCCGACGGCGACGATGCGCCGGGGGTCCCGGGGGATCTCCACCGGCTCCTGCGCGTGGTCGCTGTCGAATGCGCGGGTGGCACCGGATTCGGACTGGGAGCCGCCCGCGTCGCCGGCGGTGCCGCTCGTGCAGCCGCTCAGCACGAGCGCGGCCGCGGCGACCAGACCGATGCCCCATCGGGGGATCGAGGCGCGGTATCGGTTCATGGACACTCCAAAGATCATCAGAAGGCTAGCCTTACCTTAGTATCCAGGTGCGGCGGTGCCACGGCCGGGTGGCCGCGGCGCGGGCCGGACCGGCGCTCACCCCTCCGGGTCCGCGGACGCGGCGAGGCGGGCGGCGAGAGCGGGGCCGATCACGGCCAGCCCTTCGGCGGACAGCAGGTCGTCGTGGGATGCGGGGACCTCGTGGTGCTCGATCCCGCCGCCGATGTGGGGCTCCCAGGCGCGTGCGGCGCCGTCGGGGGCGTCCTTGGCCGTGAAGCAGAGTGCGCCGCCGGGGTGGCGGCGGGGCTCCTCACCGGCGGAGGCCTCCAGCAGGCGGACGGCCCAGCGCCGGTTGGCCACGGCCATGCCGGGGTCGCCGCGTTCGGCGCCCATCTCGACGGCGACCTCCCCAGCACCCGCACCCCGCCCCCGCTCGGCGCATGGGTCCTCGACGGCGACCTCCCCAGCACCCCCACCCCGCCCCCGCTCGGCGCACGGGTCCTCGACGGCGACCTCCCCAGCACCCCCACCCCGCCCCCGCTCGGCGCACGGGTCCTCGACGGCGACCTCCCCAGCACCCCCACCCCGCCCCCGCTCGGCGCAGGTGTCATGGGCGGGTGCGCCGGAGGCGCCGGCAAAGTGCCGCCGCGCGTGCCAGGGCGCCGGGTAGGCGTCGAGCAGCGCGAGCAGTTCGACGTCCGCGCCCGCCCCGGCCAGCTCGGCGGCCACGGCCTGGGCCAGCGTGCCGCCGAAGGACCACCCGGCGAGCCGGTAGGGGCCGTCGGGCGACTCGCTGCGGATGCGCGCCGCGTAGGCGCGTGCGAGCCCGGCGACGGTACCCGGCGCCTGCGCACCCGGTGCGGGCGCCTCCAGGCCAAGGATGGGCACCTCGGCGGCCAGGTGGCGGCGCAGCCCGACGAAGGGCAGGCTGAACCCGCTCGCGGGGTGGATGCAGAACAGCGGCGGCCGTCCGCCGCCCGCGCGCAGCACGGCGACGCGCGGCTCGCCGGGCGCCTCCCGCGCCGGTCGGGGCCCGGTCCGCGCGCCGGGGCCGGCGGAGCGGGCGCCGAGTGAGGCCAGGTGCGCGGCGAGGGCGGCCGGCGAGGGGTTGGCGAACAGGTCGGCGATCGCCGCGCGGGTGCCGGTCTCGGCCTCGATGCGCGAGCGCAGCCGCACCAGCAGCATCGAGTGGCCGCCCAGGTCGAAGAAGTCGTCGTCCGCGCCGACCCGGTGCGCGCCCAGCACCTCGGCGAACACCTCGCACAGCACCGCTTCGGCCGCGTCGCGCGGCTCGCGCCCGGGCGCCGGCGCCAACTCGGCCGGGTCGGGCGCCGGGAGCGCCGTGCGGTCGAGCTTGCCGTGCGCGGTCAGCGGCAGCGACTCCAGCGGCAGGAACGCCGCGGGCACCATGTAGTCGGGCAGCCGCCCGGCGAGGTGGGCGCGCAGTTCGGCGGTGTCGGGCAGACCCGTTGCGTGCGGCGCCGCGGGCGGCTGCGGCGCGCCGGAGCCTTCCCGATTCGCGGGTGCGGGGATGACATAGGCGGCCAGGCGCCGGTCGCCCGGCGAGACCTCCCAGGTGTCGACGACGGCCTGGTCGACGGCGGGGTGCTCGCTCAGGGCGGCGGCGATCTCGCCCGGCTCGACGCGGAACCCGCGCACCTTGACCTGGTCGTCGGCGCGGCCGACGTAGTCCACCGACCCGTCGGGCATGCGCCGCACCAGGTCGCCGGTGCGGTACATGCGCGCGCCGGGCCCGCCGAACGGGTCGGCGACGAACCGGTCCGCGGTCAGCCCGCCGCGCCGCAGGTACCCGCGCGCGAGCCCGGCACCGCCCAGGTACAGCTCGCCGACCACGCCCGGGGGCACCGGGCGCAGCCGCTCGTCGAGCACATGGGCGGCGGTGTTGGCGGTGGGGCGGCCGATGACCGGGCGCTCGTGCTCGCCCGCCCGCGCCGCGAGGGCGTCGACCGTGGTCTCGGTGGGGCCGTAGAGGTTGTAGGTGGCGGTGCCCTGCTCCTCCAGCTCGCGCAGCCGCCGCCACAGCGACGCCGGCACCGCCTCGCCGCCCACACCCAGCGTCGTGGGGGTGTGCGTGCCCGGCTCGCTCAGCCCGGCGCGGATCAGCTGGAGCAGGTGGGAGGGCGTCACCTCGATGAAGTCGAAGCGCTCGGTGCGGATGCGCTCCACCAGCAGCGCCGGGTCGTGCATGGCGTCCTCGGTGACGACGTGCACAGCGTGGCCGTCCAGCAGCCACAGCTGCGGCTGCCACGCGGCGTCGAAGGAGAACGACCACGCGTGGCCGACGCGCAGCCGGTCGCGTCCGGCGCGGCGCCGGGTGGGCCGGTGCAGCGTCTCGCGGTGGCTGCGGAACAGGTTGGCGAGGCTGCGGTGGGTGACCGCCACGCCCTTGGGCCTGCCGGTGGAGCCGGAGGTGTAGATGACGTAGGCGGGGTGGTCGGGGTGCAGCGGCGCTGTGCGGTCGGTGTCGGCGGGGTCGGTCTCCGGCCGTTCGGCCGCGGTTTCGGGCGTCAGGGCGAGGATTCCGCGGGCGCCCAGCGCGGCGGCCCGCTCCGCCAGCTCCGGTGCGGTGGCGGTGATCAGCGGGGCGGCGTCGGCCAGCATGTGGGCGACGCGCTCGTCGGGGTAGGCGGGGTCGACCGGCAGGTAGGCGGCGCCGGACTTGAGCACAGCCAGGATCGCGACCAGCGTCTCGGGCGAGCGCGGCAGCAGCAGCGCCACGACCGACTCCGGCCCGGCGCCGCGGGCGGCCAGCTCGTGTGCGAGCCGGTTGGCCCGCCGGTTCAGCTCGGCGAAGCTCAGGCTCTCGCCCCCGCCGACCAGGGCGGGGTGGTCGGGGCCGCCTGCGGCCGCGGCCTCGAACAGCGCGGGAAGGGTCGCCGGGGCGGTCACGGGCAGGCGCGGTCCTTCGGCGTCGCGGGTGATCCGGGCGGTCTCCTCGGCGGTGAGCAGGTCCAGGCGCCCCACGGGTGCGGCGGGGTCGTCCGCGGCGGCCGCGAGCAGCCGCTCCAGGCGCAGCGCGACGTTGCGCACGGTCGGCGCGTCGAACAGGTCCGTGCTGTAGTCGACCACGCAGCGCATCGCCCCGTCGGCGCCGTCGGCGCCTCCGCCTTCGCCGGGGTCGCGGAACTCGAAGGCCAGGTCGAACTTGCCGCCGGGGGCGGCCACCGGCTCGCGCTCGGCCCGCAGGCCCGCCATGGTCAGCCTGGGCCCGGCGCCGCTCTGGTAGGCCAGCATGACCTGGAACAGGGGGTGGCGGCTCATCGACCGCGCGGGGTTGACGATCTCCACCAGGTGCTCGAAGGGGATGTCGGAGTTCTCGTAGGCGGCCAGGTTGGCCTCGCGCACCCGCGCCAGCAGGTCCGTGAAGGCGGGGTCGCCGGAGGTGTCGGTGCGCAGCACCAGCGTGTTGACGAAGAACCCGACGAGGTCGTCGAGCGCGGCGTCGTCGCGCCCGGCCACCGGCGAGCCGATGGGGATGTCGGTGCCGGCCCCCAGCCGCGTCAGCAGCGCGGCCAGCGCGGCCTGCAGCACCATGAACACGCTGGTGTCGTGACTGCGGGCCAGTGCGCGCAGCCGGGCGCTCAGCTCGGCCGGCAGCTCCAGCTCGACGGCGGCGCCGCGCCCGCTGGAGGCGGCCGGGCGGGGCCGGTCGGTGGGCAGGGACAGCTCCTCGGGCAGCCCGCGCAGCGCCTGGCGCCAGTACGCCGCCTGCGCGTGGACGGCGCTTGCGGGGTCGTCCTCGGCGCCCAGCACGGCGCGCTGGTGCAGGCCGTAGTCGGCGTACTGCACGGGCAGCGGCGCCCAGCCGGGCGCACGGCCGCCGCTGCGCGCGGTGTAGGCGGTCCCGATGTCGCGCAGCAGCGGGCGCGCCGACCAGCCGTCGCCGGCGATGTGGTGCAGCAGCAGGAGCAGCACGTGCTCGTCCTCGCCGGTGCGGAAGAGGCGGGCGCGCAGCGGCGGCTCGGCGTCCAGGCGGAAGCCGTAGGCGGCGGCCTCGGCGAGCAGACCGGGCAGCTCGTCCTCGCCGGCCTCGGTGAGCGGCAGCTCGGGCCGGGCCCGCTCCGGATCCAGGATGTGCTGGTAGGGAACGCCGTCCTCGTCGGGGAAGACGGTGCGCAGGCTCTCGTGGCGCGCGGTGGCGTCGGCCAGCGCCTCGGCGAGCGCCGCGCGGTCCAACGGGCCGCGCAGCCGCGCGCAGAAGGGGATGTTGTAGGTGGGGCGCGGGCCGTCGAGCCGGTAGAGGAACCACATCCGCTGCTGGGCGTGGGACAGCGGGGGGCGCTCGGGCCGCTCGGCGGGCCGCAGCGGCGGGCGCCCGCCGGCGGGGCGCAGCCGTTCGGCGAGCCGGGCCACCGTGGGCGCGTCGAACACCGTGCGCAGCGCGACGTCGCGGCCCAGCACCGCGCGGATGCGGGTGACCAGCCGGGTCGCCAGCAGCGAGTGGCCGCCCAGCGCGAAGAAGTCGTCGTCGACGCCGGCTTCGCCGACCTCCAGGACCTCCCGGAAGAGGCCGCACAGCAGCTCCTCGACCTGGTTGCGCGGCGGGCGCCCGCCGGCCGCGGCGGTCAGGTCGGGTGCGGGCAGGGCGGCGCGGTCGGTCTTGCCGTTGGGCAGGACGGGCATCGCCTCCAGCGGGACCACCGCGGCGGGAAGCATCGCGGTGGGCAGTGCGGCGGCGAGGTGGTCGCGCAGCGCCCGCGCGTCCAGCACCCGGCCCGCCCGCGGAACGGCGTAGGCGGCCAGGACCGCGGACCCCGCCCCGTCGCGGTGCACGGCGGCGGCGCTGCCGGCGACGTCGGGGTGGGCGGCCAGCGCCGACTCGACCTCGCCGAGCTCGACGCGCATGCCGCGGATCTTGACCTGGTCGTCGGTCCGGCCCAGGAACTCCAGGTCGGCTTCGGCGTTCCACACGACCCGGTCGCCGGTGCGGTACATGCGGGCGCCGGGTGCGCCGAAGGGGTCGGCGACGAACCGCGCGGCGCTGAGCCCGTGCCGCCCCAGGTAGCCGCGTGCCAGCCCGGCGCCGCCGAGGTACAGCTCGCCGGGCACGCCGGCGGGCACCGGGCGCAGCATGGAGTCGAGCACGTAGGCGCGCACACCGGGGTCGGGGCGGCCGATGGGCACCCGGTCCCCCACCGCGTCCGGCCGGCACTCCCCCAGCGTGGCGTTCACCGTGGCCTCGGTGGGGCCGTAGCAGTTGAACATGGCTCGCCCGTCGGCGGCGAAGCGGCGCACCAGGGCGCCCGGCACGGCCTCGGTGCCGGCGAGGACCGTCATGCCCTCGGGCAGCTCGGCGTCCTCGGGCAGCGCCGACAGCAGCGCGGGCGGCAGGCCGGCGTGGGTGGCCCCGCGGTCGCGCAGGTAGTCGGTCAGCGGCGGCCCGGGGACGCGCCGCTCGGGCGGCACCACCACGAGCCGGCCGCCGGAGAGCACGCCCATGACGAACTCCCAGAAGGCCACGTCGAAGCTGGGCGAGCCGAGCTGGGCGATGCGGCTGTCGGCGCCGGCGCCGAGGCGGCGGGCGGCGGTGGCCACGAGCTTGGCCACGCCGGCGTGGCTGACGACGACGCCTTTGGGCAGACCCGTCGAGCCGGAGGTGTAGACGAGGTAGGCGGCGGTGGCGGGCAGGACCGGGGCGCCGCGCTCGGCGTCGGTGATGGCGCCGGGCCGGGCGGCGGCGATCTCGCCGGCGGTGGCGGGGTCGTCGGCCACCACCCGTTCGGCGCCGGTGAGACCGGCGACGCGCGCGCTCAGCTCAGCGGTGGCGACGACGCAGGCGGGCCGGGAGTCGGCGAGCATGTGCGCGAGCCGGTCGTCGGGGTAGTCCGGGTCGAGCGCCAGGTAGGCCGATCCGGACTTGAGCACCGCAAGCAGCGCCACGACCAGCTCCGCCGACCGGGGCACGGCCAGCGCGACCACGCGCTCCGGCCCGGCGCCGCGGCCCAGCAGCACCCGCGCGAGGCGGTCGGAGCGGTCGTCGGCCTCGGCGGCGGTGAGGACGGTGTCCTCGTCCTCCACCAGCACGGAGTCGGGCGAGCCGGCCACCCGCCGCCGCAGCAGTTCAACGAAGGTGGCCGGGCGCAGTGCGTCGGCCTCGGCCGCCTCCTCGGCCCGCGAGGGCCGCACCCGGCCTTCGGCGGCGGGTGCGGGAGCCGGCGGCGGTCCGCCCGCGGCCTGGGCAGCGGGGGCGTGTGGGCCGGGGCCGTCGGTCCCGGCGGCGTGGTCGGAGGGGGCGAGCAGCGCATCCGTCCCCTCGGGCGGCTGCGCGCCCGCGGTCGCGGTCGTGCTCGGCGCGGCGCCGGAGCGCCGGGGCCGCCCGCTGCGGCCGATCGCGGCGTAGGCCGCCGTGCGGTGGGCGGCCAGGGCGGTGGTAGGCGCCGGTACGCGGTGGGGCGGGAGGACCGCCAACCGCGCCACCGGCGTACCGGGCGCGGCCGCCATCGCACGCAGGACGCTCGCCAGGCACTCCGCGGCCAGTTCGGCCCGGGCCCGGGAGACGGTGTCGGGCCGGTAGCCGAAGGTCAGCCGCAGCCGGGCGGCCTGGGCACCGGGCGGAGGGGGGACGACCGCGAGGGACAGCGGGTAGTGCGTCGCGTCGGTGGAGCCCAGCACGCGGGCCCGCAGCCCGGGGACGTCCTCGGCGGGGTCGGTGCCCTCCACCGGGTAGTTCTCCACGACCATCAGGGTGTCGAACAGCTCCGGCACTCCGGCCGCCCGCTGGATCTCGGCGAGGCCGACGTGGGCGTGGTCGAGCAGGGCGGCCTGCTCGCCGCGCAGCCGGTCCAGCAGCGCGGCCGCGCTCTCGGCCGGGTCCAGGCGCACCCGCACCGGAACCGTGTTGACGAACAGCCCCACCGCCTCCTGGGCGCCGGGCAGCTCGTGGGGGCGGCCCGAGACGGCGGTGCCGAAGACGACGTCGCGGCTGTCGAGCAGGTGCCCCAGCACCAGACCCCACGCCGCCTGGAGCACGGTGTTGAGCGTGACGCCCTGGCCCCGTGCGAGGTCGCGCACCGCTGCGGTGAGCTCGGCGGACAGGTCGCGGACGAGGCCGCGCGGCTCGGCCGGGCCGCCGCCGTCCGCATCCGGCACGCCGGTCGGGCCGCCGGCGTCGAACGCCTCGGCGACGCGGGTGGCGCCCTCCACGCCGGCCAGGGATGCGCGCCAGGCCGCGAGCGCCGCACCGGTGTCCTGCCGGGCGAGCCATCGCAGGTGGTCGCGGAACGGCGCCGCGCGGGGCAGTGCCGCGCCGTCGGCGGCGTAGAGGCGGAACAGGTCGCGCACCAGCCGCGGCAGCGACCAGCCGTCGAGCAGGATGTGGTGGTGGGTGAGCACGAGGACGTGGTCGCCCGGCGCCCGGCGCACCAGGACGAAGCGGATGAGCGGCGGGGCGGCGAGGTCGAAGCGCGTGCGGCGCTCCTCGTCGCGGACGCGCTGCAGTTCGGTGTCCTGCGCGCCGGCGTCCAGGCCGGTCAGGTCGGTCTGCGTCCAGCGAGCGGGCACCCGCGTACCGACGAGCGCGGCCGGCTGCCCGTTCTTGCGGCGCCGGAACGCCGCCCGCACGTTGGGGTGGCGCACCAGCAGGGCGTCGGCGGCGGCGTGCAGCCGCTCGGCGTCGAGGTTTCCCGCCAGCTCCAGGGCGATCTGGACGTTGTAGACGTCGGCGCCCTCGGCGTCGATCTGGCTCTGGAACAGCAGCCCTTCCTGGAGCGGCGTCAGCGGCAGGATGTCCTCCAGGCCGGATGCGTTGCTCACGTGAGCCTCCACTCTGCTTCGAATTCGTCGATCTCGTCCTGGTCGAGGTCCGGCAGGGACAGGTCCGACGGCGTGTGCCCGCCCGCCTCCGGCGCCCCGCCGTGCGCGACGATCCCGCTGAGCTGGGCGAACCAGGCGTCGGCGAGGTCGCGGACGTCCCCTTCGGCCAGCAGCCGCTCCGGCCAGGCCCAGGTGGCCGCCAGCACGGGCCCCTCGGCGCCGTCGCGGGTGAGGGCGTTGAGCTCCAGCGCGTGGCGCACGGGCATGCCGGGGTCGGCGCCGGGCGGGAGCGCGCCGGTCTCCGGTGCCACGGCCCACGGCTCGTGCTCTCCGGCGACCGCGACGCGGCCCAGGTAGTTGAACAGCAGCGGCGGCTCGGGGTCGGCGGCCAGCGCCCCGGCGGTGCCGGGGTTGAGGTAGCGCAGCAGGCCGTAGCCGATGCCCCCGTCGCCGGGGCGGGCGCGCAGCTGCTCCTTGACCCGCTTGAGCGCGTCGCCGGAGGCGGGCCCGCCCGCGCGGGCGTCGGCGGGGTCGAGTCCGGTGACGTCCAGGCGGGCGGGGTGGACGGCGGTGAACCAGCCGACGGTCCCCGAGACGTCGGTTCCGGGGAACAGCTGCTGTTCGCGGCCGTGGCCCTCAAGGGCGAGGCGCAGCACGGCGTCCGCGTCGCCCGCGCCGCCGGAGCGCGCGGCGCGCCATTCGGCGGCGGCCAGCGCGAGCGCACTGAGCAGCACGTCCTCGACTCCGGCATGGAAGGCCGCGGGGACCCGGGTGAGCAGCGCCGCGGTGTCGGGCGCCGACAGCGAGACGGTGAACCGGCGCAGGGTCGCGGCGGTGTCGCGCTCGGGGTCGGGCCTGCCGAACGCCCGGACCTCCGCGGCCGCCTGCGACTGCGGGGCGGCGGTGATCTCCTGCCAGGCGGCCAGTTCGGCGGTGCGGTGCGCGGCGGCGGCCTCGGCGCGCAGCCGCTGCGCCCAGCGGGCGAAGGAGGTCTGCGGCGCCGGGAGGACCGGCGGCCGGCCGGCGGAGGCGTCGTTCCACGCGGCGGCGAGGCCGGCGCGCAGGATGTGCCAGGAGACGCCGTCGACGGCGAGGTGGTGGACGACGAGCACCAGCCGCCCGGCCCGGTCGGGGCCGCGGTCCAGCCACACCGCGCGCAGCATCGCGCCGGCGTGCGGGTCGAGGCGGCGCTGGGCGTCGGCGGCCGCGTCGGCGGCCGCGCGGGCCAGTCCCGCCTCGTCCAGTCCGGCCGCGTCGCGGCGCACCAGCACGTCGGCGGCCGCGACGGCGCCGGGCTCGGCGGCGCGCAGCAGCCATCCGTCGCCGCCGGCGGTCAGCCGGGCGCGCAGCATGGCGTGGGCGTCCAGCACCGCTTGCAGCACAGTGGCCAGGCCGCCGGTGCCGGCGCCCGCGGGGGTGGTGACCGCGGCGGCCTGGCTGAACCCGTCCACCGGTCCCCCGCGCTCGCGCAGCCAGTGCATGACGGGGGTCGGCTCGACGTCGCCGGTGCCGTCGTCGCGGCCGCTCTCCTGTTCGGCGGCGTCCCCGGCGGGTGCGCTCGCGGCGGCCAGGGCGAGGCGCTCGGGGGTCTGCTCGGTGAACACGTCGGCCGGGGTCAGCTCCAGCCCGCGGGCGCGGGCGCGGCCGACGAGCCGGATGGCGAGGATGCTGTCGCCGCCGAGGGCGAAGAACCCGTCCTCGGCGCCGACGCGCTCCAGCCCCAGCAGCTCGGCGAAGACGCCGCACAGCAGCTCCTCGCGCGGGTCGCGGGCGCCGCGGCCCGCGCCGGCGTGCTCGGCGAGGTCGGGCGCGGGCAGGGCGGCGCGGTCGAGCTTGCCGTTGGCGGTGAGCGGGAAGGCGTCGAGGACGGTCACCGCGGCGGGGATCATGTGCTCGGGCAGCCGCGCGGCCAGCCGGCGCAGCAGCGCCGCGGGGTCGGGGCCGCCGGATCGGCCTCCCGCTCCGGCGGCGGGCGTCACGTAGGCGGCGAGCCGGTCGGCGCCCGCCGCGCCGCGCCGCGCGGTGACGACGGCGCCGCCGACCTCGGGGAAGCCGGTGAGCGCGTGCTCGATCTCGCCGAGTTCGATGCGCATGCCGCGCACCTTCACCTGGAAGTCCGAGCGGCCGGTGAAGACGAGCCGGCCCGCGCGGTCCCACCGGACCACGTCGCCGGTGCGGTACATCCGCGACCCGGGGGCGCCGAACGGGTCGGCCACAAACCGCTCCGCCGACAGCCCCGCCCGGTTGGCATACCCCCGCGCCAGTTGGACTCCCGCCAGGTACAGCTCGCCCTCCACTCCGGCCGGAACCGGTGCGAGGCGGCCGTCGAGCACGTAGACCCCGGTGTTCCACACCGGCCGCCCGATCGGCACCCCCGGCCCGGAGAAGGCTTCGGCGCCGGTGTCGAAGGCGGTCACGTCCACCGCCGCCTCGGTGGGCCCGTACAGGTTCGCCAGCGCGGCGCGCGGAAGCAGCGTGCGGAAACGCCGGGCCGCCTCGGCGCCCAGTTCCTCGCCGGAGGCGAACACGCGGCGCAGCGACGTGCAGCGCGCCGCGTCCGGTTCCTCGGCGAATACGCGCAGCATCGACGGCACGAAGTGGCACACCGACACGCCCGCGTCCCGGATAAGCCCGGCCAGGTAGCCGGGGTCGCGGTGGCCTCCCGGCGCCGCGACGACCAGGCCCGCGCCGGCGGCGAAGGGCCAGAACAGCTCCCACACCGACACGTCGAAGGACACCGGCGTCTTCAGCAGCACGCGGTCGCCGGCACCCAGCCCGTAGGCGCCCTGCATCCACGCCAGCCGGTTAACGATGGCCCGGTGCGAGACCACCACGCCCTTGGGCCGGCCCGTGGAACCCGACGTGTAGATGACATAGGCCGGATGCCCGCCCCGCAGCCCCGCCGCCCGCTCCGCGTCGGCCACCGGGTCCGCGCCGCGGCTCTCCACCCGCTCCGCGGTGGCGGGGTCGTCCAGCACGAGCCGCGGCACGGCGGGCTCCGCGGGCAGGTCGGCGGCGTCCTCGGCGCGGCAGACCACCAGCGCCGGATGCGCGTCGGCCAGCACGAACGCCACCCGCTCGCCCGGCTGATCCAGCTCGACCGGCAGATACGCCGCACCCGCCCACACCACCGCGTGCAGCGCCACCACCAGGTCCACCGACCGCGGCAGCGCCACCGCCACCACACACTCCGGACCCGCACCGCGGGCGATCAGCTCCCGCGCCAACCGGTACACCCGCGCGTCGAACTCCGCACGCGAAAGGACACCACTGTCCACGCCGACCACCGCCGCGTCCGAACCGGCGGTCGGCGGCTCGGCCCCCCGGGCCAGCAGCTCCGGCAGCGTCTCCTCGGCCACCGGGTGCGACGCCGCCTCCGCCCCCACCACCAGCCGCTCACGCTCGCCCTCCGCCAGCAGCGGCAGGTCGCCCACCGGCCGGTCCGGGTCGTCCAGCGCCGCGCCGAGCAGGCGCAGCAGCCGGTCGCCGAGGTCGCGCACGGTCTCGGCGTCGAACCTGTCGGCCGCGTAGCGGACGGCGGCCTCCATGCCGTCCTCGCCCGGGCGCTCCACGAACTCGAACTCCAGGTCGAAGCGGGCGGCCGTGCGGCTCACGGCGTCGTCGACGGCCGCATCGGCGCCGAACAGCCCGCCGTCCAACGCGGGGCGGGTCTGGTGGCTGACCATGACCTGGAAGAGCGGGTTGCGTCCGGCGGCGCGCACGGGGTTGAGGGCGTCGACGACCCGGTCGAAGGGCAGGTCGGCGTTGGCGAACGCCGACACCGCGAACGCGCGGGCGCGCTCCACGACCTCGCCGAATCCGGGTGCGCCCGAGAGGTCGGTGCGCAGCACCAGCGTGGTGAGGAACATGCCCACGGCGTCGTGCAGCGCCTCGTCGGTGCGGCTCGTGGCGGGCGTGCCCAGCGGGATGTCCTCGCCCGACCCCATGCGGTGCAGCAGCACCGCCACCGCCGACTGCAGGACCATGAACGGGGTGGCGGCGTGCTCGCGGCCCAGGCGGGTGAGCGCGCGCACGAGGTCGGGGGGGATCGCGAACGCCGCGGTGCCGCCCTCGTCCGTGGGCGCGGCCGGGCGGGGCCGGTCGGCGGGCAGCGGCACCTCCTCGGGCAGCCCCGCCAGAGCCTCCCGCCAGAACCCCCGCTGGCGCGACGCCCTGCTCGCCGGATCCTCCACCGACCCCAGCAGCTCGGCCTGCCACACCGCATAGTCCGCATACTGCACCGGCAGCGGAGCCCACCCCGGAGCCCCGCCTGCACACCGCGCCCGATAGGCCGCATCCAGATCCCGCAGAAACGGCGCCTGCGACCACTCGTCCACCGCAATGTGGTGGAAGAGGTTGAGCAGCACGTACTCGCCGGAGTCCGCGGCGAAGAGGACGGGCCGGTAGGCGGGCTCGGTCTCCAGGTCGAAGGGGCGCCGGGCGGCCTCCTCGACGAGCCGGTCCGGATCGGCCGCCCCGACGCGCACCACGCGCAGCGGGTCGAGGGCCTTGGGGGTGTCCAGAACGCGCTGGCGGGGTTCGCCGCCGACGCGGGGGTAGGCGGTGCGCAGGATCTCGTGGCGTGCGGCGACGTCGGCGACGGCGGCGCACAGCGCGTCGACGTCGATGCCGCCGCGCAGCCGCAGCACCCAGGCGACGTTGTAGGACGCCTCGGTGCCGGGCACCTGAGCACTCGCCCACAGCCCGCGCTGGGCCGCCGACAGCGGGGCCTCCTCGCCGGACTCGGCCGCGGCGCCGCCCCGGACGGGCGGGCGGGTGTCGGTACCGGCGGCGATCCGTGCGGCGAGGGCGGCGGGGGTGGGCGCCTCGAACAGGTCGGCCACGCCCAGCTCCGCACCCAGCCGGGCGCGCAGCGCGTTGACCAGGCGGGCGCCGGCCAGCGAGTTGCCGCCCAGGTCGAAGAACCCGTCGTCGGCGCCGACCCGCTCCAGCCCCAGCAGTTCCGCGTAGAGGTCACAGACCAGCTGTTCGCGCCCTCCGGCGGCGGCGCGTCCGGCACCGCCCCCGGGTACCGCGGGGGCCGGTTCGGGCAGGGCGGCGCGGTCGAGCTTGCCGTTGGCCGTCAGCGGGAAGGCGTCCAGCACCACCAGCGCCTCGGGCACCATGTGCTCGGGCAGCCGCGCGGCCAGCGCGGCGCGCAGCCGTCCGGGGTCGGCCGCGCGGGAGGGCGCGGGCACGACGTAGCCGACCAGGCGGGTGTCGCCGGCCGCACCGGCCAGCGCGCGGACGGCGGCGCCGCCGACCTCGGGGAAGCCGGTGAGCGCGTGCTCGATCTCGCCGAGTTCGATGCGCATGCCGCGCACCTTGACCTGGAAGTCGGAGCGGCCCAGGTACTCCAGCTCCCCGGCGCGGGTCCAGCGCACCACGTCGCCGGTGCGGTACATGCGGGAGCCGGCCGGACCGAACGGGTCGGCGACGAACCGCTCCGCACTCAGCCCGGCCCGGCCGTGGTACCCCCGCGCCAGTTGGACTCCCGCCAGGTACAGCTCGCCCGCCACTCCGGCCGGGACGGGCCGCAGGCGCGCGTCGAGGACGTAGACCCCGGTGTTCCACACCGGCCGCCCGATCGGCACCCCCGGCCCGGAGAAGGCTTCGGCGCCGGTGTCGAAGGCCGTCACGTCCACCGCCGCCTCGGTGGGCCCGTACAGGTTCGCCAGCGCCGCATGCGGCAGCACGTCGTGGAACCGGCGCGCCAGGTCCGCGCCGAGCGCCTCGCCGGAGGCGAAGACGCGCCGCAGCGACGTGCAGCGTCCCGCCTCGGGCGCGTCGGCGAAGACGCGCAGCATCGAGGGCACGAAGTGGCACACGGTGACGCCGCGGGCGGCGACGGTCGCGGCGATGTAGGCGGGGTCGCGGTGCCCGCCGGGCTCGGCGACGACCAGGCCCGCGCCGGCGGCGAAGGGCCAGAACAGCTCCCACACCGACACGTCGAAGGACACCGGCGTCTTCAGCAGCACGCGGTCGCCGGCACCCAGCCCGTAGGCGCCCTGCATCCACGCCAGCCGGTTCACGATCGCCCGGTGCGAGACCACTACACCCTTGGGCCGGCCCGTGGAACCCGACGTGTAGATGACATAGGCCGGATGCCCGCCCCGCAGCCCCACCGCCCGCTCCGCGTCGGTGAGGGGGCCGTCCGGGCGGTCCGCGACGAGTGCGGCGGTCGCCGGTTCGTCGAGGGCGAGGACCTCGACCCCCTCGACGTCCGGCAGTTCGGCGGTGTCCTCGGCGCGGCAGACCACCAGCGCCGGATGCGCGTCGGCCAGAACGAACGCCACCCGCTCGCCCGGCTGATCCAGCTCGACCGGCAGATACGCCGCACCCGCCCACACCACGGCATGCAGGGCCACCAGCAGATCCACCGACCGCGGCAGCGCCACCGCCACCACACACTCCGGACCCGCACCGCGGGCGATCAGCTCCCGCGCCAACCGGTACACCCGCGCGTCGAACTCCGCACGCGAAAGGACGCCCCCGTCGGCACCGACCACCACGGCATCCGAACCCGCGCCCCCAGCGAGCAGCTCCGGCAGCGTCTCCTCGGCCACCGGGTGGGACGCCGCCTCCGCCCCCACCACCAGCCGCTCACGCTCGCCCTCCGCCAGCAGCGGCAGGTCGCCCACCGGCCGGTCCGGGTCGTCCAGCGCCGCGCCCAGCAGCAGAGTGAACCGGCGGGTCAGGTCTTCGACCGTGCCGCGGTCGAAGCGGTCCGCCGCGTAGCGCACCGCCGCGTCCAGCGCGTCGGTGCCGGGCCGCTCGATGAACACGATCTCCAGGTCGAACTTGGCGGTGTCGACGACCTGGTCCTCCAGCCGGGTGCGCAGTCCCAGCAGCCCGTCGGTCTCCGCAGGCCGCGTCTGATTGCTCACCATGACCTGGAACAGCGGGTTGCGTCCGGCGGCGCGTACGGGGTTGAGGGCGTCGACGACGTCGTCGAACGGCAGGTCTGCGTTGGCGAACGCGGCGAGGTCCGCCTCGCGCACCCGCTCCAGCAGCGTGCGGAAGGCGGGGTCGCCCGACAGGTCGGTGCGCAGCACCAGGGTGTTGAGGAACATGCCCACGGCGTCGTGCAGCGCCTCGTCCGTGCGGTTGGCGGCGGGCGTGCCCAGCGGGATGTCCTCGCCCGACCCCATGCGGTGCAGCAGCACCGCCACCGCCGCTCTCAGCACCATGAAGCGGCTGGTGCGGGTCTGCTCGGCGAGGCGGGAAACGGCGCCGGTCAGCCCGGCGGGCAGCCCGAAGCGCACCAGGCCGCCTTCACCGCCGCCCGCGCCCGCGCGGGGCCGGTCGGCGGGCAGCGGGACCTCCTCGGGCAGCCCCGCCAGAGCCTCCCGCCAGAACCCCCGCTGGCGCGACGCCCTGCTCGCCGGATCCTCCACCGACCCCAGCAGCTCGGCCTGGCACACCGCATAGTCCGCATACTGCACCGGCAGCGGAGCCCACCCCGGAGCCCCGCCTGCACACCGCGCCCGATAGGCCGCATCCAGATCCCGCAGAAACGGCGCCTGCGACCACTCGTCCACCGCAATGTGGTGGAACACCGCCAGCAGCACGTGCCGTTCGCCGCCGCCGTCGGTGAAGAGGGTGAACCGGGCGGGTGTACCGCCGACCAGGTCGAAGGGCTCGCGCGCGGCCCGGTCCAACCGGTCGGGGGTCTCCTCGGCCGCGCTCTCCACCGCGACCAGCGGCCGGGGCAGCCGGTCGAGGGGGACCACGCGCTGCTCGGGCTCGCCGTCGGCGCGGCGGGAGAAGCGGGTGCGCAGCACGGCGTGGCGGGCGAGCACGTCGGCCACCGCCTGCTCCAGGGCGGCAGTGTCGAGGGCGCCGCTGATCCGCAGCGTCCAGGGCACGTTGTAGGCGCCGCCGGGGGCCGCCCCTCCGGTCTCCAGCAGCCACAGCCGCCGCTGTTCGGCGGAGAGCGGGACGCTGTCGGGCAGCGGGCGGGCGGCCAGGGCGGGCCGGGCGCCGGCGGCGGCCCGCGCCCGCTCGGCGATGCGCGCGGCGACCCGGGCCGGGGTCGCCGCCTCGAACAGGTCGCGCACCCCGATGTCGGCGCCCAGGCGGGTGCGCAGCAGGTTGGCCGCGCGGGCGGCGGCGAGGGAGTGCCCACCCAGCGCGAAGAAGTCGTCGTCGGCGCCGACCGCGCCGGTGTCCAGCACCTCGCCGATCGCGGCGCAGACGGCCTCCTCCTCGGGGGTGCGCGGCGCGCGTCCGGGACCCGCGGCGGCGTCGGCCCGCTGGGGCGCGGGAAGGGCGGCCCGGTCGGTCTTGCCGTTGGCGGTCAGCGGGAGCTCCTCCAGCACCACCACGGCGGAGGGGACCATGTAGTCGGGCAGGAGCGCGGCCGCGTGCGCGCGCACCGCCGCCGGGTCGAGCGGGGCGGCGCCGGGCGCGGCGACGACGTAGGCGGCGACCGACGCGTCGGCGCCGTCGCCGGTGCGCACCGCCGCCACGGCCTGGGCTATGCCGGGGTGTCCGGCGAGGGCGGCCTCGATCTCGCCGAGTTCGATGCGGAACCCGCGAACCTTGACCTGGAAGTCGGAGCGGCCCAGGTACTCCAGCTCCCCGGCGCGGGTCCAGCGCACCACGTCGCCGGTGCGGTACATACGGGCGCCGGCCGGACCGAACGGGTCGGCGACGAACCGCTCCGCGCTCAACCCGGCCCGGCCGTGGTAGCCCCGGGCCAGACCCGCGCCCGCGATGTAGAGCTCGCCCGCCACGCCCGGAGGCACCGGGCGCAGCCCGGCGTCGAGCACGTGGACACGGGTGTTGGCGATGGGCGCGCCGACGGTGACGGGGCGGCCGCACTCCACCGGCGCCGCGGTCGACCAGATCGTGGTCTCGGTGGGCCCGTAGAGGTTCACGACCCCCTCGGCGCGACGTGCCAGCTCCTCGGCCAGCGCCTCCGGCAGCGCCTCGCCGCCCACCAGCACCCGCAGCCCGTCCGCCGCCGCGGGAGCCTCGTCGACGATCGCGCGCCAGAGGCTCGGGGTGGCCTGCACGACGGAGGCCCCCGATGCGGCGAGGGCGTCCGCGAGTGCGGCGGGGTCGCGGACGGTATCGCGATCGGCCAGCACCACCGCGGCACCGGCCAGCAGCGGCAGATACAGCTCCAGCGCCGAGATGTCGAAGCCCACCGTGGTCACCGCCAGCAGCCGCTCCCCCGCCGCCAGCGGGAACCGCTCACCCATGTCCGCCAAAAAGTTCGCCAGCGCACCGTGCGAGACCACCACACCCTTGGGCCGCCCCGTCGACCCCGAGGTGTAGAGGATGTAGGCGGCACTGCCGGCGACCGGGAAGCAATCCGGCCCGGTGTCATCGTGCGCGGGCTCGGGCCAGGTGGCCGGGTCGTCGACCAGCAGCCGCCGCGGCCCCCCGGGCGTGTCGGGCAGGCCCGCGCCCGTCGCCGCATCGGTCACCACCAACCGCGCACCCGAATCCGCCAGCATGAACCCCACCCGCTCCACCGGAAACCCCGGATCCACCGGCAGATACACCCCACCCGCACGCCCCACCGCCAACAGCGCCACCACCAGATCCACCGACCGCGGCAACGCCACCGCCACCACACACTCCGGACCCGCACCCGCCGCACGCAACCGCACCGCCAACGCATCCGCACGCCCCGCCAACTCCGCGAACGACACCGCGACACCACCCGCAACCACAGCGGTGCGCTGCGGGTTCGCGGCGGCGGCGCGGGCCAGGCGTTCGGGCAGCAGCGGTCCGGTGGGACGCTCGGTGGCGTTGGCCGCGGCGAGCAGGCGCCGCTCGTCCTCGGTGCGGACGTCGATGGTGCCGACGCGCCGACCGGGGTCGGCGGCCATGGCCCCCAGCACCAGCCGCAGCCGCTCGGCCATCCGCGCGGCGGTCTCGGCGTCGAAGCGGGCGGTGGCGTAGCGCAGCGTGCCCGCCAGCCCGCGGGTCCCGGGGCGCTCGGCGAACGTGAACTCCAGGTCGACCTTTGCCGCGCGCATGTCCACCGGGTGGATGCCGGACTCGGTGCCCAGCAGCGCCGGCCGGTCGGGGTCGCGCTGGTAGGTGAGCATGACCTGGAAGAGCGGGTGGCGCGCCAGCGAGCCGCAGGCGCCGCACTCCTGCACGACGCGGTCGAAGGGCGCGTCGGCGTTGGCGAAGGCGGCGACGTCGGCCGCGCGCACCCGCGCGAGCAGCTCGGCGGTGTCGGGGCCGCCGGAGAGGTCGGTGCGCAGCGTCAGCATGTTCAGGAACATGCCGACGGTGTCGTGCACCGCGGCGTCGTCGCGGTTGGCGGCGGGTGTGCCGATGGGGATGTCCTCGCCCGCGCCCATGCGGTGCAGCAGCACGGCCACCGCCGACTGCAGGACCATGAACGCGGTGGCGCCGTGCCCCTCGGCCAGTTCCAGCAGCGCGCGGTGCTCGGCGGCGCCGAGGGCGAAGTCGACGGCCGCGCCGGCGCCGTCCGGGGCAGCGGGGCGCGGCCGGTCGGCGGGCAGGTCGAGCTCGGCGGGCGCGCCCGCGAGGGCGCCGCGCCAGAACGCGAGCTGGCGCCCCAGGGGGCTCGCCGGGTCGCCGGCCTCGCCCAGCCACGCGCGCTGCCAGGCGGCGAAGTCGCCGTAGTCGACGGCGAGCGGCTCCCAGTGCGGTGCGCGGCCGGCGCGGCGGGCGGCGTAGGCGGCGTCGAGGTCGCGGACGAACGGCGCCTCGGACCACTCGTCGGTGGCGATGTGCGGGAACGCGAACGCGAGCACGGCCTCGCCCGGTGCGGTGCGCAGCAGCGCGGCGCGCACGGCGGTGTCGCGGGCCAGGTCGAAGGGCCGGTGCAGCACCTCGTGCACGTCGGCGTCCAGCTCGGGTTCCGCGACGTCGCGGACCTCCAGCACCTCGCCGACCTCCTCGGGCGCGAGGACGCGCTGGTGCGCGGCGGCGCCGCCGCTGCCGGGAGTGTAGACGGTGCGCAGGATCGCGTGGCGCAGGACGACGTCGCGCAGGGCGGCGGCCAGCGCGCCGGCGTCCACGGCGCCGCGCAGCCGGAAGGCGAGCGGGACGTTGTAAGCGGCGCCGGGCCCGTGCAGCCGGTCCAGGAACCACAAGCGCTCCTGGGCGTAGGACAGCGGCGCGGGTGCGTCGGGGTCGGCGCGCCGGGTGAGCGGCGGCCGTGCCGCGGGGCGCGCCGCCAGCAGGGCGGCGAGCCCGGCGGGGGTGGGGGCGTCGAAGAGGTCGCGCACGCGCGCCTCCACGCCCAGCTCGGCGCGGATGCGGTTGGCGGCGCGGGTGGCGAGCAGGGAGTGGCCGCCGAGGGCGAAGAAGTCGTCGGCGCCGCCGAGGGCGCCGGTGTCCAGCACGTCGGCCAGGATGGCGCGCAGCCGGGCCTCGAACGGCCCGGCGGGGGCCTCGGGCTCGTCCGCCGCGGCGAGGGCGGGGGCGGGCAGGGCCGCGCGGTCGGTCTTGCCGTTGGCGGTCTGCGGGAACTCCTCCAGCACCACCACGGCGGAGGGCACCATGTACTCGGGCAGGCGCGCGGCGAGGGCGGCGCGCAGCGCGGCGGGGTCGGGTGCGGCGCCGGCGGCCGGGCGGACGTAGCCGACGAGGCGCGGCCGGCCCGGCTCGTCCTCGCGGGCTGCGGCCACGGCGTGGGCGACGCCGTCCTGGTCGGCCAGAGCGGTCTCGATCTCGCCGAGTTCGATGCGGAACCCGCGGATTTTGACCTGGAAGTCGGCGCGGCCGACGTAGGCCAGCGCGCCGTCGGAATCCCAGCGGACGACGTCGCCGGTGCGGTACATGCGGGTGCTGGCCGGGCCGAACGGGTCGGCGACGAACCGCTCCGCGCTCAGCCCGGCCCGGCCGTGGTAGCCCCGGGCCAGGCCCGCGCCCGCGATGTAGAGCTCCCCGGCCGCACCGGCGGGCACCGGGCGCAGCGCGGCGTCGAGCACGTAGAGGCAGGTGTTGGCGATGGGCGCGCCGATGGACGCGGGGGCGGCGGCCGGGCGGCGGCGGCCCGCCCCGATGCCCGCTGCGGTGGACCAGATCGTGGTCTCGGTGGGCCCGTAGAGGTTCACGACCCGCTCGGCGCGGCTTGCCAGCTCCTCGGCCAGCGCCTCCGGCAGCGCCTCGCCGCCCGTCAGCACCCGCAGGCCCGCGAGGGACTCGGGCCGCTCCTCGGCGAGCGCCCGCCACAGCGTGGGAGTGGCCTGCATCACCGACGCACCGGAGGACTCCAGCAGGTCGGCGAGTGCGGCGGGGTCGCGGACGGTGTCCCGATCGGCCAGCACCACCGCGGCACCGGCCAGCAGCGGCAGATACAGCTCCAGCGCCGAGATGTCGAAGCCCACCGTGGTCACTGCCAGCAGCCGCTCCCCCGCCGCCAGCGGGAACCGCTCACCCATGTCCGCCAGAAAATTCGCCAGCGCACCGTGCGAGACCACCACACCCTTGGGCCGCCCCGTCGACCCCGAGGTGTAGAGGATGTAGGCGGCACTGCCGGCGACCGTGCCGGCGGCGAGGGACGGCCGGGAGCCGCCGGCCTCGCTCTCGGGCACGGGCTCGGGGTCCTCCGCGGGCCGCGACAGCACGATGCGCCGGGTTCCCCCGGGCGTGTCGGGCAGGCCCGCGCCCGTCGCCGCATCGGTCACCACCAACCGCGCACCCGAATCCGCCAGCATGAACCCCACCCGCTCCACCGGAAACCCCGGATCCACCGGCAGATACACCCCACCCGCACGCCCCACCGCCAACAGCGCCACCACCAGATCCACCGACCGCGGCAACGCCACCGCCACCACACACTCCGGACCCGCACCCGCCGCACGCAACCGCACCGCCAACGCATCCGCACGCCCCGCCAACTCCGCGAACGACACCGCGACACCACCCGCAACCACAGCGGGGGCGTCGGGCGTGCGGCGGGCGGCCTCGGCGACCAGGTCGGCCACCGGGGCGCCGGGCACCTCGGCGGCAGGGCCGGAGGCCGCCGCGGCGTCGGCGATGTCCAGGGTGCCCAGCGGCCTGCGGTCGGCCTGCTCGGGCGCGCCCTGCTCTGCCGCGATACCGCGCAGCAGCCGGCCGAACTCGGCCAGCAGCGCGTCCAGTCCCTCGGCGGTGTAGCGGGCGGCGTTTCCGTTGAGCTCGAAGCGCAGCCCGCCGCTGCCGGTGTCGCGGTAGACCGACAGCGACACGTCGTCGACGGGGCCCTCGGACAGGGTGCGCGCGGTGCCGCGGACCCCGCCGAAGTCGAGGTCGTAGTCGAAGGCCTTGATGTTGATCATCGGCCCGTGCAGCGCGGTTCCGCGCCCCACCAGGCTGAGGTCGCGGCGCACGTCCTCGGCCCGGTAGCGCTGGTGGGCGCGCAGCTCGCGCAGCCGGGCGGTGGTGTGCGCGAGCAGGTCGGCGACGGTGTCGGCGGGGTGCAGGCCCAGGCGCAGCGGCAGCACGTTGACCACCATGGCGGGCGTGCGCAGGGCGGCCGAGCCCAGGCGGCCCATGGCGGGCATGCCGAGCACGACGTCGCGGGCGCCGGTGCGGCGGTGGACGTAGCAGCCGAAGGCGGCGACGACCGTCTCGGCCCAGCTGGCGCCGGAGCGCCCGCCCAGCTCGGCCAGCCGCTCGGCGGTCTGCGCGTCCAGCCCGCCGGCGGCCGTGACGACGGCCGGTGCGGGCGCCGGCGGCGCGTCGCTGAGCAGCGGCGGTTCGGGCCGGTCGGCCAGCAGCGCGCTCCAGTACTCGCGATCGGCGGCGCGCCGCTCCGAGGCGGCGTAGTCCTCCTCCTCGGCGACGACCGCGGAGAGGTCGCCGAACCTGCGCTCGGGGCTCTGCCCGGAGGCGAGGGCGGTGTAGACCTCGGCGACGCGGCGGGTGAAGGTCGTGATGGCGTAGGCGTCGGCGACGACGTGGTGGAAGCGCTGGAACCACAGGTGGCGCTCGGGGCCGATGCGGTAGAGCACGAACCGGTGCAGCGGGCCGACGGCGAGGTCGACGGGCGCGGCCATGTCGGCGCGCATCAGCGCGAGCGCCGCGCCGCGCGGGTCCTCGCGCCCGCTCAAGTCGGCCTCCTCCAGCAGCGGCCCGTCCCAGGGCAGGTCGGGGTGGAGGAGCTGGTGCGGCTCGTCCCGGCCGTCCTCCGGCCCCGCGGCGCCCCCGCGCCCCGGCCGCACCCCGCCGTCTGCGACGACGGTGCGCAGGGTGTCCGTCTCGGCGACGGTGCGCTCCAGGGCCGCCCGCAGCAGCGCGGGGTCCAGCCGGCCGGGCAGGTCGATGTACTGGCCCACGTTGTAGCGCCCGGCGGCGGGGTCCGCGCCGGCCGATGCGACGTGATGGGCGTAGTAGACGCCGCGCTGGGCGCCGGTGAGTGCCAGCGACACGGGGGTCGGGGAGGGGCGGGTCTGGGTCATGGTGCGCTGCTTTCGGGAGAACGCGGCCGGCACGGGCGCCGAAGGCCCTCTGCCGGATTCGGCGGAACGCGGGACGGCTGGGCCGGTCCGCGCCGGGCGGGCGCGGACCGGCGCGGGTCAGGCGGGTGCGGCGTCGGGCTCGGCCCAGCGCCGGCCGTCGGCGGAGGGCACCAGGCCGCCGTCGAGCAGCGGGGTCTCGGCGGTGGCCGGGCCGGTGACGCCGCGCTGCTGGATGCGGTTCATCTCCGACATCACGTCGGCCACCACGGGCGCGCGGAACAGCTCGGTCATGCGCTCGCCGCTGTCGGTGCGTGCGGCGCCCGTGCGCTCCACGGCCCCGGTCAGCTCGGCCGAGGAGGAGCTGAACCGGTGCGCCAGGGAGTCGGCGCCCACCAGCGCCGTCTCGGCCGAGGAGGCGCCGGCGACCAGGGTGGCGAACGCCTGCATGTCGTCGGTCTGCATGTTGGTGACCTTGCGGGCCTTCCAGAAGTAGGTCTCCTCGCGCTGCCGCATGTCGTAGAAGGCGGCGAGGAACTCGTAGAAGACGGCGTACTCCCGCCGGTAGCGGCCCTCGAACTCGTCGAAGGCCCGCTCCTCGCTCAGGTCTCCGGCGAGCACGCTGTTGAGGGAGCGCGCGGCGAGCAGCCCGCTGTAGGTGGCCAGGTGCACGCCGGTGGAGAACACCGGGTCGATGAAGCAGGCGGCGTCGCCGATGAGGGTGATGCCGGGCGCCCAGAAGCGGGTGTTGGCGTAGGAGTAGTCGCGGCGCACCCGGACGCTGCCGTAGGTGCCTTGGGTGATGCGCTCGGTGTCGCCGAGCAGGTCGCGGACGATTTCGCAGCGCTGGATGGACGCGCGCAGCGTGCCCTCGCGGTCGGCCTGGATGCGGGGGGCCTGGTCGCGGTTGAGGACGGCGCCGACGCTGGTGAGGTCGTCGCGCAGCGGGATATACCACAGCCAGCCCTCGTCGAAGGCGGCGCAGAGGATGTTGCCGGCGTCGGGCTCGGGCATCCGGCCGCCGCCGGCGAAGTAGCCGAAGACGGCGAGGTTCTGGAAGAAGTCGGAGTAGTGGCGGGTGCCGCCGGCGGCCGCGTGCAGGCGGCCGGTGCTGCCGGAGGCGTCGACCACGTGGGCGGCGGCCAGTTCGCGGCGGGCGCCCGAGGGGTCGCTGTAGACGACGCCGGTGACGCGGCCGCCGCCGGTGACCGCCTCCAGCACCGACGACTCCTCGCGCACGTCGACCCCGTGCCGGGCGGCGTTGCGCAGCAGGATGTCGTCGAAGGTCATGCGGTCGACCTGGTAGGCGTAGGAGGTCGGTCCGGAAAGCGCGGGCGACAGGGCGAACAGGAAGTTCCACGGATCGGGGGCGGTGCCCCACCGGAAGCTGCCGCCGCGCTTGGTGGTGAACCCGGCGGCGCGCATCTCCTCGTCGGCGCCGAGCAGGCGGCAGACGCCGTGCACGGTGGCGGGCAGCAGCGACTCCCCGATCTGGTAGCGGGGGAACCGCTCCTTCTCCAGCAGCACGACCCGGTGGCCCTGGTCGGCGATCAGTGTGGCGGCGGTGGAGCCGGCGGGGCCGCCTCCGACGACGATGACATCGAATTCCTCTGGGGCGCTCATGCTCGCGGCTCCTGGTCTGGGACGGTCTCGGGAGGGGGGCGGGGTTACCGGTCGAGCAGCAGCCGGGTCCAGGCGGCGACCGTGGGCTCCTCGGCCAGGGTGATGAAGTCGGTCTCGACACCGGCCTTGCGCCAGCTCTCGACCAGGCTCATCAGGCGGATCGAGTCCATGCCGCGGTCGAGCAGGTCGTCCTGCTCGCCCAGCGAGCCGGCGGGCTCGCCCAGCACCTGCTCGACGTCGGCGCGGACGCGCTCGGCGGTCAGCTCGCCGCTGCTCTCGGCGGCCTGGTCCGCCCGGTCGGCGGCGGGGTTTTCGGACACGGCGTGTTCTCCTCGGGTCGCAGGGTCTCGGTCGGACGGGTCCCGGTCGGTCGGGCCGGTTCGGGGCCGGCCGGGCGGGTGCGGCGGCTAACGCCCGAAGACGGCCGCCTCCTCGGGGCGTGCGGCGGCGCCGGTGCGGGCGCTGATGGCGTCGAGGATCTCGCCGACGCGGACCGCGACGTTGGACAGCAGCGAGGACGAGATCCCGTGGGTGTGCTCGGTGCCGCCCTGCAGGTAGATGCCGCACGTCACCTCGTCGGAGGTCGCCAGCCGGTAGTCGCGCTCCACGGCGGGGCGCCCCGCGGAGTCGCCGACGACGTGCTCGGCCAGCTCGCCCAGCAGGTCGCGGGGGTCGGCCGCGGAGTAGCCGGTGGCGTAGACGAGGTAGTCGGCCTCGACGGCGGTGTGCTTGCCGCCGGCCAGGTCCTCCACGGTCACGGTCACCCCGCCGGAGCCCTCGTGCACGTCGGCCACGCGCGAGGTGTTGTGCATCCGCAGCCGCTCGGTGCCCTTGACCTTGTCCTGGTAGGCGGCCTGGTAGAGGGTGTCGATCAGGTCCGGGTCGACCACCGAGTAGTTGGTGTTGCGGTGGTAGCCCATGATCTCGGCCTTGGCCTCGGCGGAGGCACCGTAGAAGTCGTCCACGGCCTCGGGGTCGAAGATGCGGTTGGCGAAGGGGCTGTCGTCGGAGGGGCTGTAGCCGTAGCGCGAGAACACGGCGTGCACCTGGGCCCCGGGGAACCGGCGGTAGAGGTGCTCGACGCACTCGGCGGCGCTCTGCCCGGCGCCCACCACCACGAAGGAGCGGGGGGCGGCCGCGGCGTCCAGGCCCTCCAGGCTCTGCAACAGGTACTCGTTGTGCCAGACGCGCTCGCTGAGCCGCGCGCCGGCGGGCAGGCGCGGGGTCAGGCCGGGCGCGAAGACGACGTTGCGGCCGCGGCTGCGGTGGCAGGCGCCGTCGGCGGTGCGCGCCACGACGTCGATCTGGGCGATGCGCCCGCCCTCGTCGCGGACCGGTTCGGCGCCCACCACCTCGGCGCCGTAGCGCACCTGGTCGCCGACGCGGTCGGCGCACCAGGCCAGGTAGTCGTGGAACTCCGTGCGCAGCGGGAACAGCGTCTTGTGGTTGATGAAGTCGTGCAGCCTGCCCGCGTCGTGCAGGTAGGACAGGAACCCGAAGTCGCTGGCGGGGTTGCGGGTGGTCACCAGGTCCTTGAGGAAGGAGACCTGCATCGTGGCGTCGTCGAGCAGCATGCCGCGGTGCCACCCGAACTCGGCCTGGCGCTCAAGGAAGACTCCGCTGAGCGGGGGTGTGGCGGGGTCGGCGGCGGCGCGCTCGCGCTGCTCGCGCAGGCCGATGGCCAGCGCGACGTTGGAGGGCCCGAAGCCGATCCCCACCAGGTCGTGGGAGGGCGGGGGCTGCGGCGTGTTGGTCACGGGGGTCCTTTCGGTTCTCACTCACCGGGTCGGTGCTCGCTGACGGGCGTGGCGGTGCTGTGCCGGGCGGCGCTCACACGCGCGAGTCGAGCGCGGGCGCCGGAGCGAGAGCGGCCGCCGCCTCGCCGGTGGTCAGCGCCATGCCGCAGCGCTGGGACACGTAGCGCAGCGCGAAACGGTGGTCCTCGGCGCTGAAGTCGGCCGTGGCGTCGGCGACCAGGAACGGCTGGATGTCGCGCATGAAGGCGTCGGCGGCGGTGAGCAGGCAGCCGATGTGCGCGTAGACGCCGGTGATCAGCAGCTGGTCGCGGCCCTGGCCGCGCAGCCGCTCGGCCAGGCCGGTGCCGACGAAGGCGCTGTAGCGGTGCTTGGTGACCACCTCGTCGCCCTCTTCGGGCCGCAGCCGGGCGGCGATGTCGGAGTGGTCGGGGTCGGCGCGCATGCCGCGGCCCCAGAAGTCGAGTTCGAGGCCGCGGCGCTCGGGCGGCACGTCGCCGGGCTTGCAGGTGTAGACGACGGGGATTCCGGCGGCGCGGGCGCGCTCGCGCAGGGCGGCGATGTTGGCGAGGGCGCCTTCGAGCGGCTGGGTGCCCGCGGAGTAGGGCCGCAGGAAGTAGTGCTGCATGTCGTGGATGAGCAGGGCGGCCCGCGCGGGGTCGGGGCGCCAGTCCGCGCGGTTGTCGGGCAGCTCCGCCGCGGAGGGCAGGTCGTAGGGCTCGATGTGCGGCAGCGGCATCGGTCGTCCATTCGACGGGTCGTGGGGCGGGCCGGGGCGCGGGCGCGCGCTCCCGGGGCTGGTCAGTGCCGGGCGGCGGCCCGGGTGGGCGGCGGGGCGCCGGGCTCGGCCGGCGCGTGGGCGGCCCGGACCGCCTCGCGCAGCTCGCGCCGGCTGATCTTGCCGACCCCGGTGGCGGGGAACGCGTCGACGAGCTCCAGCCGGTCGGGGATCTTGTAGGCGGCCAGGCCGCGTTCGCGCAGGAACGCCCGCAGCTCGGAGCGGGCGGGCCCGGCGCCGCGCGGCACCACGTAGGCGCAGGTGCGCTCGCCGAGGAACCGGTCGGGCACGGCGACCACGGCGGCGTCGTGCACGCCGGGGTGGGCCAGCAGGTGGTTCTCGACCTCGTCGGGCGCGATCTTCTCGCCGCCGCGGTTGATCTGGTCCTTGGCGCGGCCTTCGACGACGATGTGGCCGGTGGGCGTGGTGCGCACCAGGTCGCCGGTGCGGTAGAAGCCGTCGGCGGTGAAGGCCTCGGCGTTGTGCTCGGGGGCGCGGTAGTAGCCGCGGATGGTGTAGGGGCCGCGGGTCTGCAGCTCGCCGAGCCCGCCGGGGGCGACCTCGGTGCCGTCGCTGTCGACGACGCGGATCTCGTCGTCGGGCGAGATGGGCCGTCCCTGCGTGGTGACGACGACCTCCTCGGGGTCGTCGTAGCGCGTGTAGTTGACGAGCCCCTCGGCCATGCCGAAGACCTGCTGCAGCGTGCAGCCCAGCGTCGGGCGCACGCGGCGCGCGGCCTCGGCGTTGAACTTGGCCCCGCCGACCTGCAGCACGCGCAGGCTGGTCAGGTCCCGGTGGGCCTGGGAGCCACCGTCGGCGGCGTCCAGCCACAGCATCGCCACGGGCGGCACGACGGCGGTGTGCGTGACGCCTTCGGCCTCGACCGCGGCCAGGCAGGTGGCCGGGCTGGGGTCGGGGGCCAGGACCACGGTGCCGCCGGCGCTGAACACGCCGAGGAAGCCGGGCGAGCTCATCGGGAAGTTGTGCACCACGGGCAGCGCGGCGAGGTAGACGGTGCCGGTGTCCAGCGCGCAGATCTCGGCGCTGGCGCGCACCGAGTAGAGGTAGTCGTCGTGGGTGCGCGGGATGAGCTTGGGCAGCCCGGTGGTGCCGCCGGACAGCTGGAGGAACGCGACCTCGCCCGGGTCGGGCCCGGCGGTGGCGCCGGGACCGGCGCCGCCGCCCTCGCGGACCTCCTCCAGCGTCCTCATGTGCGCCCGGCCGCCCGTGTCGCCGGCCACCAGGATGTGCTCGGGGCCGCCGGTCTCGGCGCGCACCTGCTCGGCCAGCTCGCGGTAGTCGAACCCGGCGTCGGTGTCGGCGACGACCAGTGCGGCGGCCTCGGTGAACGAGCACAGGTAGGAGATCTCGGCCCGGCGGTGGGCCGGCAGCGCGTAGACGGGCAGGGCGCCGAGGCGCATCAGGGCGAAGGCGACCTCGAAGACCTCGGGGCGGTTGGGCAGCTGGACGACGACGCGGTCTCCGGCGCCGATGCCCAGGCGCGCCAGGCCGGCCGCCATGCGGTCGGCCCGGGTGTCGAGCTCGGCGTAGCTCCAGCGCCTGCCCGCGCCGACGACGGCGGTGCGCTCGGCGAAGCGGTGCGCGCGGTCGCGCAGGAACGCGCCGAGGGTCTCGCCCGTCCAGTAGCCCCGGCGTCGGTAGCTGTCGGCGAACTCCGCGGGCCAGGGGGTGCATCCGGCGAGCATGGCTGTGGGCGGTCCCTTCGGTTCGGGTCGGTGGTCTCTCGCGCGGGCGGGCGCGTCAGCCCTGCGGCGCGTCGATGGGCTGGTTGACCCCCAGGGCGAGCAGCAGGGTGCGCAGCTTCACGGAGGTCTCGGCGAGCTCGGCGTCGGGGTCGGAGTCGGGCACGATGCCGCCGCCCGCGAACAGGTCGAGGGTGTCGCCGGCGACGTCGGCGCATCGGATGGAGACGATCCACTCGCCGTCGCCGCGTGCGTCGGTGCAGCCCACGGCGCCGGTGTAGAAGCCGCGGTCGAACGGTTCGATCCCGCCGATGGCGGCGCGGGCGGCGGCGGTGGGGCTGCCGCAGACGGCCGGGGTGGGGTGCAGCGCCGCGGCGAGCAGCGCCGAGGGGGTGTCGGGGTCGCGCAGCTCGCCGGTGATGCGGGTCGACAGGTGCCACAGGGTGGCGGTCCCGGCGAGCTCGGGCTCGGGCACGTCGAGGGTGCGGCAGTAGGGGCGCAGCCCTTCGGTGACGGCCTCGACGACGACGGCGTGCTCGTGGCGGTCCTTGGCCGAGCCGAGCAGGTCCACCGCGCTGCGCTGGTCCTTGCTGGGGTCGGCGCTGCGCGGCGCGGAGCCGGCCAGCGGATTGGACACCACCCGGCCGCCGCGCTTGGCGACGAGCAGTTCGGGGCTGGCGCCGACGAGGGTGCGGGTGGAGCCGGCCGCTGCGGGCAGGTCCGCCGCGAACGTGTGGCCGGCGGGGTCGCGCCAGGCGAGGTTGCTCAGCAGTTGGCCGACGTCGACGGTGCCGGGGCCGCTCAGCCGCAGCGACCGGGCGAGCACGACCTTGGCGGGGCCGTCGCCGGCGGCCAGGCGCTTGAGGACGCGCTCGACTCCTTCGGCGTGCTCGTCCGGCGCGGGCACGGGACGCATGGTCCACGGGCCGGGCAGCGGGCGCTGCCTGCGGTCGCCCTGCCCGCTTTCGGCCAGCGGCGGCGAGGTCCGCACCGAGTCCGGAACCACGAGTCGTCCGGGAGCGCCGGTATCGAAGGGGATCGCGCCGATCGCGATCGGCCCGGCGGGGGAGTCGGCGGTCCCCCGGGCCAGCAGGTCGGCCACGTCCTCCAGCCGTTCGGTGACGGCCGCGGCGCCCTCGCCCAGGACGACGCCGCTGGGGGTGGCGAGGAACGCGGCCTCGGGGCGGTAGGCGTCGAGGAGGTCTCCGGCCGCCTTCGCGGCGGGTTCGGTGCGCTGGTGGAACACCGGCGGCTCTCATTTCTGTCCGGCACCGGCCTGCTCGGCGGACAGCCCACTGACCAGGTCGGTGAAGTGCGTAATCGGGCGGGACCGGGGCGCGGACGGCACCGCGGGGCTCAGGCGCGCAGCGTCGCGCCGCCGTCGACGTAGAGGTCGTGCATGGTGATGTGCCGGGCGGCCGAGGAGGCGAGGAAGCAGACGGCGTCGGCGACGTCGGCGGGGTCGGCGATGCGGCCGAGGGGGATGCCCACCTTGAACTCCTCCGGCGAGCCGGCGATCACCCGGCGGGCGCCGTCGTCGCCGTCCCACATGCCGCGCTGCATGGCGGTGTCGGTCGAGCCGGGCGAGACCACGTTGCACCGGATGCCGCGGGGGGCGAGTTCGAGGCCGAGGGACTTGGTGAACAGGGTCGCGGCGGCCTTCGAGGCGCCGTAGGCGGCCATGCCGGCGCGGGGCACGCCGGCGGCGTTGGAGCCCACGGTGGTGATGGTGCCCGAGCCCCGCGGCGCCATCCGCCGGGCGGCGGCGCGGGAGACGTTGAAGACCCCCGTGGCGTTGACGGCCAGGACCCGCTCCCATTGGGCGTCGGGGGTCTCGGCGACCGCGCCGGTGGCCAGCACACCGGCCACGTTGACGGCGTGGCCGATGGGGCCGAGGTCGCGCTCGACGGCGTCGGCCATCTGCTCCACGGCCGCGGAGTCGCGCACGTCGGCGGTGTAGAACCCGGCCTTGTGCCCGTCCGCGTGCAGGTCGCCGACCAGCGAGGCCAGTGCGTCGGCGTCGAGGTCGGCGGCGGCGACGACCGCGCCCTCGGCGGCCAGCCGGGCCGCCACCGCCCGCCCGATGCCCTGAGCGGCTCCGGTCACCAGGGCGACGGTGCCCGCGATCCCGTTGTGGGACACGTCCCTCCTCCACGACAAGAAAAAGGGTAAGCACACCTCACTAAGGCAATGCTTACCTAAGCGACTGTCCGCAAGTCTTGATCGGCGGAGCGCATCATGTCAACCCTGTGAATTCCGGCAAAAGGTACAAACGGAGCAAACTTCGGCGCGTGGCAGTGTCCGCAACATCTCACCGGCCGCCGGTGCGCCCCTGACCAGTGCCCGCTGCGCGATCCGGCAGCCGGGTAAGGCCACTGTGGCTCCCGCGACAGCCGTTTCGGCCGGCACCCGGCAGGAGCCGAGTCCGAATCAGGCGCACCAAGCTCCAGGGCGCCCGGCGCAACCGCGGCGTAAACGCGGGCTCACGGCGCCTCGCCGGGCGCGGCGCCGGAGAGGTCGGCGCGGCGCAGGCCCGGCAGCAGCAGGCCGATCCCCGCGACGGCGACCGCGCAGGCCGAGCCTCCGGCGATCACCGCCGCCGACGGGCCGACGGCCTGGGCGAGCCCGCCGGCCAGCGCTCCGCCGGCGGCCGGACCGGCCGTCGCCAGCACCAGCCAGAAGGAGCTCACCCGGCCCAGCAGCGCGCCGGGCGTGTACCGCTGTATCAGCGCGCGCTGCAGGATCTCGGCGGTGATCATCCCCGCACCCGCGACTCCGAGCAGCACCAGCGCTGCCGCCGCGTCCCGGCTCGCCCCGAATCCCGCCATCGCCGCGCCCCACACGAGCCCCGCCGCGACCAGCGCGAGGCCCGGGCGCCGGATGCGCCCCGCCCAGCCGCTGAACAGCGCCCCCAGGAAGGCGCCCACCGCCGGCGCCGAGTACAGCAGGCCCACCGTGCGCGCGTCGCCCAGCAGGACCTGCTCCCCCATCGCCGGAAAGACCGCGTAGGGCAGGGCGAGCAGCCCGCCGCACAGCTCCACGAGCAGCAGCCCGGCGACGACCCGGTGACGGCGCGCGAACCGCCACGCCTCCCGCAGCGCGCGCAGCGGGCGGCCCGCCTCCTCACCGGCCGCGACCGGCAGGCGCGGCAGCGCCAGCATCAGCGCCACCTGCACGACGGTCGCGGCCCAGGTCGCGGCGTAGCAGACGGCGACGCCGGGACCGGCGACGATCAGACCGGCCGCCGACGGCCCGAGCATGGTGGACAGCTGCGTCGTGATGGCCGTCAGCGCGCCCGCCGCGGCCAGCTGGTCGGTGCGCACGAGCGCGGGCGTCACCGCCACCAGCGCCGTCTCACCGGCGCCGTCCACGAGGCCCAGGACCGCGGCGCAGGCGTAGACGGCCAGCACGCTGGGCCGGTCGGCCAGGGCGTTGAGCGCCAGCGCGCCGAAGACGGCCGCGGCGGCACCGCGGGCGGCCAGCAGCAGGACCCGCCGCTCCAGCCGGTCCGCCAGCACGCCGCCCACCAGCGTCCCGGCGACCAGCGTCGTGCCCGCGACGGCGTTGACCGTGCCCACGGCCAGCGACGACCCCGTCAGTCGGTAGACCTGGACCGAGAGCGCGACCAGAGTCAGGCTCACCCCCATGAGGGCGACCACGCGCGAGGCGAACAGCAACCGGAAGGCGCGGCTGGAGCGCAGCGGCCCGAGGTCCAGCACGAGTCCGGGCACGTGGGCACTCCTTCGGATCCGGGCGGTCGGGCGGCGCGCCCTGCGGGCGGCCCCCGCCGCCCCGGACCGCCGGCGCCGGAGGGCGCGCGCACGGGGCCGCACTCCGGGCTCGTTCGCCGGCCACGTTAGCGGCCGCGTCGACGGCGGCGGCGGCCGGGCGCCGCTGCCGCAGGCGGGATCACGCCGGGCGGGCGCCCGCGGCCGCCTGCGCGGGCGCCGGGACGCGCCCGCGGACCGCGCGGTTCACTCCGGCGGGGTGCGGATGTCCATCGCCTGCTTCAGGCCGCTGTAGTGGAAGATGCGGTCGATCTTGCCCGACGGGACGACGACGGTGAGGGTGCCGCCGCCGCGGACGAGCCGGCGGTGCAGGCGGGCCAGCGCCCCCAGGCCCACCGAGTCGATGAAGGACAGCTCCGTGAGATCGACGAGCATGCGGGGCCCGTAGACGATCTCGGCCGTGGCGGCGGTCTGCTCGAAGCGGTCGACGCTGGCGAGGTCGAGCTCCCCTTTCAGACACATGACGGTGTGCCCGTCGCGGTCGCTGATACCCAAGTCCAAATGGCACATGAGGGCCTGTCCCGTCCCCGCACTGCGCTGGTGCCCGCGGGCGCGGTCGGCCCGTCGAGCGCTGCCTGTCGTCGATCCCGCACCATTCTCCAGGCACGCGGGTCCCGGAGGAACCGGATCGCCGTGACGAACCGGTCGCCGCGGCGCGAACGCCCTGGCGGCGGCCCCGCGGTCCGCGAGACGTCGCCGGACCGGGCCGCGGTCACCGGCGGTCGCGGTCGCCCCCGCGGCCCCCGCCACGGTACAGCGGCAGGCGCAGGGTGAGCACCGCACCGCCCAGCACGTCGCTGTCGCCCGCCTCCAGCGTCCCGCCCATGGCCCGGGCGGTCTCCCGCGAGATGGCCAGACCGAGCCCGGTGCCGCCGGGATCGCGGCGGCGCGACTCCTCCAGTCGGGCGAACCGGTCGAAGATCCGCTCGCGGTCGTGCCCGGGTATGCCGTTGCCGTCGTCGTGCACGCGCAGGACCGCTTGGCCCTCCCGCGGGTCGTCGTGCCCGCCGTCGCCGTCTTCGCCGCCCTCGCGGGCGACGCCGACCAGTACGCGGCCCGCGGCGTGCCGCTCGGCGTTGGCCAGCAGGTTGACGAGCAGCCGGGTGAGCTGCGAGCGGTTGCCGTAGACGTAGGTCCCGCGCTCCACGCTGCTGTCGACGCGCAGCGACCCGTCCCTGCGACCGGCCTCCGCGGCCGCGAGGTCGCCCAGGTCCACGGGCTCGGCGGCGGCCGCCGCGTCGGCGTCCAGCCGGGCCAGCGCCAGCAGGTCGGCGACGATGCGCTCCAGGCGCAGCGTGTCGTCGAGGGCGCCGCGCAGCGTGTCGACCGGGTCGCCGCCCTCGGGATCGGCCAGCTCGACCTCCAGCCTGGTGCGCAGTCCGGTGATCGGGTTGCGCAGTTCGTGCGAGGCGTCGGAGGCGAACCCGCGCTGGCGGTCCAGCGCGGTATCCAGGCGGCGCAGCGTCTCGTTCGCTGTGCGGGCGAGGGCGGCGATCTCGTCGCCGGTGCCGGGGACCTGCAGCCGCTTGTCCGGGTTGGAGGCGGTGATCCGCTCCAGCCCGCTGCGCACTTCCTCGACGGGCCGCAGGGTGCGGCCCACCTGCCACCAGGCGATCCCTCCGACCGAGGCGAGCACGGCGACGCCCAGCCCGATCAGGGCGAACTCCAGCAGCGGTCCCGCCAGCAGCTCCGAGCGCGGCACAGCGGCGTAGACGAGCACGTCGCCGTAGGCGGAGTCGGCGGACTCGTAGCCGACGACGGTCAGGCACCCGACCGGGTCGGCGTCGCACACGACGTCGCCGACGGGCCCGTTGGCGCGCCTGGGGACCGATCCGGTGAGCGCCTCGGTGGTCGGCGCCGCGCGGCTGGAGGCGAGGACCTCGCCATCGGGGGAGACGACCTGGATCCGGATGACTCCCGCGCGCGCTCTGATCTCCCCCTCGAAGCGCTGCTTCTGGATGTCCACGGCGACCTCGCGGGCGGCCTCGCCGGCTTCGAATGTCTGCTCGCGTTCGATGACGGCGCGGGTGAGAAGGCTGGTCGCGGCGATGGCGAATGCGAGGATGACGGCTGCGGCCACGACGGAGCCGGCGGTCGTGCGTGCGCGGATCGACCGCGGCCGCTTGCGCGGGAAGGTCGCCATGGGCCTTCGAGCCCTCCGTCGTCTCGCCTGCGGTCGTGCCGGGGTCCTTCCCCCCCGCGTCCGGGTCGAACGCGCAGGCGGTGCAAAGGACGGCAAAGCCGGGCGCGGCCGCCTCGTCCGTTCGGGGCCGCGGCCTCTGGCAGGGTGAGTGCATGGACGACATGCGCGACGCCCTGCTCGCCAAGTACGACGCGGCGTGCACCACCACATGCCACTACTGCCCCTGTCCGCTGCCGCCCGAGACGGTGCGCTGCCGGCTCTGCGGCCGCCTCCAGGAACGGAGCGGCGCGCCGCAGCCGGCGCAGAGCCGGGAGAACACGCAGGAGCAGGCTCCGGCCCGCACCTGAAGGCGTGTTCGACGCGTCCGTCCGTGGCGGGCGGTGCACGCGGGTGCGGCCCGCGCCCGGGGTGCGAGGCGCGTTTCTTCCGGCGCGCGGCGCTGCGGCAGGGACCGGTGCCGCCTGCGCACGGCCGGGGAGGGAGTCGGGGCGGGTCCCCTGCCGACTCACCCGCCGACCGGCGAGAACGCAGCGGGAGTGGTGCCGGGGGCGCCGCGCTGCAGGAGGGCGACCCGGCACACACCCCCCGAGGCTCCGCTTTCGGCGGCGGGCGGCCGCCGCCCGCCGCCGCGCCCGGGCACGGCGCACCGTTTCGCCCCCTCCCCCGCCGCCCGGCGACACCCGGTACCGGATTGCCGGAAAACCCGGCACGGACACACTGTGTCGCGGTTCAATAGCCGTATGCAACGAACCGGTCGCGGGGCTGGACTGCCCCGGTCAGGAGGCAACATGCGGAACCGATGCACACCGGTGCTTCTCGCGCTGATCGCGGGGCTGACGGCACTCGCGCCGAGCGCGTACGCCGAGGAGGGGGCGGCCGGTTCCGCCGGCTCACCGTCCGGCGCGGCGCACATGCCCGGCGCCGCGATGCGCCTGTCGGTCGTCCGCCCCCAGGAGAACGCCACCGATACCACCACGCTGCACTGCCGCCCCGCCGGAGGCTCGCACCCCGACCCCGCGGCGGCCTGCGCGGCGCTGGACCGCGCCGGCGGCGACTTCGACGCGCTCGGCGAGACCGCACCGCAGACCACCGTGTGCACCATGCAGTACGCGCCGGTGCGGGTCCGGGCCGACGGCGTGTGGCAGGGCCGGACCGTGGACTACGGCGAGACCTTCAGCAACGCCTGCGTCGCGGCGGCCGAGACCGACGGGGTCTTCGACTTCGAACCGCGCTGAACCCCCGCCACCGGGCCCGGGCGTGTGTGCCGGGTCGCCGTCCTCCTGCACGGCGCCCCGGCACCAAGTCCCCGTCGCAGCGACGCGCCGGAAGAACGGCGCTGCGCGCCCCGGGAGCGGGCCGCGCCCGCGTGCGCCGTCCGCTGCGGACGGACCCGTCGAACACGCCCCCGACCGCCGCCCGGCGGGCGCCGGTCCGCGTGCGCCGGCCGGGGCCGCTCGGCTACTCGTAGGGGTCGGGCGGGTTCTCGACGCTCTCCATGGTCTCCACCGTGAACCTGTGGTTGCGGACGCTGCGCAGGTCCCCCTCCGGCGGCTGCCAGGTCCCCTCGACCCGCCACCAGCTGTCCTCCTCGGGTTCGGGGCGGTTGGTGACCAGCACCCGGTTGACGATGGCATCCGCCGCGCAGCAGGCCATCTGCAGCCGCGCCAGGTACCAGCCCTCCCCTTCCGGATTGGGTACGGCGAACCCGGTCAGGCGGACGGTCCGCCCCTCCAGGGTGCGCTTCTCATCGGTCCAGGCACGGGAGATGAACTCCTGGATCTTCATCTCGACCGGGCCTTCCGCGGCGGGGTCGGCGAGGTCGTCGCCCCCGCCGTCGCCGCTGCTCGGCGGCGGCGCCGATGCGGCGTTCTCGGCGGTGTAGGAGCCCAGGGCGGGCGGCGCGACGACGAAGACCGCGATCACCGGCAGGAGCAGCAGCCAGGCGACCCGCGGCGTCGCGTGCCCGTGCCCGGCACCGTGGTCGTCGGAGTCGGCGTGGCAGAACGCGGGTGCCGTGTCGGGGCCGGGCAGGCCCCTCAGCGCCGCGCGCGCCTCGCCGGCGATCACCGACACGCCCAGCACGCCCAGCGCCGCGCCGGCCGCGATCAAGAACGGCCGGAACCCGGGCTGCACGTAGTTCAGGTAGAGGTCGCTGAAGAGCGTGCTGCTCAGCGCGCCGGCGCCGAGCAGCAGCAGGACGATGCCCTGGGCGATCCTGTTCACAGCAGCAGCCCTCCGATCACGAAGGTGAAGACGAGCGCGGCCGCCAGGGTCAGCGGCACGAAGCGGCGCACGAAGGACCATCCGAACGTGCCGCCCTGCAGCGCGATGAGCTTGAGGTCGACCATCGGCCCCACGACGAGGAACGCGAGCTTGGCGGTCGGCGAGAACTCGGTGAGGCTGACGGCCACGAAGGCGTCGGCCTCGGAGCAGACCGACAGCACGACGGCGAACAGGGCCAGCGCCAGGACCGAGAGGACGGGCCTGTCGGCGACCGCCGCCACCCACTCGCGGGGCACGACCACGTTGACGGTCGCCGCGGCCAGGCCGCCCAGCACCAGGAACCCGCCGGCGTGCATCAGGTCGTGCAGCATCGACTCGCGGAACACCTGCAGCCGCGGGGCGTTCGGATCGTGGTCGGCGCGCGGCGGGCGCAGCCAGTCGGTTCGGCCCAACCGGGCCCACACCCACCCCACGGTCACGGCGGCGCCGAAGGAGGCCGCCAGCCGCGCCAGCACCATCTCGGGCCGGCCGGCGAAGGCGACGGCCGTGGCCACCAGCACCACCGGGTTGATCGCGGGCGCGGCCAGCAGGAACGTCAGTGCCGCCGCCGGTGCCACGCCCCGCTTCATCAGCCCGCCGGCCACCGGGACGGACGCGCACTCGCACCCGGGCAGCACCATCCCGGCCGCGCCGGCGGCGGGCACCGCGGCGAAGGGGTTGGCGGGCATGACGCGGCGGTAGAACGACGCGGGCACGAAGGCGGTCAGCGCCGCCGACAGCGCGACGCCGAACACCAGGAACGGCAGCGCCTGCAGGCTGATCGCGGTGAACACGGTGGCCCAGGCGAGGAACGCCTCACTGGTCAGCCGGTCCGAGAGCCAGGCGTTTCCGGCCGCCAGGAGCACGGTGAACAGTGCGAACACCCACACCGTGGCAAGGCGCCGCGGACCGCGGGGCCTCCCCCAGCCGGGTGGCGGCAGGCCGCCGTCGGGCTCGTCCCAGCCGGCGGCCAGGGAGTCGCCCAGGGAGGTGCGGACGGCGGGTGGGGATCCACCCGGGCGTTCGGGCACGCTGGTACTCCGTGGGAGTCGAGAGCGGGGCGCGTCGCTCGGTGGCGACGGCGGCGACGGACTGTCGCCGGTCCAAGGCATCGTACCGGCAACGGTTTTCATCTCGCGCGCCTCACCGGCGGCGCGACCGCACCCGGTTGCGCGCCGCCGCCCTGCCCGGCCGTCCCGCTGCCCGAGCCGACGACGAACCGACGGAGACCCGCGCGTGCTGACTGTGAAATCGATCCTGCTGTTCGTCCTCGCCGCACTGTGCGAGATCGGCGGCGCCTGGCTGGTGTGGCAGGGGGTCCGCGAGCACCGCGGCCTGCTGTGGGCGGGGGCCGGCGTGCTCGCGCTGGGCCTCTACGGCTTCGTGGCCACGTTCCAGCCCGACGCCCACTTCGGCCGCGTACTGGCGGCCTACGGCGGGGTGTTCGTCGCCGGATCGCTGGCCTGGGGCGTGGCCGTCGACGGCTTCCGCCCCGACCGGTTCGACCTCATCGGCGCCCTCATCTGCCTGGCGGGGGTCGCCGTCATCATGTACGCGCCGCGCGGCGGCTGAGCCGCCGGGCGGCGCGGGAGCGCCGTGCGCGGGGCCGCCGCCTCCGGTGCTCGGACCGCGGGGCGCACGTACCCGCCGTGCGCACATGCGGCGGCCCGGCCGGGATAAGACCTCGGCCGGACCGCCGCATGTGTCGCTATAGGCCGCTAGAGCCGGCCCTGCGCAGCGGAACCGCTGCTGGGGCGCTCCCCGCGGTAGGGCTTGCGGGGGCGGTTGTCGCGGCGGGTGTGCTCGCCGTTGCGGCGGCGGGCGGAGTCGTCGCGAGGGCCGTCGCGGCGCTCGCCCCGCTCACCGCGGGGGCGCGGGTTGTTGCCGCCGCGCCGGCGGGGATTGCCTCCGCCGCGGCCGCGGCGGGGGCGCTCGGGCTCGGGCGGCTCGATCCAGGGCTCCCACGAGGGCTCGCGTGCGCCGGTCACCTCGCCGAGCAGCGCGTCTCCCGGGTTGACCAGGTGCTGCTCGGCCCGCACGCCGGCGTCGCCGAGCAGGCGGCGCGCCAGGCGCCGCTGGTTCGGCGCGACCAGCGAGACCACGCGGCCCGACTCCCCGGCGCGGGCGGTGCGGCCGCCGCGGTGCAGGTAGTCCTTGTGCCCGGTTGGCAGGTCGATGTTGACGACCAGGTCGATGCCGTCGACGTGGATGCCGCGCGCGGCGACGTCGGTGGCCACCAGCGCCTGCACGCGGCCCTCGCGGAACTTGGCCAGCGTCTTGGTGCGCACGCTCTGGGTCTTGCCGCCGTGCAGCGACGCCGCGGGCACGCCGGCGGCCACGAGCTGCTCGCTGATGGAGTCGGCGCGGTGCTTGCTGCGCACGAACAGGATCGTGCGCCCGTCGCGGGCCGCGATCTCGGTGACGATGCGGTTCTTGTCGCGCGGCAGCACCTTGAGCAGGTGGTGCTCCATCGTGGTGACGTGGGAGACCGGCGGGTCCACCGAGTGGGTGGAGGGCTCGTTCATGTAGCGGCGGACGAGCTTGTCGACGTCGCCGTCGAGCGTGGCGGAGAACAGCAGCGCCTGCCCGCCCGAGGGCACCTGGTCGAGCAGCTCGGTGACCTGCGGCATGAAGCCCATGTCGCACATCTGGTCGGCCTCGTCGAGCACGCACAGCTCGACGTCGCCGAGGTCGCAGGCGCCCTGCTCGATCAGGTCGGTCAGCCGCCCGGGCGTGGCGACCAGTACCTCGATGCCGCGGCGCAGCTCGTTGATCTGGCGGGTGTAGGAGCTGCCGCCGACGACGTCGCCGATGCGCACGCCGAGCAGCCGGCCGTAGTCGGTCAGCGCGTCGCGCACCTGGTGGGCGAGTTCGCGAGTGGGCACGAGCACCAGGGCGCGGGGGCGGCGGGAGGCTGCGCGGCGCTCAGCGGCGCGCACCAGCAGCGGGAGCCCGTAGGCGAGTGTCTTGCCCGATCCGGTGCGGCCGCAGCCGAGCACGTCGCGGCCTGCCAGCGCATCCGGGATGGCGGCGGCCTGGATCGGGAACGGCGTCGTGACGCCTTCCTGCGCGAGCCTGTCCACGATCGAGTCGGGGAGTCCGAGTTCGTCGAAGCCAGGGCATGCGGCATTGTCCGTCAAGTGACGTAAACCTTCCTCATAGATCGGCGGCGTTTCGAGGAAGGCTCCGCGGCCACTGCGGAGAGATCGCCCAAACGCGCCGGATAACGCGACCGGGGATCGTCGAGGGCCCCGGTGCCAGACGGCCCGGCGCGCCGGATGCGCGCAGCACGGATCGACCGCCTTGTGAAGCGTACTAGAGACCGGTCGCGGCCCGTGCACGATACGGGCGCACGCCGCGGTGATCCGCCCCTCAGTCGGACGCGCCGCCCGGCGCGGGACGCGGCCGAAGGTCAGCCGCGGGCGGCCTGGGCCGCCATCGCGGTGAGGCGCCCGGCCTGCGCGCGCCGCTCGGCGGCGGCCTGCTCCTCCAGCGTGCGTCCGGGCGCGCCGCGCAGCAGCTCCTTCGTGGCGGACGCAGCCTCACGCGGGACGGCCAGCAGGGCGGCGACGAGGTCGTCGACGGCGGCGTCCAGCTCGGCGCCCTCGACGACGAGCTCGGCCAGGCGCAGCTCCCGCGCCTCGGCGGCGGAGACGGTGCGCGCGGTCAGGCACAGCTCCATGGCGCGGTTGGGGCCGACCAGGTCGACCAGGGGCTTGGTGCCGGTGAGGTCGGGCACCAGGCCCAGCGCCGGCTCCTTCATGCACAGCTGCGCGTCGTCGGCGAGGACGCGCAGGTCGCAGGAGAGGGCGAGCTGGAAGCCGGCTCCGATGGCGTGGCCGCGAACGGCGGCCACCGTGACGATGTCGGGCCGGCGCAGCCAGCGGAAGCCCTCCTGGTAGCCCGCGATGGCCGCGTCGAGCTCGGCGTCGTCGGCGCTGCCGCGGGCGATGCGGTCCATCAGCGAGGTCTCGCCCTCGACCCCGCCGGGGCGGAACATGTTCAGGTCGATGCCGGAGGAAAAGGAGGAGCCTTCGCCCTTAACGACAACAATACGGACGGACTCGGACAGTGTCTGGCCGACATGGGCCAGCGCCTCCCAGGTACGCCCCGTCATCGCGTTGCGACGCTCGGGGCGCACAAGCGAGACGGTGGCGACCTCGCCGGTCACCGACAGTCGCAGCCCCGCCGCCTCCAGGTCGCCCTCGGCGATCCCGCCCGGCTCTGCCATGCGCACCTCCGCACCTCCTGTGCCCGTGCCGCGCGGCGGCCGCGGGCGCCTCCTTCTGCCGTCGGACCACCCTAGAGCGCCGGCGGGGCGGCCGGCGGGGGCGGGGCGGACCGCGCGGCGGGTCGCGTGTCCTCCGCGGGCGCCCGGCCGATGCCGGGGGCATTCCCGTGCGCTCCCGCAGGGCCGGGGCAGGCCCGCTTCATGATCGGCGGGAGCGCGTCGTGCGGTGCCGGGGCGCCGCGCGGAGGTACACAGGGCCGCGCCGGAGGTTCCGGCAGTCCAGAGGTGCAGGGTCCCATCCGCCGAAGGGGCGCGGGGACGGAACCTCCGCCGGGGTCAGCCCCGGCGGGTGGCGCCTCCGCGACCGCGGAGGGTGACTCCGGCCTCGGTCAGCAGCCGGTGGACGAACCCGTAGGAACGGCCGGTGGCGGCCGCCAGCGAGCGGATGCTCTCGCCTTCGTCGTAGCGTCTCTTCAGTTCGCTCGCCAGTTCCGAGCGTTCCGTGCCGGTCACGCGGGTGCCCTTCTTCAGGGTCTCGGCCACAGCGTCCTCCCGTGCTCATGGGTGATCAACGCGACAATGAATGCCCATGATCAGCCATGCGGGAGCACGTGGCTACCCGTAGCCGCCGCGGCGGAACGGCCCGGAGCCGGCGGGCGAGTTTCGGTCAGAACCAAAACGAGACCACATCGTCCGCCGCGACAACCCCGGCCCGGATTCCGCGTCCCCGCGGCTCGCCGAGGCCGGCGCCGTCCTCAGGCCAGGGTGATCAGGTCGGCGAACTCCGCGTTCCACATGTCCTCGGCGCCGTCGGGCAGCAGAATGACCCGCTCGGGGGCGAGGGCCTCGACCGCACCCTCGTCGTGGGTGACCAGCACGATCGCGCCCTTGTAGTTGCGCAGCGCGCTGAGGATCTCCTCGCGGCTGGCGGGGTCGAGGTTGTTGGTGGGCTCGTCCAGCAGCAGCACGTTGGCGCTGGAGACCACCAGGGTCGCCAGAGCGAGCCGGGTCTTCTCGCCGCCGGAGAGCACGCCGGCGGGCTTGTCGACGTCGTCGCCGGTGAACAGGAACGAGCCCAGCGTGCGGCGCGCCTCGACCTCGGGCAGGTCGGGGGCCGCCGCCACCATGTTCTCCAGCACCGAAAGGGAGGTGTCGAGGGTCTCGTGCTCCTGGGCGTAGTAGCCCAGGCGCAGCCCGTGCCCGGGCACCACCTCGCCGGTGTCGGGCTTCTCGACCCCCGCCAGCAGCCGCAGCAGCGTGGTCTTGCCCGCGCCGTTGAGGCCGAGCACCACCACCCGGCTGCCGCGGTCCACGGCCATGTCCACACCGGAGAAGATCTCCAGCGACCCGTAGGACTTGGACAACCCCTTGGCGGCCAGCGGGGTGCGCCCGCTGGGGGCCGGGTCGGGGAAGCGCAGCTTGGCCACCCGGTCGGCCTTGCGCTCGCCCTGGACGGAGTTGCGGATGCGCTCGGCGCGGTTCTCCATCTGGTGGGCGGCCCGCGCCTTGGTGGCCTTCGCCCGGAAGCGGTCGGCCTGCTTCTGCAGCGCGCCGGCCTGCTTCTCGGCGTTGGCGATCTCGCGCTTGCGGCGGCGCTCGTCGGCCTCGCGCTGGACCTGGTAGGCGCGCCAGCCCATGTTGTAGACGTCGATGACGCACCGGTTGGCGTCGAGGTAGAAGACCTTGTTCACCACGTCCTCGACCAGTTCGACGTCGTGGCTGATGACCACCAGGCCGCCCTGGTGGCCCTTGAGGAAGTCGCGCAGCCAGACGATGGAGTCGCCGTCGAGGTGGTTGGTGGGCTCGTCCAGCAGGAGCGTGTCGGCGCCGCTGAACAGGATCCGGGCCAGCTCGATGCGGCGCCGCTGGCCGCCGGAGAGCGTGCCCAGCGGCTGGCCGAGCACGCGGTCGTCCAGCTTGAGGCTGCTGGCGATCGAGGCGGCCTCGGACTCCGCCGCGTAGCCGCCCATCACGTGCAGGTGCTCCTCGGCCCGGGCGTAGGCGCGTCCCGCGCGCTCGCGGTCCTTGGGGTCGTCGCTGCCCATCCGCTCCTCGGCCCGGCGCATCCGGCGCAGCGCGGCGTCGATGCCGCGGGCGGAGAGGATGCGGTCGCGCGCGAGCTCGTCGGGGTCGGTGGCCCGCGGGTCCTGCGGCAGGTAGCCCACCGATCCGCTGGTGGTGACGCCGCCGGCCGAGGGGGCGTCCTCGCCGGCGAGCACCTTGGTCAGCGTGGTCTTGCCCGCGCCGTTGCGCCCCACCAACCCGCAGCGGTCGCCGGCGGCGACGCGCAGCGAGGTGGGCTCCAGCAGCAGCCGGGAACCCACGCGCAGTTCGAGGTCAGAGGCGATCAGCATGGCAGGACAAACCTTCTGGCGGCAGGAGGTGCGGGTGGCGGTGCGGGCGATCGGCGCGGCGCGGGATCGGCCGCCCGCGGATCACGGGGGCGGCCACGGGACCGCACGCACGCGACCACACTAGTGCCCGCGGACGGCAACGCGCGCTTGAGCGGCCCCATTCCCGGCGCCGCCCGCCGGGGCGGCCCACGCGTCCGGCCGGGGCGGGCGCGTGGGCCGCCGGCCTACGGTTGCGCCGAGTCGCCCTCGCCCGGCTCCGAGGCGGGGCCGGCGGACCGGTCGGTGTCGGCCTTGCCCGTGTCCGCCTGTTCGCCGGACGCGGACTGCGTGCGCTCGGCCGGGGCGCGCCCGGCGCCCTCCTCCTTCGAGGCGGAGACCTCGCTGGGCCTGCCGCCCGCGCCGGCGTAGTGGCCGCTGCGCGCCGCTTCCACCAGCGGGCGGTTGCGCAGCAGTGCCGCCAGCACGGCCACCACCGGGGTGGCCAGGAACATGCCGGCGATCGCGCCGATGATTCCGCCGATGGTGATGACCAGCAGGACCACGGCGGAGGGCAGCTCCAGCGCCTTGCCGTAGACGCGCGGGGCGAAGACGTGGCTCTCCAGCTGCTGGACGACCACCACAACCGCGACGACCAGGATCGCGATGATCCAGCCCTCGGTCACCAGGGCGACCAGCGCCGCCAGCAGCCCGGTCAGAAAAGCGCCGATGACGGGAAGGAACGCGCCGATGAAGGTCAGCACGATGAGCGGGATGGCCAGCGCCGGGTCGATCAGAAAGACCAGGAAGAGCCCGATGCCCACCGCGTCGATGAGGCCGACCAGCGCCACGCCGCGCACGTAGCGCCCCATGACCCCGTAGGCGATCTCGGAGGCGGCCTTGATGGAGGCGCGCGACTGGCGCGGGAACAGCGAGCGCACCCACTCCATGAGCAGGTCGCCGGAGTGCACGAAGTAGACGGTCAGCACGACGATGAGGATGACGCCGAGCAGGATCTCCAGAACGGTGGTGCCGGCCACCCAGGCCTGGCTGACCCACTGCGACCAGTTCTCCTCCAGCCGCGAGCGGAGCTCGCGCTCGGCGGCCTCGATGATGTTGGCGGCGAGGTCGGGGTTGAGCCCGAACGTCTGCAGATAGCTCGGAAGGTCGCTGACGGCCTGGTCGACGCTGTCGACGAGGCCGGAGAAGCCGGAGATCGCGGGCTGCACGATCATCGTGATCACGCCCGCGAGCAGGATCAGGGCGCCGATGCACGCGACGGCCGTGGAGGAGCCGCGGCCCATGCCCTTGCGCCGCATCCAGTTGGTCGGCGGCATGAGCAGTGCGGTGACGAACACCGCCAGGATCACCGGGATGGTGACGATCCTGATGTAGACCAGCCCGTAGACGATGATGGCCGCGACGATGCCGACGACCAGCACCCGCCAGGCGATGTTGCCCATCCGCACCAGCATGCTGTCCGGCTCCGGCGGATGGGAGTCGGCAGGCTCGGGCGCCGCGGGGGCCGGAGGCTCGGGGGGATCGGCGCGCGGCGCGCGCCTCCGCTTCAGCAGCGACCACTCCCACGGCCGTGTCAAACGCACGTCTTCCCCCTACTTCCGATTCCAGACCGCGCGGGTGGCGTCTCGCCGGTCCCGCCTCGCGCCCGATCAGCTGAAGCTACCGCATCGCCGGGCTCGGGTCCCGCCCTCGCGGCACCGCCCACCCGGCACCGGCCGTTCCCGCAGATCACAGCTGCCACGGCTCCCGCGGCCGGTCGCTGTCGACGATTTCATTGCCGAACGGCGCCAGCGCCACGGGGATCATCTTGAGCGACGCCCAGGCCATCGGGATGCCGATGACGGTCACGGCCAGCCCGACCGCGGCGGCGATGTGTCCCAGGGCCAGCCACCATCCGGCGACGATCAGCCAGACGACATTGAGGAGGGTGCTGGCCCCTCCGGCGCCCGGCTTGCGGGAGAGCTCCCGGCCGAAGGGCCACAGCGCGTAGTTGGCCATCCGGAAGGACGCGACGCCGAACGGGAACGTGATGACGAGCAGGCAGCAGATGACGCCCGCCAGGACGTAGCCCAGCGCCAGCCACAGGCCGGCCACGAAGAGCCAGATGATGTTGAGGACCAAGCGGAGCAGTGCCACTGAGTTCGCATCCCTTCCGGATCAGCGCCCGGCCGTCGGGCGGCGGCCGCGGTTCGCGAGGCCGGGTGGCCTTCTACCCGCATACGACGGCCGTTGTGCGCGGCCTGTTCCGCCGGAGTGCCCCGAAGAGTCCCCTAGGGGACGGGCCGCGCCCGTCGCCGGGCGCGCGGGCGCCGGGGCACGACGGCGCCGACCGGCGCGTCCCTTCCTCCCGGCGGCGCCGTACGCAGGTCCTCCGCCGCAGCGGCGGCGCTGCGGATTTGGGGAGGGGGCGCTCGGGCGCGTTAGGATCGGCCCCGTGCGTATCACCAAGCTGGGACACAGCTGCGTGCGCCTGGAGCGCGCCGGCGCCGCTCTGGTCATCGACCCGGGCGGCTTCAGCGAGGCCGACGCGGCGGTCGGCGCCGACGCCGTCGCGATCACTCACGAACATCCCGATCACCTCGATCTCGACCGGCTGCGGGCCGCCGCGGCGGCGAAGCCCGGTCTGGATGTCTACACCCACGCGGGGATCGCGGAGCGGCTCGGCGAGCTGCGCGAAGCGGGCGCGCGGGTGCACACGGTCGACCACGGCGCGACGGTGACCGCGGCGGGCTTCGACGTCCACGTCTACGGTGAGCGCCACGCGGTCATCCACCCCGACATCCCCGTGGTCACCAACATCGGATTCCGGGTGTCCGACTCCGAGCGCGCGCTGTTCCACCCCGGCGACGCGCTGACGGTCCCCGAGGACCCCGTCGACACGCTGCTGCTGCCGGTGCAGGCTCCCTGGTCGAAGGTGTCGGAGGTGATCGACTACCTGCGCGAGGTGCGCCCCGCCGCGGCGCTGGCCGTGCACGACGGCCTGCTCAACGAGAACGGCGCCGGGGTCTACGCCGCCAACCTGGAGCGCCTGGTCCCGCAGGTCGACTACCGGCGCGTACAGCCGGGGACCGTCGACGCGATCTGACCCGGCCCGCGGGGGGCGCTCCCCCTCCCCGGCCGCGCCCGTGTCGGCGGCCCGCAGGGGGCGGCGGACGCGTGCGCGCTGTTCCGACCGCAATGTGATCGGCCCATCACTCCGCGACCCTAGGCACGCGCGCCCCCGATCAATACGATGATCAGTATCCGGATTGATCGGAGTCGGACGTCCGGACGCTCGCGAATCGTCGCCGAAATCGGACATAAGACCAAACATTGGTCAGTCGAGATCGGATTCGGTAACGGTTGAGCGAGTAATTTCCCCACCCCCCGTGCGCGAGCGGGAGTGGGGATGGCATGATTACGTACCGGCTCGCAGGGAGGGCGTCATCGCCTCCCCGGCCGTTTCGTGTGAGCGCCCTGCCGGTTTCGGCGGTCTGGCGCCGTGGTCTGCACCACACCCGGGAACACCGAGGCAACGCATGGCGTTCACGCCGTGCGGGGTTGCTCACGCTGTATGACGTATGACTGCTTGTTTCTAACCCTGTCTTCCCAACAGCTTACTAGTGATTTCAGTAGAGGTGGTTCAACCATGTCTCAGGTACGCCGGCAGGCCACGCTGCGCCCCCGCCCGCACTGGGGGTGGCAGGATGCCGCCGCGTGCCGGGGCGAGGACCTTGTGCTCTTCTTCGGCCCCGACGGCGAGCGCCAGCCGGAGCGGGAGATCCGCGAGCGCAAGGCCAAGGAGATCTGTGCTCAGTGCCCTGTCCGTACCGAGTGCCTCGACTACGCGATCTCGCGACCCGAGAAGTACGGTACGTGGGGCGGCCTGAACGAAGACGAGCGCGCGTCCGAGCGCCGGCGCCGAATGCGTCGTGCCAACGCCGCCTGATCCGATCCCTCCGCCCTTTCCGGGCTGGACCGGCGGCGGACGACCCGAGACAACAGTTCTCTGAAGCGGCCCCCGGCCACGCTTACCCGCGGCGCCCCGACGGTTTCCGTCGAGGGCGCCGCGGGTTTTCACGTCCCTGTACCCGGCGCGCCCGGCATGCCCGGCGCGCACAACGCCGCGCGGCGCGGACGCGCTTGCGCCCTTCACAGGTGGTGCTCGAACCAGTCGGCGGCCGCCGCGCCGACGTCGCGCCAGGCGCCCGCGCCGGAGATCAGCCCTTCGGCTCCCGCGACCGTACGGGCCTCGCCCGGCCCGCTCGTGCGGCTCAGCGCCCATTCGGCCAGCTCGCGGACGAACGAGTCGGAACCCTGCACCAGGGCCAGCACCGGTGCGCGCACCCGCCCCAGCGCCTCGCCCGCCGCGTCCGGCCGGCCGCCGTTGAGCACCACCGCCGCGATGTCGGCGGGGTGGTCGGCGGCCACCCGCAGCGCCGCGGGCGCGCCCCGGCCCGACCCCAGCACCCCGACGCGCCCTTCAGCGGCCTCGGTGGAACGGCGGAGCCAGCCCACTGCGGCGGCGAGCCTGTCGGCGGCCTCGACGGCCGACACCTCCGACAGCGCCCCTTCGGCCGCCTCCTGGCGGCGCGCCTCGTCGGGTGTGAGCAGATCCAGCAGCAGGGTCGCAAAGCCCGCACGGCCCAGTCCTGCGGCGACCGCGCGCTGCACCGGGTCCTCGCGGCCGTGCTCCACGGCGACCACCACGGTGGCGCGCATGCCGGCGACGGTGGCCAGTTCGGCGTCGAGGTGGACCTCGCCCGCGCGGATGCGCACGGCGCGGGAGGGCGCCGCCCCGGCGTCTCGCGGATCGCTGATCAGCGCGGTGACCTCCTCGTCGGTGAGCTGGCCGAAGTCGCGGTACCACTCCCCCACCGCGCGGAAGTTGTCGGGGACGGTCAGGGCGACGACGCGGTCGGTCTCGTCGGCCAGCGCGTCGAGGGCGGCCTGCGCGGCCACCGGGACGGCCAGCAGCAGCCGCGCGGGGTTCCTGCGCCGGACCGTGCGCAGGGCGGCGCGCGCCGTGCCGCCGGTGGCCACGCCGTCGTCGACCACGACCACGTCGCGCCCGCGCAGCTGCGGCGCGGGGTGCCCGCGCCGGTAGAGCTCCAGTCGCCGCTCCAGCTCCGCCCGCTCCGCGGCCACGGTGGCGGCGAGGTCCTCGCGGGTCAGCCGCAGCCGGGCCAGCGCCGTGTCGTCGTAGCAGGCGTGCCCGTCCTCGGCGATGGCGCCCACCCCCAGCTCGGGGTGGCCCGGAACGCCGATCTTGCGCACGACGACGACGTCCAGCGGGATGCGCAGCATCCGGGCGAGCTCGGCACCGACCGGGACGCCGCCTCGCGGCAGCGCCAGCACCACCGGGTCCTCGGACACGTGGGGGCGCACCCGCTCGGCGAGGCGCCGCCCGGCCTCGGACCGGTCGGTGAACGGCAGTGAAACGGGCAGCGGGTTCATAGGCACTCCGGCGCTTCGCTCCCATCGCCGCCGCGTGGCGGAAATGCCGGTTCTCGCCCGGTTCGCACCGGGCACGGCGGAAAGTGCTACGGGCATACCCGCCCCCGTGCGCGCGCCAACCTCGCGGGCGCGCAATTCTCGCCGCGCAGCGGGGCCCGGCGGACCGGCGGCCGCGGCCTCAGTCCTGCGCGCGGCGGAAGTCGCTTTCCAGTACGCCCATGATCAGCGCGTCGTGCCGGCGCTGGTCCCACAGCAGCGCGTCGCGGAGCCGGCCCTCGACGCTGAACCCGCACGAGCGGTAGACGGCGATGGCGCGCATGTTGAACGCGTAGACGCTCAGCCAGACCCGGTGCAGGTGCACCCGGTTGAAGGCGTAGTCCAGCACCAGGCGGGTCGCCTCCTTGCCCAGTCCCTGACCGGTGAACTCGATCGCCGAGAGCGCGATGCGGTAGCCCGCGCTCTCGTTGTCGGCGTCGAGGTCCGCCAGGGCCAGCTCGCCCACGAAGCGGCCGCCGGGCTCCTCGATGATCGCCATGTCCAACCGGTCGAACTGGTCGGCGCGGGTGGCGCACCAGTCGCGGATCTCGTCGTAGTCCGGGCGCCGATGGGTGCCGGTCAGTCGGCGCACCTCGTCGTCGCGGGTGGACTCGAAGAAGTCGTCGGCGTGCTCGACCGCGAGCGGGACCAGGCTGACGCGCTCGCCTGCCAGAGTGGGCTTCTCGCGCAGCGCGCTCAGGTCGATCATCGAGGCGGCCTCCCGGGGTCGTCGTTCGAGTGAGGGGAAGCGGGCGCAGCGGAGGCGGGGGGTGTCGCCGCGGGTCGTCGTGCGGATTCGGCCAGGAGATCATATGTAAAGGCCGATACGGCCCGGGCACAACCCTTTCGCGCGGAGCAGGGGCGGTCGTCTACCCTTCCGGGGGCGCTTGTACGCCGATTCGTCCGATCATAGGGGAGGTTCCGTGGCCGTTGGCAACGCGGTACGCAGGGCGGACACTGAGGCGCGCCGGGGGCGGCTCGCGGTGGTGGTCCTCTTTCTGGCCAACGGCTTCGCGTACGCCAACATCGTGCCGTGGCTGCCGGTCATCAAGTCCCAGCTGGAGCTGTCCAACACCCAGCTGGGCCTCGGCATCGGCGCCATGCCCCTGGGCGCCCTGGTCACCGGCATGCTCGCCGGTCCGCTGATCGCCCGCTTCGGCAGCGGCCGCGTGGCCGTGGGCTCGGGCCTGGTGCTGGCCTGCGTGCTGCCGCTGGTGGCCACGGCCCCGGCGTGGTGGGTGTTCGCCCTGGGGATGTTCTGCCTGGGCTGGATGGACGCGTGGATGGACTCGGCCATGAACGCGCACGGCCTGCGGGTGCAGCGGCGGTACGGCCGCACGATCATCAACTCCTTCCACGGTCTGTGGAGCGTGGCGGCCGTCGCGGGCGGCACGGTCGGGACCTCGATGGCGGGCTGGGGCGTGCCCATCGCGGCCCACATCGCCGTGGTCACCGCGGTGCTGCTCGCGGGGGTGCTCGCGATCTCGCGGCTGCTCCTGCCCGGTGCCGAGATCGACGAGCCGGCCGAGCCCGCCGGCTCCGCCGAGGCCGCCGGCGGCACCGCCGCCCGCGTGCGCGGACGGCTGCGCGTGCCCGGGCGCTCGATCGGGCTGCTGCTCGTGGTGAGCGTACTGCTGATGATGGCGGGAGCCGTCGAGGACTCCGCGGCGTCGTGGGGTGCGGTCTTCATGCGCGACGAGCTCGCGGCCCCGCTGTTCCTGGTCGGGCTGCCGTTCGTCGCCTGCCAGGGGATGATGACGCTGGGCCGGCTGACCGGGGACCGCATCACCGACCGGTTCGGCGCGGTGGCCGTCGCGCGCACCGGCGGGCTGCTGTCGGCCGCGGGGATGGCGCTGGCGCTGCTGACCTCCGAACCGGTGGGCGCCATCGTCGGGTTCGGGCTGATGGGCCTGGGGGTCGCCACGCTGTTCCCGCTGGCGCTGGCGGCGGCCGGGGAGATCCCGGGGCTCGGCGGCGGCCACGGGGTGGCGCTGGCGGCCTGGCTGGCGCGGATGGGCTTCCTCGGCGTGCCGCCGCTGATCGGGGTGATCGCCGACACCGTGTCGCTGACGGCGGGGCTGTGGGTGATCCCGGCGGCGGGTGTGCTCGCCGCGGTACTGGCATCCGGCCTGCGCCCCTCGCGCGGCGCCGGCGCGTGAAGGGGGACCGCCCCGGCGGTGGACCGCTCCCGGTCCGGCCGGGTGGCCGGGCCGGGAGCGGCCGCGCCGCGCGAGGCTACCTGGCCTCTTGCGGCCGGCGCGTGGCGTAGAGGGTCACGGCGCCGATGCCGGTCGCGATGACACCCCCGAGCACGAACCCGGTCAGGTCGACACCCGTGGTGGGCAGGTAACCGCCGCCGTCGGAGTCGCCTCCGCCGGAGCCGGCTGCTGCGCTCGCCGCCGAACCGGTGTCGGCGGAGTCGGAGTCGCCGCCGCTGCCGGAGTCGTCGGCGGGCGGGTTGGCCGAGTCGTCGCCGTCACCGTCACCGTCACCGGGGCCCGGCGTCTCGCCGCCGTTGCCCGGATCGGGCGTCTCGTCGCCGTCACCGGGGCCGCCCGGGTCAGGCGTCTCGTCGCCCGGGTCCTCGGGACTCGGGTCCTCGGGGCCCGGGTCTTCGGGACCGGGGTCCTCGGGGCCGGGGTCTTCCGGACCGGGGTCCTCGGGGCCCGGGTCCTCGGGACCGGGGTCCTCGGGGCCCGGGTCCTCGGGACCGGGGTCCTCGGGGCCCGGGTCCTCCGGACCGGGGTCCTCGGGACCGCCCGGAGTCTCACCGGGCCCGCCGGGGTCGGGGTCCTCGCCGCCCGGCGGGTCGGGGAGGAGGCCGTCGGCAGCGCTGCCGACGGCATCGCCGGCCGATCCGACCACTCCGCCGAGACCGAGCTGCGGCTCGACGACCTGATCCGCCTGCTCTTCCGTCTCGGGCGCGGACTCCGTCTGCGCCTCCGCCCCGGGAGCCTGCTGGGCAGACTCCTGGGGCTCGGCCGCCGCATCCGCGGGGTCCGCGGTGTCGGCGAACGCCGGCGCGCCGGTGAAGCCGACGGCCAGCAGGCCGGCGGCGGTCACGCCGATCGCGCGTGGTTTCCAGGACATATCGCTCCTTTCTGCTTCGAGAGGGGGTTATTCGGGCACGAGGGCGTAGACGTCGCCGTCGGCGACCACGACCGCGCGGCCGCCGAGCAGCCCCCAGGGCCGGGCGACGTCGCCCTCGAGTTCGATCGGTTCGGCGCCGGCGGTGGTCGCGACGTCGACACCGCCCACCTCACCGAAGACGGTGCCGCCGGCGGCGCTGACGGCTTCGAAGCCTTCCAGGGCGGTGGCGCTGCCCTCCCGCGGATCGGCGATGACGGGCCCGAAGGCGGCGGCCTTCGGGGTGTGCACGAGGACGGAGTCGGCCAGCCCCTCCTCGGAAGCCTCCGCGGCGGCCGCGACCGAGCCGTCCGACCAGTCGTGGAAGGCGAGCACCTTCCCGTCGCCGCCGCCGGCCGGGTTCCAGGCGGCGACGACGTAGCCGCCGCCGGCGCTGTAGACCTCGTGGAGCGATTCGGCGCCCTCAGGAGTCTGCGGCCGCACACGCTCCGTGGCCCCATCGGGGGCGACCCAGGTCCAGGGGCCCCGCACGACGGCGGTCAGCACCCGCTCGCCGTCGGAGAGCAGCGCGCCCGTGCCCTCCGGCTTCTCGACCGGGGCGAGCTCGCCGTCGACCGGGATCGAGGCCTTCGCGTCGGCGATGACCAGGGGGGCGCCTCCGGCGTAGCTGACGTCGGCGCCCTCGGGCAGCGCCACCTCCCGCGGGGTGCCCCCGCCGGACTCCCACAGCCACAGCGCACCGCCGCCCACGACGGCGACGGCGTCCGCGGACCCGGCGCGCACGAAGCGCGGCCCGCTGACGACCTCGTCCGCGGACAGCGGGAGGTCGGCGGTCCACCGGGGCCCGCCGTCGCGGCCGACGACGCGCAGGCGGCCGCCGGGGTCGATGTAGGCGGCGCGCTTGCCGCCCTCGGCGACGTCGGGCTCCGTGCCGGCGTGCATCGGCCGCCGCCAGGCGGCGTCGCGGGTGAACCCCGGAGGCGCCTGGCGCGACTCCATCGTCGCCGCGGGCCGGTCGTCGGCGGGCGCCGCCTCGGGCACCAGCGCGGGCACGTAGCGGACCGCGGCGAACGCGCCCCCGGCGAGGACGGCGAGCGCGGCCGCCGCCCCGACCACGGCGAGGGCGATGCGCCTGCCGCGCTTGGGCTTCGTGCGCGGGCTCCCGCTGAGCAGGGCGGCCTCGGTGCCGCCCGCGGCCCGGACCACGCCGGTGGGGCTGACGATCAGCTGCCAGGCGCCGTTGCCGTCGCGCGCGTTGACCAGGACCGGCCTGCCCATGTGGGCGGCGTACTCGGCGGACAGGTCCAGGGCGGCGTTGCGCGTCTCCTTCGGGGTGGCGCCGAAGACGGTGCGCGTGTGGCGCTCGATGGTGACCTCGGCGCTGCGCTCGTCGGCGGCGACCACCAGGACGACCGGGCTGGAGTGGGGGGCCGCCGGCTCGCTCACGGCCGCCCCCGGCTCGCGGCCGCGCGAGCGGGGACCGTGTACGGCGCACGTCGCGGTGGAGGCGCTGCGGTCATGTCGTGCTGAACCTGTTCCGTTGGCGAGGGATGCTGTCGTGCCGGACGCTCGGGGGGCGGGAGCGCGACTCCGCCGGGTTCCGGACCGCTTGCGGGTCCGCTCCGCTGCGAGGAGTCATCACGGGTCACGGTGATGATACTGATGACCCGCCGGCGCCTCCGGACGCGGTTCGCCCCGCGTGACGGCGGCCGCCGCCCGCGCATCCCGCGCAGGACCGCCCGCGCCCGCGCCGCGACCTGGGCCGGGACCGTCCACCGCAGCACCGCCGTGCACACTATCGGCCGGCCGGGACGCGCATTCCCGCCCGCACCGGCCGACCAGGTGTTCTGGCCACATCCGGCCGCCCCGTCGAGCCGGCCGTATCCCGTCACAGCGGGGCAGGGTACGACTGCGCCGAGAGAGCGCACGCATCCGGCTCAGCAGTCTCCGAGCATCTCCTCCAGCGCGGCGCGGTCGGCGGAGGGCAGGCGCAGGCCGTACTCGTCGACCACGTCCACGTAGGCGACCGCGTAGGTGCAGCGGAATGGCGGATAGGGCCGCCACTCCCCCGGTCCCGAGTCGCCTTTGCTCTGGTTGGCCGGGCCGTCGGCGGCGATCAGGTTGTCCGGGTCGTTGGCGAACTCGACCCGCATGTCGCGGTCCCACTCGACGGCGCCGGTCCGCCAGGCCAGCGCGAGCGGGACGAGGTGGTCGATCTGCACCTCCATCGGGTCCTCGGCGCTGAACTCGATCCTCCTGCCGGTGTAGGGGTCCTCCAGGACGCCGCGGGTGACGGTGCAGTCGTCGGCGACGCGGAGGCGGCGCAGGTCGCGGGCGAGGATGTCGTGGCGGGTGGGGCAGCCGTTGTCGTCGGTGTCGGTCCAGGAGGAGCCGAACTCCTCGCGTTCGTAGCCCGCACCGGACCCTTCGGGGCCCACCTCGGCCTCCGACAGGTCCGCGATCGCCTGCTCGACGTCGGCGGAGGCGGGCGGATCGGCTCCGGGCGCCGGCTGCTGCGCGGACGGCGCGGGCGCGGCGGTCGGATCGGCGGAGTCGGTGCCGGGCAACGCGTCGCAGCCGGCCGCGGCCCCGGCCGCCGCGAGCAGCGCGGCGGCGATGCGGGGCGTCCGGCGGGGACCGGTGCGCGGTGCGCGGGCCATGTGACCACCCGGCCGGCGCGGGATGCGGGGATTCGGGGAGGAACGCGCCGGTTCCTACGAGGATGCCCCAGGCGTCTCCCGGTCCTCGGCGCGGGGGCGGGGTTGGGGAGCGGCGGTGCCTTGGTCGCCGCAGGCGCCGGCCGAGGAGCCCGGACCGCTGGAGGCGACCGGAGGCCGCCCGTCCTCCTCGGTCGCCCCGGAGCCGGCGCGCCCGGCCCCGTCGGCGTCCGCGGGCCTCTCCGCGGCCTCCCCCGGCGCCGCCTCGCCGGGAGGCGCTCCAGCGGGCGCCGGGCCCTCCCCCGCGGCCCCGACGCCGGGAGGTGCTTGGCCGGGCCCGGCCAGCGCCGCCTCCTGCTCGGCGGCCTTCCCGGGGGCGGGCCGGCGCTCCCCTCCACGCCGCCGGCGGCGGGAGGACGCGGTCCCGGCGGCCGGGTCGGTGTCCTCGCTGATGCGGTCGGTGCCCCAGCCCAGCAGCCGCCGCATCCGCGCGGCGATCTCCGCCGGTGTCTCGCCCGAGTCCTCGGGCCGGCCGGTGGCCTCCAGCGCCTCCTCGCGCCGCTCCACCATGCGGCGGGCCCGCTCGTGGCGGCGGCCGGCGATCTCGGCGCGCGCGGCGGCCGTTCGCGGGGTCGGCCACATGGCGTCGATCTCGGCGTTCAGCGCCGAGCCGATGAGCACGGCCAGGGCCATCAGCCACAGCCACACCAGGATGGCGATGGGGGCGGCCAGCGAGCCGTAGATGGTGACCTGCCCGAAGGAGGCGTCCAGGTAGATGCGCAGCAGCGCCGAACCCGCCAGCAGCACCGCCATCGCCACCAGCGCGCCGGGCAGGTAGCGCCACAGCGGCGTGCGCACCGGGGTGCTCAGCACGTAGAGCATCGCGACCGCGAGCGTCGACAGGGCGCACACCAGCGGCCAGTAGAGCAGGTGCAGGTAGCCGACGGTCGCCGGAAGCAGCAGGTGCACCAGGTCGGGCCCGGCGACCAGGACCGGCAGCACCACCAGTGCGAACAGCAGCCCGCCCAGGTAGGCGAGCAGGGCCAGCACCCGCTGGCGCAGATAGCCGCGAAGCTCGTCCAGGCCGTAGGCGATCGTGATGGCGTCGATGAAGACGTTCATCGCACGCGAGCCCGACCACAGCGACACCAGGAAGGTCACCGACAGCAGTCCGCCCTGGGCGCCGCGCAGGAACTCGTCGACGAGCGGGGCGACCAGGGAGTCGACGGTGCCGGAGGTCAGCGCCGTGGCGGCCAGGTCGAGCATCCAGGCGCGGATCTCCAGCACGGTGGCGTGGCCCAGGACCGGCCGCAGGTGCCCCAGCGTGCCCACCAGCCCCAGCAGCAGAGCGGGCAATGACAGCAGGGAGAAGAACGCCGACTCCGCGGCCAGGCCGACCACGCGTGCGCGCGAGAGTGCGCGCACCGTCCGGCCGACGAGCAGGAGCAGCGCGCCCAGCACCGGGCGGCGCTCACGCCAGGAGGCGACGCGGTCCCCCACGCCGCCCAGCGTCCGACTCCACAGACCCCACACGCCTACCAAGCTAGGCCCCCGGGCGGCGGACGTCCCGGCGGCGGCGCGTGCACCGGCCGATTCGATAGCCTTCCGTGACCGCGGCGCGGCGGAGCCCATCGGGCGCCGAAGGGCAACCCGGAATCCGCGTGACAAGCTTCACCGCCCCCGGAGCCGCCCGGACCTGGACAGCGGGGGTCGCGGCATGGCATGGTCGTGGACATGATCGCTGCTCTGGACCCGATGCTCTGCGTGCGCCGGCACGTGGACTTCCTGCGGGTCCGCAGTGCCATCTGTCGCAACGTCGGCTGACCCCGCCGCTTTTTGTGTTCTTACGCCCGTTCTCCGGGGCGCAAGCGGCGCCGACGTTGGTCCACGCCGAACCGCCGCTCGAACCCGGGTCCACGATGCCGTGCCGGGTAGCGAGGTTCCGCCGTGGTGCGCGCCGGCGCCCAGTGTGCCCCGCGCTACCTCTCGGAGGACCCCGCAATGCCTCCCACGTCCGCATCGACCGGCGCCCGGCCGCGCCGCGGCGAGGGCCAATGGGCCCTCGGCTACCGCGAACCGCTGAACAAGAACGAGGAGAACAAGAAGAACGATGACGGGCTGAACGTCCAGCAGCGCATCATCGACATCTACTCCAAGGCCGGCTTCGACTCCATCGACCCCGCCGACCTGCGCGGCCGGTTCCGCTGGCTGGGGCTCTACACCCAGCGCGCCCCGGGCATCGACGGCGGCAAGACCGCGGTGCTGGAGCCCGAGGAGCTCGACGACCGCTACTTCATGCTGCGCGTGCGCATCGACGGCGGCCGGCTGAGCGTAGCGCAGCTGCGCGCCATCGGCGAGATCTCCACCTCCTACGCGCGCGACACCGCCGACGTCACCGACCGGCAGAACGTCCAGCTGCACTGGATCCGGGTCGAGGACGTCCCCGCCATCTGGGAGAAGCTGGAGTCCGTGGGCCTGTCGACGATGGAGGCCTGCGGCGACACCCCCCGCGTGATCCTGGGCTGCCCGCTGGCGGGCATCGACGCCGACGAGATCGTCGACGCCTCCCCGCAGATCGACCGGATCTACGACGAGTACATCGGCAGCCAGCTGTTCTCCAACCTGCCGCGCAAGTTCAAGACCTCGGTCTCGGGCTGCTCGGCGTTCTGCACCAACCACGAGATCAACGACGTGTCCTTCCAGGGCGTCATCGGCCCCGACGGCACGCCGGGCTTCGACCTGTTCGTGGGCGGCGGCCTGTCGACCAACCCGATGTTCGCCCAGCGGCTGGGCGCCTTCGTGCGCCCCGACCAGGTCACCGAGGTGTGGGCGGGGGTCACCTCCGTATTCCGCGACTACGGCTACCGGCGGCTGCGCCACCGCGCGCGCATCAAGTTCCTGATCAAGGACTGGGGCGCCGCCCGGTTCCGCGAGGTGCTGGAGAAGGAGTACCTGGGCTACGCGCTGCCCGACGGCCCCGAGGTGGACATGCGCGAAGGACTGCAGCGCGACCACATCGGCGTGCACCGCCAGCGCGACGGCCGCAACTACATCGGCTTCGCGCCGCGCGTGGGGCGCGTCTCGGGCACCCTGCTCTCGCGCATCGCCGGCATCGCCGAGGAGCACGGGTCGGACCGCATCCGCACCACCGCCGACCAGAAGCTGGTCGTCCTCGACATCGACGACGACAGGGTCGAATCGGCCACGGCCGCGCTGGAGGCCGAGGACCTGCAAGTGCGTCCCAGCGTCTTCCGCCGCCAGACCATGGCCTGCACCGGCATCGAGTTCTGCAAGCTGGCCATCGTCGAGACCAAGGACCGCGGCGCGTCGCTGATCGACGAGCTGGAGCGGCGGCTGCCGGACTTCCCCGAGCCGGTCACCATCAACCTCAACGGCTGCCCCAACTCCTGCGCCCGCATCCAGGTGGCCGACATCGGGCTCAAGGGCCAGCTGGTCACCGACTCCGAGGGGCGCCAGGTCGAGGGCTTCCAGGTGCACCTGGGCGGCGGCATGGGGCTCACCGCCGCGTTCGGGCGCAAGGTGCGCGGCCTCAAGACGACGTCGGCGGAGCTGCCCGACTACATCGAGCGGGTGCTGCGGCGCTTCCTGGACAAGCGCGAGGACGGCGAGTCGTTCGCGGCCTGGGCCGCCCGCGCAGAGGACGGCGATCTGAAGTGAGCGGAGCGAGCCGGCGCCCGGCGGGCGCCGGCCCCGGCCGCGCGGCGGGGCGCGGCCACAACCGGCGATCAGCCCGGCGGAAGGGGTGAGGAGACGATGAGCGAACGCGCCGCCCCCCACTACTGCCCCTATTGCGGGGACGAGGACTTGGTGCCGCACGAGGGCGACGGCGAGTCGGGGTCCGGCTACGCCTGGGGCTGCCTGTCCTGCGCGCGGGTGTTCCGGGTGAAGTTCATCGGCCTGCGGTCGGCCGCCTTCGGCGGCGCGGACGACGGCCGGACACCGAGGGATGGGAACGCATGAACGTCACATTGGACGGCCAGGACCTGGCGGACAGGGCCGCGGCCGAGCTGGAAGACGCAAGCGCCCAGGAGATCATCCAGTGGGCTTCGGAGACCTTCGGCGACCGGCTGTGCATGACCTCCTCGATGGCCGACGCCCTCATGGTCGACCTGGCCTCCCGGGTCGTGCCCGGAATCGACGTCATCTTCCTGGACACCGGCTACCACTTCGCCGAGACGATCGGTACGCGCGACGCCGCGGCGGCGGTCTACCCCATCAACCTGATCAACGTGGAACCCCAGCGCAGCGTGGCCGAGCAGGACCGCGACCTGGGTCCGCGGCTGCACGGGCGCAACCCCAACATCTGCTGCCACCTCCGCAAGGTCGAGCCGCTGCAGCGCGCGCTGGAGCCCTATGACGCGTGGCTGACCGGCCTGCGCCGCGACGAGGCCACCACCCGCCGCTCCACCAAGGTGGTCCAGTGGGACCGCCGCAAGCGGATGGTCAAGGTCAACCCGATCGCCCGGTGGACCCGGGAGGAGGCCGACGCCTACATCGAGGCGAACGGGGTCCTGGTCAACCCCCTGCAGTACGACGGCTACCCCTCGATCGGCTGCGCCCCCTGCACCCGGCGCGTGGCCGACGGCGACGACCTGCGCAGCGGGCGCTGGGCGGGACTGAACAAGACCGAGTGCGGCATCCACCTGTGAGCGGATACGAGATGAGCGACGAGGCCCCGGACACCCCGGGCGCGCCGCTGGTGGCGGTGGCCCACGGCAGCGCCGACGCGCGGTCGGCGCGGGCCGTCGAGGCGCTGTTCGAGCGCGTGCGCGCGATGCGGCCCGGCCTGGACGTCCGCGTTGCCTACCTGGACCACGTGGCGCCGGGCGCCGAGGACGCGCTGACAGGGCTGGCCGCCGAGGGCGCGGGCGAGGCCGTGGTGCTGCCCGCGCTGCTGACGGCCGCCTACCACAGCAGGGTCGACCTGCCCGCGGTGCTGGACCGGGTGCGGGAGTCCTGCCCCTGGCTGCGGGTCCACTACGGCGCGACGCTGGGCCCGCACCCGCTGCTGCTGGACGCGGTGGAGCGGCGCCTGGCCCAGACCCCGCGGGCGCGCCGCGCGGGCACGTCGCTGGTGCTGGCGTCGGCGGGCTCCAGCCACGCCGGCGCCAACGCGGTGATCGCCCGCGCCGCCGCCGATCTGGAGGGCCGCGGCCCGTGGGAGCGCGTCGTGCCGGCGTTCGCCTCGGCGGCCTCCCCCACGCCCGGCGAGGCGGTGGCGGACCTCTACGCCGGGGGCGCCTCCCGGGTGGCGGTGGCCGACTACCTGCTGGCACCGGGCTACTTCGCCGACCGGGTGGCCGAGCAGGCCTTCGCCGCCGGTGCGGTGGCCGTCTCCCCCGCCCTGGGCGACGCGCCCGAAGTGGCCGAGGTGGTGCTGCGCCGCTACGACGAGGCCCTGGGCCGGGTGCCGCTGCCCGACGCCGCCGCGCGCTAGCCGGCGGGGGCCCGCGCGCCGGGACCCGCGGACCGAGCCGACGCGGCCGGGCGCACGGGCACTGGCCGCGGAAGGGCCCGGTCACTAGGATTCGGAGTGGATCCTGGGGTTCCTCGGGCACGGAGAGGGGTCGTTCCCTAACATCCGTATCGAGACCGACGACCTCCCCCTCTACGCCTGACCTCCCACCGGCTTCCGCTGCCGTGAGACCGTCGTCGGCCACCCGCCGCCCGCGGTCTGGCGGTCGCGCGCTCGCGCTCCCCACCGACCGGCGGCGCTACGCTTGTCCCGTCGTGACCGAATCCCGTTCGGGAGTCGTCGAAGGGAAGGCCGCCCATGCCCCCCACGCACGAGGTGCTCAACCAGCCCGAGCCGCTGGAGGACTACGACGCCGGGGCCGATTCCGCGCTGCTGTCGGCGCTGGAACGCGAAGAGGCCGACTGGGCCGACGCGGAGGTGCGCGAGCTGGGCGTTCTGGCCGGCACCGCCCGTGCCCGGGCCTGGAGCGACCAGGCCAACGCCGCCGAGCCGGTACTGCGCACCCACGACCGCTACGGCCGCCGCGTGGACGAGGTCGACTTCCACCCCGCCTGGCACGTGCTGATGGACACCGCCGTCTCCCGCGGCCTGCACGCCGCACCGTGGGCCGACGACCGCGCCGGCGCCCACGTCGCGCGCGCCGCCAAGTTCTACGTCTGGTCGCAGGTCGAGAACGGGCACGGCTGCCCGGTCTCGATGACCTATGCGGCGGTGCCCGCGCTGCGCCACGCGCCCGAGCTGGCGGCGCGCCTGGAGCCGCTGCTGACCGCGCGCAGCTACGACTTCGGGCTGCGCCCCCCGGAGTCCAAGAGCGGCATCCTCGCCGGGATGTCGATGACCGAGAAGCAGGGCGGCTCGGACGTGCGGGCCAACACCACCCGCGCGGTTCCGGCCGACAGCGGCGGCTACCGCCTCACTGGGCACAAGTGGTTCACCTCGGCGCCGATGGGCGACGTCTTCCTCACCCTCGCCCAGGCGCCGGACGGGCTGACGTGCTTTCTGGTGCCGCGGGTGCTGGAGGACGGCACCCGCAACGCGCTGCTGATCCAGCGGCTCAAGGACAAGCTGGGCAACCGGTCCAACGCCTCGGCGGAGCTGGAGTACGACGGCGCCTTCGCGCAGCCGGTGGGCGAGCCGGGACGCGGCGTGCGGACCATCATCGAGATGGTCAACGGCACGCGGTTGGACTGCGTGATCGGCTCGGCCGCCGGGATGCGCGCCGGGCTGGTGCAGGCGGTGCACCACGCCTCCCAGCGCCGGGCGTTCGGCCGCGCGCTGATCGACCAGCCGCTGATGCGCAACGTGCTGGCCGACCTCGCGCTGGAGTCCGAGGCCGCGACGGCGCTGATGATGCGCCTGGCCGGGGCCGCCGACCGGGCGGTCCGCGGCGACGAGGCCGAGGCCGCGTTCCGCCGGATCGCGGTCGCGGTGGGCAAGTTCTGGGTGACCAAGCGGCTGGCCGCGCACTCCGCCGAGGCCCTGGAGTGCCTGGGCGGCAACGGCTACGTCGAGGAGTCGGGCATGCCGCGGCTGTTCCGGGAGTCCCCGCTGAACTCGATCTGGGAGGGTTCGGGCAACGTCGCGGCGCTGGACGTGCTGCGGGCGCTGGCGCGCCACCCGGAGGGAGCCGAGGCGTTCGTCGCGGAGCTGCGGCGGGCCGAGGGCGCCGACGCCGCCTACGACGGCGCGCTGAAGGATCTGCTGGCGCAGCTGCACGACACCGAGGACGCCGAGTTCCGGGCGCGCCGCCTGGTGGAGTCGATGGCCCTGCTGCTGCAGGCGTCGCTGCTGATCCGGCACGCCCCGGCGCCGGTCGCCGACGCGTTCACGGCCTCGCGCCTGGGCGGCGACTGGGGCCGCGTCTTCGGCGGCCTGCCGCGCGGGGCCGACACCGGCGCGATCATCGAGCGGGCCCGCCCGCGCCCCGCCTAGGCGCGGTCCGGGACGCCCTTCCGGCTTACGAGCACGGGGGAAGGGGACGGCAACGCGGTCACCCGCGCCGCGGCGCGGGTGACCGCAACCCGGATGGGGGCGGGGCGCCGCCGACCGAAACCGCAAGCACTAAGCCGCAATTGATCCGAAAAACAGACATTGCACCCGGGGTGACCTGCAAGATTCGGCAAGTCGAGGAATACTCGGGCGGCCAGGACGGAACAACCATCTCGTCAACGGACGAATGAGAAACGAGATTGCTTGCCATGGTGGAAGTCTGGCCTGGTTCCCCCTACCCCCTCGGTGCCACCTACGACGGGTCGGGAACGAACTTCTCGCTGTTCTCCGAGGTCGCGGAGGGGGTGGAACTGTGCCTCTTCGGCGAGCGGGGCGGCGAGACCCGGGTGGCGCTCACCGAGAACGACGGCTTCGTCTGGCACGGCTACCTGCCCGGTGTCGGCCCCGGGCAGCGCTACGGCTACCGCGTGCACGGCCCCTACGCGCCCGACCGGGGCCACCGCTGCAACCCGAACAAGCTGCTGGTCGACCCCTACACCAAGGCCATCGAAGGCGACGTGCACTGGCACGAGTCGCTCTTCGGCTACCACTTCAAGGACCCCAGCCGGCGCAACAACCGCGACAGCGCGCCGTATGTGCCCAAATGCGTGGTCGTCAGCCCCTACTTCGACTGGGGCAACTCCGCGCGGCCGCGCATCCCCTACCACCAGACGGTGATCTACGAGGCCCACGTGCGCGGCCTGACGATGCGCCACCCCGAGATACCCGAGCACCAGCGCGGCACCTACGCCGGCCTGGCCCACCCGGCGATGATCGACTACCTGTCCTCGCTGGGCGCCACGGCCGTGGAGCTGATGCCGGTGCACCACTTCGTGCCCGAGCACGCCCTGGTGGCGCGCGACCTCACCAACTACTGGGGCTACAACACCCTGGCCTACCTCGCGCCGCACAGCAGGTACTCGGCCAACGGCGCCCGCGGAGAGCAGGTGCAGGAGTTCAAGGCGATGGTCAAGTCGCTGCACGAGGCCGGGATCGAGGTGCTGCTCGACGTCGTCTACAACCACACCGTCGAGGGCGACCACATGGGCCCCACGCTGTCGCTGCGCGGCATCGACAACCTCAGCTACTACCGGGTGGCCGACGACGACCTGCGCTACTACCTCGACTACACCGGCTGCGGCAACAGCCTCAACGTGCGCCACCCCCACGCGCTGCAGCTGATCATGGACTCCCTGCGCTACTGGGTCACCGAGATGCACGTCGACGGGTTCCGCTTCGACCTCGCCTCGGCGCTGGCGCGGGAGTTCCACGACGTCGACCGGCTGAGCACGTTCTTCGACATCGTCCAGCAGGACCCGGTCATCTCGCAGGTCAAGCTGATCGCCGAGCCGTGGGACGTGGGGCCGGGCGGCTACCAGGTGGGCAACTTCCCGCCGCTGTGGACCGAGTGGAACGGCAAGTACCGCGACACCGTGCGCGACTTCTGGCGCGGCGAGCCGGTGGTGCCCGAGCTCGCCTCGCGGCTGTCGGGCTCCAGCGACCTCTACCAGGACGACGGCCGCCGCCCCGTCGCCTCCATCAACTTCGTGACCTGCCATGACGGCTTCACCATGGCCGACCTGGTCTCCTACGAGCACAAGCACAACGAGGCCAACGCCGAGGACAACCGCGACGGCACCGACGACAACCGCTCCAGCAACCACGGTGTCGAGGGGCCCAGCGAGCGCCCCGACGTGGTCACCCTGCGCCGCCGCCAGGTGCGCAACTTCCTGGCCACCCTGTTCTGCTCCCAGGGCGTGGCGATGCTCTCGCACGGCGACGAGATCGGCCGCACCCAGGGCGGCAACAACAACGCCTACTGCCAGGACAACGACATCTCCTGGGTCGACTGGAAGCACGCCGACGAGGAGTCCGACCTCCTGGAGTACGTGCGCGGGCTGGCGCGGCTGCGCCGCGAGCACCCGGTGTTCCGGCGGCGCCGCTTCTTCCAGGGCCGCGAAGCCGGCCAGGGCGGCCTGCCCGACATCGCCTGGCTGCGCACCGACGGCCGGCCGATGGCCGACGACGACTGGAACGCGGGCGGGCGCGAGCTGGGCGTGTTCCTCAACGGCGACGCCATCGGCGAGCCCGACCCGCGGGGCCGCCCGGTGCGCGACGACTCCTTCCTGCTGCTGCTCAACAGCGGCAGCGAGGCCGTCGACTTCACCCTGCCCGGCCAGGAGTACGGCATCGCCTGGGAGACCGCCCTGGACACGGCCGAGCCCGACACCGCCGACCGGCCGCTGGTGCCGGCGGCTGGCACGGTGCGGGTGATCGACCGGGCGCTGCTGCTGCTCAAGCGCGTCTCCCACCGGCAGTAGCGGCGCGGACCTCCGCGGCGGCCGCGGCGCACCCGGCGCGGCGCGCGGCCCCGGCGGTCCGCGGCCGCCTCCGTTGTCTAGTCTCGGGAGTCATGACTTCCGCTTCCACGGGCGCCGCAGGCCGGGTGCCCCGCTTCCGCGCGCTGCTGCCGTCGGCCCAAGACGACGCCGATCTCGCCGCCGTCTACGCCTACCCCGAAGGGCTGTCCCGGCCGTGGCTGCGCGCCAACATGGTCTCCAGCGCCGACGGCGGGGCCTGGGGGCCCTCGGGCCGCACCGCCGACCTGTCCTCTCCGCCCGACCGGGCCGTGATGGGGGTACTGCGCGCGCAGGCCGACGTGGTGCTGGCGGGCGCGGCGACCGCGCGCATCGAGGGCTACCGGCCGGTGCGGCCGCGCGAGGTGTGGGCCGGCCTGCGCGAAGGGCGCCCCTCCACCCCTCCCCTTGCGGTGGTCACGCGCACCCTGGACGTGCACCCCGACGTGCTCAAGGCCGCTCCGCCCCGGGCGCGCACCATCGTGATCACCACGGAGTCGGCGCCCGCCGAGCGGCGCCGCGAGGCGGAGGAGACCGCCGACGTGGTCGTGGCCGGAACCGGCTCGGTGCGGCCTGAGGCGGTGCTGGCGGCGCTGGCCGAACGCGGCCTGTACCGGGTGCTGACCGAAGGCGGACCGCACCTGCTGGCCGAGTTCACCGCGGCGGGGCTGCTCGACGAGCTGTGCCTGACGCTGAGCCCCCGCCTGCTGGGTCCCGAGGCCGCGCGCATCGTCGCCGGGGACGCCCCCTCCCACACCCAGGACCTGCGCCTGGCGGGCCTGCTGGAGTCGGAGGGCTCGCTGTTCGCCCGGTACCGGCGCCCCTGACGCGGAGGGTGCCCGCCGGGGCCCGCGGCGCGCAACGGCCGCGGCCGCGGGCCCGGAGGGAGCGCGCGGCCGGTTCCGGCCCGACCCCAATCACGCATAAACCAACCCTCAACCGGACATACCCGGAGTGTGGTCCGCAGTCACACTCGGCCGATCGCGGGTAAAAAGTGAGACAATCGAATATTTGCTCCGACCCGAGCCGGCTTTCCTAGCGAACACGGCGCGGCCCTCCGGTGGCGCCGCTGCCCCCGATCCGCCGTCCCAGTGCATTCCGGGCGAGAGGATGAACGCAGTGCCGACGTCCGAAAACGACTCACCGCCGGTCTACCGCGAGATCGCCGAGGATGTGCGAACCGCCATCGCCTCGGGTCGGCTCTCCGACGGCGACCGCGTTCCGGGCGAGAACGACCTGATGAAGCAGTACGGCGTCGCCCGGGCCACCGCCCGCCAGGCCCTGTCGGTGCTGATCAACGAGGGGATCGTGGTGGCGATCCGCGGATCGGGGGTCTACGTCCGCGCGTTCCGCCCGCTACGCAGGCACGGCCCGCGGCGCCTGTCACGCGAGCTGTGGGGAGCCGGGCGCGCGATCTGGCAGGCCGACTCCCCGGACGGCTCGTTCGAGACCGACAGCGTCGAGGTGGCCGAGGTCCCGGCGCCCGCCTACGTGGCCCGCGCCCTCGGGCTGGCCGACGAGGCCGCGGTGGTGCGGCGGCACCGGCGCTACCGGCTGGAGGACCGGCCGATGCAGCTGGCCACCTCCTACCTCCCCGCCGAGTTCGCGGCGGGCACCGCCATCGCCGAACCCGAGACCGGCCCCGGCGGCATCTACGCCCGCCTGGCCGAACAGGGGCGCGCTCCCGCGCACTTCACCGAGGAGATCCGGGTGCGCATGCCCACACCCGAGGAGGCCGCCGCGCTGCACCTGAACGCGGGAACCCCGGTGCTGGACGTGCTGCGCACCGCCCTGACCGAGGAGCACACGGCGGTGGAGTTCAACGAGATGACCCTGGACGGCTCGGCCTACGTCCTGCAGTACGACTTCGACGCCTGACCCGCCACAGCCCTCCCGGATCGCGGGAATCACCGCGCGGCCGGGCTTTCGGCTGTTGACGCGGCAGCGCTTTCGTGCGCGTATGGAGGCAACGGGTTCGCTAGAGAACCTGCGGCGCCCGCCGGCCGGCGCGGTGCCGTGCCGCTCGGCGGGCCGGGAGAGGACGGCCCCGGCCCGCTGGGCGAGCCGGGGCCTGAACCTACCGCCCGCCCTCTGTCGGGCCGGCCCTGGAGCGGTCTCCGTCGACCGACGCGAAGACCACGAAGACCAGGACCAAGAGGGCTCCTCCGACGGCGACCGCCCCGCCCGCGGCGGGGAAGACGTCGCCCGGACCGCTCGCCACCCACCGGCTGAGGGCATAGCCCAGCACGCCGGCGACGGCCAACGATCCCAATGCGACCACCGTGAGCAGCGCCAGCAGCTTCCCGTCGGTCCACGGGCCCGGACGCATCCGGGCCGCGCGCAGGGCCATCGCCCCGGCGGTGAGCCGGGTGGCCCAGACGACCTCGGAGGCGGCTGCGGCGAATGCCGTCCATCCCGGCCGGATTCCTCGGCGGACCCGGACGAGCTGGTGATCGATCCAGAGGCGGTAGTAGCGGGGCCACCCCACATGGAGCGGCTGTCGGTGGATCAATGGCTGTCGATACGAAACCAGCATTGTCACACTCCCGGCTGCCAGTAGCCTCACTACGTTCCGTACCCGGCGACCTTTCCGGCGAACTTCCCAGCGGTGAAGAAATGACCTTTCATCGGCCCATGGGGTGTTGGCCCGGGAGTGACCGGCCATAACCCCCTCAACCGGGCGAAGAAGTGGGAGGAGCGGTACCGTCACCGGTATGGATGAAAAGACCGGCTCCGTGCACAAGTCCGAGGAGGAGTGGCGGGCGGTCCTCGACCCGCAGGCCTTCGCCGTGCTGCGCCAGGGCGCCACCGAGCGCCCCTGGAGCGGGGAGTACGTCTCGACCTCGGCCACCGGCGTCTACCGCTGCCGCGCCTGCGGCGCCGAGCTGTTCCGCTCCGGCGAGAAGTTCGAGTCCCACTGCGGCTGGCCGAGCTTCTTCGACCCCGCCCAGAGCGAGGCCGTCACGCTGCACGAGGACCGCACCCTGGGCATGGTGCGCACCGAGGTGCGCTGCGCCGCCTGCGAGTCCCACCTCGGACACGTCTTCTACGGCGAGGGGTACGACACCCCCACCGACGCCAGATACTGCATCAACTCCGTGGCCCTCACGCTGGAGGCAGACGACTCAGTGCAATAACATCCTCCTTCATGGATTCACTCGGCTGGTGATCCCCGTTCCTCCAGCCGTTACGATCGCTGCGCCCGCACATGCGCGCGCGGCAGCGCACGGCGCGGGCCCGGCCCCCGCCCTCGATGGAAGTTGGCGATGACCGAACACGACCGGCAGACCCCGGCCCCCGTCCGCGCTCCGGGACTCCTGCGAGTCCGCATGGCCCGCGGCTCGGCGCCGTGGCTGCTGCCCGCGTTCGCCCTGGTCCTCATCCTGGCCGCCGCATCAGCGGCTGTCCCCGCGCTGCTGTTCGCGGCCGTTCCGGCGGGCGCACTGGCGCTGGCCATGGTGTGGTTCTTCCGCGACCCCGACCGCGTCGCCGCCGGCGCCGGGTTCGCATGCGCCGCCGACGGCGTCGTGCAGTTCATCGACACCCGAAGCGACGGCCGCACCCGCGTCGCCGTGTTCATGAACCCCTTGAACGTGCACGTGAACCGTGCTCCGTTGGAGGGGGCGGTCACCCGGATCGAGCACCGGCCCGGCGGCTTCCGACCCGCATTCGACAAGGACAGCGAGCGTAATGAGCGCGTCATCTGGACCTTCCAAACCGAGATCGGTGAGGTCACGGTCGTTCAAATCGCCGGCGCGATGGTCCGGCGTATCGTCCCGTATCTCACTGAAGGGAAGAAGGTGGAGAAGGGGCAGAGGATCGGCCTCATCCGCTTCGGCTCACGCGTCGACGTCTACCTTCCGGCCGGGGTCGCCCCGGCGGTGGAGGTCGGGCAGAAGGTCCGAGCCGGAGAAACCCGCCTCGACCGCGACTGATCCCGCCGCTGCAGGCCCGGACGGGCTCCATGCGGCGGCCGTCGCCGGCGCCGCCGCGGCCGGTGCGCCCGCGCCCCGGCTGCGCCTGGCCGTCGCCGACTACCTGACCCTGGGCAACGCCCTGTGCGGCTTCATGGCGGTCTGGCAGCTTGCGGCGGCCCAGTCCGCGCACCTGGCCGGCGGAGGCACCGGACCGCTGGACCGCGGCGCCGTCGCCGCGGCGGTGGTGCTGCTGCTGGTCGCCGCGGGCTTCGACCTGTTCGACGGGCGGGTGGCGCGCCGGCTCGGCGGCAGCGGTATGGGCGCCGAGCTGGACAACCTCGCCGACGTGATCAGCTTCGGGTTCGCGCCCGCGTTCTTCGTGGTGGCCTGGGGGACGCTCGGCGGCGGCGGAGGGGCGCTGCCCGTCGCGGCGGCCGCCGCGGTGCTGCTGGCGGTCGTGGTGCGCCTGGCGCGCTTCTCCTGCCAGAGCCCGGGCTGCGGCAACTTCACCGGGCTGCCCAGCCCCTTCGGCGCCATGGCCGTGATCACCGTCGTGCTGCTGGACCCGCCCGTGCTCCTGGGATCGGCGGCGGTCGTGGCGGTGGCCTGGCTGATGGTCAGCCGCATCGAGTACCCCAAGCCCCGCGGGCGGATGGCCTACGCGGTGCTGGTGTGGATCGCGGGCAGCGTCGCGTGCCTGACCGCCTGGGCGATGGACGCGCCCGCCGGCACGGCGCTGCTGTACTCCGGCTCCAGCCTCGTGCTGGTGCTCCTGGCGGCCGTACCGGTCTACCTGCTCACCACGCGCCGCCACGCGCGTCTGAGCGTGCCCCAGAGCCCTCTGCCGCCGCCGGGCGGCCCCGCGGACTGAGGGACGAAAGCCGCGGCGGGCGGCCGGGGCTCCCCGGCCGCCCGCCGCCCGGGCGGTGGCGCTCGGCACCGCCCGCCCGGGGCCGGTCTCAGGCCAGCGCCTCGACCAGCTCGGCCGGGCTCTTGCGGCGGCCGGTGTAGAACGGCACCTCCAGCCGCGTGTGGCGGCGCGCCTCGGCGCCGCGCAGGTGGCGCATCAGGTCGACGATGCGGTGCAGCTCGTCGGCCTCGAAGGCCAGCATCCACTCGTAGTCGCTCAGCGCGAAGGTCGAGACCGTGTTGGCCCGCACGTCGGGGTAGGGGCCGGCCATCCTGCCGTGCTCGGCCAGCATCGCGCGGCGCTCCTCGTCGGGCAGCAGGTACCACTCGTAGGAGCGCACGAACGGGTAGATGCACAGGTGCTCGCGGGGCTCCTCGCCGGCGAGGAAGGCCGGGACGTGGCTGCGGTTGAACTCGGCCGGGCGGTGCAGGCCCACCACCGACCACACCGGCGTGCTCCGCCGGCCCAGCCGGGTGCGGCGGAAGGACGCGTACATCTCCTGGACCGCTTCGCTGGTCTCGCCCACCCACCAGAACATCATGTCGGCGTCGGCGCGGAAGCCCTGCACGTCATAGCAGCCGCGCGTGGTCACCCCCTTCTGCTCCGCACCGTCGAACAGCGCGGCCAGCTCCTCCCCCGCGGCGCCGCGGTCCGCGCCGGAGAGGTCGCCGGCCTTGAACACCGACCACATGGTGTAGCGGATGAGCTGGTTGAGGTCCTGCGCGTCGTCCGCGCCTTGGCTGTGCTGCCCCGTGGTCACGGATGGCTCCTTGTCGGGTCGGTTCTCGTGGGCGCCTGCGCTCCTCCGCCGGCGGGGCCGGGCGCGGGCGCCAGGACGTCCTCGGCGGCGCGGGACGCGCCGGCGATGCAGGCGGGGATTCCCACCCCGTCGTAGGCGGCGCCGCATACGGCGACGCCGCCGAGGCCGGCCGCCCCGGCCCGGATGCGCTCTACCCGGGCCGCGTGGCCGGTGTCGTACTGGGGGATCCCGCCGCCCCAGCGGGTGACCCGCTGCTCAGCGGGGGCCCCGGTGATCCCGCAGACAGCGGCGAGGTCGGCGGCGGCCGCCGCGGCGAGCTCGTCGTCGCTGCGCTGCAACCGCGCCTCCTCCCCCGCGCGCCCGATCGAGCACCGCACGAGCACCGTGCGCGCGTCGCGGCCGGCCCCCTCCAGCTCCTCGGCCAGCCACGGCCACTTCAGGCTGCTGAAGGTGGCGGCCTTGATGCTCAGTCCTTCGCGGGCCGACACCAAAAAGCCGCTGCCGGAGGGCGGGCGGGAGAACGCTGCCCGGGGGTAGGCCAGGGTCACGACGGCCATGCTCGCGTACTCGATTCCCGCGAGCCCGTCCGCGGCGGCCGGGGCGAGGGGCCGCAGCAGCCTGGCGGCGGCCGGCGCGGGACACGCCAGCACGACGGCGTCGGCGGCGACCTCGCGGGGCGCCGAGGCGGGGGCGTCGGGCGCCGCGGCCCCGACGGTGAGCGTCCATCCGCCGGAGGGGGCGCGCTGCAGCTTGCGCACGGTCGCCGAGGTCTCGACGCGTGCTCCGCTTCCGGCGGCCAGGGCGTCGACCAGTGTCGCGATCCCGCCGCGCAGGGTGGCGAAGGCGGGGGCGCCGGGGCGGGCCTGCGCGCGCTGCTGCCGGGCCGCGCGGCGCACGGCGCGGGCCAGCGAGCGCTCCTCACGGGCCAGCGGGGCGAGCTGGGGCAGCGTGGAGTCCAGCGAGAGCCGCTCGGCGCGCCCGGCGTAGACGCCGCCCAGCATCGGCTCGACCAGGCGCTCGACGACCTCGCCGCCCATCCGGGCGCCGATGTAGCCGGCCACCGTGGGGTCGCCCTCCAATCGGGTTCGGGGCAGTACGCGGTCGAGGCCGGCGCGCAGCACGCCGGAAACGGACAGCACGCCGCTGCGGGCGAGCGCGGCCAAATCGCCGGGCACGCCCATCACCTGGCCCCGGGGAAAGGCGCGCAGGCGGCCGCGGCTGTAGATGGCGGCGGGCAGCGGCGCCGGGTGCTCGACGCGGTCGGCCAGCCCCAGTTCGTCGATCAGGTCCAGCGCTTCGGGGCGGCGCGCCAGCACCGACTCCGCGCCGGCGTCGACCGGGACGCCGGCCACCGGCGAGGCGTACAGCTTGCCGCCCGCGCGCGGCGCCGCCTCCAGCACGGTGACCTCGGCTCCTGCGCGCCCCAGCCGGTAGGCGGCGGTGAGCCCCGAGACCCCGGCACCCACGACGACGACGTGCTGTCTGCGCTGCATGCTCCCAGCTTTCCAGATACCCGGCGGCGGTGTGCGCGGGGTCGGTGTGTGGCTCCTGCGACCGCGGCGGCGCGCGGTGCGCCGGGGAGCGGACGTGACCAAGCCGCAACCCGGCTGCCGAAACGCGGCCTTCGGGGGCGGGCGTCCAACGGCCATGCTTCCCACACACGCACACGCACACGCTCCACCGCTTCATCGGAGCCGGACGGCGCGCGCCGCCGCCGCTGCTCTTCTGGCCGTAGTCGCTGCTTTGGCCGGCTGCACGACCTCGGGGGGATCCGCCGGCGACGCGTCGTCGGCCGGCTCCGCCGACGGCGGGAGCGGCGAAAGGGCCGCCCCCGCCGAGCCCGGCGCCCAGGCGCAGGGGGACGCGGCCGGGGACGGCTCCGGTTCGCAGCTCGCGGCGGACGTGCCCGTCGCCGAACGCGACCTGGTCCACACCGCCGACCTCTCGGTCGAGGTCGAGAACGTGCGCGGCGCGGCCGAGGAGGCCGTCGACTGGACGGAGTCGACCGGAGGCTACGTCGCCGCGGAGAACGTGCAGACCACCGAGGGCAGCCCTCCGCACGCCTCGCTGACGCTGCACGTGCCGCAGAAGCGCTACGAGGAGGCGCTGGAGGAGCTGGCCGGCCTGGGCACCCGGTCCAGCCTGGACCGCAGGGTCGAGGACGTCACCGAGCAGGTCGCCGACGTCGACAGCCGGGTGGAGTCGGCCGAGGCGTCCCTGGAGCGGCTGCGCGAACTGCTCGACGAGGCCGAGTCCGTGGAGGACGTACTGGCGGTCGAGGAGCAGATCAGCACGCGCCAGCAGGACCTGGAGGCGCTGCAGGCCCGCCAGGAGTCCCTCGCCCAGCAGACCTCCTACGGGACCGTGCGTCTGGATCTGGCGCCGCCGGAGACGTATGTGGAGGAGCCGGCGGACGACTCGATCGGATTCCTCGGCGGCCTGCTGCGCGGCTGGCGGGCACTGGTGGACGTCGCGCAGGCGGCCTCTGTCGCGGTCGGCTGGCTGCTGCCGTTCGTCGCGCTCGGCGCGGCGGTCGGCACGCCGGCGTGGCTGCTGTGGCGCCGCCGGCGCTCCGCCCGCGGAGCGGGCGCGGAGCCGGTGCCGACCGCGGTCGGCGCTGCGCACCGGTCGGGGCCGGACAGCGGAGAGGCCGAAGGCGCGGGACCTGCCGGCGGCCCGGACCCGGACGCGGGCGCCGGCTCCCGGGCGGACGACGCCGACAGCGGCGCGCGCGAGGACGGCGGCCGCGGCCGACCCGGCAGCGGGCCCCCGGCCGACGGCGGTCGTGGCACCGGCTCCGACTGAAGGCGCGTCCCCGACTCGGGGCCCCGGCCGCCCGGACGGCGCACCGGGGTCCCGCCGCTAGATCGTTGATGGGAGTTTCCCGAACCGGCTGCGGGCATGGCGAAGGGCGCCGAAGATCAGTGTGTGAAGACAAACCTCGACGCCCTTCTCACCGCACTCTATGTCCACCTGGACGACCACGTCCTGCCCTCGGGCAGGAAACCGGGAAAACGCGGCCCCGCCCGGCTGCTCACCGACGCCGAACTCGTCTGCGTCGCCATCGCCCAAGTCCTGCTGCGCTGCGACTCC
>NZ_BAAAQI010000007.1:0-319228 GCF_039531585.1 Streptomonospora arabica | reverse complement strand
AGTCTCTTTGCGCCGATGGTACTGCCTTCATGGTGGGGGTGGGAGAGTAGGTTGCTGCCGCATTTTTTGTTGGTGGGGGTGTGGCCCGTTTGTTCGGGTTGCGCCCCCGCCTTTTTTTATGCCCGAAAAGGCCCAGTCCGTCGCGTGGCTCGACGGGTCCGGGGACTCTGGCTGCGCGCGCCGTGCGCGCTATCGCAGAATTTCGGAGTAAGGATTCCCCGCGGTCTCCGATAGATCACGGAAACGCTGGGCGACAGGCACCGGCGAGACGGTCACCCACCGTAGTATTTTGCGGTGTCCGATCGAATCGCCGTCCCCGCCACGGGATTCCGATGGTGGTCGGGGTGATCAGTGCAGGTATCGTGTTGACCAGGTTCGGGCAAGTCCCCCGCCGTGCCGAACCTGCTCACGATACAAGATTGTGCTGAACCGATTCCCCCTGCTTGTGCGTCCTACATAGGACTGCGCCGGGCGAATCGAGAGTGCCAGGGGGCCACCAACTGAGTGATAGCACTAACGGCGACGGCGATGTCACGCCGCGCCATGACGCTGAGACGCCTGATGATGGTCGTACTGCGGGGGACGCAGTGCGCTGGGGGAGTGGCTCCGGTCGCGGTCCCGGCGAGAAGACCGACGATCGCGTGAACCGACCCGATGGTGCTGCAATGATGAACGAGAGTGACGACGACTCCAAGGGGAAGGCGCAGGGCGAGGACCGGCGGGATCCAGGACAGCCCGCCGAGGAGACCCCCGACAAGCAGGCGGGAACGGCGGAGCCCTCTCCCACCCCTGAGGCCCCTGAGGCCGGCGGCGAGGCCCCCGAGCGCGAGGCCTCTGAGGGCCCGAAAGCCGAAGGCGCCTCCGGAGGCGATGAGGGCACCCCCGCGGAGGGCGGCGGCACGAGCGCCTTCAAGGACAGCGGAAGCTTCTTCCGCGATCGGGTCGCCCGCACATTGGCGGACCAGGGCTTCAACTTGAGGGAAGACGGCACGTGGGGGCCCTCGGAGGCGTCCGCGACCGGTCCCGAGGCCCAGTCTCCCGACGCCCGGTCCGAGGATGCCGGCGAGGCCTCCTCCGGCGCCGAGCGCGCTGAGACGGCAGCCGAGGCCGCCACCGGCGCCGCCGCAAAGCCGAAGCCGGCGGCCGGCGCGGGCGACGACGCGGCTGCGGCCGCCGAGCCCGCGCCCCCCACAGCGCGCGACGAGACCCCCGAGGCCGAGACCCCCAAGGCCGCGGCCGCCCCCTCGGCCCCGACCGCAGCCGGCAAGCCCTCCCCCTCCGCCCCCGGCGAGCCCGACGGCGCGGCAGCCTCTGAGCCGAAGGCGGAACCCGCCCCGCACACCGACCCCGCGTCAGCGCCGTCGGCGGAGTCCCCCGCTTCGCCCGCGTCCTCCGCGTCTGCGGGCGACACCCGCGACACCCGCGCCCCATCGACCGGCGCCGATGAGGCCGCTTCGGACGCAGACGCAGACCGGACCGTCGAGCAGCCGCGGTCCTGGTTCACGCCGCGGGTCGCGTCGCAGGGCCCCGCCGCGGGTGCCGCCGCGGCGGGCACACAGAGCGCCGACGACGCCGCCGCGGTTTCGGACCGGGCCGAGACCGCGTCCGAGACCGAGGCCGAGACCGAGTCGACCCTTCCGCACACCCCCTCAGCGCCGAGCGCTCCGCGGGAGGACGACGCCGCCACCGCCGGTCGGCGCGAGTCGCAGTCCGGGTCGCCCTCCCCCGCGTCTGCCCCCGAATCCGCCGCCTCCGGCGCGGACAAGGCCACGGCAGCCGATACCCCCGCCGAGTCGCCCGCCGCCCCAGTGGACGCGACGCCTCCCACACCTCCCACTCGCCCCGCGCCCGGCGCCTCCTCCGCCGCCGCGGAGCAGGACGACGGCCCGCGCCTTCCGCGCTGGGGCGAGTCCACCGCACCGGGCGGCGACGAAGCCGCCCGTCCGCAGTGGTCCCCCTACACGACACCGGACAATCCGAGTGCGGGAGACCGCCCCGCCCCGCCGGGAGACTCCTACTCCGGCGGCGACACGGCTGCGGCATCCGCGCAGGAGCAGCCCGGGAAGCCGGCCGAGCGGTCGGCGCCGGACTCCGCGCCGCCCGACAGCGGTTCGGCCTCCGGCCCCGGTGAGCGTGCCGGAGGCGCGGCCGCGGGCTCCGCCGCAGCGGCGGCCGGTGCCGGTTCCGCCGCCGCGGCGGCGCAGGGCCCCGCCGGCCCCGGACCGGAATCGGCCGGTCCCGCCGCCCCCGGCTCCGGCTCCACTCCCGGCTCCGACGCCGCAAGCGGACCGGACTTCGCCGACCCGCAGGGCCGCAGCCCTTCCGGACCGTCCGGCCCCTCGGGCCCCTCTGGCCCCACGCGCCCCCCGGGCCCCGGCGGGCCGACGCCGCCCGGCGGCAAGGGCGGCGGCGCCCGGCCCCAGGTGCGGAAACCGCTGTGGTGGCGCATGACCCGCGCGTCGCTGGTCGCCTTCGCCGCCTGCGCCGTCCTCGTTCTGGGCGGCTTCGGCATCGCCTACGCGGTCATCGAGGTGCCCGACGTCGCCAAGGAGGCCGCGGTCAACCAGGGGTCGACGTTCTACTACGCCGACGGCGAGACGCAGTTCGCCGAGCGCGGCGTGGACCGCGAGCCCGTCGACTACAAGCAGATCCCCGACCAGGTCCAGGAGGCGGTCATCTCCGCCGAGGACCGCGGCTACTGGGACTCCCCGGGCGTCTCCCTCACCGGCACCGCCCGCGCCGTGTGGTTCACCGTGACCGGTCAGCAGGTGCAGGGCGGCTCTACGATCACCCAGCAGTTCGTCCGCAACTACTTCGAGGGGATCAGCCGGGAGCAGACCATCACCCGCAAGCTCAAGGAGATCATCATCGCCCTCAAGGTCGATCAGTCTCCTGACATGGACAAGCAGTGGGTGATGGAGCAGTACCTGAACACCATCTACTTCGGCCGCAACGCCTACGGCATCCAGTCGGCGGCCCAGGCCTACTACCACAAGGACGTCGGCGACCTCACCGGCGCGGAGTCGGCCTTCCTCGCCGCGGCGATCCAGCAGCCGTCCCTGTACGGCCAGGCCGACAGCAACACCACGCCGCAGATGGAGAGCCGCTGGCAGTACGTGGTCGACGGCATGGTCGAGGGCGGGGCCATCTCCCAGGCCGAGGCCGACAAGATGGAGTTCCCCGAGCCCAAGGCCGAGCGCCCGGCCAACAGCGTCGACCTCAGCGGCTACAAGGGCTACATGCTCCAGCAGGCCATGAAGGAGCTCAAGGACCTCGGCTACAGCGAGGACAACATCAACCGCGGCGGCTACAAGGTCGTGACGACCTTCGACCAGCAGACGATGGAGATGGCGCAGAGCGCGGTCGAGGACACCGTCGACGTGGGCTCGCTGCCCGAGGGCGTCCAGGCCGGGCTGACCGCGGTGGAGCCCTCGACCGGCGAGGTGGTCGGCTTCTACGGCGGCCACGACTACATGAAGAACCAGTACGACAGCGCCTTCAACGGCTCGGCCCAGGCGGGCTCGGCGTTCAAGCCCTACGTGCTGGCGACCGCCCTGGAGCAGGGCTACAGCCTGAACAGCCAGGTGAACGGCAACTCCCCGATCCAGGTCGGGGGCAGCTCCATCAGCAACTACGACCACACCAGCCACGGCCCGACCTCTCTCGTTGAGGCCACCCGGATGTCGCTGAACACCGGCTACGTGCAACTGGCGCAGGAGGTCGGTCCGGAGAACGTCCGCCAGACCGCGTATGACGTCGGCATCCCCAAGAGCATGATTCAGGACGACCAGGCGGTGCCCGCCATCGCCCTGGGCGTCTCCGACGTGCGGCCGGTGGACCAGGCGACCGGGTTCGCGACGTTCGCCAACGGCGGCGAGCACGTCGAGACCCACGTCATCCGCGAGATCGTCAACAAGGAGGGCGAGAACGAGCGGCCCGAGCCCGAGAGCTCCCAGGCGATCAGCCAGGAGTCGGCCGCCAACGTCAGCTACGCCCTCCAGCAGGTCGTGCAGAGCGGTACCGGTACCTCCGCGGCTCTGCCCGACGGCCGGCCGGTGGCGGGCAAGACCGGGACGACCGACGGCAGCGTCGCCGCCTGGTTCGTCGGCTACACGCCGCAGCTTTCGGCGGCGGTCGGGGTCTACAACGGCAACAACCAGCCGTTCAGCGTTCCGGGGTGGGGCTCGCTGTCGGGCGGCACCCTGCCCGCCGCCATCTGGAACAACTTCATGACGAAGGCGATGGAGGGCAAGGAGGTCGAGCAGTTCCCGGAGCCGAGCTTCGGCGGCGAGGTGCACGACCTCGCCCCCGACCCGCCGCCGTCGCCGGAGCAGACCGAGCAGGCCCAGCCGTCCGCGCCGGCCACGCGGCCCGAGGAGCCGACCGTCCCGACCGAGGTGCCGGAGGATCCGGTGGCGCCCACGGCGCCGCCCGAGACGGCGCCGGAGGAGCCCTCGACGCCGCCGTTCGAACCCGACTTCCCGGACGGCACGGGCGGCGAGGAGAACGCGGCCAACGGGGCGTAGCGAGCCGCGCGCCGGTGCGCCGCCCCGGGTACGGCCCGCCCGCCGGGCCGGTCACCCGGGGAGGCCGCACCGGCGCGGCCTCACAGCATCACCGGGAGCGACCTCAGACGCCATGTCCCGGGGTCGGGGGCACGGTCGGGGCCGTCGCCGGCGGGTGCGAGCGCGGGGTGGCCCAGCAGCAGCGCCTCCAGCGCCGCCTGCGTCTGGACGCGGGCGAGGGATGCGCCGAGGCAGAAGTGCGGCCCGTGCCCGAACCCGAGCTGCTGCGCGCCGTCCCGCGGCCGGGTGACGTCGAGGGTGTCCGGCTCGGCGAAGGCCCGGGGGTCGCGGTTGGCGGCGGCGATCGCGGCGGTGACCGGCTCGCCCCTGCCGACGGCGACACCGCCGATCTCCGCGTCCTGGCGGGCGAACCGCGGCATCGCCAGCAGCTGGTGCCCGCACCAGCGCATGAGCTCCTCGACCGCGCCCGGCATCAGGCCCGGGTCGCCGCGCAGCGCCGCGAGCTGGTCGGGGTGGGCCAGCAGTTCCGAGACGGCGTTGGCGATGAGGTTGGTGGGCGTCTGCCCGGCCAGCACGATGTTCCAGACCAGGGAGACCATCTCGGTGTCGCTGAGGCGGTCGCCGTCCTCGGCTTGGGCGCGGACGAGGTCGGAGACCAGGTCGTCGCCGGGTTCGGCGCGGCGGGCGGCCACGGCGGCCTTCGCGCTGTCGATGATCGCGGGTACGGCGTCGGCGAAACCCGCGCCCGCTCCGGCCGCGATGACGCCTCCGTAGGCGCGCCAGTGAGGGCGGTCGGCGGCGGGGATGTCGACAAGCTCGCAGATCACCTCGATCGGGAGCGGGCGGGCGAAGTGCTCCATGAGGTCCACCGCACCGTCCTCGGCGTGCTCGGGCAGCCGCTCCAGCAGCGCGGCGACCACAGCCTCGATGCGGGGCCGGAACGCGGCCGCGCGCCGCGGGGTGAACGCCGGAGCGACGAGGCGGCGCAGCCGCAGGTGCTCGGCGCCCTCCATCTCGCCCATGTTGCGCAGGTACGGGCGGTACTCGTCGGACACCTCGGGGCGCATGGCGAAGGTGTCGGCGGTCAGCTCGAACCGCGGGTCGTTGAGCATCGCGCGGGCGTCGCCGTGGCGCAGCACCGCCCACATCGGCGCCATGCCGGGTATGAGCAGCCGGGCCAGCGGCGCGTGCTCGCGCGCCGCGCCGTAGGCGGCGAAGGGGTCGGCGATCACGTCGGGGCTGGACAGGTCGATCTCGCAGACGCCGCCGGCGTGCGCGGTGACACCGTTCATCGCTTCTCCGTTCGAGGGGGGCGGACGCAGCACAGGAGCGGTGCGTGCAATTTCAGATGATGGCATCATCTGAATGGTGAGCGTACCTTAATTCCGGCCGTCCGGAGGGAAGCAGCGAAGGGAGCACGGTTGGCTCGGCTCACCAGGGCGGAGACGCAGCGGCGCAACCGGGCCCGGGTGCTGGACGCCGCGCGCGCGGAGTTCGCCGAGCGCGGCTTCCGCGAGGCCGGGATCGACGCCATCGCCGAACGCGCCGAGCTGACCCGCGGCGCCGTCTACTCCAACTTCCCGGGCAAGCGCGCGCTCTACTTCGAGGTGCTCGCGGAGCTGGCCGAGGAGGTCCCGGCCGTCGGCGGCGCGCCCGTCCGCACCGCCCGCGAGGCCCTGGGCGCGCTCGCCCGCGCCTGGGTCGCCCGCCTGCCGCTGGCTACCGGCGCCGACGGTCCCGCCGCCCGGATCGGCGCCGGCGTGGTCCCCGAGATCCTGAACGAGGAGTCGGCGCGGCGGGCGTATGCGCAGCTGATGCGGTTCCAGGCCGTCCTGCTGGGGTGCGGGCTGGAGCGGCTGGACCCGCCGGCCGCCGCCGGGGAGCGGCGGGTTCGGCTGGCTGAGACCGTGCTGACGACGCTGCACGGCGCGAGCCGGCTGGCCGCTGCGGCGCCCGGGTTCGGTGAGCCGTTCAACGTCGTGAGCGCCTGCGAACGCCTGGCGGATGCGGACCTGGGCGACCGGTGGGACGGGCCCGCGATCGCGCCCGAGCCGCGCGCGGCCGACGAACCGTGGACCCCGCCCCCCGCGTTCGACGCGCTGCGCCGCGAACCGGCGCCGCTCGCGGCGGACGGCGTCGTCGCCGTCCTGGGGCTGCACCGGTTCTCCGCCGCCGAGGACGTGCTGCGCGCCGCGCCGGAGGGGGCGGAGGCGACCGTGGTCGCGGTGTCGTGCTCACCCGCCGAACTGGGGCCGCTGGCGCGGATGGCCGTGGCCGAGGTCCGGGGCCTGCTGCGCCGGGCCCTGCCGCCCGGGGCGTGGCCGCGGCTGCGCGTGGTCTGCGACGAGTCGGGGGAGGTGGCGGCGGCCGCGGGTGTGGGCCGGCCCGGCGACGCGACCGAGGCGGCGGTGCGCGTGCAGGCGGGCCGGATCACGGCCCGCGCCGAAGGGCTGGGCGCCGGGCACGCAGCCGCGGCCGCCTCCCGCGGCCGTGCGCACCGCAGCGAGCGGGAGCGGGGCGGTGGGCGGTCGGCGGGGGCCGGCTGACGCGTGGTCGACGGGTCCGTCCCCAGCAGGCGGCGCACTCGGGCGCGCCCTGCTCCCCGGGGCGCGAAGCGGGCGCCGTGCTGCTGCGGCGCCGCGCGTCGGCGGCGCGGCTGCCGCAGACCGTCGTCGACATGCTCGACACCAGCCGCACGACGCTGCTGTCGGTGCGCGGCCCCGAGGTCGAACCCGGCCCGCAGCGCACCCACCGGCTTCTCCAGTGCCGGCGCCGACAGCGCGAGGCAGCCCGAGCGCCGGGCGGTTACGACCACCGGCCACAGCGGCCGGGTGGCGGTGGCGCGCGGCACGCCGCCGATCGCGCTGCCGTAGACGCCGCGCAGGCCGTTCTTCCACGGGGCGCTGCGACGGGACCGGGGCCGCTCTCGCGCGGCCGGGGAAGGAGCCGGGGCCGGTCCCCCGCCGGCTTACTGCCGACGGGCGAGAACGCGGCGGTGCCGGGGCGCCCGCGGGATGACGGCGACCCCTCGAACACGCCCCCGGCTCCGGTCCGCGGGACCTCCCCCGCGGCCCCGTCCCCGAGCCCGGCGGTCCGAGCACCAGCGGTCAGCCGACCAGGGCGGCGCAGCCGCAGGTGTCGGGGTCGGGGGCTTCCGGGGTCTCGGCGCGGCCGGTGAAGACCTCGGCGCCGGGCGTCGTGCCGCTGATGGCGTCGGCGGCGAGGATGACCGCGGCCGCCGTCCAGGTGCTGCGCTCGACCGGCCAGCGCACGGACTCGGCGAACTGGTAGCCGGTCCAGTAGGCGCCGTCGTCGGGGTCGCGCAGGTGCTGGATGTCGGCGAGGAGCCGCCGCGCGCGGCCGGTCTCGCCCAGCGCGGCCAGCGCCAGGGCCAGCTCCGAGGTCTCCGCCCCGGTGACCCAGGGCTGGTCGCTGACGCAGCGGATGCCCAGCCCGGGGACCACGAAGGTGTCCCACTCCGAGTCGAGCCGCCGGTGCGCGGCCTCGCCGCGGACCGCGCCGCTGATGATGGGGTAGTACCAGTCCATCGAGTAGCGGCTCCGGTCGGCGAAGACCGACTCGTGCTCGGCCATCAGGTGGCCGAGCCGGGACGCGGCCAGCTCCCAGTCGGGCTGGGGGCTGCCCAGCCGCTCGCCGAGTGCGGCGCCGCAGCGCAGCGCGTGGTGGACGCTGGCGCAGGCGGTCAGCAGCGCGTGGTCACCGGGATTTCCGTCGGCGTCGCGCGCCCAGCGGATCTCGCCGCGCTCGGTCCCCAGACCCAGCGCGAACTCGACGCCGGCGCGCACCGTCGGCCACAGATCGGCGGCCGAGCGCTCGTCGCCGGTGACCAGCAGGTGGTGCCAGACGCCGACGGCGGGGTAGGCGGCGTGGTTGGCCTCGCGCAGCGCGCTGGCGGGCTCGTTCTGCCGCAGCTTGGCCGGCCAGGACCCGTCGGGCAGCTGGACGCGGCCGAGCCACTCGTAGGCCCGCAGCGCCGCGGCGGCGTGCCCGGCGGCGGTCAGCGCCATGGCGCATTCGACGTGGTCCCACACGTCGGTGTGGCCGCCGGGGAACCACGGGATGGCGCCGTCGGCGCTTTGGGCGCCCAGCAGGTAGCGCGCGGACAGGGCGGTGTCGGCGGCGGTGAGGACGCCGGGAAGCTCGGGGAGGGGGTGGTCGGGCTCGGAGGAGGTGCCGATGCTCATCCGTTCTTCTCCGCGCGGCCGCGGGGCGGCTTGCGCAGGTAGACGACGACGCTCTTGCCGATCAGGGGGTTGAGGAGGCGTTCGGCGGTGCGGGTGGTGCGGGGGGCCTTCATCATGTCCCACACCAGCATGCGGTGGTAGGCGGAGGCCAGGGGGTGGTCGTCGTCGGACGTGCCCACGGCGCACTTGATCCACCAGTAGGGCGCGTGGAGGGCGTGCGCGTGGTGGTGCGGTCCGATGAAAAAGCCGGCCGCCTTGAGCTTGGCCTCCAGCTCGGCGCGGGTGTAGATGCGGATGTGGCCGCCCTCGTTGGTGTGGTACTCCTCCGACAGCGCCCAGCACAGGCGCTCGGGCAGCCAGCTGGGCACGGTGACGGCGGCCGTCCCGCCGGGCCGCAGCACGCGGTACAGCTCGGCCATGGCCGCAGTGTCGTGCGGGATGTGCTCGAAGACCTCCGAGGCGATGACGCGGTCGAAGGAGTCGTCGTCGAAGGGCATGTCGAGGGCGTCGCCCTTGACCGCCTCGGCCGATGCCCCGCCCTCGGCGGGCACCTCGCCGGAGGTGCGCATGGCGGCGAACATGGCGTCGACCTCGGCCAGGTCGTTCTCGTTCCGGTCGAAGGCGACGATGTCGGCGCCGCGGCGGTACACCTCGAAGGCGTGCCGGCCGCCGCCGCAGCCGAGGTCGAGGACGCGGTCGCCGGGCCCCACGGGCAGCAGGGAGAAGTCGACGGTGATCAGTGCTGGCTCCTTCGGATCGTGCTGGTCACGGGTGAGCGGCGGGCTCGCCGGCGTGACCGCGGGCGGCGTCGATCGCGGCGGTGTAGCGCCGGGCGGTGGCCTCGGCCACGGCCCGCCAGGTGAACCTCTCTTGGACGCGGTTCCAGGCCGCCGCGCCCATGGCCCGGCGGCGGGCGGGGTCGTCGAGCAGGCCGCCGACGGCGGCGGCGAGCTCCTCGGGGTCGCCGGGTTCGGTGAGGAGTGCGGTCTCGCCTTCGGGGCCGACGACCTCGGGTATGGCGCCCGCGCGGCTGGCGACCAGGGGGGTGCCGCTGGCCATGGCCTCCACGGCCGGCAGGGAGAAGCCCTCGTAGAAGGACGGTACGACGGCGACCTCGGCGGATGCCAGCAGTTCGCCCAGTTCGCCGTCGTCGATACCGCTGACGAAGGAGACGCGGTCGCGCAGGCTCAGCTCGTCGACGAGCCGGTCGGTGGGGCCGCCCGGGGTGGGTCTGCTCACGACGGTCAGCGAGACGTCGCGCTCGGTGGCCAGCTTGGCGGTGGCGCGCAGCAGGGTGGCGACGCCCTTGAGCGGGCTGTCGGCGCTGGCCACGCACACCAGGCGGCCGGGGACCCGTTCGGCGGCGGGGCGGGGGTGGAAGCTGCCGGTGTCCACGCCGAGCGGGACGACGTCCACGGCCGAGCGGCGCACGCCGAACTCGCGGACGATGTCCTCGGCGGAGGACCGGGAGGGGACCAGCACGGGGTCGAGGCGGCGGGCGACCCGGCCCTGCATCCCCACGAAGCTGTACCAGCGCCGCTTGCTGATCCGCTGCCAGCCGGTGGCCTGTTCGACCTCGATGCGGCGGTCGACGGTGATGGGGTGGTGGATCGTGGTGACCATGGGCAGGCCGGCGGCCCGGATGCCGAGCTGTCCGTAGCCGAGGGTCTGGTTGTCGTGGACGACGTCGAACTCGCCGCGCCGCCGGCGCAGCTCGCGCAGTGCGCGCAGGGAGAAGGTCAGCGGCTCGGGGAACCCGGCCGTCCACATGGTGGCGACCTCCAGCACGTCGATCCAGTCGCGCCATTGGCGCAGCGGGGGCGCTTTGAAGGGGGCGGCGTCGTTGTAGAGGTCGAGGCTGGGGACCTCGTCCAGGCGCACCCCGGCGTCCAGCTCGGGATAGGGCTGGCCGGAGAGGACGGTGACGTCGTGGCCCAGCGCGGCCAGCTCGCGGGAGAGGTGGCGCACATAGACGCCTTGGCCGCCGCAGTGCGGCTTGCTGCGGTAGGAGAGCAGGGCGACGCGCAGTGGGCGGTCGGCGTGCGGCATAGGACTACCCCATCGACAGCGTGGTGGAGGATGGCAGGTGCCCGCGCGGAGCGCGGCGGAGCGGACCCGGGTCCGGGGCGGGGCCGGAACCCGGCGGGCCGGTGCTGCGGGGGCGCGGTGACGCTGGTCGCACCGGCAGGGTCACTGCTTCACCTCGTTCGTCGCTCGCGCGCTCGGCCACCTCTGGTCGCCGGATGGGACCGCCGGAAGGGCGGGTACGATCGCGCGCCCGCATGTTACTCACCAGTTTAAGGCCTGGCTCCGGTGTCTGGGATGGTCGGGCCCGGCCGCGACCGCGAGCGGCGGCGCGGGTATCAGGACCGCCCCGGGGCCTGCGGTGCGGCGGCGTCCGCCGGACGCCAGCGCGGGGGGCCGCCGGCGCCGTCGGCGCGCACCGCCAGCCCGCGCCGCTCCAGCGTCCGCACGTGGGCGGCGGTCTCCGCGGCGGCCATGCGGCGGGAGGCGACCTCCATCCCGTCCCAGCCGCGTTTCCAGGGCAGGCGCGCGCTCAGCTCCCACAGCGTGGCGCCGCCGCCGTCGAGCAGCCGGGCGAGCTCGTCGAGCTTGGCCTCGTGGTGCTCGGCGATCTCGGCGGCGCGCCGGGCGGCGCCGGTGAAGCGGTGCTCGTGGGCGGGCAGCACCCGGGTGTCCTCGGGGGTGTCGGCGAGCTGTGCGAGGGAGGAGAGGTAGTCGCCGAGGGGGTCGCCGCCGTCGTCGGAGCCGTAGAGGCCGATGTTGGGGGTGATGCGCGGAAGCAGGTGGTCGCCGGTGAACAGCCGGTCGGAGTCCGGCAGGTGCAGGCAGATGTGGCCCGGGGTGTGGCCGGGGGTCCACACGGTGCTCAGTCTGCGGCCGGGCAGGTCCACCGGTTCGCCGTCGGAGAGCTCGCGGTCGGGCGGCGCGGGCGGCTGGAAGAGGGGTGCCGATTCCGCGAGCCGCTCCAGCTCGGCGGGTGTCGCCCCGGCCTCGGCAGCGCGGCGCAGCTGCCGGGCGTGCTGTTCGTCGGCGCCGATGCGGGCGAAGCCGCGGACCAGTTCCGCGTCGGCGCGGTGCATGGCGACCCAGGCGCCGGAGGCCGCGCGCACGCGTCCGGCGAGCCCGGCGTGGTCGGGGTGGAAGTGGGTGACCACAACGCCGTACACGTCGCCGACCGAGGCGCCCGCGGACTCCAGCCCGGCGGTGAGGGCTCCCCAGGAGTCCTCGTGGTTCCATCCCGCGTCGACGAGCACCGGTCCTCGCGGGCTTTCCAGCAGGTAGACGAGGGTGTAGCCGAGGGGGTTGCCGGGGATGGGCACGGGCACGCTCCACACGCCCTCGCCCAGATCCTCCGCCGGTGGCAGCGGCCGCATGGCATCCTCCTCCTCAACCGAAACAGAATCGGATTCTATTCGGGGCGGGGGTGCGAGCGGTCCGCGGGGCGGGTGCGAAGCGGTCGCGGACGCCGACTAGAACACATTCCATTCCGTGTCCGGCTATATCGGTACGGCGCCTGTCGCGCGAGCGTGGATCGGGTCATCTCCGGGTGAAGAGGCCGCATGCCCAGTTGTGGAGGATCGGGCCGGTGGGGGATGCTTGGATAACGTGTTCTTGTAGGGGCGCCGTCCGGCGGCCCGGGCGATGCCTTCCGGGCGAAGCGGCCCGCAGGACCCGCGCCCGGCGCCGACCGGCCGCCGGCTCCGCGCGGGCCGGCGGGTGCGCCGCGCGGACGACGACGATGGGAGATCCGGCGTGGCGGTCCAGCAGGCGGCGATCGGAATGCGGTCCCGGAGTCAGAACCAGCGCCGCAAGCGGATCGTGCAGACGGCCGCGGCCCTGGCGCTGCGCGGCGGCGTCGAGGCGATGCAGATGCGTGCGGTCGCCGAGCGCGCCGGAGTCGCGCTGGGCACCCTCTACCGCTACTTCCCCTCCAAGATGGACCTGGTCGTCGCGGTGGTCACCGAGGAGCTGGACCTGCTGGAGACCAGCATCAGCCGCCGCCCGCCCACGGCCGAGACCGCCGCCGGCCGCGCGGTCGACGTGCTCATGCGGGCCACCCGCGGGCTGATGCGCGAGCCCGAGCTCGCCGACGCGCTGGTGCGCTCGCTCATCATGGCCGAGGCCAAGACCGAGCTGGGCGCCCGCATCACCGACCTCCTCTGGCGCGTGGCCACGGGCGCCGCCGCCGCGGACGGCCAGGACTCCGGCCCGGCGGAGCCGCCCGACCGCACCGACCCCGCCTACGTCCGCGTCGCCTCGCTGGCCAGCGTGTGGGTCTTCGAGGTCCTGGAGCTCCTCAAGGGCGACCGCGGCCTCGACGAGGTCCAGCGCCGCATCGAGATCGCCGCCGAGCCCCTGCTCGCCCACTGCTGAGCCCGCAGGCGGCGCGGCCGTCGACCGCCCAGCGGCTCCCGGGGGGCGCCGGGGCCCGGTCTCCGGCGGCCGGTGGCAGCGCTGAGCCGGTGCTGAGGCACGGCCGGGGCCGGCGAGGGCGACCGTCGTCCGCCTTCGGGGGCACCGGTGCTCTCAGGCGGGCGGGTCGGTGCCGCCGCCGCTGAAGAGGCCGAAGAGACCGTCGAAGAGCCCGGAGATCCCGTCGCCGCCGTCCTCCGACCCGCCGGAGTCCTCCTCGGAGCCGGAGTCTCCGCTGTCCGAGCCGCCCTCCGGCCCTTCCGCCGAGCCGCCGCCCTCGCCCTGCTCCTGACCGCTCCCGCCATCCGGGGCGCCGGCGGTCGGGGAGGGGGCGGCCGCGCCGCCGTCGTCGGAACCGGGCGCGCCGGAGGGATCTCCGCTCGGCCGCGGCTCCGCCGGCGGTGCGCCGTCCGGTGCCTGGGAAGGCGCGACGGAGGTGCCCTCCATCGCCCCGGGGCGGTGCTCCTCCGCTTTCCCCGGGCCGTCGGAGACCGCGGACGCCGCACCGGGCCGCTCCTCGGCGGACGGTACGGCCGCGGGCGCCTCGGCGGGACCGGCCTCGGCGACCGGGCCGCCGGACCGGCCGCTCACGGCGGCCACCACTCCCCACAGGCAGACCATGACGGCCGCGGCGGCCAGCAGCGCGACGACCGGGACGGGCATCCGCCGCCTTCGGGTGCCCGCGGCGCCGCCGGGACCCGCAAGCGGCTCGGGCTCGGCCCGGGCGGGCACGTCGCCGGTGGTGACGCGGTCCTCCGGAAGCAACGTCGCCCCGGCGTCCGGGTCGGCCGGGTCTTCGCCTGCCGCGGCAAAGGCGTCGGACTCCTCCTCGGCACCCGCCGCACCGCCGGTCGCGGGCGTGCGGTTGCGGTGCAGCGGGAAGCCGTCGTCGCCCAGCGGAGCCAGGGCGTAGGCCGCCGCGCGGCGCTCGGCTCGGGCCAGCGGCGAGGCGCAGTCCTGCAGCACCCGTTCCCGCAGACCCGGCGGCGGGCCGGGCGGTTCGAGCTCGGCGAGCACCGCCCGCACCCCGCGATCGGTCCCGCGGCCTTCCGGCTGCTCGGGTGCCCGGGCATAGCGCGCCAGCTGGTCGGCCGCGTGCAGCACCGCCGTGCGGCACAGCTCCGCGGCGGTCTCGGCGCCCAGGCCCAGCACGCGGGCGATCAGGGGCGTGGGCAGCCCGTGCCTCAGGTACAGCTCCAGCAGCTCGCGGTAGCTGGGCGGCAGCCGCTGCGACAGCCGCACCGCCGCCTGCTCGTTCTCGGTGGTGGCCAGCTCGGCGTAGGGCGATCGGGGCGCGAACCCGCGCCGCCGCGCGGCCGTGCGCACCAGTGCGAACAGCCAGGCGGCGAACTCGCGGTCGTCGCGCAGCGCGTGGATGCGGTCGGCGGCGGCCAGGAACGTCTCGTGCAGCGCGGCCGCCGCGCGGTCGGGCTCGGCGGCGCCGCCGCCCGGACCGACCAGCGACCAGCAGTAGCGATAGAGCTGGTCCGCGAACAGGTCGTAGCACCGGCCGTAGCCGGCGCCGCCGCGCAGGGCGGCGGCCAGCTCGGCGCCGGGTGCGGCGCTGTGCCGGCCCGCCATGGCGCGCGACGACCGGCCCGGCGGCGCCGGCCGGGCCGCACGTGCTGTGGTTCCCCCCGAAGCCGGGGACTGCGATGTCACGTTCCCTCCCCAAAGCGCGACACGCACCGGCCGGTGATGCCCGCATCGGGGCGATAGGCCGGAGTTGTCCGGTAACGCTAGCGATCCAGGTGGAACGTTGTCCGGTACATTGGACAGTTATAGCGCGAAGGTAAGTCTTTTGTTACCGATTTCGGCGGCACGGGCTCCGCTCCGCCCCGAAAAAAACTCCGGGACGCGAGCGCGCGCTCACTCCCCGCCGCGCGAGGGCGTGCCGATGGCGACCATCCGCTCCACCGAGCGGCGCGCCTTGGCCGCGGTGTCGTCGTCCACGCGGATCTCGCCCGTGCCGTCGCGCAGCGTCGCGAGCAGCTTCTCGGCGGTGATCATCTTCATGTAGTGGCACTCGGCGCGCGGGTTGACCGGCTCGAAGGCCGTGACGGGGTTGGCGGCGCGCAGTTGGTGCAGCATGCCGGTCTCGGTGGCGATGAGGACCTTGTCCGCCTTCGACTCCTCCGCGGCGCTGAGCATGCCGCCGGTGGAGAGCACCTTGACGCGGTCCTGGGGCACGGCGCCCGAGCCCACCAGGTACAGCGCCGAGGTGGCGCAGCCGCACTCGGGGTGCACGTACAGCTCGGCGTCGGGCTCGGCGGCCACCCGCTCGCGCAGGGTGTGGCCGTCGATGCCGGCGTGCACGTGGCACTCGCCCATCCACACGTGGATGTTCTCGCGGCCGGTGACCCGCTTGACGTGGGCGCCCAGGAACTGGTCGGGCAGGAACAGGATCTCCCGGTCCTCGGGGACGGAGCGGACGACGTCGGCCGCGTTGGAGGAGGTGCAGCAGATGTCGGTCTCGGCCTTCACTGCCGCGGAGGTGTTGACGTAGGCCACCACGACGGCGCCGGGGTGCTCGGCGCGCCAGGCGCGCACGTCCTCGGCCGTGACGGTGTCGGCCAGCGAGCAGCCGGCCGCGAGGTCGGGCAGCAGGACGGTCTTCTCCGGCGAGAGGATCTTGGCGGTCTCGGCCATGAAGTGGACGCCGCAGAAGACGATGGTGCTCGCGTCGACCTCGGCGGCCAGGCGCGAGAGCGCGAGGGAGTCGCCGGTGTGGTCGGCGACGTCCTGGATCTCGGGCCGCTGGTAGTTGTGCGCGAGGATGACCGCGTCGCGGCTCTCGGCGAGCCTGCGGACCTCGGCGGCCCAGTCCTGGGAGAGCGTGGTGTCTGCTGCGGCGGGGGCGGTAGCCATGTCCGTGTTCTTCCTTCGAGAGACGGGCCCGGTGGTCCGGTGCCCGGCGGTCGCCGGCTCTCGTGCCGGCTGCGGCGATCGGGCCGCATCCGGTTTTTGTCTTGCAGGCAAAAACTCATGACACTCTAACATGGGGAGTCATGGCGGCGACAGGGGAAGTGAGCGCGACCACACTGGTACGACCCGCGGGGGCGCCCGCGAGCGGCGGCGCGGCCGGGAGGGCGCACCGGTGAGCGGCGCCGAGACCGAGCAGCAGGCGGCCCTCGCACGGTCGGACCCGGCGGCCGGCGGCGCGCCGGTCGGTGCACCGGCCGGCCACGAGGTGCTGGCCGTCGTCTTCCAGATCCGCGCCGACCGGCTGTGCGTGCTGCTGTGGCGGCGGGCGCGACCGCCCTACGAGGGGCACTGGGTGCTGCCCGGCGGACGGCTGGGCGGCGCCGAAGGGCTGGACGCCTCCATCCGCCGCCAGCTGGCACAGAAGGTCGACGTACGCGACCTCACCCACCTGGAGCAGCTGGAGACACGCGGCGACCCCGGCCGCCACCCCCAGGGGCGGATACTGGCCACCGCCTACCTCGGTCTCGTGCCCGCCGACATCGACCCGGTGGTGCCCGAGGACACCAGCTGGCACCCGGCCGCGGAGCTGCCCGAGATGGGCTTCGACCACGCCGCGATCGTGCACTCCGGGCGCCGCCGGCTGCGCGCCAAGCTGTCCTACACCAACGTCGGCTTCGCGCTCGCGCCGCCGGAGTTCACCGTCTCGCAGCTGTCGCGCTACTACCGCGCCGCGCTGGGCCACGACGTCGCGGCCACCAACCTGCGCCGCGTGCTGCTGCGCCGCGGCCAGATCGAGGAGACGGGCGGCTTCGTGCCCTCCGGGCGCTCGGGCGGCCGCCCGGCGGCCCTGTTCCGCTTCCGCGTCCGGCGCCTGGAGATCACCGACGCCTTCGCGGTCCTGCGCCCGCCCGCGGGCGGGTAGGGCGTGTTCGGCGGGGTCCGTCCGAGGCGGGCGGCGCACCAGGTGCGCCCCTCGCCCCAGGCGCTGTTTCATCCGGCGCGGGGCGCCGCGCTGGAGGACGGCGACCCGTCGGACACGCCCTGCACCCGGCCTCGCTCGGCGCCGGAACGGTGCGGGCGGCTTGCGGCGCGGGCCGGTCCAGGCGGCCGGGGCCGCCTGCGGCGACGGCGCCCCCGGCGGTGTCGGTGCCCCGTGTTAGCGTCCTTTTCGTGAAGATTCGCAGTGTCGTGCTCGACGTGGGCGAGACCCTCGTCGACGAAACCCGCATCTTCGAGCGGTGGGCCGACCGCCTCGGGGTCCCGCGGCTCGCCTTCTTCGGCCTCATGGGCGCCGTGCTCGCCGAGGGCCGACCGTTGATGGACGCGTTCCGCCTGGTCAAACCCGGATTCGACCTCGACGTCGAGTCCGCAGCCTGGCTGGCCGACGAACCCGGGTCGCTGCGCGAGAACTTCGACGCCGACGACCTCTACTCCGACGTCCGCCCCGCGCTGTCCGAGCTGCGCGCGATGGGCCTGAGCGTGGTCGTCGCCGGCAACCAGCCCTCCGCCGCCGGGCCGTCCCTGGCGGCGATGGACCTGCCCGCCGACCGGATCCACGTCTCCGAGGACTGGGGCGTGTCCAAGCCCGACCCCGCCTTCTTCGCGCGGGTCGTGGACGCCGCCGGCGCCACCCCCGCCGAGATCCTCTACGTCGGCGACCGCCTCGACAACGACGTGCTGCCCGCCAAGCGGGCCGGGCTGCGCGCGGCCCTGCTGCGCCGCGGGATGCTCGGCTACCTGCACGCCGGGCGGCCCGAGGCCCGCCAGGCCGACACCGTTCTCGACGGCCTGGCCGGCCTGCCCGGCTGGATCGCCGACCAGGCCGACTGAGCCGCCGCCGACTCCCGCGCCCGCGCAGTTTGGCCCGTACCGGGCCGGGTACACGCAAGCGAACGACGGACCGGCGTGCGACGCCCCGAGGAGAGACAGCACCGAGCAGATGATCACCTTCGAGGGCGTGAGCAAGCGCTACCCCGACGGCACCGTCGCCGTCGACGACCTCGACCTCACCGTGCCCACCGGGCACACCACGGTCCTGGTCGGATCCTCCGGCAGCGGCAAGACCACCGCGCTGCGGATGATCAACCGCTTGGTCGAGCCCACCGCCGGCACCGTGGCCATCGACGGGAGCGACGTCCGCGGCCAGGACCCGCCCGTCCTGCGCCGATCCATCGGCTACGTCATCCAGCAGGCCGGGCTGTTCCCGCACCGCACGGTCGCCGACAACATCGCCACCGTCCCCCAGCTGCTGGGCTGGTCCAAGCGGCGGGCGCGCGAGCGCTCCCGCGAGCTCATGGAGCTGGTCGGCCTCGAACCCGCCCACGCCGCCCGCTACCCCCACCAGCTCTCCGGCGGCCAGCAGCAGCGCGTGGGCGTGGCCCGCGCCCTGGCCGCCGATCCGCCGATCCTGCTGATGGACGAGCCCTTCAGCGCCGTCGACCCCGTCGTGCGCGCGGGGCTCCAGGACGAGCTGCTGAGGCTGCAGGCCGAGCTGCGCAAGACCGTGGTCTTCGTCACCCACGACATCGAGGAGGCGGTGAAGCTGGGCGACAGCATCGCGGTCCTGCGCCCCGGTGGCCGCCTGGCCCAGGTCGACAGCCCCGAGCGGCTGCTGGCCGACCCCGCCGACGACTTCGTCGAGGCCTTCGTGGGCTACGACCGGGGAGTCCGCCGGCTGTCCTTCTTCCCCGCCCGCGACCTCCCGCTGCGCAGCGACGTCATCCTCAGCGAGGGCGCGACCGCCGCCGGCGCCCGCGAGGTCGCCCGCACCACCGGCGAACCCTGGCTGCTGGTGGTCGACTCCCGGCGCCGCCCGCTGGGCTGGGCCTCGGCCGACGTGCTGGCCGCGGCCGCCGACGACCGCGACGTCGCCAAGCTCGACCTGGTGGGCTACGGGCACATCTTCACCGTCTCCACCGACTCGCTGCGGGCCGCGCTCGACGCCGCCGTCCTCTCCCCGGCCGGACGCGCGGTCGGCGTTGCCGACGACGGCACGGTGCTGGGCGCCGTCGCCCAGACCGAGCTGGGCTCGGCGATCTGGGCCGCGGGCAGCGACGACGACCACTCCGGCGCGGAGGACGGCCGTGGCTGAGTCCGTGCGGGCCGCCGCCGGCTCCGCCGAACCCCTGTGGGGCTGGGCGGTGCAGAGCTGGCAGTGGGGTTGGAGCAACCTCGACGACCCGGTCGGGCCGATGCTGGCCGAGCACGTGCTGCTCTCCTACGCCTCGGTGCTCATCGGGCTGGCCCTGGCGGTCCCGCTCGGCGTACTCAGCGTCCGCTACCGCGTCGTCTACCCGCCGGTGCTCAGCGGGGTGAACGCGCTCTACGCCGTCCCGTCGCTGGCGCTGTTCTTCCTGCTGCTGCCCTACACCGCGTTCACGCCGTGGACCGCCATCATCCCGCTGGCGCTGTACACGCTGGCGATCCTGGTGCCCAACGTCGTCGACGGCCTGAACCAGGTGCCCGACCACGTGCGCCAGGCCGCGGTGGCCATGGGCTTCGGCCCGCTGCGCCGGCTGCTGCGCGTGGAGCTCCCCGTGGCCGTCCCCGTGATCATCGCGGGCCTGCGCGTGGCCGCCGTGGCCACCATCAGCATGGTCAGCGTCGCGTCCCTGGTGGGCCTGGGCGGACTCGGCGGCGTCATCCTGACCTACGGCTTCGCGCGCGACTTCGCCGCACCCGTGGTGGTGGGGATCGCGCTGTCGGTCGCGCTCGCCTTCGCGACCGACGGCCTGCTGGTGCTGGTCCAGCGCGCGCTGACGCCCTGGGCCCGCGACCGCGGCCCCGCCCGGCGCGGCGGCCGGACCGCGCGGCGCCGGACCTCCGGGACGGCCGCCCGAGCCGGAGAGGAGGCGGCGGCGTGAACATCGCCTCCGAGGTGGCGTCCTGGTTCGCCCAGCCGCAGAACTGGAGCGGGTCCGGCGGTATCCCGGTCCGCTTCGCCGAGCACGTCTACTACTCGGTGCTGGCGCTGCTCGCAGCCGCCGCGATCGCGGTCCCCGTCGGCCTGCTGACCGGACACACCGGCCGCGGCGGGTTCCTGGCCATCAGCCTGGCCAACTTCGCCCGCGCGCTGCCCACCATCGGCGTGCTCACCCTGGTGGTGCTGGGCATGGGCCTGGGGCTGGTCCCGGTGCTGGTGGCGCTGGTGGCCCTGGCAGTGCCGCCGATCCTGGTCAACACCTACGAGGGCGTGCGCGGTGTCGATCCGCAGGTCACCGACGCCGCCCGGGGCATGGGCATGCGCGGCGGCGAGGTCCTGGCCCGGCTGGAGGTGCCCATGGCCATGCCGCTGATCCTGCTCGGGCTGCGCACCGCCGCCATCCAGGTCGTCTCGACCGCCACCATCGCCGCCTACGTGGGCATCGGCGGCCTGGGGCGGTTCATCGTCGACGGCCAGTCCCAGCAGCGCATCGAGCAGATCCTGGGCGGCGCGCTGCTGGTGGTGGTGCTGGCGCTGGCGGTGACCGGGCTGTTCACGCTGCTGCGCCGCTGGGTGGTGGCGCCGGGGCTGCGCCGGCGCGCCGCCGCGTCCTCCGCCGCCTCCTGAAACGGGGCCCGCACACGCACCCGCATCAGCATCCGCACACGAGAAGGGTGAAGTCATGCGCAATCCGATGCGACCGGCGGCCGCCGCCGCGCCGCTGCTGCTCCTGTTGGCCGCCTGCGGCGGGGGAGGGGACCCCTACTCCGGCGGAGGCGGCGACGGGGGCGGCGGCAGCGGGGACGCCATCGTCGTGGGCTCGGCGAACTTCCCCGAAAGCACGCTGCTGGCCCACATCTACGCCAAGGCGCTCGAAGCCGAGGGCATCCCCGTCCAGACCCAGCTGGACATCGGCAGCCGCGAGGTCTACTACGACCAGGTCGCCGAGGGGAACCTCGCGGTGTTCCCCGAGTACAACGGCGGCATTTTGTACTACCTCGACCCCGAAGCCGAGTCCGGCACCACCGAGGAGACCAACCGGGCGGTGCGCCGGGAGCTGCCCGAGGACCTCGCGATCCTGGAGTCGGCGCCCGCCCAGAACAAGGACTCCATCACCGTCACCGAGGAGACCGCCGAGGAGCACGACCTCACCGCCATCGGCGACCTCGAAGGCACGGCCGGCGACATGACGCTGGGCGCCCCCGCCGAGTTCGAGACCCGCCCCCAGGGCGTGCCCGGGCTCAAGGACGCCTACGGGGTCGAGTTCGGCGGGTTCCGGCCGCTGGAGGGCAACCTGCTGGTCGAAGGACTGCGCGGCGGCGACGTGGACGCGGCCAACCTCTTCACCACCAACCCGGCGTTCACCACCGGCGACTTCGTCGCGCTGGAGGACCCGCAGAACCTCTTCGGCTCGCAGAACGTCACCCCCCTGATCAACAAGGAGGCGGTCGGCCAGGACGCCCGCGACGTGCTGAACGGGGTCTCGGCCGAGCTCACCACCGAGGCGCTGATCGACCTGGACGCGCGCGTGCAGATCGACCACGAGGAGGCCGACGAGGTCGCCGCCGACTGGCTCTCCCAGGCCGGACTGGACTGAGCGGCCGGAGGCCGCGGCACGGCATGCGGCGGCGCGGCACGCTGTCCCCGCGGGGCGGGCGGTGCCGCGCCGCCGGCGCCCGTGGCGGACGCGCGGTGCCTGGCAGCGCCGCGGAGGAGCACGGTCCGCGGCGGTGCGGGCGGCCTGCTGTCGGTGGGAGGGGTCGAAGGCGGGCGCGCCCGCGGCCCATGGAGGTTCGCGGCCGCGGGGTCGGCGATCAGAGGATCATGGCCAGGATGAGCCCGGCCACCAGGATTCCCAGCACGGTGTAGAAGCCATCCATACTTCCATTGGACGACGCCCCGCCCGCGCGGTGAACTAGCCGCACTGCACAGAAACCGGTGGCGGCGGGAACGCGAAGAGTTATCTCTCTAGCGAGTTTGGCTCAGCCCGAAGCGCGGTATCGGCCGCCGTAGCGGATCAGCGGCCGCACCTCGTCGGGGCGCTGCGGCCGCACCGCCGGCAGGGTCTCGACGGCCGCGATGAAGACGACGTGGTCGCCCGCCGCCACCCGCTGCTCGACGGAGCACTCCAGCGCCGCGATCGCCGTCTCCAGCACCAGCGCGCCGGTGTGCTCGCCGCGCCGGTGCGCCTCGCCCTCCAGCAGCAGCCGCGCGCTGGGCCGGCCCTCGGCCGCGAACCGGCCCGCCACCGCGCGCTGCCCCTCGCCCAGGACGTTGACCGCGAACCGGCCCTGGGAGTCGATCACCTCGCACAGGTAGCTCTCCTTCGCGACCCCCACCATGACCAGCGGCGGCTCGGCCGAGACCGACGTGAAGGCGCTGATCGTGCTGCCGATGTCGTCGCGGCCGTCGCGCACGGTCACCACGGTCACCCCCGTGGCGAAGCGGGCCATCGTCTCCGTGAACTCGGCCGGTCCCGGGGCCGGGCTCATCTGATCTCCCAGCCGCCCGGCATCAGCAGAGGTGCCGAGGACGGTAGTCCCGCGCGCGCCGCCAGGTCCTCCAGACCGCTCGCCGCGCCCAGTCCGGCGGCCAGCTCCGGCGCCGTCTGCTGCGGCGCGGCGGTGCGGTCCTCGCTGGACTCGGCCGGCATCAGCCGCTCCCACGGTCCGCCGGCGGGGAACGAGCGCAGCCGCCCGCCGGGCAGGCCCGCCTTCTCCCGCGCCAGGCGCACGGCCGCCGGCAGCCCGCCCAGGTCGTCGACCAGGCCGCCGTCGTGCGCGTCGCGCCCGGTGAGGATGCGCCCGCGCGCCACCGCGTCGACCTGCTCGGCGCTCAGTCCGCGCGCCCGGGCGACCTTGCCGGTGAAGTCGGCGTAGGTGCTGTCGAGCATGGCGTTGACCCGGTCCCACTCCGACTCGGTGAATCCGCGGTCGGGGCCGAACATCGCGGCGTGCGCGCCGCTCTCCACGTTCTCGTTGGTGATCCCCATGCGCTCCAGCAGTCCCGTGAGAACCGGCTTGCCGCTGTAGACGCCGATGGACCCGGTGAGCGTACCGGGGCGGGTGACGATCGCGTCGGCGTCCATCACGATGTAGTAGCCCCCGGAGCCGGCGATGTCGCCGAGCGAGGCGACGACCGGCGTGCCCGCCTCGCGGGTGAGGGCGACCTCGCGGCGGATGACGTCGGAGGCCACCGCCGAGCCGCCGCGGCTGTCCACGCGGAGGACGACGGCGCGCACGTTCCTGTCGCGGCGGGCGGCGCGCAGGGCGGCCGAGACGGTGTCGGCGCCCATGGACCTGCCGCCCAGCGCCGAACGGCGGCTGCGCCCGCTGGTGATGATGCCGGTGGCGGTGATCAGCGCGATGTAGCCGCCGGGGCGCACGGGCACCCGCTCGGTCATCGAGGCGCGGTGGTGGTAGCGGCCGACGTAGAGCAGCCGCGCGCCGCCCCGGCCGGAGTCCTCGCCCGCAGCGGCCGGCTCGGCGGCGCCGTCGGTGCCGCTCCCGCCGGCGTCGGGGGTGTAGCGGGCGCGCAGGTCGGCGTAGACCTCGTCGCGGTAGGCCAGCCGGTCGACCAGCCCGGCCTCCAGCGCCTCGGCGGCCAGCAGCGGCCCGCGGTCGATGAGCTCGCGCACACGCTCGGCGCTCAGCCCGCGCCCCTCGGCGACGCCTTCGGCGACCTGCTCGCTCAGCGACTCCACCAGCCGCTCGGTGATCTCGCGGTGCGGCTCGGTGAAGCCCTGCTCGGTGAACTGGTTGGGGGCGTTCTTGTACTCGTGGCGGGCGCCGCCCTCGAAGCGCACGCCCAGCCGCTCGGCCGCGCCGCCGAAGAACGTGGTGCCCACGCTGAGCCCGGTCAGTCCCACCGACCCGGTCGGCACCACCGCGATCTCGGCGAAGGAGCAGGCCAGGTAGTAGGGGACGGTCCCGGGGCCGAACTCGCCGAAGGACTCCGCCCAGGCGACCGTGTCCTTGCCCGCGGCGCGGAACGCCGACACCGCGGCGCGTACCTCCTGCACCCGGGCGAAGCCGAGCGCCCGGCCGTCGATGCGGGCCACCAGCGCCTTGACGCGCGGGTCCTTGGCACCGCGGCGGATGCCCTCGACGACGTCGCGCAGCTGCTGGTGGCGCCGGGCCAGCACTTGCCCCAGCGGGTCGCTCGGCGCCTCCTCCGCGAGCCCGTCGGTGAGGTCGAGCTCCAGTATCAGCGGGCCGCTGCGCCGCTCCTGGAGACGTGAGAAGGGACCGAGCAGCTTGACCGGATGCACCATGCCCTCAGGCTAGACGAGGGTGCCCGCTGCTGCTGAACGCCGCACGCCCCCGCTCCCACAACCGCCCAACACAGCGCGCGGGGGCAGTACGCCGGACGGACCGACTCACGTCGGCGATACGCACTGCCTTCTTGTGGGGGCTCGGTGCCGTCGTCGGACTCGGGTCAGATCTCGTCGTAGTCGATAAGTCCGTTCTCCAAGACGTGTTGACGGAATTCACCGCGTCTGAAAGGAAGATAGTACTCCCCTTCTAGAAGGTGGTCGGCCAAGCACTCGACCATATCAATCGTAAGTCGCTTCATGCGAATTCCCTTGCACAGCAATGAGATGGTTGCCGTCGCCCGGATGCCCACCTCCTCTGCGATCCTCCGCGGCGTGGCGTCGTCAAGGACGACTTCGCAGCCATAGACGTGCCCCATGGCAAGGACGCCGCACTCACCGATGTTCTTATCGCCAACCGCCAACCGCCAACCGCCAACCGCCAACCGGTCGGCGTAGCGAGCGAAAGCTTCGACATAGGACAGATCATTGGATCGATGAACATTTATCCAGTCGGCGTCAAGAACAGCGCGAACGGGAGACGCATATTCGATAGTCCTGTTGAGCTCTCGCTCAACGCTGTCGGGAATGAACACCGGGCGATCCTCTGCCAGGTATCGAAGAACCCCCAGCCATCCCTGCATTGCGAAGTGTCGTAGCGGGCCCGTATCGAACACCAATGCGTTCGCGGGGACCTTCATGGAAAGAACTTCCATACCTCATCGGATCGTCGCTCGCGAATAGCCGGAAGGTCGAGCTCATCGAAGGTTCCCTGCAGGAGGTCGAGGGCGCGTTCGCGACTTATCCGCTCGTCCCGAACGAGGCGAAGCACCGCACGGGAAAACGTTCGAGGAACCGTCGTTCCCGCTAATTCCTCGAGCGGGACGTGTAGATTCAGCTCTACGATGTCGGTTTGTGTCGCGCGGTGCCTGCGAACCGATGCGGCTGTTTCGCCGTCTGTCAGTCCCAAATCATTCAACCGCGTTGCGAGAGTGGCCATGTCGACTCGGAACTCGCTTGCCAGTAGAATCGACGCGGTGCGCACTCCGTAGTGTGCAGCCTTATCATTCCATTGCTCCGCGAATGCGGGATCGGGGAGGAGGAGTGCACGTGCGAAACGGTCGAGGCGTGACTCGAACGGCACGGAACGATCGGAGTAGTCGGCTACGCGCCAGTCGACCGTGTAGTCATCGGCAACGAGGTAGTGGCCGAGTTCATGTGCGAGGGCGAGCCTCCTGCGGCCAACCTTCATATGACTGTTGACGAGAGAGATGCCGCCACTGCGCAGCAGGAGCGTCCCCGCATCAGCAGTGTCCTTTCCGATATCACGAGAAAACGCTAGGAGTCCGATGTCGGCAACGCTGTGGGAAAGCTCGCGGATAGGCTGGTTCGCGGGAAGGCCCATCAGCTCCCGAGCCTTCGCAGCAAGGACCTCGGCATCCGCGTTCGTCGCGGGCCGGGCAATGCCCGCCTGAGCGCCTGTCGGACCAGCGCCGAGGCCCAGCTCGTCGCCGCCGAGGCAAGAGACGAACTCGACCTCGTCGGCGAGCTTCGCAAGCAGGGTGTCGATCTGCGAGTCTGCGGTGGCCAGTCCCTGGCTGGACCGGTGTGAAGCAAGTGCCGGGACGGGGGCGTCGAAGAACGTGGACATGCGAACGCCGATCGCAGCAGCGATGTCGGCTAGTTCCAATGCCATGACCTTGCGAGCGCCCCTCTCGATCTTGTTCACCACGGTGCGCTCAAGACCGGCCGCCTGCCCGAGGTCCTCTTGACTCATATCGGCACGCCTGCGGGCATCTCGGATGCGTTCGCCCAGTGTCTGTGCGTCGATGCCACCCATGAGTGCGATTCTCGCACAGTCCGGCTGTCCCGCAAGGAATGCGCCGCCGCGGTTGCGATCGGTGAGTGCGCCGCCGCCCGCACCCGCTACGGCCGGACTTTCCTTGGCGGGCGGTGAGGGCGGGGCTCTTTGGTGGGTCCGGAATCCGTACCGGTGTGGCGCGGTGGTCGGTTCGGGCCGCTATCGTCGTGGGGTCAAGCGTGGACGCAGAAGGGAAGCCCATGTCCGGCACGTCCGGTTCTCGGCGGTCCAGGACCGTGGCCGCGGCAGCCGCCGCGGCGCTGGCGCTGCTGGCGTCGGGGTGCGGAGGCGGCTCCGGCGGCTCCGCCGCGCCCAGCCCCGACTCCACCTACAGCGCCGTGGTCGCGGCCGCCGAGCCGCCTTCGACCGCCGCCGGTTTCAGCACGGTCGAGATCCAGGGCATCAGGATCGGTGCGCCCAAGAACTGGAGCATCGACAAGACCGGCGGGCAGCTGTGCATGCGCCCGCCGGGCCAGGACTCCTGCGGCTACGGCGCGGTGAAGGTCATCCCGCACGTGGCCGAGAACGACCCGAACAAGTGGCCCAAGAAGCAGTACAACAACCCTGACGGCTGGGCCTCCGACCCCGCGTCCTGCCGCAGCCTGGGCACCGCCGCGTCGGGCGGCACGGGCGTCACCGGCGCCGAGCAGGTGGACGTCGACAACCCCCAGGGGCTGACCCAGCACGCCGACGGCCTGAAGTCCCACCACCGCGTGTGGGAGGTCACCTGCCAGAACGGCGACACGTTCGAGGTGCGGCTGTGGTTCCTGCCGCAGAGCGACATCGCGGTCTACGCGTGGTCGGTCGACACCCGGTACTCGACGCTCTACGACAAGATCGCCGAGTCCATGAACACCGACGACTACAAGCGCGACTGAGCGGCGCCGGGGCGCGCGGGCGGGCGCCCCCGGACCGCCCCGCCCGCGCCCGATGCGTCCCGCCGGGATCAGGCCGGCGCCAGCCAGACCGCGGCCAGCGGCGGGACCGTCACCTTCGCCGAGGCCGGCTGGCCGTTCCACTCCACCGCCTCGGCCCGCACGGTGCCCGACCGGCCCGCGGCGCTCACCCCGCTGCCGCCGAAGTCGCGGGAGTCGGTGTTGAGCACCTCGCGCCACCTCCCGGCGCGCGGAAGGCCGATCCGGCGGCCGGTGTGCGGCTCCGTCGAGAAGTTGACCACGCACGCCAGCGCGGACCCGTCGTCGCCGTGGCGCAGGTAGGACAGCGTGTTGCCCGCCGCGTCGCCGCCGTCCAGCCAGGTGAAGCCGGCCGGGTCGGTGTCGAGCGTCCACAGGGCGGGGGTGTCGCGGTAGACGCGGTTGAGCTCCGCGACCAGCGCGCGCACCCCGCGGTGGTAGGCGTGGTCGAGCAGCCACCACTGCACGCCCGCCTCGTGTGACCACTCATCGCCGTGGCCGATCTCGCCGCCCATGAACAGCAGCTGCTTGCCGGGGTGGGACCACATGAACCCCAGCAGCCCGCGCAGCCCCGCGAACCGGCGCCACTCGTCGCCGGGCATCTTGTACAGCAGGGAGCCCTTGCCGTGCACGACCTCGTCGTGGGACAGCGGCAGCACGTAGTTCTCGCTGTAGGCGTAGACCATCGAGAACGTGATCTCGTTGTGGTGGTACTGCCGGTGGATCGGGTCGCGCTTGACGTACTCCAGGGTGTCGTGCATCCAGCCCATGTTCCACTTGAAGCCGAACCCCAGGCCGCCGTGGTCGACGGGGCGCGAGACCCCCGGCCAGGCCGTGGACTCCTCGGCGGCCATGATGATGCCGGGGTTGCGGCGGTAGGCGGTGGCGTTGAGCTCCTTGAGGAACTCCAGCGCGTCCAGGTTCTCCCGGCCGCCGAACTCGTTGGGCGCCCAGTCGCCGCCCTCGCGCGAGTAGTCCAGGTAGATCATCGAGGCGACCGCGTCCACCCGCAGGCCGTCGATGTGGAACTCCTCCAGCCAGTACAGGGCGTTGGCGACGAGGAAGTTGCGCACCTCGGTGCGCCCGTAGTCGAAGATCAGCGTGTCCCAGTCGGGGTGCTCGCCCCGGCGCGGGTCGGCGTGCTCGTAGGTGGGCGAGCCGTCGAAGCGCGCCAGCGCCCACTCGTCCTTGGGGAAGTGCGCCGGCACCCAGTCCACCAGGACGCCGATGCCGGCTCTGTGCAGCTCGTCGACGAGGGCGCGGAAGTCGTCGGGCGAGCCGAAGCGCGCCGTCGGCGCGTAGTAGGAGGTGACCTGGTAGCCCCACGAGCCGCCGAAGGGGTGCTCGGCCACGGGCAGCAGCTCCACGTGGGTGAAGCCCATCTCGCGGACGTGGGCCACCAGCTGGGTCGCCAGTTCCAGGTAGGACAGCCCCGGCCGCCACGAGCCCAGGTGCACCTCGTAGACGCTCATCGGCCGGCGGTCCCACTCGCGGGTCTTGCGCTCCGACAGCCAGGCGTCGTCGCGCCAGCGGTAACGGGAGGTGTAGACGACCGACGCGGTCTCGGGCGGGCGCTGGGCCGCGAAGGCCATGGGGTCGGCCTTGTCGCGCCACACGCCGTCGCGGCCGAGGATGCGGAACTTGTACAGCGCCCCGTCGCCGATGCCGGGCACGAACAGCTCCCACACGCCGCTGGAGCCCAGCGACCGCATGGGGTGTGCGGTGCCGTCCCAGTGGTTGAAGTCGCCGACCACGCGCACGGCCTGGGCGCCGGGGGCCCACACGGCGAAGCCGACCCCGCCGACCTCGCCCATGGGTGTGCGGTAGGTGCGCACGTGCGCACCCAGGGCCCGCCACAGCTCCTCGTGGCGGCCCTCCCGGATCAGGTGCAGGTCCAGCTCGCCCAGCGTGGGCAGATAGCGGTAGGGGTCGTCGCCGACGGTCTCGACGGTTCCGCCGCGGCCGTCGTCGTAGGCCACGGCCAGCCGGTAGTCGCCCGGCTCGGCGCCGGGCAGCGTGGCGGCGAAGACGCCCTGGTGGAGGTGGGGCAGCTCGACGCGGCGGCCGTCCTTCAGCACCGCGTGCACCGTGCGCGCCAGGGGGCGCAGGGCGCGCAGGGCGGTTCCTCCGGCGACCGGGTGCGCGCCGAGCAGGCTGTGCGGGTCGTGGTGGCGGCCGGCGGTCAGCCGGTCGATCTCTGCGGTCAGTTCCGCTGCGGAGACGCTCATGGGTATCGCGGCCATCCTGGGGTCGTCGTGGTGGTCGGTCGGTTCACGCGGCCAGCGCCGCGATGGAGTCCAGCGGGATGCGCAGCCACGAGGGGCGGTTGTGCGCCTCGTAGAGCACCTCGTAGACGGCTTTGTCGTATTCGAAGGCGCGCAGCACGGTCTGGTGCTTCTCGGGGTCGACTCCGCCGCCGAAGGCGTAGCCCGCGCTGAAGGCGTCGCGGTTGCGCTGGGCCCAGGCGCGCGCGGTCGGCGCCAGCTCGGGCGCCGAGGAGGAGCCCACGAGCTGGTAGCGCGCGGCGTAGTCGAACGAGCGCAGCATTCCGGCGACGTCGCGCAGCGGGCTGGAGGGGCGGCGGCGCTCCTCGACCGGGGCGGCGGGCTCGCCCTCGAAGTCCAGCAGCACCCACCCCGCGTCGGTGCGCACCACCTGGCCCAGGTGGTAGTCGCCGTGCACCCGCTGTATCGGCAGCGGCTCGTCGACCCGGGCCAGGGCCTCGTAGGCACCGCGCAGCACGCCGCCGTAGGGCTGCAGCTCGGGCACCTCGGCGGTGGCCCGGCGCAGCCGGCCCAGCATCGACCCGGCGAGCTCGCGCAGCGCGCCGGGAGAGAGCACGTCCGTGGGCAGCTCGCGGGCGAGCGCGCGGTGCACGGCCGCGGTGGCCGCGCCCAGCCGCTCGGCCTCGCCGGCGAAGTCGCCGCCGGCGTCGGCGGGGGAGAGGCCGGGATTGGCGTAGAGGTCGCGGACGCTGGTCGCGGCCAGCACCCAGCCGTCGGTGGCGCTGCGCATGTACTCCTGCAGCATCGCCAGGGTGGTGGGAACCGAGCGCTCGCCGTCGCTCACGTCGGTCTCGATCCAGGCGTAGGGGCGCGCCACGTAGGGCGACTCGGCCAGGGCGGCGGTCAGCTCCAGGTCGGGGTTGAGGCCGGGCCACAGCCGGCGGAAGGACTTGAGCACGTAGTCCTCGCCGTAGACCAGGGAGGTGTTGGACTGCTCGCCCTTGAGCACCAGGCTGCGGTGCCCGGTGCTCACGGCGGCCTCGGGCAGGCGCCGGAACCGCACCGGGGGCCGGGGACCGCCTCCCTCGGCGGGCGGGTGGGCGCCGGCTCCGCAGCCGTCGGCGGCCGAGAGGCGGTCCAGCAGCAGCGAGGTCAGCTCGGGGTCGTGCGAGGCGTCGTAGACGGTGCGGGGCGCGCCGCCGAGGCGGCACACGCCGATGGCGGCGTGTGCCAGCTCCTCGCGCAGCGTCCCCGCCGGGCGCAGCCCGAGGAGCACCTGGTACCGGGATACGGAGCCCCGCTGGCCGATCTCGACGACCAGGACGCTCAGTCCCGGGTCGCCGCTGACCAGCGGATGCTCCGTTCGGACCGTGACGGTCTCGATCGGCTTCCCCTTTCCGGCGAACCACCGCTGTCGTGGGATCCAGTCGGACAGGAGCTCCTCAAGCTGGGTCATCTGTGATGAGTCCTCTTCCGCTTATCGACGCGGCCTGGGGTCGGGGGTGGCCGGGGCGTCGGCGGCGGCCCTCTCGGCCGCCGGCGCGCCCGATCGGCTCGCCGCGGCCGCCTGTCGCTGCCGCGCGGTCGCCGTCCCGGGCCGCGGAGTCGTTCGCGTTTGTCGGTTGCGGTCTTCGGTGGCGGGGCCGTCGGCCTCCTCGACGGGCGGCAGCTGGAACCAGTAGAAGCCGTGGCCCGGAAGTGTCAGCAGGTAGGGCAGTTCGCCGATAGCGGGGAAGCGCACCCCGCCCATGCACTCGATGGGCGTGACGTTCTCGAACCGGCGCAGGTCGAGCTCGACCGGCTGCGGGAACCGCGACAGGTTGTTGACGCACAGCATCCGGTCGTCGCCGTACTCGCGGACGAAGGCGAGGACGCTGGGGTTGCTGGCGAAGAGCTCGGTGAAGTCGCCGGTGCCGAAGACCGGGTGGCGCTTGCGGATCTGGATCATCTTGCGGGTCCAGTTCAGCAGCGAGCCCGGGTCGTCGCGCTGGGCCTCGACGTTGAGCGCCTGGTAGCCGTGGATCGGGTCCATGATCAGGGGCAGGTACAGGCGTGCCGGGTCGCAGCGGGAGAACCCGGCGTTGCGGTCGGAGGTCCACTGCATCGGGGTGCGCACCGCGTCGCGGTCGCCCAGCCAGATGTTGTCGCCCATGCCGATCTCGTCGCCGTAGTACAGCACTGGCGAGCCGGGCAGCGACATCAGCAGGGCGGTGAACAGCTCGATCTGGTTCTTGTCGTTGTCCAGCAGCGGTGCCAGGCGCCGGCGGATACCGACGTTGGCGCGCATCCGCGGGTCCTTGGCGTACTCGGCGTACATGTAGTCGCGCTCTTCGTCGGTGACCATCTCCAGCGTCAGTTCGTCGTGGTTGCGCAGGAAGATCGCCCACTGGCAGTTGCGCGGGATGCGCGGGGTCTGGGCGAGGATCTCCGAGATCGGGTAGCGCTGCTCGCGGCGCACCGCCATGAACATCCGCGGCATCAGCGGGAAGTGGAAGTTCATGTGGCACTCGTCGCCGCCGGCCTCGAAGTCGCCGAAGTAGTCGACGACATCGGCGGGCCACTGGTTGGCCTCGCTCAGCAGCACCCGGTCGGGGTAGATCCGGTCGACCTCGGAGCGGATGCGCTTGAGGAACTCGTGGGTCTCCTTGAGGTTCTCGCAGTTGGTGCCCTCGCGCTCGTAGAGGTAGGGCACCGCGTCCAGCCGGAAGCCGTCGATGCCCAGGTCCAGCCAGAAGCGCAGCACCTCCAGGATCGCCTCCTGCACCGCCGGGTTCTCGAAGTTGAGGTCGGGCTGGTGGGAGAAGAACCGGTGCCAGTAGTACTGCCCGCGCATCTCGTCGTAGGACCAGTTGGACTGCTCGGTGTCGACGAAGATGATCCGGGCGTCGCCGTAGCGCTCGGTGCTGTCGGACCAGACGTAGAAGTCGCCGTAGGGCCCCTCCGGGTCCTCGCGCGAGGCGGTGAACCACGGGTGCTGGTCGCTGGTGTGGTTCATCACCAGGTCCGCGATGACCCGGATGCCGCGGCGGTGCGCCTGGTCGACCAGGTCGACGAAGTCGGCGATCTGCCCGAACTCCGGCAGGATCTTCATGTAGTCGGAGATGTCGTAGCCGCCGTCGCGCAGCGGCGACTCGTACAGGGGCAGCAGCCAGACGCAGTCGATGCCCAGCCATTCGAGGTAGTCGAGCTTCTCGATGAGGCCGCGCAGATCGCCGGTGCCGTCGCCGTTGGAGTCGTGGAATCCGCGGACGAGCACCTCGTAGAAGACCGCGTGCTTGTACCAGTAGGGATCGCGGGGCTTCTCGTGGGTGAAGGTATCGGGCACGGCCGCGAACGGCGTGTGACTGGTGCCTGGCAACGGCTCTTGTGTGGTCACGAGGCTACTCCACGAGTTGGCTTTCCAGCGCCTGCCGCTGCGATGGACGGTGCGCGAAGAGCGGAGCGCCTGCAGTAGGCAGAGCCCTTTGGCGCGAACCTTTATTCAGCGGGGCCGACTGTGAATATGTGTGCGGACTGGAATCGCGGGTCAAGGCGGACATAGTTCGCCTGTCCCCACCTGTAGATATCACCGGATATCTGGTCGGCGACCGTTATCCGAGCGTCGGGGCCGAACCCCAGAGCGGGCAGGTCGAGCCGCACCGTAGCCTCATGCGCGTGGTGCGGGTCGAGGTTCACGACGGCGAGGACGACGTCGTCGCGTCCGTTCTCGCCGGCCCCGGCCAGCCGTTTGGAAAAGCAGATGAGCTCCGGCCGGTCGACATGGTGGAACCGCAGGTTGCGCAGTTCTTGCAATGCAGGATGTTCGCGCCTGAGTGAGTTTAGCGTGCGCAGCAGGGGTGCGATGGTTTTTCCAGCGGATTCCGCCGCCGCCCAGTCGCGGGGGCGGTGCTGGTATTTCTCCGAGTCGAGGTATTCCTCGCTCCCGGGCTTTATCGGGGTATTCTCGCAGAGCTCGTAGCCGGAGTAGACGCCCCACGCCGGTGATCCCAGAGCGGCGAGCACGGCCCGCACCTCGAAGGCCGGGCGGCCGCCGTGCTGCAGGTAGGCCGAGAGGATGTCGGGGGTGTTCGTGAAGAGGTTGGGGCGCATGTAGGCCGAGGACTCGGCGGAGAGCTCGGTGAGATAGTCCTCCAGCTCCTCCTTGGAATTGCGCCACGTGAAATAGGTGTAGGACTGGTGGAACCCGGCGCGCGCCAGCGCCGCCATCATCGCGGGGCGCGTGAAGGCCTCCGACAGGAAGACCACGTCGGGGTCCGAGGCCGCGATCTCGCCCAGCAGCCGCTCCCAGAAGACCAGCGGCTTGGTGTGCGGGTTGTCCACGCGGAAGATGCGCACCCCGCGCTCCATCCAGAACCGCACGATCCGCAGCACCTCGGCGTAGAGCCCCTCGGGGTCGCCGTCGAAGTTCAGCGGGTAGATGTCCTGGTACTTCTTGGGCGGGTTCTCGGCGTAGGCGATCGAGCCGTCGGCGCGGCGGGTGAACCACTCGGGGTGCTCGCGCACCCAGGGATGGTCGGGCGAGCACTGCAGCGCCAGGTCGAGCGCGACCTCCAGGCCGTGCTCGGCCGCCTCGGCGACGAACTCCTCGAAGTCGGCGAGCGTGCCGAGGTCGGGGTGGACGGCGTCGTGGCCGCCCTCCTCGGAGCCGATCGCCCAGACCGAGCCGGGATCGCCGGGGCCGGCCGTGAGCGCGTTGTTGCGCCCCTTGCGGAAGGAGCGGCCGACGGGGTGGATCGGCGGCAGGTAGACGACGTCGAATCCCATGTCGGCGATGGCCGGCAGCCGCTTGGCCGCCGTGGCGAAGGTGCCCGACCGCCAGGCGCCGGCCCCGCCGTCCATGACCGCGCCCTCCGACCGGGGGAAGAACTCGTACCAGGAGCCGACCAGTGCGCGCCGGCGGTGCACGAGCAGGGGGCGGCGCCTGGTGCGGGTGACGAGGTCGCGCAGCGGCTCGGCGGCCAGCAGCTCGGCGGCCTCGGGGCCGGAGGCGGCGGCCAGGCGCTCCTCGGGAGCCAGGGAGCCGTCGCGCAGGACGGCGGCGACGCGGGCGGGCCCGGGGCGGCGCGGCACGCGCCGGGCGGCGCGGTCGAACAGGCGCGCGCCTTCTTCGAGCGTCAGCTCGACGTCCTGGCCGAGAGGGATCTTCACGGCGGCGTCGCGGCGCCACGTGGCCACGGGGTCGCTCCAGGCCTCGACGCTGAAGCTCCACCGGCCCTCGTGGCCGACGGTGACGTCGGCGCCGTAGCGGTCGGTGCCGGGCGCGAGCTCGCGCATCGGGGTCAGCGAGTGCCTGCGGCCGCGCGGGTCGTAGAGGGCGACGGCGGCGCCCAGGGCCCCGTGGCCCTCGCGGATCACCGTGGCCCGGACGGGAACGGTCTCGCCGGCGGCCGCCTTGGCGGTGCCGTAGTCCAGGACGGGCGAGACGTCGAGAATGGGAATGCGTCCAATCACAGGTACACCATCATTGTCGTCATACCCGAGGCTTGGTCGGGTTCGTCGGATTCTCCGGGTAAACCACCCCGCGTGAGCCGCGGACGCCACGTTTCGTTCCTGTGGCGGTGTGGCGCTCCTGAGCCGTGTTCGGGCAGCCCGACACCACCGAATGTCCAGTCGATCGGCATCGGTGATTTCGGTCCGGGCCTGCTCCTCTGTCTATCGTCAGCCCGGAACGCGTGATGCGCCGACAACCCGAGGCGGTTAATTTTTGTGATTGTCGTCACACCGCTTTGGTGTTCTGCTGACCTGCAGGGATGATGGGGCCGGTGGGAGTTCGGCAAATCGGGCAAAGGTGCACGTGTGAGGCATGAGTCTCGGGCGCATCAGAGGTTTCGGCCCTACACATACCGGTTACGGAAGTTCGATTGGGCGTGGTGAGGCCGGGTGTCCGTAATTTCCGGTTGTGTGACTTGAACCCCGCATTATGTGAAACTTCCAAATAATGCGTGGTCCGGTTACAGGATGGGAACACCGAGTTATCCATGATTTTTCATAAAACGCCGGTGACGGGTCGCACGGAGCCCGCCGATTGAGTAGCCTCACGCTCCGTGAAGGCCATTCGCAGGTTCACCGTCCGCACCGCCCTCCCCGACGAGCTGGCCGCGCTGGAGCGGCTCGCCGCCAACCTGCGCTGGGCCTGGCACGCGCCCACACGCGAGGTCTTCGCGGCCGTCGACCCCGCCGTCTGGGAGCGCTGCGGCCACGACCCGTTCCGCATGCTCGGCGAGGTCCCCGCCGAGCGCTTCGGCGAGCTGGCCCGCGACGAGAGGTTCCTCGCGCGGCTGGGCGCGGCCGACTCCGACCTGGCCGCCTACCTCGGCGACGACCGCTGGTACCAGCACTACGCCCGCGAGCGCGACGCCCCCGCCGCGGTCGCCTACTTCTCCGCCGAGTACGGCCTCACCGCCGCGCTGCCCCAGTACTCCGGCGGGCTGGGCATCCTGGCCGGCGACCACCTCAAGAGCGCCAGCGACCTCGGCGCCCCGCTGATCGGGGTCGGGCTTCTCTACCAGCACGGCTACTTCAGCCAGGCGCTCTCGCCCGAGGGCTGGCAACTGGAGGACTACCCCGAGGTCGACCCGCGCGGGCTGCCGCTGACCCAGCTGCGCGGCGGCGGCGGCGCCCCCGCCTGCGTCGGGCTCGACCTGCCCGGCGGGCAGCGGCTGAACGCCCGCGTGTGGGTGGCCAGGGCCGGGCGCGTGCCGCTGCTGCTGCTCGACGCCGCCCACGAGGACAACCCCGCCGACCTGCGAGCGGTCACCGACCGCCTCTACGGGGGCGGCAAGGAGCACCGCCTGCGCCAGGAGCTGCTGCTGGGCGTCGGCGGCGTGCGCGCGGTGCGGGCCTACTGCCGGGCGACCGGCCACCCCGCGCCCGAGGTCTTCCACATGAACGAGGGCCACGCCGGGTTCCTCGGCGTGGAGCGCGCGCGTGAGCTGGTCGACGGCGGGCTGTCCTTCGACGAGGCGGTCGAGGCCGCGCGCGCCGGAACGGTCTTCACCACGCACACCCCCGTCTCCGCCGGCATCGACAGGTTCGACCGCGAGCTGGTCGGCCGCCACTTCGCCCCCGGCGACTCCGCAACACCGGGGCTGGCCGCCGGCGACGTCCTGCGCCTGGGCGCCGAGGACTACGCCGAGGGCGACCCCGACGTGTTCAACATGGCGGTCATGGGCATGCGCCTGGCTCAGCGGGTCAACGGGGTCAGCCGGCTGCACGGCGCCGTCAGCCGTGAGATGTTCCGGGGCCTGTGGCCCGGGTTCGACACCGCCGAGGTGCCCATCACCGCCGTCACCAACGGCGTGCACGCGCGCACCTGGGTGGCCGAGGAGGCCCAGGACCTCGCCCGCCGGATGGTGCCCGACGCTGGGGAGTTCACCAGCGCCGAAGGCTGGCGCAAGCTCGCCGGCGCCTCCGAGGCCGAGCTGTGGGAGATGCGCCGCACGCTGCGCGAACGGCTCGTCGTCGACGTCCGCGAGCGCCTGCGCGCGTCCTGGCGCCGGCGCGGCGCCTCCCAGGCCGAGCTGGGCTGGGTCGACGACGTGCTCGACCCCGAGGTGCTGACGATCGGCTTCGCCCGCCGGGTGCCCTCCTACAAGCGGCTCACCCTGATGCTGCGCGACCGCGAGCGGCTCGCCTCGATGCTGCTGGACCCGGACCGGCCGCTGCAGATCGTCGTCGCGGGCAAGGCGCATCCGGCCGACGAGGGCGGCAAGCGGCTTATCCAGGAGATCGTGCGCTTCGCCGACGACCCCCGGGTGCGGCACCGGATCGTCTTCCTGCCCGACTACGACATGGCACTGGCACGGGCTCTGGTGCAGGGCTGCGACGTCTGGCTGAACAACCCGCTGCGCCCACTGGAGGCCTGCGGCACCTCGGGCATGAAGTCGGCCCTCAACGGCGGACTCAACCTGTCGGTGCGCGACGGCTGGTGGGAGGAGTGGTACGACGGCTCCAACGGCTGGGCCGTCCCCACCGCCGACGGCGTCGAGGACCCCGACCGGCGCGACGCCATCGAGGCCGCTGCGCTCTACGACCTGGTCGAGCAGCAGGTGGTGCCGCTGTTCTACGACTTCGACGACCGCGGCCTGCCCAAGCGGTGGCTGGAGATGGTCAAGCACACGCTGGTCTCGCTGGGCCCGAAGGTGCTGGCCACCCGCATGGTGCAGGAGTACGTGACCCGGCTCTACCAGGGCGCGGCCGACTCCTCGCGCGCGCTGGCCGCGGGCGGCATGCGCGGCGCGGGCGAGCTGGCCGCGTGGAAGCGGCGCGTGCGCGGCGCCTGGCCGGATGTGCGGGTGGAGCACGTCGAGATGACCGGCTGCGAAGGCCCGCCCCTGGTCGGCGGCGACCTGCGGGTGCGCGCGTGCGTCGAACTGGGCGGGCTGGCCCCCGAGGACGTGCGGGTCGAGGTGGCCGTGGGGCGGGTGAGCGACTCGGAGTCGCTGGTCGACCCGGTCTTGGCCGAGCTGTCGGCGGACGAGGGCGCCGCTGAGGCCGCCGGTTCGCGGACGGTGTGCTACCACGGCTCGGTGCCGCTGCGGCGCGCGGGGAGCTGCGGGTTCACCGTGCGGGTGCTGCCGCACCACTCCCTGCTCGCAGACAGCGCCGAGATGGGGCTGGTCGCGACCCCCGAGCCGCCCGAGGCCGTCAAGGAGGGAATGGTCCTGCGGTGAGGCCGGCGTGCCTCAGCGCCGCTTGACCGGTGCGGGTGCTCAACGAGCAGGCGCCCGGCGATGCCGTGCAGCGCCGCCCGCTCGTGCTCGTCGAGGCCGGCGAAGAGCCGGTCCTCCAGCCGGTCCACCACCTCGCCGCGCTCCGCCGGCAGCTCGCGCCGCGCGGCGCGAGCACCACGATGTGGCGCCGGCGGCCGTCGGGGTCGCGCCGCCGCTCGGCGAGGCCGCTGCTCTCCAGGTCGTCGACGGTCCCCGCCATGGCGTCGGGGTCGATGCCCAGCCGCCGGCCGGCTCCCGCTGTGAGACGGCGGTTCCATCGCGGCGGCCGTGGCGAGCACGGTGACGTGGCGCGGGTTCGGCCCCAGCGGCTCGAAGGCCGCCACGATCATCGCGATCACCGTTTCGCCGAGCTTGCTGAGCCGGTGGCCGGCGTCGCCCCGCAGAGCGCTCCGGGATACCCCGCCGACGTCGTCCGCGCTGTTCATGTCCGCATGCCGGTTCCGGCTGATCGCCGCACCGCGCTGGGCCGCGGCGCCGGCCGCGCCCGGCGCCCGCTGCCCGACCCGTCCCGGTGCCGCGGCAGGCATGCCGCCGTCCGCCGTCCGCCCGGGTGGGGTGGCATCACCTCCTGCGACCTGCGCATCCGGCGCCACCTTGACCTTCGGTGTGCGTAGGTCCCCATAATGGAGGCGAAACCGACAGGGGAGCGCTTGGGCGCTGAGAGTGCGGTCCGCGACCGCAGACCCTCACACACCTGATCTGGGTAATGCCAGCGCAGGGAGTCGTGAACCCGTCCGCCGGTTCGGCGCGGCCGCGCGCCCCGATGCGCGGGCGCCCGGTTTCCGGCCGGCGCTCTTGGCCGGGTCTCCCTCGCTTCGTCTGCGAAGGGACGTCCTGTGAGTGATCAGAAGCCGCCGACCGGCAACGCGAACCCGGAGCCGGCCGCCGGTGCCGGTGCCACGGTGAGGCAGCGCTACCGCACGGTCGACATCGTCGTCCCCGCTGTGCTGGGTGTGGCCGTCGGCGTGATCTTCTGGGCGTGGAACCTGCTGTGGCAGGTCTCCGCCCCGCTGTTCGCGTTCTTCCCGCCCGCCCAGGCGGTCGTCTACGGCATGTGGCTGGTGCCCGGAGTCCTGGGCGCGCTCATCGTCCGCAAGCCCGGCGCCGCGGTGCTGACCTCCACCGCTGCCGCGTTCGTGTCCATGGTGCTCGGCACGCCCTGGGGCGTCGAGGTCGCCCTGGCGGGCTTCGTCCAGGGCCTGCTGCCCGAGCTGGTCTTCGCCGCCGGCCGCTACCGCCGCTGGGGCATGCCGATCGCGCTGCTCGCCGGCGCGGCCGCCGGAATCGCGCCCGCCGTGTGGGACAACGTCCGCTACTACCCCACCTGGCCGCTGTCCTTCCAGCTCACCTACGGCGTTCTCGTCGTGATCAGCGCCGCCGTCATCGGCGGCGCCGGCTCCCGGCTGCTCACATCGGCCCTGGCCAGGGCCGGCGCGCTCTCCGCGTTCCCCTCGGCGCGCGGATGAGGGCCGACCGCGGCGGCGCCCGCGTCGAGCTGTCCGGCTGGGGGTGGCGCCACTCGGGCCGCAGCGGATGGTCGCTGCGCGGCGTCGACCTCGTCGTGGAGCCGGGGGAGCGGGTGCTGCTGCTCGGCGCCTCCGGTGCGGGCAAGAGCACGCTGCTGCACGCGATGGCCGGGCTGACCGGCAGCGCCGGCGCCATCTCCGGCGACGATGAGGGGCGGCTGCTCGTCGACGGCGGCCGCGCCGACGCCGCGCGCGGCTCGGTCGCGCTCGTCAGCCAGGACCCCGAGACGCAGCTGGTCATGGCCCGCTCGGGCGACGACGTCGCGTTCGGCCCGGAGAACCTCGGTCTGGAGCGCGCGGACATCTGGGCGCGGGTCCGCGACGCGCTGGAGGAGGTCGGCTTCGGCTACGGTCCCGACCGGCCCACCGCGGCCCTGTCCGGCGGGGAGAAGCAGCGCCTGGTGCTGGCCGGGGCCCTGGCGATGCGGCCGCGCCTGCTGCTGCTCGACGAGCCAACGGCCAACCTCGACCGCGGCGGCGCCGCCCGGATCCGGCGCGTGCTCGCGCACCTGCTGCGCAGCAGCGAGGCGACCATGGTGCTCGTCGAGCACAGCGTGGCCGAGGTGGTCGGCGCCTCCGACGCAAACGGCGCCCAGGACGCGGTGGCCGCCCTCGTCGACCGGGTCGTCGTGGTCGAACCGGGCGGAGGCGTGATCGCCGACGGTGCCCCTTCCGCCGTCTTCGCCGACCAGGGCGCCGCGCTGGCCGAACAGGGCGTATGGGTGCCCGGACGCGAGCCGCGCCCCCGCGTGCGCCCGGTCGCGCTGCCGGGACCGGCGGTGATCGAGGCGGTGGACTGCGCCGCGCGGGCCCCCGGCGGCGCCGGCCTGGCGGGCGAGCCGGGCGCCGAGGTCCTGCACGGCGTCGGCGCCGCGGCGCACGCGGGCACCGCGACCGCTCTGACCGGACCGAACGGAGCGGGCAAGTCCACCCTGCTGGGCCTGCTGGCCGGGCTCGACGCGCCCCGGGGCGGAACGGTCGCGCCCCGCGGGCGCCTGGCCGAGATCAGCACCCGTCCGCTGGCGAGGTGGCCGGCCCGGCGCCTCGCCCGCCACGTGGGTACGGTGTTCCAGCACGCCGAGGACCAGTTCGTCACCGGCCGCGTCCGCGACGAGCTCGCCTTCGCGCCCCGCCGTGCCGGGCTGGGGCCCCGCGATACGCAGCGGCGCGTGGACGAGCTGCTGGAGCGCCTGCGGCTGACCGGCCTGGCCGACGTGCACCCCTTCACCCTCTCCGGCGGGGAGAAGCGGCGGCTGTCGGTGGCGACGGCGCTGAGCTCGGGCGCCTCCCACGCGCCGGACGTGCTGCTGCTGGACGAGCCGACCTTCGGGCAGGACACCCGCACCTGGGCCGAGCTCGTGGAACTGCTGGCCGAGCTGCGCTCCGACGGTCGCGCGGTCGTCACCGCCACCCACGACTCGGTGCTCCTGGACCGCTTCGCCGACGTCGAGGTCCGGTTGAGCGGCGGGTACGCCCAGGCTCCCGTCGCCCGGACGGATGCCGGCGCCGCCGTCCTCGGCGGGCAGCGGAGCGCGGGCCCCGAACGGGCGGACGGTGGATCGGGCGGCGGCCCGGGTAGCCGGCCGGGAGAGGCGGCGGCCGCCGGCGGACGCGCAGGAGCGGCGCCGGGCCGAGGCCGGGGAAAGCGGAGCGGAAGGGGGCGCGGATGAGCACCGCCGGTACCTCCCGGGAATCCGACCCCGCGGGAGCGCCCGCCCGCCGGGGTCAGCGCGGCACCGCGGGTCCCGGCGCGCCGCGCGGGCGGCAGCCCCGCGGAAGGCCGCCGGAGGGGGCCGCCGCGCCCGGACCGCCGGAGCCCCACCGCGACGGCGGCGCTTCCGCCTCCCGCTCCCGCGCCCGCACGCGGCGGGCCTGGCTGCCGCGGGCCGATCCCGCGGGCAAGATGCTGGCGGCCGGGCTCGTCGCCGCAGGGCTGATCCCGGTCGTGGACCCGGTCACCTCCGGGATCGTGCTGGCCGGCGGCCTGGCGCTGCTGCCGTTCGCCGGGCTGAACCGGGCGCGGCTGCTCGCACTGGGCATCCCCCTCGCGCTGATGGGGGCCTCGATCGGGTTCGTCAACCTCGTCTTCGGCGAGGAGGGGCCGGTCGCGGCGCTCGGCGCGGCGGTGCGCCTGCTGGCGATCTCCCTGCCGAGCCTGCTCGCCGCGATCACCAGCGACCCCACCGACATGGCCGACTCGCTGGTCCAGCGGTTGCGGGTGCCCGAGCGCCCGGCGATCGCCGTGCTCGCCGCGCTGCGTCTGGTGCCGCTGCTGGTCGAGCAGTGGCGCACGCTGGGCCGTGCCCGCCGCGCCCGCGGCCTGGACGCCGGAGGCAACCCGGCGCGGGCGGCCGCGATCTTCGCGGGAAAGGCGTTCGCCCTGCTCGTGCGCTCGGTCCGGACCGGAACCCTGCTCGCTATGGCGATGGACGCGCGCGGGTTCGCCGGCGGCCCGCGCAGCCACGCCCGGCTGAGCACCTGGCGCGGGCGGGACACGGCCCTCATCGCCGCGACCGCCGCCCTGCTCGGCGCCGCCCACGCCGTCTCGGCCGCCGCCGGGACCTGGACACCGCTGAGCTTCTGACACCGCCGCCACCGCACGCGCCGCGGGCGCGGCACCGCGCGTGCCGGCGGATGCGGGGGGCGGGTCCGGGCAGTGGTAGGTATTGAGGCGCGAGCGCCGGACGGTCGGGCGCCCACGCCGGGCTGCGCCCGGGGCGCCGGGCCGAGGCGGGTAGTCGACGGCAGAAGGGCCCTGGTGACGACGGTGGACGAGGCCATTGGCGAGTTCGTCCGGGTGGAGCGCGATGGAGGCCATCCGGCGGTCGCCGTGATCCGGCTGGACCGGCCGAAGATGAACGCGATCGACGCGCGGGTGCAGCGCGAGCTGGGCGCGGCCGCGGCGCGCGTCAGCGCCGACGACGACGTGCGGGCCGTGGTCGTCTACGGCGGCGAGCGGGTCTTCGCCGCCGGCGCGGACGTCAAGGAGATGTCCGAGATGGGCTTCGCCGAGATGGCGGACCACTCACGGGTGCTGCAGGACTCCCTGACCGCCGTCGCGCGCATCCCCAAGCCGGTCATCGCCGCGATCACCGGTTTCGCGCTCGGCGGCGGCTGCGAGCTGGCGCTGTGCGCCGACTTCCGCGTGGCCGCCGAGGACGCCCGGCTGGGCCAGCCCGAGATCCGGCTCGGCGTGATCCCCGGGGCGGGCGGCACGCAGCGCCTCCCCCGGCTGATCGGCCCGGCCCGCGCCAAGGACCTCATCTTCACCGGGCGCCACGTCGCCGCCGAGGAGGCCCTGTCCATCGGCCTGGTCGACGCGGTGGTGCCGGAGGCAGACGTCTACGGCCACGCCGTGGCCATGGCCGCCAGCTACGCCGGCGGCCCCGCGCTCGCGCTGCGCGCGGCCAAGCAGGCGATCGACGGCGGACTGGAGACCGACCTCGCCACCGGGCTGGAGATCGAGCGCATGCACTTCGCCGGGTTGTTCGCCACCGAGGACCAGAAGGCCGGGATGCGCAGTTTCATCGAAGAGGGGCCCGGTAAGGCGCGCTTCTCGGGCCGCTGACCCGGCCGGTTCGCACACACCCCCGCGCGAGCGCCGGCCGCAGCCTCGTCCGCCGGCCGTAGGAGGGCGGGCGCCGCGCGGGAGGAGAGGACACGGCAGGGCGCGCGAGGCGGCTGACGCGCGCCGCGCTGACGCGGAGGGAGACGGAGGGACCATGTGGGGACTGAAGACCGAACCGGCCCTGGAGCGCACCGACCTGACGGCGTCGGCGGTCGCCGCCCGGCTCGCAGGCTGGGCGCCGGCCGAGCGCGTGCTGGCGGCGCCGATCGACCCGGAGCTGGCCGACACCGCCGAGTGCGCCGCCGCCTACGACATCCCGCTGGAGGCCTCGGCCAACTGCGTGGTGATCGCCGCCAAGCGGGCGGGCCAGGTGCGGATGGCCGCGTGCATGGTGCTGGCCACCACGCGCGCGGACGTCAACGGCGCGGCCCGGCGCCACCTGGGCGCGCGCAAGGCCTCCTTCGCGCCGCAGGGCGAGGTGGTCGCCGCGACCGGCATGGAGTACGGCGGCATCACCCCCGTGGGGCTGCCGGAAGGGTGGCCGATTCTGGTCGACCAGGCCGTGCTGGAGGCCGGCCACGTGGTCGTGGGCAGCGGCCTGCGGTCCTCCAAGCTCGTGCTTCCCGGCGCCGACCTCGCCGAGCTCCCCGGCGCCGAGGCGATCTCGGGCCTGGGCGTGCGCACCGACTGAACGGGCCGCCCCCTCCCTTCGGGCCGGGCCCCGCGCCGGTCGCACCGCCGCGGCGGCCCGGCTCCGGCCGCCGCGTCCGCCGCAGCCCTTCCGGGGCACCCGCGCCGCGGCCGGAACCGCCGTGCCGGGCCCCTCCCGCATCGCGGCGAGCGGAACCACACCCCTGAAACGTGCGTCATACTCATGGGGTCGCTTGGACGGCGGGCCCCGCGCGGGGCCGGTCGCCGCCGAGGTCTTCCCGCGACCCGGCGGCCCGGCTAGTTTTGCCTCAGGGAGCCGCCCGCGGACCGGTCCGTTCCGCCGCGGTGCAGAAGGACGTGGTCGCTGTGCAGCGTGAGCGGTGGCGGACAGGCCCGTCGGCCGCGGTTTGCGGCCTCCGGCCCGGCCATCTCCAGCGGATAGGCTAGATGTCGTGGTGTGCCAGGTTGAGGGGATGAATTCGTAATGGCAATGTCGGCAGGTTTCCCCGAGGGCGAGGAGCTGCCGGAACGCGTCGGCCCTTACCGGATCCGCCGCCGGATCGGCCAGGGCGGCATGGGCGTCGTCTACCAGGCCGTCGACCCCCGTGAGGACCAGCTCGTCGCGATCAAGGTGCTGCGCTCGGAGGTCGCCGGCGACCACATCGCCCGCGCCCGGCTCGCACGCGAGGTGGCCACCATGCGGCGGGTGCACAGCGCCAACGTCGCCGAGGTCATCGACGCCGACACCGACGCCGAGCTCCCCTGGGTCGTCACCGAGTACATCCCGGGCCCCACGCTCGACTCCACGGTCACCGACCACGGCCCGCTGCGCGGCCGGGCGCTGAGCCGCTTCGTGACGGGTCTGGCGCGGGCGATCGACGACATCCACGCCGCCGACGTCATCCACCGCGACCTCAAGCCCGGCAACGTCATCATCTCCAACGGCGAGCCGATCGTCATCGACTTCGGCATCGCCCACGCGGTCGACGGCGCCAAGCTCACCCAGACCGGCACGTTCGTCGGCACGCCCAGCTATCTCTCGCCGGAGGTCATCGAGGGCACCGACCTTGGACCGGCCACCGATATCCACGCCTGGGGCGCCACGGTCGCCTTCGCCTCCACCGGTACGGCGCCCTACGGCTCCGGCTCCTTCGAGGTCATCTTCTTCCGCATCCTCAACGGCGAGATCACCCTCGACGGGATGCCCCCCCAGCTGCAGCCGCTGGTGCAGGCGGCGGTCTCGCGCGACATGTCCGCGCGCCCCACGGCCGCCGGCCTGGTCGCCCAGGCCGGTCGGCTCAACCTGGACCTCCCGCTCAGCGAGGACGTCGCCAGCTACGTGAGCAGCGGGATGACGGGCAATCACACGGTGCAGGCCTCCACCCGCGAACCCTCCGCGGACCGCGGCGGCGGGGACGACGGCGGCGGCCGGGGCGCCGCGGGCGCCGGTGCCGCGGGCGCCGGAGCGGGCACCGCCGCGGCGGGCGCGGCACCGGGCGGCTGGACCTCCGCACCCGAGGCCGGCGCGGCCGGGAGCACGATGGGCGCGGGCCCCGACCAGACCCGGGTCGGCGGTGCGGACCAGACCTATGCCGGCGGTGCGGACCAGACACGCGTCGGCGGGGCCGACCAGACGATGCGCGCCGGTGCGGGCGGCGCGGACCGGACCCGGGTCGGCGGCGCCCCCGACGAGGCCCCCTCACCGCAGCAGGCCGGCATGCTCGGCACCTACGGGGCCGACGACTCCGCGGCGGCGGGCCCGAGCACCCAGTACTTCAACTCGACGCTGCGTCCCGAGGACTTCCGCGACATCCTCACGCCGGTCGACGAGCGCCCCGTCGCTCGCGGGGCGGACCGCGGCGAGACCGAGGAGCGCGGAGGGCTCTTCGACAGGTTCCGCCGCTCGGGCGGCGACAGCCTCGGCGACTACATCGACACCAGCGGCGAGGACGACCACGACAGCGGCTACGACCGCGGGCACGACGCCCGCCCGCTGCCGTGGCTGCTGCTCATCCCCGCGCTGGCGTTCCTGGCCGGCCTCTGCCTGACCGTTCCGGTCCTGGGCCTGATCGTGGGACTGCTCACAGCGAGCGTCCTCGGCGCGCTGGAGACGGTCAAGAGCGAGCACGCGCGGCGCCTGCAGACCCGCGGCCCGCGCAGCTCCGACAACGCGGTCATCGTGCTGAGCATGCCCTGGGCCCTGCTGCGCACGCTCGGCCGCAACCTGCTCTACGGGTTGGGCTACCTGCTGGCCGGAATCGTGGTCGGCATCGTGATCACGCTGCTGACCAGCGACGGCACCAACACGCCGAACTTCGTGGGCTCCTACGCGTTCGCCATCGTCGTGGTGCTCAGCTTCCTGGGGCCCAACGGACGCGGCGCCGTGCGCCAGGCGCGCTCGGCCATCGACTCCGTCACCGTCCGCAGCCCCTACGTCTACTGGGGCGTGATCGTCGTATCGGTGCTGCTCGCGATGCTGGTGTGCTCCTACGGGATCGGCGCGGCGCCGTCGTGGTGGCTGATGGGCAACGGTCCTTCGGGCTGGGCGCTCTTCGGCGGCTGACCCCGCCCGCCCGCGTCCGCGAGCCGGGCCGACCGCTTCGGCGCCCTTGCCCGGCCCGTCCGGGCGGGGGCGCGTTCGCCCCAGGGGCTACTAGCCAGTAACATCGGGATGGCAGAGCGGAAACCGCAGGCGGGAGGCGTGACGGGAACGCCCCCGCCACCCGATGGCAGCAGTGCATCTGGCACCGTAAGGGGCCACGGGCGCGCCAGCGCCCGCGCCGTCCGAGTGGGCGACGCATGGGAGTGCAGGGAGGTCGGCCACCGGCCATGAATATTGTCGTATTGGTCAAGCAGGTCCCGGACACGGCGACCGAGCGCAAACTCTCGTCGGACGACAACACGCTGGACCGCGCGGCGTCCGACGGCGTCATCAATGAACTCGACGAGTACGCCATCGAAGAGGCGCTGCTCCTCAAGGAGAAGCACGGCGGCGAGGTCACCGTCTTGACGATGGGACCCGACCAGGCCACCGACTCCATCCGCAAGGCGCTGTCCATGGGCGCCGACAAGGCCGTCCACCTCGTGGACGACGCGCTGCACGGCTCCGACGCGCTGCAGACGGCCTACGCGCTGTCCAAGGCGCTGGGCACCGTCGAGTTCGACCTCGTGGTGCTCGGCTCGGAGTCCACCGACGCCCGCACCGGCGTGGTCGGCGCGGCTTTGGCCGAGTACCTGGGCCTGCCGCAGCTCACCCTCGCGGGCAAGGTCGACGTCGACGGCTCGGCCATCCGCATCCAGCGCGCCACCGACTACGGCTACGACGTCGTCGAGGCGCAGCTGCCCGCGGTCGTCTCCGTGATCGAGAAGATCAACGAGCCGCGGTACCCCTCGTTCAAGCTGATCATGCAGGCGAAGAAGAAGCCGGTGGAGAAGCTTTCGACCGCCGACGCCGGCATCGACACCGCGCAGGTCGGGGTGGCCGACGCCGGCACCGAGACCACCGACTTCGCGCCGGCCCCGCCCCGGGCCGCCGGCACCGTCGTCAAGGACGAGGGCGACGGCGGCGCCAAGGCCGCGGAGTTCCTCGCCGAGAAGAAGTTCGTATAGGTCCGGCGGAGACGAAGGAAGGATTGACAGATGGCTGAGGTCCTCGTCCTCGTCGACCACGTCGACGGAGAGGTCAAGAAGGTCACCACCGAGCTGCTGACCGCCGCCCGCCGCATCGGCGAGCCCGCGGCCGTGTGGGTCGGCGGCGGCGCCGAGTCGGGCAAGGCGAAGCTGGCCGAGTTCGGCGCGGAGAAGGTCTACACGGCCGCGGCCGAGCTGAACGACTACGTGGTCGCGCCCAAGGCCGAGCTGCTGGCGAAGCTGGCCGGCGAGAAGTCGGCCGCGGCCGTGCTCGTCTCGGCCACCCCCGAGAACAAGGAGATCGCCGGGCGGACCGCTGTCAAGCTCGGCTCGGGCGTGCTGACCGACGTCGTCGACATCACCGGCGACCTGGTCGCCGAGCACAGCGTCTTCGGCGGCGCGACCATCACCCACGCCCGGGTGCGCTCGGGCGTTCCGGTCGTGGCGGTGCGCCCCAACTCGGTTCCGGCCGAGCCCGCCCCGGGCGCCGCCGAGCTGGAGGAAGCCGAGGTCGAGCTCTCCGAGGCCGCCACCGGCGCCAAGGTCGTCGAGCGCGTCGTGCAGGAGAAGGGCGCGCGCCCCGAGCTGACCGAGGCGGCCATCGTGGTCTCCGGCGGGCGCGGTGTGGGCTCCGACGACTTCTCGGTGGTCGAGGCGCTGGCCGACTCGCTGGGCGCGGCCGTGGGCGCCTCCCGCGCGGCGGTCGACTCCGGCTGGTACCCCAACCAGTTCCAGGTGGGCCAGACCGGAAAGACGGTCAGCCCCAACCTCTATGTGGCCCTGGGGATCTCCGGCGCGATCCAGCACCGCGCCGGCATGCAGACCTCGAAGAACATCGTCGCGGTCAACAAGGACCCCGAGGCGCCGATCTTCGAGCTGGCGGACTTCGGTGTGGTCGGCGACCTGCACACTGTGGCGCCGCAGCTCACCGAGGAGATCGACAAGCGCAAGTAGGCGCCGGGCCGGCAGGGCACGGCAGCGCGCGCGGTCCGGGCACGGCCGGGGCCGCGCGCCCGTGCGCGGGGCGGCGCCCGCCGGCGGGGCCGGGGGACCGCGGGGGACCGCACCGCCGTATCCTGGAAACGCCATGGTGTACCTGGATCACGCCGCCACGACCGCCGTCCGGCCCGAAGCCGTCGCGGACATGACCGAGGAGTTCGGCCTCCTCGGCAACCCCTCGTCCCTGCACGGGGCCGGCCGCCGGGCCCGGCGCACCGTCGAGGAGGCCCGCGAAAGCGTCGCCGACTCCCTCGGCTGCACCCCCAACGAGGTCGTCTTCACCGGCGGCGGCACCGAGGCCGACAACCTCGCCCTCAAAGGGCTGTTCTGGGCGCGCAACCGGGCCGACCCCGCCCGCCGGCGCATCCTCGCCAGCGCGGTCGAGCACCACGCCGTGCTCGACCCCGTGCACTGGCTGGCCGAACAGCAGAACGCGGTCTTCGAGGAGCTGCCCGTCGACTCCTTCGGCCGGGTCTCGCCCGAGGGACTCCGCGCCGCCATCGCCCGCAACCCCGGCGACGTCGCCGTCGTGTCGGTCATGTGGGCCAACAACGAGGTCGGCACCGTGCAGCCGGTGTCCGAGCTGGCCGCCGTCGCCCGTGAGCACGGCATCCCCTTCCACACCGACGCCGTGCAGGCGGTGGGCGCCGAACCGGTCGACTTCGCCGCCAGCGGCGTCTCGGCGCTGACCGTCACCGGGCACAAGCTCGGCGGCCCCACGGGCGCCGGAGCGCTGCTCCTGGCGCGCGGCACCGACCCGGTGCCCGTGCTGCACGGCGGCGGCCAGGAGCGCGAGGTCCGCTCGGGCACGCTGATGACCCCGCTGCTGCGCGGGTTCGCCACCGCACTGCGTCTCGCCGTCGACGAGCGCGAGGAGCACGCGCGCGATCTCGCGCGGATGCGCGACGACCTGGTCGCGGCCGTGCGCGAGCGGGTGCCCGACGCCGAACTGAACGGGCACCCCGAACTCCGGCTGCCCGGCAACGCCCACCTGTCCTTCCCCGGCTGCGAGGGCGACGCGCTGCTGATGCTGCTGGACGCCCGCGGCATCGCGTGCTCGACCGGCTCCGCCTGCTCTGCGGGCGTGGCGCAGGCCAGTCACGTGCTGCTGGCCATGGGTGCCGACCCCGAGACCGCCCGCAGCTCTCTGCGGTTCTCGCTGGGCCGGGGCTCGACCCGCGCCGACGTCGACGCGTTGGGCGAGGCCATCGGCCCCGCCGTGGAGCGCGCCCGCGCCGCCCGGCGCAAGCGCCGCGCGGCCTGAGGCCGGCCACGCCCCGGCCGGTCCCCGGCAGGCCGCCCGCGGCCGTCAGCCGCCCAGTTGGCGGCGGATCGGGCGCATCAGCTGGTCGATGGTCTGCCACTCCGGGTCGAGGCGGCTCTGCAGCGTCGGCTGGCCCTCGGTCCACGCGCGCACCGCGGGCTCGAAGTCGCTCAGCACGCCGGAGTCGGGGTCGAGGTAGAAGTAGAACTGGCGCTGGCCGCCCGAGGTCTGCTGCGCCAGCAGCGCGCCGTTGTCGCCCAGCAGGGTGCGCAGGCCCTCGGTGAACTCCGCCAGCGCGGTCGCGGAGGGCTCGGCCGGCAGCCGGTCGCTGTCGCTGTTGGTGTAGGGCAGCGCGACGTGCACGTACAGGGTCAGCGCCGGGAAGTCGCGGCGGTGCAGCGGGTGGCGCACCGCGATCTCGATGATGCCGCGCAGCGGCACCCGCCCCTGCAGGGTCACCCAGCCGCCGCTGCCCATGGTGCTCGCCAGCTGCTCGACCACCGACGGCATGGACGCCGGCGGCAGCGGGTCCAGCGGCTTCTCCACCAGCGGCTCGACCTTGGAGATCCAGCGCACGTAGTCGTCCTCGCCGAGCGCGAGCAGCACCACCCGCTCGCTCACGCCGCCGCGGAGGTCGTCGGCCAGGAACATGAAGTCGGGGTGGTAGACGCCGATCTCCATCCTGCTGCTCTGCTGGTCGACGCGCATCGCGACGGTGCAGTGGGACAGGTCCAGTTCGTGGCCCTCCCATTCGAGGGTCTTGCCCAGCCGGTCGTGGTCGCGCGGGAACGCGGGGAAGAACCGCCAGCCCGGCTCCTGCGGCGCCGCCCGCGCCCAGCGCTCGGTGAGCACCCGCGCCTGGTCGTCGGACCCCGCGCTGAGTGTCAGGGCGTAGTCGCCGGCGTTCTCCAGGGAGGCCAGCGGGTCGTCGAGGGCCGCCAGGCGCTCCAGCAGCCGACCGGGGTCGCTGTCCTCGTCCAGATCCAGGTCGCCCGTGTCGCCCGGCCCGCCGCCGGACGCCCGGGGCGCCGTGCCGACCTGCCACGTCACGTCGGGGTGGATGCGCCGGACCGCCTCCTTCAGCCGGTCGGCGACGTCCTGGGGCAGTTGGGTGCCGCTCTCGGCCAGAGCCGCCAGGGGAGCCCGGAACTCGGGCCACTGGCGCCAGAACGCGTCGACGGCGACGGCGGAGTCGGACTGCGTTGAGCGGCGGCGACGGAACAGAGCCATGGTCATGATTTTTGCAGAGCCGGGAGACCGCCGCGCCACACCACGGGGCGCGGCGCCCCGCGGGGGCGGGGGTTCGGCGGCGTGTGCGAAACCCGGTCGAGAGGGGGCCGCGCGTGCGCATAGTCTGGAAGGCGCTATGACTTTGCGTGTACTGGCCGCCATGTCCGGCGGCGTCGACTCCGCCGTCGCCGCGGCCCGGGCCGCCGAGGCCGGCCACGACGTCACCGGCGTGCACCTGGCCCTTTCCAAGAACCCCCAGTCCTATCGCACCGGCGCCCGCGGCTGCTGCACGGCCGAGGACTCCCGCGACGCGCGGCGGGCCGCCGACGTCATCGGCATCCCGTTCTACGTCTGGGACATGGCCGAGGAGTTCGACCGCGACGTCGTGCAGGACTTCGTCTCCGAGTACGCGGCGGGGCGCACGCCCAACCCGTGCCTGCGCTGCAACGAGAAGATCAAGTTCGAGGCGGTGCTGGACCGCGCGGTCGCGCTCGGCTTCGACGCCGTGTGCACCGGCCACCACGTGCGCAAGGCCGGCGGCCGGCTGCGGCGCAGCGTCGACGCCGACAAGGACCAGTCCTACGTGCTGGGTGTGCTCGACCGCGACCAGGTGGCCCACGCCATGTTCCCGCTGGGCGACTGCACCAAGGACGAGGTCCGCGCCGAGGCCGAGCGCCGCGGGCTGGCGGTGGCAGACAAGCCCGACAGCCACGACATCTGCTTCATCGCCGACGGCGACACCGCCGGGTTTTTGAACACGCGGCTGGACGGCGGGCCGGGCCCGATCAAGGACGAGTCCGGCGAGGTCCTGGGCACGCATCAGGGTGCGCACACCTACACCGTCGGCCAGCGCAAGGGGCTCAACCTGGGCGGCGCGGCCGAGCGCCGCTATGTGCTCTCCATCGAGCCGGTGGACAACACCGTGACGGTCGGTCCGCGCGAGTCGCTGCGCGTCGACGAGATCACCGCCGAGCGCCCGGTGTGGAGCGGCGGCGCCCCCTTCGCCGAGCCCACGGCCTGCACCGTGCAGCTGCGCGCCCACGGCGAGGTGTACTCCTGCACAGCGGTCCAGCGCGACGGCGAGCTGTTCCTCCGCCTCGACGAGCCCGCAACGGGCGTGGCCGCCGGCCAGGCGGCGGTCCTCTACGACGGCGACACGGTGCTGGGTTCGGGCACCATCGCCGCGACCGCCCGCAGCGGCGAACCCGTCGCCGCCGGTTAGGCCGTGCCGGCCCGGCCCGCGGCGGCGCGGCGCGCCTCGCCCGCAGCGGGTGGGCAACCTCGCATCCGCGGCGCCTCCCTGTCCCCTGAGGTTAGGTTAGGCATAACATAGTTCGCGCGCCGGTCCCGCCCCGGCGCGGCAGTGCGGAGGGGGTGCGATGGACTACGGGTTCCTGGACGGCCAACCCTTCTGGATCGTCTACGCGGCACTCTTCGCCATCGCCTTCGCGCGCACGCAGACCATCTACTGGATCGGCCGCGGCGTTGGCGCGGGCCTGCACCGCTCCCGGATGGCCGAGCGCATCGGCGAGCGTCTCGCCCGGGCGGAGCGCCTGATCAACCGCTTCGGTCCGCCCGTGGTCACCGTGTCCTACGCCACTGTGGGCATCCAGTCGGCGATCCACCTCTCCGCCGGCGCCATGCGCATGTCCTACTGGCGCTATCTCGCGGCCATGCTGCCCGGCTGCGCCGGCTGGGCGGCCATCTACAGCCTCGGCGGTCTCGCGGTCCTCGCCGTGTGGTGGGACCTTTTCCTGCACTCGCCCGCCCTGGCCGCGGCGGCCGGCGTCCTCGTCGCGGCCGCCGCCACCGCGGTGGTCCTGCTGCGCCGCAGGCGCATGCGCCGGCGCGGCGACCGCCCCGACGAGGTGCGGGCGGCTCCCGAGTCCGCCGCAGAGGCGGAGCCCGAACGCGCCGAGGACTCCCGCTCCTCCTGACCGCTCGGCCTTTGAGGACGGGCGGCTCAGCGGGCCGCCCGGCTGCACCCCCGCCCGGTTCGTCGACGCCTCCGCTCCCGTGCTCATGTTCCGCGTCGCCTTCGGGCCGGCCGTGGCCCGTCGACGCGTCCGTCGTGCGCCGCCTGCCGGCGCCCGCCGCGATGGCGATGACCGGGCGCCCCGACCGGTGGGCGTCGACTCCTCCGCCGGAGCCGCCGGCGGTTCGGGATCAGCGAGGGCCGACCGCGCCCCGTTCCCGCTGCCCGCACCGGGCCCGGCGGCCGCGGCGGGGCCCCGGGCCGCCGATCCCCGCGCAGAGTCTGGACTAGCCTTGATGTCGTGACTGAGCAGCGATACCCCTGGCCGGAGGCGAGCTCCACCGGAGTCGGCTCCTTTCCCGGCACCGACCCCGACGAGGCGGTGCGCACCGTCCTCGGCGAACTGCCCGAACTGCCGCACCTGCCGGAGCTGCCCGAGCGCGGCGCGGGCGCCGACGTCGTCGGGCGATCGGCCGGGATGCTGGTGGACCTGCCGGTGGAGGTGCAGCCCGCGGGATGGCGCGTGGCCCAGCGTCCCGGCCGCGACGCCGAGCGGGCGCGCGGCTTCCTCTCCCGCGACCTGGACGCGCTGGAGGAGCACTCCCAGGGCCTGTCGGGGGCGCTGAAGATCCAGGTGGCCGGGCTCTGGACGCTGGCCGCCGCCATCGAGCTGCGCTCGGGCGAGAAGCTGCTGGCCGACCACGGCGCCGTCGCCGACCTGGCGGCCTCGCATCTGGAGGGCGTTCTGGCCCACGTCGCCGAGGTGCGCAAGCGCGTGCCCGGTGCCGAGCTGCTGGTGCAGGTCGACGAGCCCTCCCTGCCCGCGGTGCTGCAGGGGGCCGTGCCCACCGCCAGCGGTTACGGGCGGCTGCCGGCCCCCGACATCGTCGCCGTGGAGGCCCGGCTGCGCGAGCTGTTCGCCGCCCTGGCCGCGGCGGAGGCGGTGCCGGCCGCCCACTGCTGCGCCGCCGGCGTCCCGCTGGACCTGCTGCGGCGGTCGGGTGCCCGCGCGGTCAGCCTGGACGCCACGCTCATCGGACGCGCGCTGGACGAGGACGTCGGCACCGCCGTCGAGGCCGGAGTCGGTCTTTTTACCGGTGTCGTGGCGAGTACGGGCGGGGTTGTGTCGGACCCGGCCGCTAACGTCGACCCTGTACGTGAACTGTGGAGCCGCGTCGGACTCGCCCCCGAACAGCTGGCCCGCGCCGTGGTCGTCACGCCCACGTGCGGGCTCGGGAGCGCCGCGCCCGACCACGCCCGCGCGGCGCTCGACGCCTGCCGCCGGGCCGCCCGGGTGCTGCGCGAGGACCCGCGGCGCCGGTGATTGCGGAAAGGACGGCTGAGGGTGAGCGCACAACAGCCTACGGCTGACGACAGGGTCCCCGCCGAGGTGCGCGAGCGCCACGCCCAACTGTGCCAGGAGCTGGACGACCACAGCTACCGCTACTACATGGGCAGGCCGATCGTCTCAGACGCCGAGTACGACACGCTCATGCGCGAGCTCAGCGGGATCGAGGAGCGCCACCCCACGCTCGTCACCCAGGACTCGCCCACGCAGAAGGTCGGCGCACCCGTCAGCGTCGACTTCTCCCCGGTCGAGCACCTGGAGCGCATGCAGAGCCTCGACAACGCGTTCTCCACCGAGGAGCTCGACGCCTGGGTGCACCGGGTCGAGGCCGAGGCGCCCATCGACGCCTACCTGTGCGAGCTCAAGATCGACGGCCTGGCCGTCGACCTCGTCTACGAGAACGGCCGCCTGGTGCGCGCGGCCACGCGCGGCGACGGCCGCGTGGGCGAGGACATCACCCTCAACGTCCGCACCATCGCCGACGTCCCCGAGCGGCTCGACGACTCCGCGCGCCCGGCGCCGGAGCTGCTGGAGGTCCGCGGCGAGGTGTTCCTGCCCGGCGAGGAGTTTGACAAGCTCAACTCCCGGCTCGCCGACGAGGGCAAGACCCCCTTCGCCAACCCGCGCAACGGCGCCGCCGGCTCGCTGCGCCAGAAGGACCCGCGCGTCACCGCCACCCGCCCGCTGCACATGCTCGTGCACGGCGTCGGGGCCCACACCGGGGTGGAGTTCACCCACCAGTCCCACGTCTACGACCTGCTGCGCGAGTGGGGGCTGCCGGTCAGCGACCGCTACCGGGTGCTGACCACCCGCGAGGCGGTCCGCGACTACATCGACCACTACACCGAGAACCGCCACGAGCCCTCCTACGAGATCGACGGCGTGGTCATCAAGGTCGACGACGTCTCGCTGCAGCGCCGGCTCGGCTCCACCAGCCGCGCGCCCCGCTGGGCGATCGCCTACAAGTACCCGCCGGAGGAGGTCACCACCCGGCTCGTGGACATCAGGGTCAACGTCGGGCGCACCGGCCGTGTCACCCCCTACGGCGTGATGGAGCCGGTGCGGGTGGCCGGCTCCGAGGTCGAGCTCGCCACCCTGCACAACGCCCAGGAGGTCGAGCGCAAGGGCGTGCTCATCGGCGACACCGTGGTCCTGCGCAAGGCCGGCGACGTCATCCCCGAGATCGTGGGCCCCGTGACCGACCGCCGCGACGGCTCCGAGACCGCGTTCGCCATGCCCGAGACGTGCCCGGAGTGCGGCACCCCGCTGGGCCGGCAGAAGGAGGGCGACGTCGACCTCCGCTGCCCCAACACGCGCGACTGCCCGGGCCAGCGGCGCGAGCGCCTGGCCTACATCGCCAGCCGAAAGGCCCTCGACATCGAGGCGCTGGGCTATGTGGCGGCCACCGCCCTCACCCAGCCGCTGGAGCCCGAGACGCCGCCGCTGCGCGACGAGGGCGACCTGTTCGACCTCACCGTCGACGACCTGCTGCCCATCAAGTCGCTGGTGCTCGACCCCGACACCACCGAGCCCAAGCGCGACCCCAAGACCGGCGAGCCCAAGGTCGTCACCTTCTTCGCCAACCAGAAGGGTGAGCCGAAGAAGACCGTCGAGAAGCTCTTCGAGGAGCTGGAGCAGGCCAAGCGGCGGCCGCTGTGGCGGGTGCTGGTCGCGCTGTCCATCCGCCACGTGGGCCCGCGCGCGGCCGAGGACCTGGCCCGCCATTTCCGCTCGATCGAGGCGATCGCCGAGGCGTCCGAGGAGGAGCTGTCGGCCGTCGAGGGGATCGGCCCCACGATCGTCGCCTCGCTGCGCGAGTGGTTCGACGTCGACTGGCATCGCGAGATCGTCCGCAAGTGGCGCGCCGCCGGCGTGGTCATGGAGGAGGAGGGCGCCGGCGGGCCCCGCCTGCTGGACGGCGCCACCGTGGTCGTCACCGGGTCGCTGACCGGCTTCAGCCGCGACGAGGCCAAGGAGGCCATCGCCGACCGCGGCGGTCGCGTGACCGGCTCGGTGTCCAAGAAGACCGGGTTCGTCGTGGTGGGCGACAGCCCGGGCACCAAGTACGACAAAGCGGTACAGGCCGGGGTTCCGATCCTCGACGAGGACGGGTTCCGCGTGCTGCTCGAAAAAGGGCCGGATGCGGCCATAGAACGCCGACTGAACACGGATTGAGCGTGTTCAGCGCGGTTTCCAGCGGATTCGGTCGTCAGTCCCGGTCGACGGTGTCCGTGCTGGCAGTGGCGTCTACGATGCGCGATCATTAGGCTACCTCTCGCAGCATTTCAGGACGAATCAGGCGATCATCCCAGCTTGCGCCCGATTCACCGAAAGTTCCCGGTCGGCGACACCTGGTTATGAAGGGTCGTAAGCTGAAAAAGGAACTGATCGGATGTAGCTGCTCATTGCAGACGCAAGGACCGGACCGGTCATGGGGGGACCGGAACGGGAGAACGTGACAGGTTTCGTAGCCCCGGCGCCGCGGGGGGAGCAAGTTCGGCGCCGGGCACCGTGAATCCCCCTGAGGACGTCTATGTTGGATCCCACCAGCACCCGGGACATCGGCCCCCGGACCGGGACGCCGCTGTGGCTCTACCTCGCCGGCGTCACGGTCGCGGGCGGCGCGGTGCTGGGCGTCGCGCTCTCCTTCTACGGGCTCGAACGACTGCAGCAACTGGGCGCCATGCCCCTGGTCTGGCTGATGCTGTGCATGGTGATCATCGGTGAGCTGCGCCCCATCGCCTCGCCGCGGACGTCGCCCGACCAGGGCGCCCCCACGTCCCTGCCGTTCTCCTTCGCGCTGCTGATCTCCCTGGGCCTGCCCGTGGCCGGGCTCGTGCAGGCCGTGGCCTCGGTCATCGCCGGGGTCGCCCGCGGGCACTCCCCGCACCGCGTCGCCTTCAACATCGCCCAGTACATCCTCAGCTTCGGCGCCGCCGACCTGGTGCTGACCCTGCTGCTCACCCGCGGCTCCGAGCCGCCCCACTCGGTGACGGGTCCCGACCTCGCCGGGCTCGCCCTCGCCGGCGCGGTCTACTTCGGCTGCAACGTGGTGCTGGTCGACGCCGCCGTCGCGATCCACGAGCGCGCGCCGCTGGGCGCCACCCTGCGCAAGGACATCGGCCAGCGCCTGTTCGTCCACGGCGTCCTGCTCAGCCTCGCGCCGCTGGTGTCGGTGGCCATGACCCACGAGATCTGGCTCGTGCCGCTGTTCTTCTTCCCCCTGGCCGCCCTCTACACCAGCGCCACACTGTCGGTGAAGCGCGAGCACCAGGCCAACCACGACGAGCTGACCGGGCTGGCCAACCGCAAGCTGCTGATCCTGCGCACCCAGGAGGCGCTGGCCGAAGCCCAGCAGCGCAAGAGCCGCGTGGGCCTGCTGCTGCTCGACCTCGACCGCTTCAAGGAGGTCAACGACACCCTGGGGCACCCCACCGGCGACCGCCTGCTGCAGACCGTCGCGCGGCGGCTGACCCACAGCGTGCGCCCTGGCGACCTGGTCGCCCGCCTCGGCGGCGACGAGTTCGCGGTGCTGCTGCCGCAGGTGCGCGACGCCGCCTCCGCCCGCGAGGTCGCCGCCCGGCTGCGCGTATCCCTGGCCGAGCCCATGCGCCTGGACGGCATGGACTTCGACCTGGAGGCAAGCGTGGGTATCGCGCTCTACCCCAACCACGCCCCCGACTTCGAGCTGCTCATGCAGCGCGCCGACGTCGCGATGTACGTGGCCAAGGAGCGCCGGACCGGTGTGGAGCTCTACGAGCCCGACAAGGACCGCAACTCTACCGCCCGCCTCAGCCTCTTCGGCGAGCTGCGCCGCGCCCTGGTCGACGACGAGCTGCTGATGTACTACCAGCCCAAGGTCGGCCTGGCCGACCACCGCGCCATCGGGCTGGAGGCGCTGGTGCGCTGGCGCCACCCGCAGCGCGGCGTGCTGCCGCCCGAGGACTTCGTCCCGCTGGTCGAGCAGTCCTACCTGATGCGCAGCTTCACCCACGAGGTCCTGGAGCGCACTCTGCCCCAGATCGCCCGCTGGTGGGAGGCGGGCGTCCGGCTGCCCGTGGCGGTCAACCTCTCCGCGCGCGAGCTGCTCGACCCCACTCTGCCCGACATCCTCGCCGCGGCGCTGCGCCGCCACGGCGTCGCGCCCCAGGCGCTGCGGCTGGAGATCAGCGAACGGGTCATGGTCGCCGAGGCCGATGCGATCACCCCCACCATGCTGGCGCTGGCCGACCTGGGGGTCTCGCTGGCCCTGGACGACTTCGGCACCGGCTACTTCACTCTCGCGCGGCTCAACGGCCTGCCCGTGGAGGAGATCAAGATCGACGAGTCCTTCGTCCGGCGCAGCCTCGCCGACCCGGACGGCCACCTGATCGTGCAGTCGGCGGTGGACCTGGTCGGCACGCTCGGCATGCGCGCCGTCGCCGAAGGCGTCGAGTCCGAGGGGGTGGCCGCCGACATGCGCTCGATGGGCTGCTACGCCGCCCAGGGCCGCTACTTCGCCGCCCCGCTGCAGGCCGAGGCCGTCATCCCCTGGCTGGTCGAGCACGGCGGCCAGCAGCCGCCGGCCGGCTACAGGGGCCGCGGCGCCAGCGAGGAGCACAGCCGCTCGGCCTGACCCCGCCTGGCGGCACCGGCCCTGTGAACGGGCGCGCCCGCCGCCGCCTGTGCGGCAATAGGATTGAGCTGTCCCGATCCACCGAGCCGCCCCGCCGCCCGGCCCGCGGTGCGCGGCCCCGCGCCGGCGGCTCAACGGAGGGGGCACGTCCGATTCCGCCGAAGAAACGGTTTGCCTACATGTCCGCCATCACCCGCGATGAGGTCGCGCACCTCGCCCGGTTGTCGCGGCTGGCGCTGCACGAGGACGAGCTGGACCAGCTCGCCGCCCAGCTCGACGAGATCATCTCGGCTGTGGCCAAGGTGCAGGAGGTCGCCCAGGGCGACATCCCGCCGACCTCGCACGCCCTGCCGCTCACCAACGTCTACCGCCCCGACGAGTCCCTCCCCGGGCTGACGCCCGACCAGGCGCTGGCGGGCGCGCCCGCGGTGGAGGACCAGCGCTTCCGCGTCCCGCAGATCCTGGGGGAGGACCAGTGAGCGCCACCGACCTGCTGCGGCTCAGCGCCGCGGAACTGGGCGAGAAGGTCCGCGCCGGGGAGACCACCTCGGTCGAGGCCGCCGGCGCCTACCTCGACCGCATCGCCGAGGTCGAGGGCGACATCCACGCCTACCTGCACCTCGACCGCGAGACCGCGCTGGCCCAGGCCCGCGCCGTCGACGAGCGCATCGCGGCCGGCGAGGACCCCGGGCCGCTCGCCGGCGTCCCGGTGGCCCACAAGGACGTCTTCACCACCGAGGACATGCCCACCACCGCGGCGTCCAAGATCCTCGCCGACTGGCGGCCGCCCTACGACGCCACGGTCACCGCGCGGCTGCGCCGGGCGGGCACGGTGATCCTGGGCAAGACCAACATGGACGAGTTCGCCATGGGCTCCTCCACGGAGAACTCCGCCTTCGGCGCCACCCGCAACCCCTGGAACCCCGACCGCATCCCGGGGGGCTCGTCGGGTGGCTCCTCGGCGGCCGTGGCCGCGTTCGAGGCGCCGCTGGCCACCGGCACCGACACCGGCGGCTCCATCCGCCAGCCGGCGGCGGTGTGCGGCCTGGTCGGCGCCAAGCCCACCTACGGCGGCTCGTCCCGCTACGGGCTGATCGCCTTCGCCTCCTCCCTGGACACCCCGGGCCCCATCGCGCGCAACGTGCTCGACGCCGCACTGCTGCACGAGGCCTTCTCCGGCCACGACCCGCGCGACTCCACCTCGGTGGACGCGCCGGTGCCGCCGGTGGTCGAGGCGGCGCGCCGCGCCGACGTCGCCGGCCTGCGCGTCGGCGTCGTCCGCGAGCTCGGCGGCGAGGGCTACCAGCCCGGCGTCCAGCAGCGCTTCCAGGAGTCCGTGGAGCTGCTGGAGTCCCTGGGCGCCAAGGTGGTCGAGGTCTCCTGCCCGAGCTTCGACGCCGCGCTGGCCGCCTACTACCTGATCGCGCCCAGCGAGTGCTCCTCGAACCTGGCCCGCTTCGACGCCATGCGCTACGGGCTGCGCGTGGGCGACGACGGCGGCCGCAGCGCCGAGGAGGTCATGTCGCTGACCCGCGCCGAGGGGTTCGGCCCCGAGGTCAAGCGGCGCATCATCCTGGGCACCTACGCGCTCTCCAGTGGCTACTACGACGCCTACTACGGCTCGGCTCAGCAGGTGCGCACGCTGGTCAAGCGGGACTTCGACGCCGCCTTCGAGAACGTCGACGTGCTGGTGTCGCCCACGACGCCGACCACAGCCTTCCCCATCGGCGAGCGCACCGGCGACCCGATGTCGATGTACCTGGCCGACCTGTGCACCATCCCGTCGAACCTGGCGGGCAACGCGGCGCTGTCGGTGCCGTGCGGCCTGGCGCCGGAGGACGGCCTGCCGGTCGGCCTGCAGATCATGGCGCCGGCGCTGGCCGATGACCGCACCTACCGGGTGGGTGCGGCGGTCGAGGCCGCGCTCGCCGAACGACGGGGCGGTCCGCTGCTGTCCGAGAACGCGTACGCGGTCTAGCGCCGGTCGCGCGCGGCGTCCGCATCGGCGCAGGCCGCGCCCGCGAGGCGCGGGGCGAAGGGCGCCCGGATCCCGACGGGGACCGGGCGCCCTTCGCTGTGCGCGGGCCCCTGTGCGCGGACCCGGCTCCGGGTACGGGCTCGGACGCGGCGGCGGGGTCCGGGCACGAGGCGCGCTGCGGGCCCGTGTGCCGCCGCACAGCGGCTCGGCACCGGAGCGGCCGCCCCCACCGCCGGCGGGCCCGAAGACCCCGCACACGCGAAAGCGCCCGCCACCGCTCGATCGCGGCGACGGGCGCTCCCGCTGTCCGGCGCTCGCCGGTGCTAGGCGGTGCTAGCTGATGGACGAGCTGCTGCGGCGCTTGCGGCTCAGGTACATGACCGCGGCACCGGCTCCCAGAGCGGCGACGGCGGCGGCGACCAGGCCGCCCAGAGCGGCACCGGTGACCGGCAGACCGCCTTCGTCGTCCTCGTCCTCGGCCGGGGCCTCAGGGCTCTCGCTCGGGGTGGGCTTGGTGTCCGGCGTCTCGCTCGGCGAGGGGCTCGGGCTTTCGCTCGGGGTCTCGCTGGGCGTGTCGCTGGGCGTCGGGCTCGGGGTGGGCTCGCTGGCCTCGGTCCAGCTGACCTTGGCGCCGGCGTCGGTGGAGATCTCCTGGGACTCCGCGGCGATCAGCGTCTGGGTCGGCTTGTCGTCGTCGACGCCCTTGAACAGGCGGCCCATGTGCAGCTTGGTGGAGATGGAGGCGGAGACGCCGGCCTCGCCGGCGGCGGTCCCCTTGGGGATCTGCACGCCGAACTTCGTGCCGTTGGCGACCTCGCCGGCGATCTCATCGCCGCTGCCCAGGTCGACCAGCTTCGCGCCCTCGGGGCCGGAGAGCTTCACCGGCACGCTGTCGGCGCTGGTCTCCAGCAGGAACTCGCCGATGGTCTCGCCGGCCTTGCCCTCGGCCGAGGCCGGGGTGATGCTCAGCGAGGTGTCGGGCTCCTGGCTCTGCGGCTCCTCGACGGCGTTCTCGACGAGGTAGTCGTAGAGCTTCTTGGTCTCGGCGTCGTTCTTGCCGCCGAGCTCGATGCCGTTGCTGAAGTGCCAGATGGCGGCCTGGGTCCCGCTCAGGGCGTCCTTCCGGTCCAGCCCGGCGGCGCCGCTGGCCTCGGCCAGCGCGGCCACGTCGACCTTGGGGTAGCTGTGCTGGAGCACCCAGTGGACCTTGGCGGGCGAGGTGAAATCGCCCTTGCCGGGGTAGTTCTCCCAGGCGTCCTCTTCGTACTTGGCCCCGCCGCGGATGTTGGTCTCGAAGTCGATGCAGTAGGTCCGCAGGACCGTGCCGTCGTCGAGCTTCAGGTTGAACAGCGTGGTGCCGACCGTCTTCCCGTCGGTCGTGTGGACCTTGTGGCCCGTCTCGGCGTTGCCGACGTACTCGCCCGTCGCGCCTTCAGCGGCGGCGGGGGCGGCGGCGAGGCCGAGGGCCAGTGTGGCGGCCGCCGCTGTGGCGGCGACCTTGGTGACCGCGCGACTGCGGCGCGTGGCGGGCAGGGGGTGACTCGTTACGCTCAAATCGTGTCCCGGTGAGAAATAGGGGAAACCGGACAGTGCAGTGTTCGCTGTTTCGGGTGCGAACGGCAATTCGGCCGACCAGGGGCGCGTGGGGGCGCCGGCTGCTGGTGCGGTGCTCGACCGAAGGTTGATCAGACGCCCCCGGGGGGCGTGGTGCTCGGATCGCCGAGCACGGTAGCGGGGGCCGCGACGGCGATTTCTCGTCTACCGCACCGCCAGATCCTAGCGACCCGGTTCCGGGCTTCCAACCGCCTTCGCCGAATTTATGGGTTCTGTTCTGTGCTGTCCGTTATCCGGAACCTCGGGGGTGGATGGGGGTCTTATGCGGGTGTAGACCGCGCCGGAGCTGTGCGTTCACACCCGGCGTCGGGTGCCCGGTACACCCGGAAACCGTCGGAACACGGGAATCCGGTCGCTCTCGTCAGCAGAACATCTGGCCGCAAGCGGCCACTCGGACAACTGGAGTCACACCTGAAACGACGTCCCGCGTCACATCGAGCGGCGATGCCGGGTCAGGTACAGCACGGCGGCGCCGACGGCCACGAGCGCCAGTCCGAGGATGAGGAGGCTGCCCAGCCAGGTGCCGGTGTGCGCCAGGTTGTCGTCGGGGCGGCGGTCCTCGGCCACGACGACGCCCGCGGAAGACGCGCTCGGCGACGCCGCCGAGAGGGCCGAGGAGGACGGCGAGGGAGGCGCCGCGGCGTCGGCCTCGGCGGCTTGGGACGCCGAGGGCTCGGGCCGCGGCGGCGCCTCGGAGGAGGGGGCCTCGGCCACCCAGTCGACCTTCACCGACGCGGTCGCGCCGGTCACGGCCGTGTCGGCGACCACCAGGGGCTGGGTCTGCACCCCGTCCTTGCCCACGAACAGCCGGCCGGGACGCACCCGCGCGTCGGTCACCTCGGCGTAGACGGTCGCCACCCCCGCTGGGGTCTCCGGGGGCAGCCGCAGGAAGAACTCGTCGCCGTCGCCGACCTGCTCGGCCGCATCGCCCTCGGCGTCGCTGAGCCGCCCCTCCCGCGTTCCGCTCACCCAGACGCGCACCGGGCCCGGGGAGGTGGTGTGCACGGTCAGCGGGCCGATCGGTCCGGCCGGGTCGGCGCCTTCCACGCGGTCGGGTGTCAGCTCCAGAGTCGCACCGGGATCGGAGTCGGCCTCCCGGCGGGCGCCCTCCAGCAGGTAGTCGTAGAGCCGCACCGTCGGCGGAAGCCGATCGGAGCCCTGGGGCCGCTCGCGTTCGAGGTCCACGCCGTTGGTGTGGTGCCAGACCGCCGCCTGGGTCGCGGCGATCGCCTGCGCCCGGCTCGCCGCGGCCACGCCGCTCGCCTCACGCAGCCGATCCAGCCCGACGTGGGGGTAGGAGTGCGCGGTGATCCAGCTCACGGCGCCGGGTGCGGTGGGTGCGGCGTTCGGCGCGGCGCCGGCCTCCCACGCGGCTTCGGCGTAGGCGGCCTGCGGGTCGACGCTGGTGCTGATGTCGGCGCAGTACGCCTCGACCGCGGCGTCGTCGCCCACCATCAGCCGGTACAGCGCGGTCTCGGCGGCGCCGCCGCCCGCCAGCCGGATCGTGGCGCCCTGCTCCGTTTCGGGAGCGACGCGCGAGAGGTCCTCGGCCGCGGCCGGTACCGCCGAGCCCCCGGCGAAGGCGAGCGCCGCGGCGGCCGCCGCGAGGCATCGCCGCATGAGTCCGGACATGGGTCGCTTTGCCTCCCCGAGGTGCGGGCGGGCCGGTGCTGGACCGGGGCGGGCGCGGGCGGACGGCGTGCGCCGGGAAGACCGGCGCTCCTGCTCAGGAGCATCAGGTTAACCTCGCGGCCACCCGGCGGCGGCGCGTATGCCACGAGGTGACGTCGAATCGTGCGCATGCTGTGACATACCGGGTCTGGCGAGTAGTCGCCCTGCCGCGCGCCCAGGTGGGACGGCCCGCGGCGCTGCGGCGGCGGCCGGCGCCGTCCCCGCCGCGGGCCGGGCATCGGTAGGCTGCAGTGGCGGCCCGCGGCCCACGCTGACCAGCGGGGCGCGGCACGCCCTCGCCGGTTCCGCCCGCGGGACCGCTGCGACGGGCTCAGGACGGCCCCCCGCCGCTTGCGCAGCGGGGGGCCGGGCCTCTTCGGATACGGACTTCGGATAAGGAAACGGGTTGCGGCGATGGTTGGCGCGGTAACGAGTAGCCCTGCCACGAGCGGTGACGGTCCGGCCCCCGTGGCCTTCGACGACGCCATGCGCTCCTATGAGCCGGTGCTCGGGCTGGAGACCCACGTCGAGCTGGGCACGGACTCGAAGATGTTCTGCTCCTGCGCCACGGCCTTCGGCGCCGGCCCCAACACCCAGGTCTGCCCGGTGTGCCTGGCGCTGCCCGGCTCGCTGCCCGTGGTCAACGCGACCGCGGTCGAGAGCGCGATCCGGCTGGGCCTGGCGCTGAACTGCTCGGTGGCGTCGTGGTGCCGCTTCGCGCGGAAGAACTACTACTACCCCGACATGCCGAAGAACTACCAGATCTCCCAGTACGACGAGCCCCTGTGCACCGACGGCTACCTCGACGTCACCGTCGACACGCCCGAGGGCCCGCGCGAGATCCGGGTGGAGATCGAGCGGGTGCACATGGAGGAGGACACCGGCAAGACCGCCCACGTCGGCGGCGCCACCGGCCGCATCCACGGCGCCGAGTACTCCATCGTCGACTACAACCGCGCCGGGATCCCCCTGCTGGAGATCGTCACCAAGCCCATCGAGCACACCGGCGACCTCGCGCCGCAGGTGGCCCGCGCCTACGTCACCGAGCTGCGCGACCTGGTGCGGTCCCTGGGCATCTCCGACGTGCGCATGGAGGAGGGGTCGCTGCGCTGCGACGTCAACGTCTCGCTGATGCCGCGCGGCGCCGACGAGTGGGGCACCCGCAGCGAGACCAAGAACGTCAACTCCCTGCGCTCGGTGGAGCGCGCGGTGCGCTCGGAGATCGAGCGCCAGGCCGGCGTGCTCGGCGCGGGGGAGCGCGTGGTGCAGGAGACCCGGCACTTCCAGGAGAACACCGGCCGCTCCGTCTCGGGCCGCAGCAAGGAGGAGGCGCAGGACTACCGCTACTTCCCCGACCCCGACCTCGTCCCCGTCGCGCCCGGCGCCGAGTGGGTCGAGCGGCTGCGCGCCGGCCTGCCCGAGCTGCCCGCCGCCAGGCGCGCGCGCATCAAGGCCGAATGGAACCTCTCCGACGAGGAGCTGCGCGACCTGGCCAACGCCGAGGCGATCGACCTCGTCGCCGCCACGGTCGAGGCCGGCTCCTCTCCTGACGACGCCCGCAAGTGGTGGCTCAACGAGCTGTCGCGCCGCGCCACCGAGTCCGAGGTGGAGCTGGCCGCGCTCGCGATCACCCCCGAGCAGGTGGCGCGCGTGATCGCGCTGGTGTCGGAGGGCACGCTCACCAACAAGCTGGCCCGCCAGGTCGTCGAGGGCGTGCTGGCCGGCGAGGGCGGCCCCGACGAGGTGGTCGAGGCGCGCGGCCTGAAGGTCGTCAGCGACGACTCCGCGCTGGGCGCGGCCGTCGACCGGGCCATCGCCGACAACCCCGACGCCGCCGACAAGGTGCGCGGCGGCAAGGTGGCCGCCGCCGGCGCCCTCGTCGGCGCGGTGATGAAGGCCACCCGCGGGCAGGCCGACGCCGGCCGGGCGCGCGAGCTGATCCTGGAGCGCCTCGGGGCCCGGTGACCCCCGCGGCGGCCGGAGCGGGACGCCCGGGCTCTGCGCGGCGCGCGGGTCGCGTCCGCATCGGGAGCGCGATACCGTCCGGCGCGAAGAGTCCGCAGCGGCGCGACCCGGTGTACAGCAGGCGGAGTCGCGCGGCGCGGGGCGGTACACGCGGCGCGGGGGCGCCGCTCGGCCGTACACGGTGGCGGCGGCGGGGAACGGGGGAGTCGTTGCACACGGGGAGTCTCACCGCGGTATGCGGCACGGGCGGCGCTGCCATGGGCACATCACCCGCAGTGACCACTCCGTCGCCATCTCTCTGCTGCATCTCTATCTCAGCGTGACCTTGGGTGACTAGCCTGGTCAGGCGGGAACCGGCGGCATGCGTCCACGCGATACGGCTGCCCGGCGGCGCCCCCGAGCCGCTCCACGGTGCGGAGCGGGCGCTGCGGGGGACCGGCCGCAGCGCCGGTGCCCGCCGTCGACGCCCCGGAACAGCCGGGGCGCGGTCCCGATGCCGCGGCCGCGCCCCACAGGGGCGACCCGGCCGCCGCTCGCCGGTCGTGCGGGAGGAGGACCCCTTCGTTGACCGCTTCGCCCGCCGCCCCGGCGATCGCGATTCCCGCACACCCGGCCCGCGGGACCCCGTGGCCGACCGTGCGCGGCCCCGGACCGGGGCGAGCGTGCCGCGGTCCGCGGCGCACAGCCCCCGGCCATCCCCCAGATCCGCCCCGCAGGGCCGCACCGGCCCGCACGATCCGTACGGGGCACGCATTCCGGAAGGAGGCGGGTGCCTTCGCTGCGGCCCGGAGGCCGCAGGGGACGCGCCCTACCAGTGATGATCACGGTCGCCTCGGTGGGACCCGTCGCCCACCCGGCCTTCGACGCACGTTCGGAAGCGTCGCGATGAAGGCCGACTCGCGCATCTGGCTCGGAGCCATCGTCGCCCTCGCGCTCGTCTACGCGCTGGGCTCGCTCGTCGATGTCGGCGAGACCACCCTGACCGCATGGCTGGGGTCGTGGCCGCCCGCCGTCGCCGCGGCGGCCGCCGCCGCGTCGCTGCTCTACGCCTCCCGCCGCCGCTCCGCCACCGCCGCGGACAGCGAGGCCAACGCCGAGGGCGCCGACGGCGCCGGGGCGCTGCGCCTGCTCGGCTTCGCCGCGCTCGCCTGGAGCGCCGGCGCCCTGGTCTACGCCGTGACCGGCCTGATCAGCACCAACGCCGCGGTCTCGCTGAGCTTCGGCGACCTGTTCTCGCTGGTGGCGCTGCCGCTCCTGGTGCTCGGGTTCACCCGCTTCGCGCCGCTGCCGAGCGGGTTCCGTCCGGTCATGCGGCACGTCACCGACAGCTACGTGTGCGCGGCGGCGCTGTTCTCCATGGTGTGGCTGCTGCTGTTCGCGCCCCTGTACAGCGCGCTGGGCGAAGGCGGCGGGTTCCTCGCGTTCGCGCTGGTCTATCCGGTCGCCGACATCGTCGTGCTGTGCCTGCTGGCCCCGCTGGTGTTCACCTCGCCGCACAGCACGCGGCGCGGTGTGCTGCTGGCCATCGGCGCGTTCGTGATCATCTGCGGCGCCGACCTCATCGGCGCGGTCACCCGGCTGACCGGGGCGCTGCCCGCGGGCGGGATCGAGTACCCCGTGCGCTTTTTGGGCTTCGCCCTGCTGGGCAGCCTGCCGTGGCTGATCCGCGACCGCGCGGGCACCCGCCCGCGCAGGATCACCGGGCGCGGGCTCTACCGCTTCGCCCCCGAGATCGCCGCCTGCGGCGCGCTGTTCGTCGCCGCCGTGGTGCTCACCCTCGCCGGTCTGCGGGTCGACGGGGTGGCGCCGGTGCTGCCGCTGGCGGCCGGTTCGGCGGTGATCGTGCTGCTCGTGCGGATGAGCGGGCTGCTGGAGGAGAACGCGACGCTGTCGCGGATGGTGCACACCCGCGAGCAGCACTTCCACGAGCTCGCCAAGAACAGCGGCGACGTCATCCTCATCCTGGACTTCGACGCCCGCATCTTCTATGTCAGCCCGGGGGCGGCCGAGGCGTTCGGCTACCGGCTCGACGACCTGCTCACCGAGCCCGTCACCGCGATCGTGCACCCCGAGGACATGCTGCGGGTCCGGCAGGCGATGGCGCGGTTCGACCGCAGCGGCGGCGAGGGCATCCACCTGCGCCTGCGGGTGCGCGCGGCCGACGGCACCTGGCGCCACACCGAGTCCACCGCCTCGCTGTACGAGCAGCCCGGCGAGCCCGACCGGCTGCTGGTCACCGCGCGCGACGTCAGCGCCCAGGTGGCGCTGGAGGAGCAGGTCAACCACCTCACGTTCCACGACGGGATCACCGGCCTGCCCAACCGCGCCTACCTGGAGGAGCGCGCGCGCGAGGTGCTGGTGCGCCGCGAGCGCGGCCAGGCGAGCGGCGAGATCGCCGCGATCTTTCTGGACCTCGACGGCTTCACCGCGGTCAACGACTCCGCCGGGCACACCTTCGGCGACTACCTGCTCGCCCAGGCGGGCCGGCGGCTGCGCGGCACCACCGACTCCGGGTTCACACTGGCGCGCTGGGGCGGCGACGAGTTCGCTGTCCTGATCGAGCAGAGCGCCAACGCCCAGCAGGTGGTGGACCTGGCCCAGCGGCTGGTACGGGCGATCAGCGCCGAGCCGTTCCAGGTGGCCGACCGCGAGGTCGTGCTCTCGGCCAGCGCCGGGCTGGCCTTCGCGGAGACGGGCATGGAGAGCGGCGAGCTGCTGCGCAACGCCGACATGGCCCTGGCGCGAGCGAAGGAGCTGGGCGGCGGGGGGCGCCTGGAGATCTACGCGGCGCACATGCACGCCAAGGTGGTGGGCCGGCTGGAGCTGCAGACCGAGCTGCGCCAGGCGCTGGCCAACGGCGAGTTCGTGCTCGAGTACCAGCCGGTCGTGGACCTGGAGAGCTCGCAGGTGACCGCGGTCGAGGCGCTGGTGCGCTGGCAGCACGGCGACGAGCGGGTGCTGCCGGAGGGCTTCATCGGCCCGGCCGAGGAGTCGGGGCTGATCATCCCGCTGGGGGAGTGGATCCTGCGCGAGGCCTGCGAGAAGGTCGCGATCTGGCGGGCCTCGGAGTGGGACATCGCGCTGTCGGTGAACCTGTCGGTCAAGCAGATCCTGGCGCCCCGGTTCGTCGAGACGGTGGCCGGCGCGCTGGCCGACAGCGGGCTGCCCGCCGAGGTGCTGACCATGGAGGTCGACGAGGACGTTCTGCTGGAGAACCAGGGCGAGGCCGTGGAGCGCCTGGCCCAGCTGCGGCGGCTGGGCGTGCGCCTGGCCATCGACGACTTCGGTATGGGCTACGCGTCGCTGGCGCACCTGCGCGAGCTGCGGGTGGACACCATCAAGGTCGACCCCTCGTTCATCCGCGACCTGGGCACGGACGGCACCGTGACCCTGCTGACCCACACCATCATCCGGCTCGGCCAGGACCTGGGCGTGCAGGTGGTGGCCGAGGGCATCGAGCGCAGCGAGCAGTTGGAGCAGCTGCGGTCGATGGGCTGCGGGTACGGCCAGGGCTTCCTGGTGGCCCGGCCCATGGTGGCCGAGGGCGTGGAAGCCCTCGTGGGCGGCGAGGCCGGGATACCGCTGTAGGCGCGCCGGCAGTGGGGCCGCGTGCGGGAGCGCCCGCGCGCGGCCCGGCAGGCGCACCGGCCCGCCCCTTCCGCGCGCCCGTAGCCGGAAACAACGGGCGGCGGGCGGAATCGCCGTGGAATGCCCGGGGAAAGCCCGCGGTCGGCGCATACCGAGACAATTCCGGTGATTCCTGCTGGATTCCGGCTGCGCGCGGGCGGTACTGTGACCTGCGTCGCACCCGGATGCTGATCCTGGCGTCTCAAATAGTGAGACAAATACGCGTTCCAGTTGACGGGCTCGCGCCCGCTCGGCCATTGTTGTGACCGTGCAGAGCAACTTCCTCATTCTCGTACTTGGTCGGCGCGCAGCCAGCTGACCGGGTCTCTCGCTGCGCGCTCCCTCCAACCGCACCCGCGGTGGGGGGTTTTTTGTTGCTCAAGCACCTCCCGACGACGAGCCCTCTCCGAAGGATCTTGTGATGACCGAGCGGATGACCGGAGCGCAATCGCTCATCAGGTCACTGGAGCATGCCGGTGCCGACGTGGTTTTCGGGATCCCCGGCGGGGCGATCCTCCCCGCTTACGATCCCCTCTACGACTCGGCGAGCGTCCGGCACATCCTGATGCGCCACGAGCAGGGAGCGGGCCACGCCGCCGAGGGCTACGCCTACGCCACCGGCCGCCCCGGTGTCTGCATGGCCACCAGCGGCCCCGGGGCCACCAATCTCGTGACCCCCCTCACCGACGCCCACATGGACTCGGTGCCCATGGTCGCCATCACCGGGCAGGTGGCAACCCCGCTGATCGGCACCGACGGCTTCCAGGAAGCCGACATCTGCGGCATCACCATGCCCATCACCAAGCACAACTACCTGGTCAAGAACGCCGAGGACATCCCGCGCACCATCGCCGAGGCCTTCCACATCGCCTCCTCCGGGCGCCCCGGCCCCGTCCTCGTCGACATCGCCAAGGACGCGCTGCAGGCCGCCACCGAGTTCGCCTGGCCCCAGCGCCTGGACATGCCCGGCTACCGGCCCGTCACCAAGCCGCACGGCAAGCAGGTCCGCGAGGCCGCCCGGATGATCGCCGAGGCGCGCCGGCCCGTGTTCTACGTCGGCGGCGGCGTGCTGCGCTCGGGCGCTCACCAGGAGCTGCGCGTCCTGGCCGAGCTGACCGGGGTGCCGGTGACGACCACGCTGATGGCGCGCGGCGTCTTTCCCGACAGCCACCCGCAGAACCTGGGCATGCCCGGGATGCACGGCACGGTCGCGGCGGTCGGCTCGCTGCAGAAGGCCGACCTGATCGTGGCGCTGGGCGCCCGCTTCGACGACCGCGTCACCGGGCGCCTCGACAGCTTCGCGCCCGGCGCCAAGATCGTCCACGCCGACATCGACCCGGCCGAGATCTCCAAGAACCGCCACGCCGACGTGCCGATCGTCGGCGACTGCCGCGAGGTCATCGCCGACCTGGTGGTGGCGGTGCGCAACGACCAGTCGGCCGGCCGCCAGGGCGACTACGCCGCATGGTGGGCCCAGCTGGACCGGCTGCGCGACGTCTACCCGACCGGCTACGAGGACGCCGACGACGGCACCCTGTCTCCGCAGAAGGTCATCCAGCGCCTCGGCGAGATCGTCGGTCCCGACGCCGCCTACGTCGCCGGCGTCGGCCAGCACCAGATGTGGGCCGCGCAGTTCATCGGCTACGAGAAACCCGGAACCTTCATCAACTCCGGCGGCCTGGGCACCATGGGCTTCTCCGTGCCCGCCGCGCTCGGCGCCAAGGTGGGCGACCCCTCCCGCACGGTGTGGGCCGTCGACGGCGACGGCTGCTTCCAGATGACCAACCAGGAGCTGGCCACCGCCGCGATCGAGGGCATCCCGATCAAGGTCGCGGTCGTCAACAACGGCAACCTCGGCATGGTCCGCCAGTGGCAGACCCTCTTCTACGAGGGGCGCTACTCCAACACCGACCTGCAGACCGCGCCGCGCGACGCCAAGGTGCGCGTGCCCGACTTCCCGCGCCTGGCGGAGGCGTACGGTTGTGTCGGGCTGCGCTGCGAACGCGCCGAGGACGTCGACGCCACGATCGAGAAGGCGATGGCGGTCGACGACGCGCCGGTGGTCGTGGACTTCTCCGTCAACCACGACGCCATGGTCTGGCCGATGGTCGGACCCGGCATCAGCAACGACAACATCCAGTACGCGCGCGACATGGCGCCCGACTGGGACGACGAGGACTAGAGGACCACCACCGGGTTCACGAAAGAGGCGACGACGTCACAATGAGCCAGCACACCCTTTCCGTCCTCGTGGAAGACACCCCCGGCATCCTCGCCCGGACGTCGGCGCTGTTCTCGCGGCGCGGGTTCAACATCCACTCGCTCAGCGTCAGCACCACCGAATACGAGGGCCTGTCCCGCATGACGATCGTGGTCAACTGCGACCGCCACCCCTTGGAGCAGGTGACCAAGCAGCTCAACAAGCTGGTCAACGTCATCAAGATCGTCGAGATGGACAACGACGCCTCGGTCCGCAGGGAGCTCCTGCTGGCCAAGGTCAAGGCCGACACCGGCAGCCGCGCCGCCGTCATCCAGACGGCCGAGCTGTTCCGCGCCAACATCGTCGACGTCGGACCCGACGTCGTGGTGGTCGAGGCGACAGGAAAGCCCGAGAAGCTCGACGCGCTGGTGCGCAACCTCGAACCGTTCGGCATCAAGGAACTGGTGAAATCGGGCCTGGTCGCGCTGGGCCGCGGCCCCCGGTCCATCACCGACCGCTCACTGCGCGCGGTAGAGCGCAGCGCGTGAGCCCGGTCCGGCCCGCGCCCACAAGGCGCGGCCGGCCGGACGAGGTTCCGCCCCGCCGCGCGGCCCTTGGCGCGGCGGCCAGCCCAGTCCGTTCCGACACGCTTTTCACACACGCAAGGAGTAGGCCGAAGTGGCAGCAGAGATGTACTACGACGACGCCGCTGACCTCAGCATCGTCCAGGGGCGCACCGTCGCCGTGATCGGTTACGGCAGCCAGGGGCATGCGCACGCGCTGTCGCTGCGGGACTCCGGCGTGGACGTGCGCATCGGCCTCGCCGAGGGCTCCAAGAGCCGGCAGAAGGCCGAGGAGGCCGGGCTGCGCGTGGTCACCCCCGCCGAGGCCGCCCGCGAGGCCGACCTGATCGTGGTGCTGGTGCCCGACCACATCCACCGCGACCTCTACAACGAGGAGATCGCGCCCAACCTCGACAGCGGCGACACCCTGGTCTTCGGCCACGGCTTCAGCATCCGCTACGGCCTGGTCCAGCCCCCGGCCGACGTCGACGTCGCGATGATCGCCCCCAAGGGCCCGGGCCACCTGGTCCGCCGCCAGTTCGAGGAGGGCCGCGGCGTACCGGTGCTGGTGGCGGTGGAGCAGGACGCCTCCGGCTCGGCCTGGGAGCTCGCCCTGTCCTACGCCAAGGGCATCGGCGGCACCCGCGCCGGCGCCTTGAAGACCACCTTCACCGAGGAGACCGAGACCGACCTCTTCGGCGAGCAGACCGTGCTCTGCGGCGGACTGTCCGAGCTGATCAAGGCCGGGTTCTCCACCCTGACCGAGGCCGGCTACCAGCCCGAGGTGGCCTACTTCGAGTGCCTGCACGAGGTCAAGCTGATCGTCGACCTCATGTACGAGGGCGGCATCTCCAAGATGAACTGGTCGGTCTCCGACAACGCGGAGTACGGCGGCTACACCCGCGGTCCGCGCATCGTCACCGAGCAGACGCGCGAGGAGATGCGCCGCGTTCTCTCGGAGATCCAGGACGGCACCTACGCCCGCGAGATGGTCGCCGAGTTCGACGCCGGCCGGCCCAACTTCCTCAAGCGCCGCGAGGCCGAGCAGGGCGAGCCGATCGAGAAGGTGGGCGCCGAGCTGCGCCCGCTGATGAGCTGGCTGCAGGGCTGAGGCCCCCGGCGGTCCGCCGCCCGAGCTGCCTCGACCGGCCGCCCCGCGCCCCCGCCCCGCACGGGCGGGCCCGCGCGGGGCGGCCCGCGTGTGTCGGGGGTCGGGCGGGGGCGTGCGGCGGATCCGGTGGCCCGGTCCGGGCGCTCATCGGCCGCCGCCGGCGGCGGCCGAGCGTGCGACGAGTCGAGAATCCCCTGGCCACAGCGTTGCCGTTCGGTGTTGTGGGACCCCCAGCCCCGAGCGAAACCCACCCGCGCACTAGACTTTTCGTGGCCGTCACAACCGAACGAGCCCCACCGATGTGGGAAAGGACCAGCCGCGAACGCGCGGCCACGCCGCAACCCGAATAAGGAAGCAAGCTGTGCCTAAGCCCTCCGTTCTCGTCGCGGAAGAACTCTCCCCTGCCGGTCTCGCGCTGCTGGAAGGCGACTTCGAGGTACGCCACGCAAACGGCGCCGACCGGTCCGAGCTGCTGCCCGCCCTCGCCGACGTCGACGCCCTGATCGTCCGCAGCGCGACCAAGGTCGACGCCGAGGCGCTGGCCGCCGCCCCCCGGCTCAAGGTCGTGGCGCGCGCCGGGGTGGGGCTGGACAACGTCGACGTCGACGCGGCGACCAAGGCCGGCGTCCTCGTCGTCAACGCCCCCACATCCAACATCATCAGCGCGGCCGAGCAGGCCATCAACCTGCTGCTGGCCACCTCCCGCAACACCGCGCCCGCCCACAACGCCCTGATCAACGGCGAGTGGAAGCGCTCCAAGTACACCGGCGTCGAGCTCTACGACAAGACCGTGGGCATCGTCGGACTGGGCCGGATCGGCCAGCTCGTCGCCCAGCGGCTCGCGGCCTTCGGCACCGAGATCATCGCCTACGACCCCTTCGTGCAGCCCACGCGCGCCGCCCAGATCGGCGTTGAGATGGTCAGCCTCGACGAGCTGCTGCGGCGCAGCGACTACATCAGCATCCACCTGCCCAAGAACAAGGACACCCTCGGCCTCATCGGCGACGACGCGCTGTCCAAGGTGAAGCCGAGCGTGCGCGTCATCAATGCCGCGCGCGGCGGCATCCTCGACGAGGCCGCGCTCTACCGCGCCCTCAAGGAGGGGCGCGTCGCCGGAGCGGGCATCGACGTGTGGGCCTCCGAGCCCTGCACCGACAGCCCCCTGTTCGAGTTCGAGAGCGTGGTCGTGGCCCCCCACCTCGGCGCGAGCACCGAGGAGGCCCAGGAGAAGGCCGGCACGCAGGTGGCGCGCTCGGTGAAGCTGGCCCTCTCCGGCGAGTTCGTGCCCGACGCGGTCAACGTGCAGGGCGGCGCGGTCGCCGAGGACGTCAAGCCGGGGCTGCCGCTGACCGAGAAGCTCGGCCGGATCTTCACCGCGCTGGCCCGGGGCGTGGCCGACCGCATCGACATCGAGGTGCGCGGTGAGATCGCCGCCTACGACGTCAAGGTGCTGGAGCTGGCGGCGCTCAAGGGCGTCTTCGGCGACGTCGTCGAGGAGGCGGTGACCTTCGTCAACGCGCCGCTGCTCGCCAAGGAGCGCGGCGTCGAGGTCAACCTGGTCACCAGCGACGACCACTCCGACTGGCGCAACCTGATCACCGTGCGCGGCATGCTGCCCGACGGCCAGCGGGTGTCGGTATCGGGCACGCTGTCGGGGCCGCGCCACCACGAGAAGCTGGTGGAGATCAACGGCTACACCATGGAGATCGCGGTCAGCGCGCACATGGCGTTCCTGTCGTACCACGACCGCCCCGGCATCGTCGGCAAGGTCGGCGCGCTGCTGGGCGAGGCCGGGATCAACATCGCCGGCATGCAGGTCAGCCGGGACACCGAGGGCGGCACGGCGCTGATCACGCTGACCGTCGACTCCGCGATCCCCGACGACACCCTGGAGGAGATCTCCACCGGGATCACCGCCTCCCAGACCCGCCAGGTCGACCTGGAGGACTAGCCGGAGCACCGGCAGCCTCCGCGGCGCCCCTCCCGGGCTCCGCACATGCGCTGAGGGCCGTCCGCGCCGGTCGCGGACGGCCCTCAGCGTGTTGCGCACCGGTTGCGCCGAAGAGGCCGGGCTGGTGATTTATTCGGACGTCCGATAGTCTGTCGTCCGAGAAGATCGGCGGACAGCGGCGCCTACTGGCGGCCCTGTCCCCGCCTCGCGCACGGCCCGCCCGGCACACCGGGGTCCGCGGCCGCCCGGCACCATCCTTGCCGGTGAGATGCGCTTGCCGCCCGCGCCCTCGCAAGCGCGGCCGGCCACCGGTCCGGGCCGGCGCCGCTCCACCCGATTCCAGCGACCCCGCCGCGCCGCGGCTCCGCCTTCACCGGCGGCGCCCGCGGATCCGCCCGGTCCCACGCCGCATCCAGGAACCGCCGCGCCGCCCGCAGGGGCTGCGCCGGAATCGTAAGGACCGCCGTGTACGACACCACCTCCGCACCCGCCGAAACCGCCGAAGCGACCGAGGCGGTCCAGGTCGCGCTGGACCGCCGCGACAACGGGGGCGCCGCGGGACGCTAGTCTTGTCTCACTGACCGTTTCCCCGGTCTCAGCATGTGAGCGGCGCCGGCCCGCGCGGACCGCGGGCGCCCGCGCCGAGACCGGTGGCGAAGACCGATAGCTGAGTAGAGGCTGGGCTGCTAATGGCTGCGCGGACCGTGAAGTTGGCCGTCATCCCCGGAGACGGGATCGGCCCCGAGGTGGTGGCCGAAGGACTCAAGGTCCTCGACGCCGCCGCTTCCGGGCACGGGATCTCCTTCGAGACCACCGAGTACGAGCTCGGCGCGAGCCGGTGGCACGCGACCGGCGAGACGCTCCCGGACTCGGTCGAGGAGGAGCTGCGCGGCCACGACGCCATCCTCCTGGGCGCCGTGGGCGACCCCAGCGTGCCCAGCGGCGTGCTGGAGCGCGGCCTGCTGCTGCGGCTGCGCTTCGCGTTCTCGCACTACGTCAACCTGCGCCCGGTGCGCCTCTACCCCGGCGTGGGCACGCCCCTGGCGGGAGTGCGCCCCGAGGACATGGACATCCTCGTCGTGCGCGAGGGCACCGAGGGCCCCTACGCCGGCATGGGCGGCGTCCTGCGCAAGGGCACGCCGGACGAGATCGCGACCCAGGACAGCGTGAACACCCGCCTGGGCGTGGAGCGCGTGGTGCGCTACGCGTTCGCCAAGGCCGCCCAGCGCCCGCGCAAGCAGCTCACCCTGGTGCACAAGGACAACGTCCTGACCTTCGCCGGCGAGCTCTGGCAGCGCGTCGTGCGCGAGGTCGGCGCGGAGTTCCCCGGGGTCTCGGTCGACTACTCGCACGTCGACGCCGCCGCCATGTTCTTCGTGTCCCAGCCGCAGCGCTTCGACGTCGTGGTCACCGACAACCTGTTCGGCGACATCATCACCGACCTCGGCGCCGCCGTCGCCGGCGGGATCGGGCTGGCCGCCAGCGGCAACATCAACCCCGAGAACGACTTCCCGAGCATGTTCGAGCCCGTTCACGGGTCGGCGCCCGACATCGCCGGCCAGGGCAAGGCCGACCCCACCGCCACTCTGCTGTCGACGGCGATCATGCTCGACCACCTCGGCCTGGACGCCGCCGCGAGCCGGGTCGAGCGGGCCGTGTCCGAGGACCTGCGCGCGCGCGCCGAACTGGGCGCCGACGAGCGCACCACCTCCGCCATCGGCGACGAGATCGCCAAGCGAGTAGCCGGGCAGGGCTGAGCGCGCCGCGTCCCGGCCCTGCTGATTCGACGATCGGCACGGCCGGGCCGCCGGAGGCTCCGCGGCCCCGCCCGCAACGGGCGTGCCGATCAGTCGGCGCGCCCGTTGCGCTGTTCCCGCCGCCGTCCCCGGCCCGTGCGTCCGCGCCCGCAGGCGCCGGACGCGGCCGGTCCGCGGCCTGTGGAGGACTATGGCCCCGGGTGCGTCGTTTCCGTCACACTGGAATCGAAGGGGCGGCAGCGCTGCCGCCCTGATGTACGGAGAGGACCTGACACCCATGAACACCAGCACCACCACAAGCGGGTTGACGTTCGACGTCCAGCTGTCGGCTCAGCGGAAGACCCCGCAGGAGCGCGCGCAACTGCTGGACGATCCGGGGTTCGGGACCGTGTTCACCGATCACATGGTCACCATCGACTACACGGAGGGCAAGGGCTGGTACGAGCCCCGCCTGCAGCCCTACGGTCCGCTGACGCTCGACCCGGCGACGGCGGCCCTGCACTACGCCCAGGAGATCTTCGAGGGCCTGAAGGCCTACCGCCACCCGGAGGGCGAGGTCGCCTGCTTCCGGCCCGAGGCCAACGCCGCGCGGCTCAACCGCAGCGCACGGCGCATGGCCATGCCCGAGCTCCCCGAGGAGCTGTTCCTCGGCGCCATCGAGACCCTGCTGCGCCACGACTCCGAGTGGATCCCGACCCAGCCCAACAGCAGCCTGTACCTGCGCCCCTTCATGTTCGCCACCGATGTCGGACTGGGGGTCAACCACCCCTCGCGCAGCTACCGGTTCGTGCTCATCGCCTCGCCGTCGGGGCCCTACTTCTCCGGAGGGATCAAGCCGGTCACGGTGTGGCTGAGCGAGGACTACACCCGGGCGGCGCCGGGCGGCACCGGCGAGGCGAAGTTCGCGGGCAACTACGCCTCCAGCTTCGTCGCGCAGTCCCAGGCGGTGCAGCAGGGGTGCGACCAGGTCGTCTGGCTCGACGCCAAGGAGCACCGCTGGGTCGAGGAGATGGGCGGGATGAACCTGTTCTTCGTCTTCGGCTCGGGCGACGAGGCGCGGCTGCTCACTCCCGCGCTCACCGGCACCCTGCTGCCCGGAATCACCCGCGACTCGCTGCTGACCCTGGCACCCGAGCTCGGCTTCCCCACGGAGGAGGGCGCCATCTCCACCGACGAGTGGCGCCGGGCCGCCCGGAGCGGCGAGCTCACCGAGGTCTTCGCGTGCGGCACGGCGGCGGTGGTCACCCCGGTCGGCCACGTCAAGGGCACCGACGGCGAGTTCACCGTCGGCGACGGCGGCGCCGGGCCCGTCACCATGGGGCTGCGCGAGGAGCTGGTCGCCCTGCAGTACGGCACCCGTCCCGACACCCACGGCTGGGTCCGCACCTTCGACTGAGCACCGCCGGTCCTGCGGCTGCCGCGCTTGCGGCCCCGTGCCCCTGCGGCAGCCGCGGGATCGCCGCCACGCGGTGCGTCTCGGCATCCGAGATGGACGTGTCGATTATTCGGACCGCGGCGCGCTCGTGTGGCACACTGATAGACGTGCCGTCTCAGGTGATCATTATCGTGAGGCGCGCTGGCTGAAAACGGACCTCGCCAGCGCGCTGACCTCTCGTGTCCACGAGGGGTCTTTTTTATTGCCGGCGGGGCCGCGACCACGACAGCTCACATCCGGGAGTCCGCACCCATGCCTGACGACAGTTTCCACGTCTTCGACACGACGCTGCGCGACGGGGCGCAGCGCGAAGGCGTCAACCTGACCGTGGCCGACAAGCTCGCCGTCGCCAAGCTCCTCGACGAGTTCGGCGTGCGCTTCATCGAGGGCGGCTGGCCGGGGGCGAACCCCAAGGACACCGAGTTCTTCCAGCGCGCCGCGCGGGAGCTCACGCTGGAGCACGCGCAGCTGAGCGCGTTCGGCGCGACCCGCCGGGCGGGCGTGCGGGCTGCCGACGACCCGCAGGTCGCCGCGCTGCGCGACTCGGGGGCCCCGGTCGTCACCCTGGTGGCCAAGAGCGACGTCCGCCACGTCGAGCGCGCCCTGCGCACCACCGGCGAGGAGAACCTCGCGATGATCGCCGACACCGTCGCCCACCTGTGCGAGCACGGCCGGCGCGTCTTCCTCGACTGCGAGCACTTCTTCGACGGCTACGTCCACGACCCCGAGTACGCGCTCAGCGTCGTGCGCGCCGCCGCCGGTGCCGGCGCCGACGTCGTCGTACTCTGCGACACCAACGGGGGCATGCTGCCCGCCGACGTCACCCGCATCGTCGGCGAGGTCGGCGCCGCCACCGGCGCGCGGCTGGGCATCCACGCCCAGGACGACACCGGCTGCGCCGTCGCCAACACGCTGGCCGCCGTCGACGCCGGCGCCACCCACGTGCAGTGCACCGCCAACGGGTACGGCGAGCGGGTGGGCAACGCCAACCTGTTCACGGTGGTGGGGGCGCTCGCGCTCAAACAGGGCCGCGACGTGCTCCCCGAAGGCTGCCTGCCCCGGATGACGCGCGTCTCCCAGGCCGTCGCCGAGATCGTGAACATCTCGCCCGCCACCCACCAGCCCTACGTGGGGGTCTCCGCGTTCGCGCACAAGGCCGGGCTGCACGCCTCGGCGATCAAGGTCGACCCCGACCTCTACCAGCACATCGACCCCGTCCTCGTGGGCAACGACATGCGGATGCTGGTCTCGGACATGGCCGGGCGCGCCTCCATCGAGCTCAAGGCCAAGGAGTTGGGCTTCGACCTCTCCGGCGACCGCGAGCTGCTGGGCCGGCTCGTCGACCGGGTCAAGGAGCTGGAACTGAGCGGCTACAGCTTCGAGGCGGCCGACGCGTCGCTGGAGCTGCTGGTGCGCGAGGAGCTGGGCAGCCCGGTGCGCTACTTCGACACCGAGTCCTGGCGCGTGATCGCCGAGCGGCGCGGTGCGGGCGGCGGCCAGGGGGCGTCCAGCGAGGCCACCGTCAAGCTCGAGGTCAAGGGTGAGCGGGTGATCGCCACCGCCGAGGGCAACGGCCCGGTCAACGCCCTCGACCGTGCGCTGCGCAGCGCGATGGAGGGCGTCTACACCGCGCTGGCGGGTCTGGAGCTGACCGACTACAAGGTGCGCATCCTGGAGGGCAACTCCGGCACCGGCGCCGTCACGCGCATCCTGGTGACGTTCGGCGACGGCCGCGGCGAGTGGACGACCGTCGGCGTGGGCGAGAACGTCATCGACGCGTCCTGGATCGCGCTGAAGGACGCGATGGCCTACGGCCTGCTCCGCCAGGGCTACCCCCAGAACTGACACCGCGGCCCGGCCGCCGTGCGACCGCCGGTCCGGGCCGGATCAGTCCTGCACCCACCCGTTGGGCTCGCAGCCCTGCAGGCCGAACGTCTGCTGCTGCATGACCGGCGCGGGCTCCCCCTTACCCGGGCAGGAGACGTGCCCGCGGCCCAGCGCATGGCCGACCTCGTGGTTGATCACATAGATGCGGTAGGTGCGCAGGTCGCCGTCGAAGTGCTCGACGCCCGAGACCCACCGGTTCTGGTTGATGATCGCCCGGCCGCCGTTGGTGCAGGAGACGCGGCCCATCGTCTGCAGCGGCGCGCACATCCGGTCGACGGTCTCCGGCGCGGCCAGAGCGACCCGGAAGTCGGCGTCGCCTCCCTCCACCCGCTGCATCGACACGCCGTCCTCGCCGCGCCAGCTGCGTTCGTCGGCGAGGATCTGCTCGACGGCGGCGGCGAAGTCGGCGGCCTTGCCGGGCAGGCCCTTCTCGACCTCGACGATGTAGCGCATCCGGGGCCCCTCGCCCGCGGGCTCGCTTCGGCCGGGGACGACCTCCAGTTCGCCGCCGGCCTTCGTGACCTCGTCCTCCACGGACTTCATCACGGCGGGCAGCTCGGCGGATCCCTCGCCCTGGGGCGTCGGCGGGGCCGAGCCCGCCGACGGGCCGTCGGAAGGCCCGTTCTGCTGCGCGTCGCCGGAGGCGCCGCTGTCTCCCCGGGCACCGCCGCCGGAGTCCGCGGATCCGCCCGAGCCGGGGCCACCGGCGCCCTGCGGCGCCGCGGCCGAGGCCGATGCGGAGCCGCCGTCCCGTCCCGGTCCGGCACTGCCGACGCCGCCGGCCTCCTCTCCGGTCAGCTCCGGCGCGCGCTGGTCGAGGATGAGCAGGCCGGTGCCGGCGGCGAGCACGACCAGGCCCAGCAGGAGTTCGAGACCGTAGCGCCGCCGGCGGTGCGAGCCGCGGCGGTACGGGCGCGGCGAGGGATGCGACAAGCGGTGGCCTTTCTGCGGCTCGGAGTCGGGGCCGAGGCGGTCCCGGGGCCTGCGTGGGACGACCGCAACCGCAGGCGCGAAACGCCTTCGGGATCGGTCCTAGCATCGCAGAAACGGCAAGGAAATCGCGCGTCGTCCATTGTGTCCGAAAAGCGCGTGCCGCCCGTAATTCACCGATCCGCGCGCCGCCGCTCCGCGGCACCGCGCCTGGGTAGGCTGGTTCGCGGACGACGAGACGGTACAACGGCGAGAACAGGCAGGCAGCAGACGTGCGCATCGCAAGATTCTCCGTGGGCGACGATGTCGGGTACGGCTTGATCGATACCGACGAGGACGGCGGCCAGGAGTACGTGTCGCGCATCAGCGGGCATCCGCTGATGGGCCAGATCCAGCTCACCGGCGAGCGCGCCAAGATCGAGGACGTGCGGCTGCTGTCGCCGGTGCTGCCCAGCAAGGTCGTGTGCATCGGGAAGAACTACGCCGACCACGTCGCCGAGATGAGCGACATCACCGGCGAGAGCACCGAGGAGCCGGTGGTCTTCCTCAAGCCCTCGACCGCGGTGACCGGCCCCGGGGACCCGGTGTTCTACCCGCCGATCTCCCACCGCGTGGACTTCGAGGGCGAGCTCGCCGTGGTGATCTCCCGCCCCTGCCGCGAGGTCCCGCGCGAGCGCGCCAAGGAGGTCGTCTTCGGCTACACCGTCGCCAACGACGTGACGGCGCGCGACCTGCAGAAGTCCGACAAGCAGTGGACCCGCGGCAAGGGCTTCGACTCCTTCTGCCCGATCGGGCCCTGGATCGAGACGGGCCTGACCATCGAGGAGGCCGCCGACCTGCGGGTGACCACCACCGTCGACGGCGAGGTCCGCCAGGACGGGCGCACCTCGCAGTTCATCCACGACATCCCCGCGGTGATCTCCTACGTCAGCTCGTTCATGACGCTGCTGCCCGGCGACGTGTTGCTGACCGGAACCCCGGCGGGGGTCGGACCGGTCGAGGTCGGCGCCGAGATGACGGTCGCGGTCGAACGCATCGGCGACCTGACCAACCGCGTCATCACCCGCGACTGACGGGCCTGCGGCCGGAGGGCGCCCGGCGCCGCCGGGCCTCCCGGGGCGGCCGGCCGGCGCCGCGCCCCGGACTCCCAGCCGACGCACAGACTCGCCCGGGCCCGCGCCCCCGCCGATCCGCCGGCCGCCGTCCCGCGGAATCCGCACCACCGGGAGTCCGCCGAGCACACGGCCGCGCGGGGCGCGGTGCGGCGCCGGGCTTTCGCGAGTTTTCTGTTCTTTTGTCTGTTTTGTGGGTTTGTTCAGGCGGGCGCCTCCGGGGTAGCTTCCCCGAATCCCCCGACGGTCGGCGCCACGGATTCGCGGGCCCTCCACGCGTGCAGCATTCGTGCGAGGGGCGGGCGGAATCCTCCAGGGCTCGCTTCACGAAACGGATTTGGGTGGATCTGTGGATTATGTCAAAGGGATCGTGTCCCTTCTGGGTGTGGAAGGCAGGGACGGCCCCGTCCGGGACCGCGAGCCGCGCACGCGGCCCGCAGGCGGTTTTCCCGCCGGGTACAGCAGGCTCGTCGAGGAACTCGGCGGCTTCACCGTGGACGGAGTGCTGACCGTCCTGCCTCCCGAGGGTGTGCTGCACTACGAACGCAGCCACGACGCCCGCCTCGCCGGGACGGACAAGCGCGTCGACATCGACGGCGGCTACGCCGTGAAGCTGGGCGAGAGAATGGGCGACGAGCACGTCGACCACGACCGAATGCAGTTGTGGGCGGAGGTGGCCCGCGATTCCGGTTGGCGCGTCTTCTGGGAGTACAGCGACCCGGCGACGCGGATCGTGGTCACCGACTACCTCGAGTACTTCGTCTACCGGATGGAACCCGACGAATTTACCTACAAACTGCTGACGCGGGAAATCTCCTGCCGCCCCCTGATCGATGCGGACTGGCCGGGCGAGCGCTTCGACGTCGCGTTCCTCTGATGCGCCCCGAGGCGGCCGCGGTGAACGCGCGGGCGCCGCGCGGCCGGCTCCGCCGCCGCTGACGCGGGCGCCCGCCCGGCGGCCGCCGGGCCCTGCTGCGTCGCGCCGGTCGGGCACCGCTCCCGCCGATAGGCTGGGGCGCGTGACTGAGAATCCGATTCGCGTGCGCTTCGCGCCGTCGCCGACCGGCATGTTCCACGTCGGCGGCGCGCGCTCTGCGCTGTACAACTGGGCGCTGGCCCGGCAGCAGGACGAGGGCCGGTTCGTGCTGCGCATCGAGGACACCGATGCCGCGCGCAACAAGCCGGAGTGGACCGAGGGGATCATCCAGGCGCTGGCCTGGCTGGGCATCGGCGAGTCCGACCCGCACTTCGAGGGGCCCTATTTCCAGTCGGACTACGCCGGAAAGCACCGCGAGAGTGCCGAGCGGCTCTACGGCCAGGGGCGCGCCTACTACTGCGACTGCACCCGCGAGCAGGTGCAGGCCCGGCGCGACAACCCCAACCTCGGCTACGACGGCTTCTGCCGCGACCGCGGCCTGGAGCCCGGCCCGGGGCGCGCGCTGCGGTTCCGGGTGCCCGGGGGCGGGCCGACCGTGGTGGAGGACGCCATCCGCGGCCGGGTCGAGTTCGACCACGCCTCCATCGAGGACTTCGTCGTCGCCCGAGCCGACGGCTCGCCGCTGTTCGTGCTGGCCAACGTCGTCGACGACGTCGAGATGGGCATCACCGCGGTGATCCGCGGCGAGGAGCACCTGTCCAACACCCCCAAGCAGCAGCTGCTGTGGCAGGCGCTGGACCAGGCGCCGCCGGTGTGGGCGCATCTGCCGGTGATCGTGAACGAGAAGCGGCAGAAGCTGTCCAAGCGCCGCGACAAGGTGGCACTGGAGTCCTACCAGGAGGAGGGCTTCCTGCCCGAGGCGATGGTCAACTACCTGATGCTGCTGGGCTGGGCGCCCGGCGGCGACCGGGAGATCATGCCGTGGGCCGAGATGGAGCCGCTGTTCCGGATCGGCGAGGTCAACAGCGCCGGCGCGTTCTTCGACGAGAAGAAGCTGCGCGCGTTCAACGGCGAGTACATCCGTGCGCTGGAGGCCGGCGAGTTCGCGGAGCGCTGCCGCCCGTGGCTGTCGCCCGAGGTCGCGCCGTGGCCGGAGGAGAACTTCGACGAGGACGCCTTCCGCGCCGTCGCTCCGCTGGCGCAGAGCCGGGTGGCGGTGCTGAGCGAGATCGTGCCCAACGTCGACTTTTTGTTCCTCGACGAGCCCGTCGACGACCCCAAGAGCTGGTCCAAGGCGATGAAGCCGGAGACCGCCGGGCCCATGCTGGCCGCCGCCCGCGAGCGGCTGGCCGACCCCGCGCTCGCCTGGGAGCCCGAGGCGCTGCGCGCCGAACTGGAGGCGGCCGGGGGAGGCCTGGGCCTCAAGCTCGGCAAGGCGCAGGCCCCCGTGCGGGTCGCGGTCACCGGGCGCACCGTAGGACTGCCCCTGTTCGAGTCGCTGGAGCTGCTCGGCCGCGAGCGCACGCTGCTGCGCATCGAGGCGGCGCAGGAGCGCCTGCGGGCGGAGGAGGCGGGTGTGGCGCCGGCGGGCGCCGACGCCGTGCCCGAGAGCACCGCCGAGGGCACCGCGGCGGTCGAGTAGCGCGCGGCCCGGTCGGTGCCACCGCGTGGGTGCGACAGCGGTCACACGGGCCCGCGCGGACCGCGGCGGCGGTGCGCGCGGGCCCGCACCCGAGCCGGCGCGGTCGCCCGCCTTCCGCGGGCCCCGGGGCCGCTGCCGGGCTCTTCGGAGGGCCCGATCCGCCTCCGGGTGCCCGCTCGGCAACCGGTTCGCGAGCACTCCGGAAGTCCGCTAGAGTATTGCCTGCGCCGAGGGGGAGCGGGACCGGCGAACGGACCCCCGCCCGCCGAAAGCACTGGGGTATGGTGTAATCGGCAGCACGACTGATTCTGGTTCAGTTAGTCTAGGTTCGAGTCCTGGTACCCCAGCCATGGCGTCCGCGAAGCGGAAGCCGTGACGGACCGAGGTTCGGTCCTCTCGCAGAACGCGATCCAGGCCCCCGTCGTCTAGTGGCCTAGGACGCCGCCCTCTCAAGGCGGTAACGGCGGTTCGAATCCGCTCGGGGGTACGCAGCAGGGAGAGGCTCCCGCCATGCGGGGGCTTTTTTACTGCGAACGGCGGGCGATTCGTCCGCATCCGCGGGGCTTCGGTCCCGCACCGGCGCCCCTGTCGTCTAGTGGCCTAGGACGCCGCCCTCTCAAGGCGGTAACGGCGGTTCGAATCCGCTCAGGGGTACCAGCGAGCAGCGGCCTCCGCCCGCGGGCGGAGGCCGCTGGCGTCTTTGGGCCCTGGTGCGCGGCACGGGCGAGCGGTCGCGCCGCCCGCGCGGCGGCGCCTAGCCGAACCTGCGGGCCGACTCGTCCTCCTGGGCGAGCAGGCGCAGTGCCGTCAGCGCCTGGCCCATCAGCGCCGACGTCACCACCACCTCCTGCACGGTGTCCGCGCGCGCGGCCCCGGGGTCGATGCAGGAGATGTCCCATTCGGCCGCCCGGTGCGCGGCTTCGGCGTAGCCGCGCAGCATCTCCGGCGCCGGGGGAGTGCCCAGCCGGTCCAGCGTCGCCACCGCCCGGACGAGGCCGCCGCGCGCCGGCGAGGCCGCGTCGACCTTCCAGCCCAGCTCCACCAGCAGCTCGTCGGTGCGGCGTTCGGCGCGCTGCCACAGGGGGTCGTCGGCCGGAGCCTCGAACTGCGGCGTCACGGCGTACTGGGCGATTCCGAGGAGCGTGTGCAGCTCCAGTCCGGGGTCGTCGACCGCGGCCAGCACGGCGCGGATGCGGCCGAGCGGGACCTCGGCCACCTCCACCAGCGCACGCACCAGCCGCAGGCGCTTGAGGTGGTCCTCGGTGTAGTCCGACTGGGTCGCCGAGACCGCCTCGCCCCGGGGCAGCAGGTTCTCGCGCAGGTAGTACTTGATCGTCGCCACGGGTACGCCGCTGCGCCTGCTCAGCTCCGAGATCCGCATCCGCTTCGCTCCCTCTTGCCTACTCCATTGGATAGTACTACTCTCCAATATTAGAGAGTTGCACTATCCAATCGATCGTGAAACGGGAGGCGGTATGCGCTACACGGTCCTTACCGAGCAGGGCGCGGGCGTGCTGGACGCCGAGCCGGAGCCGGCGGGCCCCGACGGAGCCGGCGAGCGGCGCCTGCTCGCGCCGCTGGAGGCGCCCGTGCTCGGCTGGGAGCGCCGCTCCTACGGCTGGTGCCGCGGCGACTCCTGCATCCCCGCGTCGGCCGTCTCCGGCATCGAGCACGCCGGCCGGATCGACGTCGGCGCGTTCGCCGAGCTCCACGGGAGCCTCGCGGTCGCCGACCACGACCACGGGCTGCTGGCCGCGGTCCCGGCGCCCGACACCGGCCCGCGCGGCGGTGCGGCGCCCGACTTCGCGCTGCGCGGCGCCGACGGGACGCTCCACCGCCTCAGCGGCCTGCGCGGCCGCAAGGTGGCGCTGGTGATGTGGGCGTCCTGGTGCGGCTGCCGCTACGACCTGCCCGCCTGGGAGGAGCGGCACCGCGAGCTGTCTCCGCACGGCCTGACCGTCGTCAGCGTCGCGATGGACCGCAGCGCCGAGGACGCCCTTCCCTGGATCGCGGAGGCCGCACCCTCCCACCCCGCCCTGATCGACACTGAGGGTCAGGTGGCCGCCCTGTACGACGTCGTCAACGTCCCCACCGCGGTGTGGATCGACGAGCGCGGTGACATCGCCCGGCCGCAGGACACCCAGGTCGCCACCGACCTTTTCCAGTCGATGAACGGCCTCAGCTCCGAGGCGTCCCTGCGCGCGCTGCGCCGGTGGGTGCACGAGGGCGACGCGGGCCTCGGCGGTGGAGACCGGGCCCCCGGGTTCCGCACGCCCACCGCCGAGGGACAGCGCGCCCGCGCCCACGCGCGCATCGCCGTCGAACTGCACAGGCGCGGCGAGACCGGAGCCGCCGACCGCCACTACAGCCGTGCCGCCGACCTCGCGCCGCACGACGTCACGGTCCGCCGCGGCCTGATGGGCCTGCGCGGAGAGGACCCCTTCGGCGACGCGTACTTCGCGCTGCGCGAGGAGCTCGGCGCCGCGGGAATCCCGGTCTACCGCCCCATCCGGCCCGAACCGGCCGCCGAAGCGGAGGTGTGACGGATGCCCGAGGTGCAGACCGGCCGGACCACCACCGAGCCCCGCGACGGCCTGACCGTCTTCCTGCTGGGAGCCCGCGTCAACGCGCTGCTCCAGCCGCACCGCTGGGTCTGGGTCGCTCGCGCGTTCCGCCGGATGGACGCCGAGCTCGCGGCCGCCCCCGACCGCGGGCTGCTGCACTCGCGCACGCTGCCGAGCATGCGCGGGGTCACCGTCATCCAGTACTGGGAGTCCACCGAGGCGCTGCTGCGCTACGCCCACGACGCGACCCACAGCGCCGCCTGGCGCCGCTATTACCGCCAGGGCGGCGACGCCGCGGGCCTGTGGCACGAGACCTACGAGGTCGGGCTGCCGCAGAGCGGCGGCGGTGCGGAGGCCGAACGCGAGGGTACGGAGCCCGCGCGCGGCTACGAGGCGATCTACGCCAACGTGCCCCCCATGGGGCTGGGCCGGGCGCTGGGCACCCGGCCCGTCGACCGCGAGACGCGTCGGGCGCTCGACCGCCTCGCCCTGCGGCGCGCACGCGCCCGCGTCCGGGCGAACGAGCGTGCGGGCGAGTGAACCGCCGGGCGGCGAGGACAGCCCGGGCCTCTCGCGGGCCCGCGCCCCTGCGCCACGTTCGGCCCCGGCGCGCAGCGGGCACGAACCGACCATGGAGCACCCGCGCCAGTACCCGAGCCGGGCGCGTCTGCGGCGCCGCCGCGTCGGGGCCGGCGTCGCCGCCGCCGTGCTCGCCGCCGTCGCCTGCACCGACGGCGGTGCGGAGGGCGGCGGCTCCGGGCGGTCGCCGTCACCCGGGGCCGCGGACTCCGCAACGGCCGCGCGCCTGGTGCCGCCGGGCGATCCCGAGGTCGCGGCCACCGGTCTGGAGGTCCCTTGGGGAGTCGCGGCGCTGCCCGGCGGCGGGGCGCTGGTCTCCGAGCGCGACTCCGGCCGCGTCCTGCTGATGACCCCTGAAGGGCGCATCCGCGAGGTCGGCACCGTCGAGCCGGCGCGGGCCCAGGGCGAGGGCGGGCTGCTGGGCATCGCCGTCCGGCCGGACGAGCCGCGCCCCGACGCGCTCTTCGCCTACTTCACCACCGCCTCCGGCAACCGCATAGCGCGCTTCGAGCTGGACCGCTCCGGCGACGGGCCGCCTTCCCTCGGCGACTCCGAGGTGCTGGTCGAGGGCATCCCCAGCGCCGCCTTCCACAACGGCGGCAGGATCGCGTTCGGCCCCGACGGCCTGCTTTACGCCGCCACCGGCGACGCGGGCGACGGCTCGCGCTCGCAGGACACCGGCAGCCTCGGCGGCAAGATCCTGCGCATGACGCCCGAGGGCGAGCCCGCGGAGGGCAACCCCTTCGGCAACCTCGTCTTCAGCTACGGCCACCGCAACGTCCAGGGCCTGGCCTGGGACTCCGACGGCACCCTCTTCGCGACGGAGTTCGGCCAGGACCGCTTCGACGAGGTCAACGTCATCGAGGCGGGCGGCAACTACGGCTGGCCCGAGGTCGAGGGCACCGGCGGCGAGGACGCCTCCGGCGACTACATCGACCCGGTCGTCACCTGGACCACCGACGAAGCCTCGCCCAGCGGTGCGGCGATCGCCGGCAACTCGCTGTGGGTCGCCGCGCTGCGCGGCGAACGGGTGTGGCGGGTGCCGCTGACCGGGCAGGACGACGACCCGGTCGGCGAGCCGGAGTCCCTGTTCGCCGGCGACTACGGCAGGCTGCGCACGATCACCGCGGTCCCCGGCGGCGGCGACCTGCTGGTCGCCACCAGCAACCGCGACTCCCGCGGCGACCCCGTCGAGGAGGACGACCGCATCCTGCGCATACCGCTGGAGGACTGAGGGCCCCGCTCAGCGGGGCCTCCGGCGCACCGAGCGGCCCCGGCGCCGCCCGTGCGCCCTTCCCGCCTCAGTGCCCCGGCGCGTCCTGGCTGTGCAGGGCCTCGTTGATCTTCTCCGCGGCCGAGGTGACCGCCTGGGCGTGCAGGCGCCCGGGCGCGCGCGAGAGGCGCTCCAGCGGCCCCGAGACCGACACGGCGGCGATGACGCGGCCGCCGGGTCCGGAGATGGGCGCCGACACCGAGGCCACGCCCTGCTCGCGCTCTCCCACGCTCTGGGCCCAGCGGCGGCGGCGCACCTGGGCCAGGCTGTTGCCGCTGAACTTGGCATCGGCGAGGACCCGGCGGATGCGCTCGCCGTCCTCCCAGGCCAGCAGCACCTGGGCCGCCGATCCCGCGCTCATGGGCAGCTCGCTGCCCACCGGCACGGTGTCGCGCAGCCCGCTGGTGCGCTCGGCGGCGGCCACGCACACGCGGACGTCGCCCTGGCGCCGGTAGAGCTGGGCGCTCTCGCCGGTGAGGTCGCGCAGCTGCACCAGCACGGGCGAGGCGACGGCCAGCAGCCGGTCCTCGCCGGTGGAGATGGACAACTCGCCCAGCCGCGGCCCCAGCACGAACCTGCCCTGGCTGTCGCGGGTGACCATGCGGTGGCGCTCCAGCGCGACGGCCAGCCGGTGGGCGGTGGGGCGGGCGAGACCGGTGACCCGCACGAGCTGGGCCAGGGACGCGGGCCCCGACTCCAGCGCGTCGAGCACCGACATCGTCTTGTCGAGCACACCGACACCGCTGGATGAGCTAGAGTTGTCCATGGCTTGATATTGACGTCTCGCCATTTGGAATGCAAATCGTTCGACGTGCTGCGTTCCGCCGCTCGGCGCGATGCAGGCGGCCGCCGGCTCCGTTGCGGCCGCCGCGGCGGCGAGAGAATCCTCTCCTGGAAAGTCCGGAAAGTGACGAGACGCGAGGAGGCGTCGCACATGGCTCGCACGATGGCCGAGAAGGTCTGGGAGGAGCACGTCGTCAGGCGTGCCGACGGAGAACCCGACCTGCTCTACATCGACCTGCACCTCGTGCACGAGGTCACCAGCCCGCAGGCGTTCGAAGGGCTTCGGCTGGCCGGCCGTCCCGTGCGCCGCCCGGACCTGACCATCGCGACCGAGGACCACAACGTGCCGACCGAGAACATCCTCGGTCCCATCGCCGACAAGGTCTCGCGCACCCAGATCGAGACGCTGCGCAAGAACGCCTCCGACTTCGGGGTCCGCCTGTTCCCGATGGGCGACCTCGACCAGGGGATCGTGCACGTCGTGGGCCCGCAGCTGGGCCTGACCCAGCCGGGTATGACCGTGGTCTGCGGCGACAGCCACACCAGCACCCACGGCGCCTTCGGTGCGCTGGCCTTCGGCATCGGCACCAGCCAGGTCGAGCACGTGCTGGCCACCCAGACCCTGCCGATGGCTCCGTTCAAGACCATGGCCGTCACCGTCGAGGGCTCGCTGCCGCCCGGGGTGACCGCCAAGGACATCATCCTCGCCGTCATCGCCGAGATCGGCACCGGCGGCGGCCAGGGCTACGTCATCGAGTACCGCGGCCAGGCCGTCCGGGAGCTGTCCATGGAGGCCCGGATGACCATCTGCAACATGTCCATCGAGGCGGGCGCCCGCGCGGGGATGATCGCCCCCGACGAGACCACCTTCGACTACGTCCGGGGCCGCCCGCACGCGCCGCAGGGCGCCGACTGGGACGCCGCCGTCGAGCACTGGAAGAGCCTGCGCACCGACGACGGCGCGGCCTTCGACCGCGAGGTCGTCCTCGACGCCGCGCAGCTCAGCCCGTTCGTCACCTGGGGCACCAATCCCGGCCAGGGCGCGCCGCTGGACAGCGCGGTGCCCGACCCCGAGGGCTACGAGGACCCCGCCGAGCGCGCCGCCGCCGAGAAGGCCCTGGACTACATGGACCTCACCGCGGGCACCCCGCTGCGCGACGTCCGGGTCGACACCGTCTTCCTGGGCTCCTGCACCAACGGGCGCATCGAGGACCTGCGCGCCGCCGCGGAGATCATCAAGGGCCGCACGGTGGCCGACGGCGTGCGGATGCTGGTCGTACCGGGTTCCATGCGGGTCAAGGAGCAGGCCAACGCCGAGGGGCTGGGCGAGGTCTTCACCGCCGCGGGTGCCGAGTGGCGCGAGGCCGGCTGCTCGATGTGCCTGGGCATGAACCCCGACCAGCTCAAGCCGGGCGAGCGCAGCGCCTCCACGTCCAACCGCAACTTCGAGGGGCGGCAGGGCAAGGGCGGCCGGACCCACCTCGTCTCGCCGCTGGTCGCCGCCGCGACCGCGGTGCGGGGCACCCTCTCCTCGCCCGCCGACCTGTAGCCGACCGCCCACGACAGGCACGAAAGAGCTGACACCGACATGGAGAAGTTCACCGTTCACACCGGCAGCGCCGTGCCGCTGCGCTACAGCAACGTGGACACCGACCAGATCATCCCCGCCGTCTACCTCAAGCGGGTCGCCCGCACCGGCTTCGAGGACGGCCTGTTCGCGGCCTGGCGCGCCAACGCCCCCGAGTTCGTGCTGAACAAGCCCGAGTACGCCGGCGGCAGCGTCCTCGTCTCCGGCACCGACTTCGGCACCGGCTCCTCGCGTGAGCACGCGGTGTGGGCGCTGCAGGACTACGGGTTCAAGGCGGTGCTGGCGCCGCGCTTCGGCGACATCTTCCGCGGCAACGCGCTCAAGGGCGGGCTGCTGGCGGTCGTGCTGCCCTACGACGTCATCGAGCGGCTGTGGGCGGCCGTGGAGGCCGACCCCGCCACGCAGGTGACGGTCGACCTGGAGGCGCGCGAGGTGCGCGCGGCCGACATCGTCCAGCCGTTCGAGCTCGACGACTACACGCGCTGGCGGCTGATGGAGGGTCTGGACGACATCGCACTCACTCTGCGTCACACCGATGACGTCGACGCGTTCGAGAACCAGCGCCACGCATGGCTTCCGGTCACCCAGTAGACGGCGAATCCCCGGAATTTTACCTTGATTTGGCGCGGCGGCCGCGGGAGGCGCACCGCCGCGCCAACGCACTGCCGCCGGATGCCCGGATTCCCGCCGTACGTAGGCTTTTGGGCATCACGGAAGCGGTCAAAAGGGATCCCGTTCGTGCCTTCGAGCGGGTCGATCTGACGCTCCTCCCGCTCCCTCCGCAGGTCGAAGACCCTCCGACACGCTGAATTCACGGGCGTTTGTGTTTGTGTCCAGGGCATGCTGTCCCCTAATTTCGTGCGAGCAAGGGGGAACCGGAGGAACCAATGAACAAGCGTGACCTGATCGACGCGATCTCTGACCGTATGGGCGACAAGAAGACCGCCACCGAAGCCGTCAACGCGGTGCTGGAGACCATCCAGTCGGCCGTCGCTTCCGGCGAAAAGGTCGCCGTGACCGGCTTCGGCGTCTTCGAGAGGGGCGAACGGGCCGCTCGTGAGGCCCGCAACCCTGCTACCGGGGCGACTATCAACGTCCCGGCGAGCTACGTGCCGAAGTTCCGCCCGGGCTCCGACTTCAAGGCCCTGGTGAACGGCGAGAAGTGACCCCCGGCGAAGCCGAGGGCTGAAGTGCGCGCCCGGGTCCCCCGAGAGGGCCCGGGCGTTCTTCATGCGCGCCCGCGTGCGGCACGCCCCGGGGCATGGACCGCCGACACGGCCGGCGCCGCACCTCACCACGCGAAGCGCGCCAGCAGCTTGGCCGTATGCGGCCCCACACCCAGCCGGGCGGCCTCACGGAGGTCGGCCGCGGTGTCCACGTCGCGCCGCACGCTCGGCGCCCGCGAGCCGTCGAGCTCCGCGGCCCCGCCGGCCAGGTGCCGGCGCCGCGAGCCGCCCTCGAACGCCGGGGCGAAGCGGGCCCCCGCCCGCACGGCGTACAGCGTGGTGCCGACTCCCGGCGCATCGGCCAGGAAAGAGCGCTCGTGGCCCCGCGCCTGCGCGAGCACATCGTCCAGTTCGCCCGGACGCAGCGCCGGGAGGTCCGCCGACAGCGCACAGCGCCCCCACAACGGGTGTGTGCGCCCGGCTGCGGCGGCTCCGTGCTCCAGCGCGGGGTTGAGGCCGGTCCCCGGCTCGCCGCCCACGACGGCGGCTCCCAGCGCCTCCAGCGCCGCGGCGGCCCGCTCGTCCTGCGTGACCGCGAACACCGCGCCCACCCGCTCGGCGGCGACGGCCGCCATCACCGTGTCGCAGGCCACCGCCAGCGCCAGGTCGGCGCGCGGCAGGCCCGCCGCCCCCGACAGCCGGGACTTGGCGCGCTCCAGCCCTTTCACCGGGACCACCAGCGACCAGGGCCGGTCCTGATCCTGCGGCGGCATCGCCCCTCCTCGACTCGCTGATCGGCGCACCGCGCCCCCGGGCGGCCGCGCCGGCAGGCTAGGGCGCCGCCCCCGGCCGACCGCAGGCGGCACGGCACGCCGCGCGCACCGCCCCGCCGGAGTGGAGCGGGGCGTACCGCGCCCCGTCCGCTCGCCGGTTGCAACGGGCGCGACATGGGGGATCTTCCCGGCGGCCTAGACTGGACCGGCCGCAGGCGGCCGCCGGCCACCGCCGGGCCGCGACGCGGAAAGGCCGGCGCGCAAGCGGCGAGGCAGGTCGAATCGGAGGAGTCCGTGGCACAGCAACGCGAATCGCGGTGGGTCAAGGCGGTCGTGGCCGCCATCGTCCGCCCGGTCCTGGGAGCCGTCACCAAGGCGGAGTGGCGGGGGCAGGAGAACGTCCCGCGCGAGGGCGGCGTGATCATCGCCGCCAACCACCTGTCGATGGCCGACCCACTGACCATCTCGCACTACCTCTACGTCGCCGGGCGGCGCTGGCCCACCTTCACCGCCAAGGAGGGCGTCTTCCGCATCCCCCTGGTCGGCGCGGTGGCCCGCAGCACCGGCCAGATCCCCGTGAAGCGCGGCAGCACCGACGCCATCAAGGCGCTCAAGGAGGCCGAGGCCGCCCTCACCCGCGACGGCTCCTCGGTGATCTTCTACCCCGAGGGCACCTGCACCCGCGACCCCGACCTGTGGCCGATGGCCGCGCGCACCGGTGTCGCCCGGCTCGCGCTGAGCACCGGCGCGCCCGTCGTCCCGCTGGCGCACTGGGGCGAACAGCACCTGCTGCGCTACGGCACCGCCAAGCTGCGCCCCTTCCCGCGCAAGCGCGTGCAGATCGTCGCCGGGCCGCCGGTGGACCTCTCGGCCTACCGCGGCAAGCCGATGACGGCCACCGTGCTCCGCGACGCCACCGCCGAGATCATGCGGCGCATCACCGAGCTGCAGGCGGATCTGCGCGGCGAGGTGCCGCCGGCCGAGCCCTACGCCATGAAGAGGGTCCGCCAGGCCTCCTCCGGCGACTCCGGGACGCCGGAGGCCGCCGAGGCCGCTCCCGAGGTCCCCGAGGCGGGCGCGGCGGGCGGCGCCGGCGTGCAGCCGGCCGCGAGCGCCGACGGAGGCCGGGCGCCGGCCGCCGCCAACGGCGCCGGCGAGCAGGACTCCGACGGCGAGCGGAAGCCCCGCGGGTGAGCGGCGGCGCGCGAGCACGGGGGAGGAGCACATGACCAAGGTCGCGGTGATGGGCAGCGGTTCCTGGGGGACCGCGTTCGCCAACATGGTCGCCGACGCGGGCGCCGCCGAGGTGGTCGTGCACGGGCGGCGGTCCGAGGTCGTCGACGCGATCAACCAGCGCCACGAGAACCCCGCCTACTTCCCGGGTATGGCGCTGAACCCCGCCCTGACCGCCACCGCCGACGCAGCCAAGGCGCTGCACGAAGCGGACTTCGTCGTCCTCGCCGTGCCCTCGCAGACGCTGCGCGGCAACCTCTCCGCATGGCGCGAGCACATCGGCGGGCAGGCCGTCCTCGTGAGCCTGATGAAGGGCATCGAGCTCGGCACCTGCCGCCGGATGAGCGAGGTCGCCACCGAGGTGTCGGGCGTGCCCGAGGACCGGGTCGCGGTCGTCTCGGGCCCCAACCTGGCCCGCGAGATCGCCGAGCGCCAGCCCGCCACCGCCGTGATGGCCTGCCGCCACGAGCCCACTGCCGTGCGGCTGCAGCACATCTGCAAGTCGGCGTACTTCCGGCCCTACACCGTCACCGACGTGGTCGGCGTTGAGCTGGGCGGAGCCGTCAAGAACGTCATCGCCCTGGCCGTCGGCGTCGCCGTGGGGATGGGCTTCGGCGACAACGCCAAGGCCTCGCTGATCACCCGCGGCCTGGCCGAGACGGTGCGCTTGGCGGTCTCGCTGGGCGCCGACGAGCACACGCTGGCCGGCCTGGCCGGGCTCGGCGACCTCGTCGCCACCTGCGGGTCGCCGCTTTCGCGCAACCGGACCTTCGGTGAGAAGCTCGGCTCCGGCATGACGCTGGAGGAGGTCGTCGCCGCGACCTCGCAGACCGCCGAGGGCGTGAAGTCCTCGGAGTCGGTGCTGGAGCTGGCCCGCCGCACGGGCGTGGAGATGCCCATCACCGAGGCGGTCGTGGCGATGATGCACCACGACCTCTCGCCCGCCGAGGCCCTCGCGGCGTTCATGTCGCGTACGGCCAAGCCGGAGCGCTACGGGTTCTGACCCGGCGCAGCGCCGCGCGTGCGCGCCGCCGCGCCGGGGCGGGCCGGACGCGTGCACGCCCGGCCCGCCCCGACCCGCCACTACCACCGAGCAACGGAGATCCGCCGCACCATGCACCAGCAGGGGGAGAACACCCGCGCCCTGGGCCTGCCCGCAGCGCCCGCGCCGCCCCAGCGCCCGCTGCGGGCCCCGGTCCACCGCAGCACCACCTACGCGTTCGGCTCCTCCCGGGAGTACGCCGACGTCCTGGCCGGCGAGGCGCCCGGCTACTCCTACGCGCGCATCGACACCCCCACCGCGAGCGCCTTCGCCGCGGCGGTGGCCGCGATGGAGGGAGCCGGCTGCGACCGCGAGGTGCGCGGTGAGGCCTTCGCCTCGGGGATGGGCGCGGTGAGCAGCACGCTGCTCGCGCTCACCGGCGCCGGCGCGCACGTCGTCGCCTCCCGGTCCATCTACGGCAACACCTATTCGCTGCTCGACGGCCTGCTGCGCAGGTTCGGCGTGCACACCGACTTCGTCGACATCACGGACACGGCCGCCGTGCGCGCCGCGGTGCGGCCCGAGACCGCGGTGGTCTTCACCGAGACCCTGTCCAACCCGACCATGACCGTCTCCGACCTGCCGGCCCTGGCCGGGATCGCCGACGAGGCCGGCGCCGTCCTGGTCGTCGACTCCACCTTCGCCACGCCGGCCGTGTGCCGCCCGCTGGAGCACGGCGCCGGCGTCGTCCTCCACTCGGCGACCAAGTACATCGGCGGGCACAGCGACGCCACCGGGGGCGTGGCGGTCGGCGGCGCGGATCCCATGGCCCGGGTGCGCGCGGCCCGCATCGACCTCGGTCCCTGCCTGGCCCCCGACGAGGCGTTCCTCCTGCACCGAGGCCTGGAGACGCTGCCGCTGCGCGTCGCCCGCCAGTGCGAGAGCGCGGCCGCCTTCGCCGCCGCGGTGGCCGGGCACCCCGCGGTCGAGCGGGTCGACTACCCGGGACTGCCCGGCCACCCCGGCCACGGGCTCGCCGAGCGGCTGTTCGACGCCGGCCGCCGGGGCGCCGTCGTCACCGTGACCCCGCGCGGCGGCCGGGAAGCGGGCATGGCCTTCGCCGACGCCCTGCGCACGGCCACCATCGGCGCGTCGCTGGGCGGCACGCACACCCTGGCGGGCCACGTCGGCTCGACCACCCACCGCCAGATGAGCGACACGGCGCTGCGCGAGGCCGGGATCGGGCCCGCGGCGGTACGGTTCTCCATCGGCCTGGAGGACGCGGACGACCTCGCGGCCGACGCCCGTGCCGCGCTGGACGCGGCGTGCGGCGGACGGTGACCGGCGCGCCCGCGGCCGGCGGCGCTTCGGCGGCGCGGGCCGCGGGGACACGACGGAAGAACGAATGGGCGCAACGGGTGCGGATCGGTTCCGGAGCCCGGCGAGCGGAGGATAGAGTCGGGCAGCATGGCCGAGCAGCGTAAAATCCGGGTCGCCGTGATCTTCGGCGGACGCAGTCCCGAGCACGAGATCTCCTGCGTCACCGCGGGCGGGGTGATCTCGGCGATCGACACCGACCGCTACGAGGTCGTGCCCATCGGCATCGCCCGCGACGGCTCCTGGGTGCTGTACTCGGCCGACCCGGGTCAGCTGGCGATCGTCGACGGCCGACTGCCCGAGGTCCTCACGTCCGGGCCCGAGCTGGCGGTGCCCTTCAGCGGCGCCACCGACCTGATCGTCCTCGAAGGCGACTCCTCGCGCAGGCTGGGCGGCTTCGACGCGGTACTGCCGCTGCTGCACGGCCCGCTCGGCGAGGACGGCACCATCCAGGGCCTGTTCGAGATGATGGACGCCCGATACGCGGGCGCAGGCGTGTTCGCCAGCGCCGCGTCGATGGACAAGGTCTTCATGAAGGCCCTGTTCACCGGGCACGGCATCCCCACCGGCGACTACGTCGCGGTGCCCGACCGGATGTGGCGGGGCGAGCGCAAGCGCGTCCTGGACGACATCGCCGAGCTGGGCGGGACGGTGTTCGTCAAACCCGCGCGCGGCGGCAGCAGCGTCGGCATCAGCAAGGTGCCCGACGCCTCGGACACCGACGCCGTCACCGCGGCCGTCGAGGCGGCGCGCCGGCACGACCCCAAGGTCATCGTCGAGGCGGCCGTGCCGGGCCGCGAGGTCGAGTGCGGTGTGCTGGAGTCGCTCGACGGCGGTGCGCCGGACGTCTCCCAGCCCGCCGAGATCCACGTGGCCGACGGGTTCGACTTCTACGACTTCGAGGCGAAGTACCTGTCCACGAGCGGCCTGACCATCCCGGCCGAGCTGCCCGCCGAGGTCGTCGCCGAGATCCGCCGCGAGGCCGCCCGCACCTTCGAGGCGCTGGGCTGTGAAGGGCTCGCCCGGGTGGACTTCTTCTACGGCGACGACGGGCGCGTCTACGTCAACGAGATCAACACGATGCCCGGGTTCACTCCGTCCTCGGCGTTCCCGCAGATGTGGGCCGAGTCGGGGCTGGACTACACGTCCCTCGTCGACCGGATGATCCAGACGGCCCTGCGCCGCGCGCCCGGCCTGCGCTAGCGCGCGCCGCCCGCCGAGCACGCCTCTTGGCGACCCTTCCGGGGCCGCGTCCCGCCCGCCCGGCCGGGACGCGGCCCCAGCGCATGTGGAGGGCGGGAGGCGGTGCCCCGACGCATTCCGCCTCCCGCCCTCGCAAACCCCGCGGCCGGGCCCTGCCGCCCCCGGCCGCGGGATTATCGGGGTTGGTCCGTTCGCCGGCGGTCCCTCACGATGCCGTGCAGGTCTCGCCGTTCACCTCGAACGCGGTCGGCTCCGCGGCCGATCCGCCGTTCTCGGCATTGAATCCGAAGGACACCGACGCCCCGGCCGCGACGTCGCCGTTCCAGTCGGTGTTGGAGGCGGTCACGCGTGTGCCCTCCTGTGCGAACTGCGCCGACCAGCCGTTGGTGACGGTCGATCCGTCGGCGAAGTCCCAGGCGACCGACCAGTCCTGCAGCGCCGAGTCGCCCTCGTTGGTCATCGAGACGTTGGCCGTGTAACCGCCGGACCACTCGTTGGCGATGCTGTAGTCCACGGTGCACTCGGCCGGGCCGCCGCCGCTGCCGCCGCTGCCGGTGGTCACCGACACCTCGGGCGAGGGCGAGGACGCGTTGCCCGCGGCGTCCAGGGCGACCACGTAGAAGCTGTAGGAGGTCTCGGCCTGCAGCCCGCTCACGGTCGCCGACGTGCCTCCGGAGGTGGTGGCCACCACCTCGCCGGTCGCGGCGTCGTGGACCTCGTATCCGGTCACGCCCACGTCGTCGGATGCGGCGCCCCAGCTCAGCTCGGCGGAGCCGTCCGTGACGGCTCCGGCGCTCGGCGCGCCGGGCGCGGTGGGCGCCTGCGTGTCGTCCTCGCCGCCGCCACCGCCGCTGCCGTCGAAGACCACGTCGGAGCAGTTGTAGAAGGCCTCGGGGCTGTCCGAGCGCTCCCAGATCGAGTAGATGACGTGGCGGCCGCTCTTCTCGGGCAGCGTGGCCTGCCAGTAGTACTCGGCGCCCTCGACGCCGCCTTCGCGCAGCGGCGGGTCGGTGACCTCGTCGAACGGGGCGGGCTCCAGGTCGTCCCAGCCCAGTGGCTGGCTCGGGTCCCAGCCGTCCTTGGTGATGTACTGCGTGAAGGTGCCGGGGTGGCGCGCCCACGCGTTGTGCTCGAAGGTGACCGTGTCCCCGGACTGAACCTGGGTGGCGGGCCAGTCGCCGGGGCGGTTGAAGGCGTCGAACTCCTCGGTGGGGCCGCAGAGCTTGCCGTTGGGGATGATCTCGCGGTGCCGGTCGCCGGCGTCGCTGATCAGGTTCCCGAACCAGTTCCAGAAGGGGTAGGAGCTGTATTCGAGGGCCTCTTGGCACATCGGGTTCTGCGGGTTCAGGGAGCCGCCGTTGCCCCCTTCGAGGCCGTCCTGGTAGCAGGCGTAGGTGCGGGTGGCGGGGAAGGTGAAGCCGCCGTGCGCGGCCGCCGGCTCGGCGGGCAGGGCCACGGCGAATCCGGAGGCGAGTACCGCTGCGCCGCCGATGAGGGTGATTCTGCGTGCAAGGTTCACCGTTGCACTCCTCTGAGTCGCACTCCCGTGACCTGGGCGATGTCAGCGGGAGATGGATGGGGGATCCGAGGATGGGAGCGGGGGACGGGTTCGGGATGGGGAGCACCTCAGCGGAGCACGGCAGCAGGGAGCGCTCCCAGTTTTGGGAGCGCTCCCAGGTTGTGCCGAACTACCCCAGAGGCGTTCCTAGCGTGTCCCGCATCACAGGATTCCGCAACCACGGGTAATAGAGACGTAACTCCGAAGCCACATCGGATTCGGCGGCGTCGCAGGTGGCGGACGTCCGGTTTGCGGCGAGGAGGGCGCGCGAGCGCTCCCGAGGCGTCCGGCGGCGGCCGCGGGCCCGCCGACCGCCGCCGGACGCGCCGGTACGCAGGCGGGTACCGGAGGCGTTCGGGCGCGGTCGGCGGGCGGGTTCTAGCGCGCGGGCGGCGGAGGCGGCGGGCCCTGGTGGGGGCCGGCCACCGGGCCGGCGCCGGGAGGCGGCGGCCCCCGGAAGGCGGGCGGTGCGGCGTCGGGCGGGAGCTGACCGGGCGCGGCCGGCGCCTGCGGGGGCGCTGAGGGCAGCAGGCGGCGCGCGAGGATCGTGCCGCCAGCCGTAGCGGCGGGGAACACCACGACGGCCAGGAACGGGATGGCCAGCAGCAGGTAGCTGGGGATGCCGAAGCCGAACACGAGCATCCGCCGCTGCTTCATCGCCCCGCGGCGGTCCTTGATGCGGCGCATCCCGCGCCGGTCGAAGGCCGCGCCGAGCAGCTCGATGGTGAGCATCCACCCGCCGAAGAAGGCGGCCACGACGGGGACCACCGTCTGGCCGACCACCGGGATGAACCCGCTCGCGAACAGCGGGATCGCGACCAGTGCCGAGACGGAGATCAGGCCCAGCGACTGCCGGACCGCCCGGATGACCGACCGCACCACCGGCTCGTCGGAGTCGGCAGGGGCGTCGCCCAGGTCGTCGTCGACCATCTCGGCGATCTTGTCGTAGAGCGGGAACCCCAGCGCGAGCGTCAGACCGGTGAAGGCCACGACCATGATCAGCACGGCGCCGGCCACCAGCATCACCCCGGCGGCGACGCGCAGCGTCGTCTGCATCCCCGACGACCAGCCGTCGGCGAAGGGGGTCAGCCACGCGGTCAGGTCGTCGATGTTGAGCAGCAGCGCCGCCAGGGCGGCCACGAACAGCAGCGACGTGGCCAACGGCGGGATCATGCCCAGCATGAACAGGCGGGGGTTGCGGATGACCAGGGCCGCGCCCTTGAACAGGACGCCGACACCGGAGAGGAAGTCGCGGAGGGGAGTGCTCACGCCGGACGACGATAGTGCGTCCTCCCCCGTCCCCGCACCTTCAGCCGCCCCCGCGCCCACCCGCCCCCGGTTCGGCGGCACGTCCACTCGCCCCGCCAGCTCGCCGGCGCCGCTGCCGTGGTCCCGGTCCGTCCGGGGGCGGAGTGCGGTGCCTGCCGACCGCACGCGTGTCGGTTCTGGGGCCTCCTGTGCGCTCCCAGGGGCGTGTGCGTGTCGCGGGTTCCCGGCGGGGCGGGCGCAGCCGTGCCGGTCCAGAAACGCCCACCAGGTGCGCAGCGGGACCGTCCGCACCTCGGTGGGGGAGAGCCCCTCCGCCGCGGTCCGCGGCGCCGCAGTGGCGTGGCTGCGCGGCATGTCGGCGTGTCGGCGCGGCGGACGGCGTCGGCCAGGACGCGGCGGATGTGCTGATCGGCGCCGTACTCACCGCGCTGAGCCCGGCGGGGTGCGGTGCGTGCTGTGGGCGGTCGGGTTCGGGCTGCCGACCGCTGCCCGGGGCGGGCGGGCGCGGTCCTTCGCCGGAGGCCACCCGGAGGTGTGGGAGGCCCGGCCGGAGCCGCGGCCGCGGGTCGAGGGGGAGGGGCCGTGCGGCGGGGGCGGGTGCGGGCCGTCGCGGCGGCGGGGTCAGCGGTGCCGCGGGCCCTGCGGGCCCGCCGGTCTCCCGGCGGGGGCCGGGCCGGTGCGGGCGAGGGTCGCTCGCGCCGCCGCGCGTATGCGGGGGTCGGGGTGGTGGCGGGCGAACCAGCGCAGTACGAAGCGCGCCTCGGGGTGGCCGAACCCGGCCGCGGAGTCGAAGACGGTCGGCAGTTCGGGGTCGCTGACACCGGGGAACGCGCCGATGCCGCCTGAGCCGTCGTCGTGCCCGTAGGTTCCGGTGCGCAGGCTCGCCGCGAGTCCGTCGAGCAGCGGACCGAGGTGGTCGTGCGGCTGCAGGGAGTCGAGCTTGGCGAACCCGGCGTCGAACAGCCAGCAGCGCGCCCGGCCGCCGAAGTCGGGGTCGCCGCGCAGGCGCTCGTAGCAGCTGCGCGCCTGCAGCGCGTATGCCGACGTCAGGCGGTTGGCCAGGGAGCGGTGCACGCAGTCGTCGCTGCGCCGGTAGACCTCCACCAGCTCGGGCAGCGCCCTCGCCGGGCCGCGCGCGGCGATCCACTCCTGCAGTTCCCGCTCGGCGAAGGGGTCGCCGGAGGCGGCCCGGTCGATCAGCACCTCGGCGTCCTCGGCCATCAGCTCGGCGCGGGTGAGCGGGCGCACCCCGTTGCACACGAGTAGGGCGAACCACAGCCACCGGCCCAGCGGAGTCAGCACGGTGCTCGTGTGTCGGCCGGCGGTGGTTCGCCGGACGCCGCCGGTATCGGAGGCCTCGTGTGCGACGGCGCCGAGGTGCTCCAGCTCCACCAGGAGCGGTTCGGCGGCCTCGGCGGGGCCGGCCGCATCCGGCGGGCCGTGGGACGGGCCGGTCGGCCGCCGCACGGCCGCGGGAGCGCCGCTCAACCGCGCGTCGGCGGCCAGGTCGGCTGCCATGCGCGGGGCCAGCGGCGTCGGCGCTCCCCGTTCCCTGCCCAGGCTCAGCGCGGTCAGCACGGCGCCGATCAGCGCGTCCGCCGCGTCCTGGTCGGCGCCGTCCGCCGCGCCGACGCGGCGCAGCCGCTCCGCTGCGGCGCCGCGGACCGCGGCGAAGCCGGACCACCAGCGTTCCAGCAGCTCCCCGGCGGCCGGGGACCCGTTCGCCGTGCGCGGGTCGGCGCACACCGGAGCGGCTGCGACCGCCGCGACCAGTTCCTCCGCCGTCGGAAGAGCCGCGGGTGGCAGCGAGTAGCCCAGCCGGCCCCACCCGCCCCGCGGGCGGGGCGGCAGCGCGCCGTCCCCCTCGCCGCGCGCCGCCGCCGCGAAGGCGGCGAAGCCCAGCCCGGGCGCGGCGTCCTCGGCCGGGGGCGCCGCGCCCGGGGAGGCTCCTGCGTGCGGTCGGGCGGCGTCGTGTTCCCGCCCGTCCGTGCCGTCCGCGCCGGAGAGGCGGGGCGCGGCGTCCTCGACGGCCTGTTCGAGGTTGGCCAGGCGTGCCGAGCGCGGGTCGAGCCAGCCGTGCCGGTCCAGGAACGCCCACCAGGTGCGCAGTGCGCCGGGGACCGCCCGCACGTCGGTGGCCGGCAGCGCCTCCCGGGTGGGCACCCAGTGCCGCAGGAGGGTGAAGACGTCGGCCGCCGTCCACCGCGCGACCAGGCCGTCGCCGCCGCAGCCGGGCTCGCCGAGCTTGTAGCCGGTCACCGCGCCCAGAGCGCGCCGCGAGACCGGGGGCACGGGCTGCCCGGCCGCCCAGGAGGCCGCCGCGCGCGGCAGCAGGTCGCGGTAGCGGTCGAGGGTCTCCTCGTCGGCGTTGCTGAAAACCAGGCGCATCGCCACTCCACGTTTCTCGCCCGGGCCGTCCGGGGGCCGGGCCGCACCGGGGCGCCGGACGGCCGGCGCCGGCGGAGTCGGCTCCGCCCGGGTTCCGGCGGCCCGCCCGCTGTCCGCCGCCACCTCACCAACAGTGTGGCAGCGAGGACGCTGCGCGGTGGGAAAGTCGCCGATATCCCGTGGATCGCCGAAAGCCGGTTCCCTACGGCGGTTGCGGAACCGCGGCTCGCCGCACCGGAATCCGGAGCCTTTCGCCGCCCCGGCCACCGGGAACGCCGGAGGTGGGGACTGCCGGAATGTCGTCGCCGTCCGGCAGAATCGGCGGTATCCGAGACCGTTCGGATTTCCCGGAAGGAACACCGGCACCATGGCCGATCAACCGCTCGTGTTCGCCACCGCGCAGCAGCTCGCGGAATGGTTCGAAGAGCACCATCGCACCGTCGGCCACATCTGGGTGGCCTTCCCGAAGAAGGGGACGGACGCACGCGCCCTCACCCGTTCCGAGGTTCTGGACCTCGCGCTGTGCTACGGCTGGATCGACGGCCAGGCGAGCTCGGCCGGTACCCCGGAGGGGTGGTGGGCGCAGCGGTACTCCCCGCGCAGGCCCCGCAGCCCGTGGTCGAAGATCAACTGCGCGAAGGCCGAGGAGCTGATCCGCGCCGGCCGGATGCGGCCCGCCGGACTGGAGGAGGTCGAGCGCGCCAAGGCCGACGGGCGGTGGGACGCCGCCTACGACCCGCCGAGCACGGCGTCGGTACCGGACGACCTGCGCGAGGCGTTGGACGCCGTTCCGGCGGCAGCGGAGGCCTTCGCCGCCCTGAACAGGAGCAGCAGGTTCACCATCCTGTACTCGCTGCAGGAGGCGAAGCGCCCCGAGACCCGGGCGCGCCGAGTGGCCGACTACGTGGCGCGGCTGGCGGCCGGCGACCCTCCGCGTCCGCCTCAGCGCAGGAAGCCCCGATAGGGCTCCGGGCCGTCCTCACGAGGGCGCGGCGCACGGCCGCGGGTACGCGGAGCGGCTCCGCCGACCGCGTTCCCGCCCCTACCGGTCGGCCGCCGTCGCCGCCATCGCGGTGCAACGGCGCGTGACGCACTGCCGAGATCACGATGGGCGGCGCCCGGCGCAAGGCAGGGTTCCGCTGACGAGCGGCGGACGCACAGCGCGTGCAGCAGGGCCACAGCAACGCCGCGGCCTGCCGGGCCGCAACCACCGACATCCGCACCCGCAACCGCACCGGCGCGAAGCGGTGCGACAGGCGCAGCGCCGAGAACGACGGCCGCCGGCGGGGTACCACCCGTCACCACGGCGGCACCGCCTCCCGGCCCGCTTGTCCACAGGCGGCGAAGCCGGTGTTGTGCGCCCGGTCGCGCTCCGGTGTGCTGGTGTCATGTCGGAATCCGAACGCTCGCGCCTGCCCGGCCTCCGCGGGCTCGCCGCAGGTCAGCACGGGGTGGTGACCCGGGCCCAGGCGCTGGCGTGCGGGCTTTCGCGCGCCCGGATCGACGGCCTGGTGCGCCGGGGCAGGTGGCAGCGGGTGCATACAGGCGTCTATCTCGTCCACCCCTCCGGCGGAGGCGATCCGCCGCTCGCCGCCCGGGTGATGGCCGTGCAGTTGGCGCTCGGCCCGAGTGCGGTCGCGGTCGGCCCCACCGCCGTACGGCTGTGGGGCCTGCACGGCCTGCCGCCCGGCGGCGCGCCCGAGCGTGTGCACGTCGCCGTCCCCGGCGGCGGGTCGTCCTCGGCCGCGGGTACGCTGCGCCGGTACGCCTGGCGCCCGCCCGTCGGAGAGGTCGCGGTGCGCGGCGGCATCCGGCTGACCACGCCCGGGCGCACGCTGCGCGACGCGGTCCTCGTCTCCGACCGCCTCACCGCCGTCAGCATTCTCGACTCCGCGGTGCAGCGCGGCGCGGTCGCCGCCGATCAGCTGCCCGGCCTGCGCACCGCCAACGCCGGCCGGCCCGGGGCGGTCCGCACCGGGGCGTGGTGGTCGCTCGCCGACGGGCGCGCGCAGAGCAGCCTGGAGTCGCGGATCCGGCTCGTGTGCCACGACGCCGGAGTGCCGCCCGAGACCCTGCAGTACCCCGTTTATCGGGCCGACGGCACGCTCGCGGGGCGCGCCGACCTCGCGTGGCCGAGCCGGGGCGTGATCGCCGAGGCGGACGGCCGGGGACCCCACGCCCTGCCCGAGGCCCTCTACGTCGACCGCCGGCGGCAGAACAGCATGGTCAGCACACCGGAGCGCCTGGTCATGCTCAGGTTCACCTGGCGCGACCTCCAGCGCCCGGACGAGATCGCAGCGGCCGTCCGTGACGCCTGCCGCACCTCCGACAGAGGACGCGGATGACGTCGTGCATCCGTCCGGGGCACCGCCCGCGCCCGGCCCCGAGTCGCGCGTGCCGGCGGCGCGCCGGTAGCGGTGCGCACCGAGTGCGGCCCGCCCCCCGCGGGCCCGATACCCCCGGGGCCCGCGCCTCAGAGCGGCAGGAACGGACTCGGCGTGCCGTGCCAGCTCACGTACAGGCGCTCCCGTGCGCGCGTGCAGGCCACGTACAGCAGGGAGCGCTGCGCGTCGAGATCGGCCCGGTGCTGGTTCTCGTCGAGGTCGGCGCTGGTGACCCGGTCCAGCTGGGGCAGCGCGTCGGCCGTCGCGGCGAACACCGCGACGGCCCGGAACTCCAGCCCCTTGACCCCGTGCATGGTGGTCACCCGCACACCGTGCGCGGGGTCGGTGATCGAGTGCTCGCGCGGATGGAATATCCCCGCCGGAAGGGAGCGCGCCCGCAGATGGGCCGCCACCGAGTCGCGCAGCTTGTTGGTGCGCGCTGTCACGCAGACGTCGGCGGGCGCGATCCCCTCGGCCAGCCAGGCCCGCACCCGCTCGGCCAGCGCGTCCAGCTCGGCGGGCTCGTCGGGCGCACCGAACAGCTCGGGCTCGGGGCCGCTGAGAACGCAGCGTGCGGCCCCACCGGGCTCGGTGGCCGAGGAGTCGCCCAGCTCGGTCACCGGCCGCCCGCGAAGGATGCCGTCCGCCCAGGTCAGAATCTGCTCGGTGGTGCGGTAGTTCACCCGCAGCGGGAAGGAGCGGCCGACGATCTCGATGCCGAGCCGGCGGAAGGAGACGGTGTTGTCGTAGATGCGCTGCCGGTTGTCGCCGGCGATGAACATGTCGTTGGGCCCGCGGGGGACCGCGGCGCGCAGGGTGCGCCACTGCGCCGGGTGCAGGTCCTGGGCCTCGTCGACGACCAGGTTGGTGTAGGGCAGCTCGGAGCGCTCGTCGAGGATGCGGGCGGCCTCGGCGTGCAGGTCCTCTGCGGGCACCCGGCGGCTGGTGCGCATCATCGCCCGGACGCTGCTGATGGCGTGCCAGACCTCGCGGCGCTGGTCGGCGTCGAGCGGCGTGGTGCGCCCGACCCGCGCGTCGGGGTCGAGGTAGCCCTCCAGGGTGGTGATCCCGTGCGCGGTGACCACATGCCGGTACTCCGAGAACAGGAAGTCGACCGGCCAGGGCAGGCGGTGCTGCCGGGTGTAGTTGGCGAAGATCCCGCGGGTGTCGGTGCGCAGCCGGACGTCGGGGTGGACCTCCTTGACCACGTCCAGCGCGAGTTTGTCGGTGGTGACCACGTCGACGTCCTCGACGAGCTCGGGCGGCAGCAGCAGCGCGAGGTTGCGCTTGAGCGACTCCACCAGGGCGTTGGTGAAGCTGGTCAGCAGCACCCGTCCGCCCAGCGGCAGGTGCTCGGCCAGGTGTTTGACCCGGTGCAGTGCGACGACGGTCTTGCCGGTTCCGGGGCCGCCCGAGACCTTCGCGGGTCCGTTGAACCGGGGGCGGTAGGCCAGTTCGCGCTGCATGGGGTGCAGGTAGATCCGCCAGGCGTTGAACTCGCCCGCGAGGACGTCCTCGATCTCCTGGTTGTCGTTGACGACGATGACCCGCTCGCGGGTGTGCCGGATGGCGGTGTCGTAGTCGTCGGGCGCCACGGCGCCGACGGCGGGGCGGCGCGGCACGACGACCTCGTCGCGCACCCGCTGCACCGAGTGGCCCTCGGCCAGGGCGCGCAGCACCTCGTACTGGTCCTGGGGCAGGGCGGGCGCCCAGCCGTGCAGTTCGTCGGCGGTGGCCACGCTGCGGCAGAAGTCGAGGATCTCGGGGTCGATGCCGAGCCGCTGGAGGTCGCGGTCGGTGATCCGGTCGAAGAGGAGGCCGGTGGTGCCGTCGGGGGAGGGGGTGGAGGCGGCGGGGAGCGGTGGGGGTGCCGCCTGCGGCGCCGAGCCGGGGTCGGCCCGGGCGGTGGGGCGCGCCGCGGCGGCGGGTGCCGGCGCGGCCTCGGGCCGCGGCGGCGCTGCGGCCGCGGGGCCGGCCGGACCCGTGTCGGACTGTCCCAGGGCCGAGGCGTCGCGGCGTTCCAGCGTGCCCATGACGGGGTTGACGTCGTGGCGCTGGTCGCCGGCCCAGTCCGCGGCGGAGTCGCGGGGGAGCAGATGGACGAGGAGGAAGGTCTCTCCGGACTCCGGCGCCAGCATCACCCCGGTCCAGGAGTCGCTGATGCGGAAAGTGCGAATACGCGGATCCTGTCCTTTGGGAAGCGAGCGGATCCGCAGGTCGGGGTGGGCGAGCAGGGCGTCGAGCGAGAGTTCGCGGAATTTGCGCGTGGCCGCGAGCAGGCGCTCGCGCGTGGGCCTGTCGAGTTTGTCGTACTGCGGAAGACACGTCGCGTCGATCGCCAACTGCGGCATGGGCCTCCCTTTCGCGGGCGCATCAGCGCGGTGAATCCCGCACGTTCACTGCCATTCCCTTGTTGTTGTATCCGACGCTTATGACATTACGGCCGGATTTGGCCGATATTCCGCCCGATGCGCGGCCGCGCAGTCCACCGGCCCCGCTCCGGGCGGCGATCGGCCGCATACGGGGGGTTCACCAGCGGGGCCGAGTCCCCGCGCCGGCCGCGTCGCCCGCTCATACCGCCTCCCGATCGGGCGCCCGCCGCCGCGGTATCGCCGGACAGCGAATACGCGGCCGGCCGCGGCGGAATCCGGACACAACCCGGGCCGCGAAAGGGACGGAGGGGTACCGTGTTGCCTTCGGACATCCTCCGTCGGCCGGAGTTTGCGGTCGAGAGGGCGCAGCCGGCAGAACTGCAGAGGTGGGCGTGCCAATGCCGCAGGAGAGGTCGAGCCAGCAGCGCGGGCCGGCCCGTCGCCCGCTGCTGCGCAGACTCACCGGCGGAGTGGTCGCCCCCGTCGCCTTCATCTCCTGCGCGCTGCTCCTGCAGATGGCCCCGGACCTGCTCGACGACTTTCCCCGCACCGTCGTCTGGGGGCTCTCCGTCACCGGCGCGGTGGCCACCGCCGCGGTCACCGTGGGCTTCGACTCGAACCGGGATGCGGGGGCCAAGCCGCCGCCGCTCGCCCCCAGGCAGCCGCAGATCGAGCTGCCGCCCTACAGCGAGCGCTTCACCGGCCATGCGGGCCTGATGGCTCGGCTGCGCCGCCACTTCCGCATCTTCCCCCGCGCGGGCGTGCGCGGCTTCCTCGACCTGCGGGCCAAGCTGCGCGACTCCCGCCGATCCCCGCTCGTGGTCGTGATCAGCGGAGCCCCGGGCACGGGCAAGACGCAGGTCGCCACCCAGATCGCGCACGAGGTGCTGGACCGCTTCCCCGACGGCGTGCGGTGGGTGGAGCTCTCCGGCGACCGGGAGCCCGACGAGGCCGATACCGGCGAGGACTCCGGTGGCGGCCTCACCCGGGGCATCGGCCGGCGGATGCGGCGCATGTTCGACCGCGGTGCGCGCCGCGACTCCGACACCCTCACCATCGACGTGCCCGGGCCCACCCTGCCCCAGCGCGAGCCCCGTTCGACCGCGAAGGTCCTGGAAGCGCTGGTCCAGTCGATGCAGGGCCGCATCCCCTCCGGCGCCACCGTCGAGAAGCTGTCCAACACCTGGCGGGCGCTGACCTACAGCCGGCGGATGCTCGTCGTCCTGGACAACGCCAAGGACGCCGACCAGGTGTGGCCGCTGGTGCCCAGCGGGTCGCGCTGCGCCGTGCTGATCACCTCCCGGCGCGCCTTCGGCCACGCCGAGTTCGAGTTCGAGTCCTGCGAACTGGACGAGCTCGGCCAGCGCGAAGGCGAGGAGCTGCTCGACCGCATCGCGCCGGTGCAACTGGGCCCGGGCTCGCACGAGCTCGACCGGGCCCGGCGCGACCGCGCCGAGATCGTGCGGCGCTGCCACGGGCTGCCGCTGGCCATACGGCTGTGCGGCGGCCGGCTCGTCGAGCAGTCCGACCCGAGCCCGCGCGAGGTCCTGGAGGAGCTCGACGACTTCGTGCGCAGCCCGCTGCTGGACGGCCCGCACGGCTTCGCCGCCTCCTTCGCGTTCAGCCTCCAGCTGTGCGAACCCCAGGAGCGGCTGCTGCTCAAGCACATCGCCGACTCCGACCTGCGCAAGTTCAGCGACTGGTCGGCGGCGGTGCTGCTGGACGTGCCCCGCGACACCGCGGGCGCGCTCATCGACGGCCTGGTCCGCCGCTACCTCGTCCTGGCCACCGAGCGCAACGAGACCCGCGAGAACACCTTCCGCATCCACGACCTGGTGCGCGAGACGCTGCGGATGATCGACGCCCGCGAGTTGCGCCTCACGCAGTGGGAGCGCGACAACTGGGAGGGCGCCGGCGGCCGCGGCGCCGCCCGCCGCCTCGTCTCGGCCTACACCTGGCTGGTCGAACAGGCCGCGGCCGAGGTCACCCGCACCCACGACCCCGGTGTGCTGGGCGAGCGCACCGACATCACCCCCGCGCCGGGACTGCGGCTGGCGCCCACCGGAAGCCCGCGGCAGTGGCTCACCCAGGAGCGGGAGTCGCTGCTGATGTGCATGCGGCTCGCCGAGACCCACGACCTGCCGGAGCTGGGATGGCGGCTGGCGCACGCCTTCGCGGCGCTGTGCCAGGTGTGGCGGGTGTACTGGGCCGACTGGGAGCAGGCGACCCTGGTCCAGCTGCGCACCGCCTACCGGCTGGGCGACCGCCTGGCCGGAGGGCTCGCGCGGCTGGACCGCGCCGAGATCGCGGGCAAGATGGGCGACTACCAGGCCGGCATCGACGACGCCGAGACGGCGCGGCGGGTCTTCGAGCAGGCCGGCGACCGGGGCGCCGCCCGGTCCGGCGAAGCGTCCGACGCCGCATCCCCGCACTGGCGGGCGCGCGCCCGGCGCTCCCTCGGCGTCAACCTCCAGCGCCGCGGACACCTGGACGGCGGAGCTGAGGCCCTGAACACGGCCGAGCGGATCTTCGGCGAGGAGGGCGACCACTGGTGGAGGGCCCGGGTGCTGTGCGACCTCGCCGAGGTGCACGCCCAGCGGGGGAGGCGCCGCGACGCCGAGTACCGGTCGGGCTCCGCGGCCGACGGCGCCGAGCACCTCCGCGCGCAGAAACTGCTCCAGTCGGCCTGCCGCATCTTCCGCGACGAGCAGGACTGGGACGAGCACAGCAACGCGCGGATCGCCCTCGCCGAGATCATGGCCGCCCGCGGGCGGGAGCTGAACGCGTGGTTCATGCTCGACGAGGTGCGCGAGTACTACCGGCGGGCCGAGGAGCGCTGGTACACCGCCCGCTGCCAGCGCGCCATGGCCGAGCTGGACACCGGCCGCCTGGACGAGCAGTGGCGCGAGGTCCGCCTGGCGCTCGACCCCGCCCGGGCCGAGTACAAGCGCGACCGCATCGAGGGCAAGGTGGCCCGCGAGGGCCGCCGGTTCCGGCTCGCGACGACGCAGGAGCACCTGCGCAGCTACCGGCACTACGAGAACGAGCTGCGCAACACCGCGCGCGGGTTCCTCGGCGAGTACTTCGACCAGACCCAGGAGTGGTTCGACCGGCTGCCCCGGGCCGGGCGCGCGGGCCAGCGGGCCGTGGCCGAGAAGCAGCGCCGGTGGTCGGTCGAGCAGCGGATCCGGATGCTGGAGGAGGCCGCCGCGACGCTGGCCGAGATGGGCGACACGTGGGGCAGGCACCGCACGGACCTGGCCCTGGGCAGCGTGCGGCTGACCGCTAAGGTGAGCGTCGACGAGTGCGCCGCCACGATGCGCGCCGCCGCCGAGGGCTTCGCCGAGCTCGGCGACCAGCTCTGGCACGCCCGCGCCCACCGCACCGCGGCCGAGGCGCTGACGGACGCCGGCTGCTCCCGCCACGCGCTGGTCGACGCGGAGTACGCCTACGAGGCGTTCCAGCGGCTGGGGGACCGCGTCGGCCGCATCGGCGCCGAGGAGCTCTTCGGCCGCCTGCTCGACGAGACCGGCAACACCGAGGCGGCGATCCGCCACCTCACCGCCGCCCGTGAGGAGGCCCGCGCGGTAGGTCTGGAGTGGCGCGACCGCGAGGCCCACCACCGCCTCACCCGCATCCAGAACGGCCCTGCGGCGCCGCCCGAGCAGTTCCGCTGGGGAGTCGGCACCGCAGAGGCGCAGCCGGGCGGTGCCGCGCCGGCCGGCGGAGGCGCCGGGCCGGAAGGCCGGGACGGCCCTGCGGATGCGGAGGAGCCGCGCGCGGACGGCCTTTCCGTCCCCGCAGGCGGCGCCTCCGACGCGGGCGGTCCGCCGTCCGCGGCCGAACCCGCGACGGCCGGGCCCGATGCGCCGGGAGCGGGCGTGTCCGAGTCGGCCCCGCACGCGGAGGCGGCGGAGCACCCGAGCGCGGAGGGTCAGGGTCCAGGGGACGACCGGGAGGACTCGGCGGAGCGCGCGCTGCACGCGCCGCGTCAGCGCCGGCCCGGGAGCACCGCGGAGGCGCCCGATGCCGGCGAACCGTCCGCGGGCTCCTCCCCCGACGCCGTATCCGGCGCCGACAGCGGCTCGGGCCCGGGCTGCCCGCCGCCGTCGCCGTGACCGCCGGCGCCCGCACGGCCGACCGCCTGCGCGCTTCGTCCCCGCGGCGAGCGAGGTCCTGGCCGTTGCGGGCCCGCTGAAGCGCTAGGGTCGGGCGGGCCGGACGGCAGTCGGGTGTTCCCGCCCCGCGGTGCCCCCTACGCAGGCGGTCGACGCGGGAGGCGGAAGTCGGTTCGTGGCGCACAGCGCCCCCGGGCGGGGCGGCGGTGACGGGAGAGCATATGAGACCGGGAATGTGGGCGGCCGCCGGCGTGGCGGGTGCGGCGGCGGCGCTGGGGCCCACCGCGTGGAGCTACCTGGCCAGCGGCGGGCGCCGTACGCGGCTCGGGCGGGTGCCCATCCGGCCGGTCGCGATCGTGCTCGGGGCGGCGGTGTGGCCGACCGGCCCCTCCCCGCTGCTGGAGGGCCGCATCGACATCGCCGCCCGGCTGTTCCGCGAGGGCACCGTGCGGGCGGTGCTCGTGTCCGGGGACAACCGGCCCGTGGCCAACCGCGAGACCGACACCATGGCCGCCGAGCTGGTCGAGCGCGGCGTGCCCGAGGACGCGGTCGTGGCCGATCCGCACGGCTACCGCACGTGGGACACCGCGGTCCGGGCGCGCGAGACCTACGGCGTGGACCGGGCGATCGTCGTCACCCAGGTCTTCCACCTGCCCCGCGCGGTCGCCCTGTGCCGGGCGGCGGGCGTGGACGCCTACGGTGTCGGCGACCCCAGCTTCCGGCGGCGGCCGCGTTCGACCGCGGTGGGCTACCTGCGCGAGATCGGCGCCAACACCAAGGCGCTGGGCGACGCCGTACTGCAGCCCGCGCCCGCCGTCGTCGAGCCGCCGCGCGGCGAGCTGCGGACCGCGCTGTCCTGACGCCCCCGCGCCGCGCCCGTCCACATCCGAAAGCGCCGGGTTGGCGGTGAGGGCGTCGGCACGGCGATAATGCGGGGTATGGACGCGACGACGGGTTCCGGACCCCTGCACGGACTGGACGACATCGACTGGAGCGGTCTCGCTCCGCGCGGAGGCGAGATCCCCGGCCTCCTGCGCGACATCGCCGGGGGCGGTACCGCCGAGCGCGGTGTCGACGATGCGGTCGCCGCACTGTTCGACCTCGTCCGCTTCCCCGCTCCCGCTTACACGGCCGCGCCGCGGGTCGCCGACTTCCTCGTCTCCATCGCCTGCCACCCCGACACCCCCGCCGACTGGCGCTCGCGCCCGCTGAGCCTGCTGCTGGAGCTGCTGGCTCCCGCCGCGACCACGCTGGTGCCCCAGCGCCTCGACGACGCCCTCTGGCGCGACGAGGCCGCATGGGCCGCGGGCTCCGACGTCGACAAGGTCCGCGACCAGTACCGCACGTGGGTGCAGGAGGCCCCCGACGAGCAGCACTACCGAAGAATGCGCGTCCGGCTCGACACCGCCGCCCGCGACGGCGGGCCCGAGCTGCTCCAGGCCGAGCTGGCCGTCTACGACACCGTGCTGGCCCGCGCCGCCGACCTGCTGACGCTCCTCGACGGCCGCGACAACCGGCGCGGCATCGACCCTCCGGCCGAGTGGGCCTGCTACGTCCTCGCGTTCCTGCCCGGCGCCGCGGCCGAGGTCTACCCCGCCCTGCTGCGGCGGATCGGCAGGCCCGCCGACCTTTCCGGAGGCTCGTCCGGCTCCTCGGACGACCCGGTCTCCGCCGAGGTGTTCGCCCTGGGCATGCTCGCCCCGGCCGACGACCCCGCCGCCACGGTGGCGCTCGCACACGAGATGGCCGCGGGACACCTGTACAACTCCTTCACCGCGGCCGTGGCCATGGTGCAGATCCACGGCGAGAAGGCGCCCCAGGAGTGCTTCACCCGCATCGCCAACGGCCGCCGCGCCAGGCCGGGCTACCGCGGCCTCTTCGGCGACGCCTGGCCGCACTGCGGCGAGACCCCGCCCGAGTCGCTCGGCTTCCTGGCGCTGGGGCGCGCGGGCGGCCGGGGCGTCAGCGAGCGCCTCGGTGTGCTGCCCGCCGCGCTCGCCGAGGCGGAGGGCGCCACGCTCGCGGCGGTCGCCGGTGCCGCACTGGAAATGGTCCTCGGTCCGCGCAGCGCGGTCGAGGACGCCGTCGACCCCTCGGTAGACCTCGACGAGGACACGCTCAAGGTGCTGTGGGAGCTGGCCGAGCTGCCGGAGCGGACGTGGGAGAGCGCCGGGCTCGGCGAGACGGTCGCCGCCTGGGGTCTTCCCGAGCGCCGCGAGGAGTTCCGCGCGTTCGCCGGGGTCGACGGCTCCGGCTCCGAGGACGGCGACGACGGCGGGACCGACGCCGCCGAGGGCGCGCAGGGGACCGCCGCACCGGGGTCCGCGGGCCCCCGGCAGGCGCCGCAGCCGGGCGGGCTGCTCGGCCGGCTCTTCGGCGGAGGCCGCTGAGCCCCGCGGGGCGGCCGAGGGGCGGGTGGGCCCCGCCCCGGCCTGTCGGCGCGCGGGTCCGCGCCCGGCCGTGTCGTGACAGCGGAAAGGGGCCTCCGACATCGGCGTGCATCGACCGAGATCAGCACCGGCAGCCGGGAGGCCTTCCACGGCCCGCGTCGCTCGCGCCAACGCCACCCGGACACCACCGGCCGCCTGGCCCCGGCCCGCTGCGTCGAGGACGGTCGGCCCCTGCGCCCACCCGCCTCCCGCGTTTCCAGCCTCACGGAGGAGAACGGCTACCGGGGCGCCGCCAGCGCCTCGCGGACGTCGGGTTCGCCGGGCCCGAGGAACTGCGGGTCCGGCCGGAGGAGGGCCTGGTAGAGGGCCGGGAACGCCGCCGGCACCTCGCGCACGTAGCCGTAGACCGTCGCCGTGGTCCGCACGGAGTAGCTGGAGTCGCCGACGCCCCGGGTGTCGATCCCGGCGCGGGAGCACAGCGCCACCGCGCGCGGCAGGTGGAAGTTCTGGGTGACGACCGACGCCGCCTCGACCCCGAAGATCCGCCGCGCACGCGTGCAGGTCTCCCAGGTGCTGAATCCCGCGTAGTCGGCGGCCACCTTGCGGCGCGGCACCCCGGCGGCGGCGAGGTAGTCGCGCATGGCGTCGGGCTCGTTGTAGGCGGCGACGCTGTTGTCCCCGCTCACCAGCACGGCGTCGACGAGCTTGGCCCGGTACAGCCGGGCGGCGATGTCGAGGCGGCGGGCCAGCAGCGTGGTCGGCGTGCCGTCGTCGCGCAGGCCCGCGCCGAGCACGATCGCCACCGGCCTGTGCCGTGCCTCGGCCGCGCCCGTCCGCTGGTCCACCGTCGTCGCGTTCAGCCACGCGTAGGGCACCAGCCCGGCCACCGCCGCGACCAGGAGCAGGAGCGACCAGGCGCGCACACCCGGCGGGCGCCACCGCCCGGCGGGACGCCTGCGGCTCGCCGCTGCGGGCGGGTGCGGCGGCCCTGCAGTCGGCACCGTCGGGGTGTCGGAGCCCGTGTCCGGGACGGGCGCCTCCTCAGGGGCGACGGCGGCGTCCGGGCGGCGGGAGGGCTCCGCGTACTCCGAGGGCTCGTTGCTCACAGTCACACCGACGATCCGGAGACGGATCGGGTTCCCGCCCGACCCGCGGGTGGCGACGTCTCGCCGGGCGTACCGCGGCCGCACGGAGACTCTTCGCGTCGCGCCCGCCCGCTTGCGCGCGGGTGCGCACCGGGAGCGCCAGGCGCGCCGCGCGCGGGCGCCGCCGTTGCGGGCGGGTGTTACCGGGGCTCCGGCGCGTCCTCGATGTGCTGCAGAGCGTCGCGCACCCGGCCGCCGCAGGCGGTGAGTGCGGCGGCGGCGCGGTCGGTGCCCGCTCCGGTGAGCAGGGTCACCAGCGCCACGCGGGTGTCGCCGTCGGCCTGTGTCAGGGCGGTGGCGCAGGAGTCCTCGTCCATGCCGCTGGCCTCGGCGAGGATGGTGACCGCCCGGCCGCGCAGCTTGGCGTTGGTGGCGTTGACCCCGACCATCAGGTTGGAGTAAGTGCGGCCCAGGCGCACCATCACCGCCGTGGAGAACGCGTTGAGCACGAGCTTCTGGGCCGTGCCCGCCTTCATCCGGGTGGAGCCCGCGATCACCTCGGCGCCGGTGTCGACGCCCACGTGCACGTCGGCGGCGTCGGCCAGCGGCGCCGCCGGGTTCGCGGTGACCAGCACGGTCGCCGCCCCCGCTCGCCGCGCGGCGCGCAGGGCGCCCGCGACGTAGGGGGTGCGCCCGCTGGCGGTCAGGCCCACCGCGAGGTCGCCCGCGCCGACGGCGCCGGCGTCGTCGCGGCCCAGGTCCTCGTCGTCCTCGATCCCCTCGGCCGCCCGCTCCAGTGTCGTGGCGCCTCCGGCGTGGTGGGCCAGGACCGTCTCGGGCGCGGTGCCGAAGGTGGGCGGAAGCTCGGCGGCGTCGGTGGTGGCGATGCGCCCGGGCGTGCCGGCGCCGAAGTAGTGGATGCGCCCCCCGCCCCGCAGCGCCTCGACACCCAGGTCGACCGCGCGGGCGAGGTCGGGCAGGACGGCGGCGACGGCGCGCGGCACTGTGGCGTCCTCTGCGTTGATCTCGCGCAGAATGCCCAGTGTGGTCAGCCGGTCGATGTCGTACGTGGCCTGGTTGCGGCGCTCGGTGGGCACCCGCACGATCTCCAGGGGTGCCGGGACGGCGGCGGTGGCGCCGTCCCGGCCGGCGTCCTGCTGCGGCGTCATACCGCTCCATCTCCGTTCGCGCGCTGGTCAGAATCCTCGGTCGCCGGGGCGTCCGCAGTCGCGGCTTCGTCGGCGCGCGGCCCCAGACGCCTGCGCTGCTCGCCGACGCGCAGGCCCCGCACCGCGTCGTAGGTGGTGGCCAGGGCACTGCGGCTGTCGGTGTAGCGGGACTGGGCGAGCCCTACGAACAAGCAGTCGATCACGGTCAGCTGGGCCAGCCTGCTGGCCGTGGCGCCCGAGCGGAAGGTGGTCTCGCGCGCCGCGGTGGTCAGGATGTAGTCGGCCGCCTCGCTGATGGGCGAGCGGGGGAAGTTGGTGACGGCGACGGTGGCGGCACCGCGGCGCCGGGCCTCGGCGAGGGCGTTGATGGTGTCGATGGTCGTCCCGGTGTGCGAGACCGCCAGGGCGACGTCGTGCTCGTTCAGCAGAGCGGCGCTGGTGAGCATCACGTGGTTGTCGGACCAGGCGAAGGAGGTGACGCCGATGCGGTGCAGCTTCTGCTGGAGGTCGGCGGCCACGAACGCGCTGGCCCCCACGCCGTAGATGTCGATGCGGCGCGCCGCCGCCATGCGGTCGACGACCGCCTGGAGCACCTCGGTGTCCAGCTGGGCGGCGGTGTCCTCGACGGCCCGGGCGTCGGTGTAGGCGATCTTCTCGACGACGGTCACCAGCGTATCGTCGGGGTTGATGTCGCCGGCGACCTCGCGCGCGCTGATTCCGGCGCCGCGCGCCTGCCCGGCCTCCGTGGCGAGCGCGAGGCGGAGCTCGCGGTAGCCGGTGAAGTCGATGGTGCGGCAGAACCGGATGACCGTGGCCTCGGAGGTGTCGCAGTCCTTGGCCAGCTGGGTGATGGACGACGCCGCGACGCGCTCGGGGTCGTCGACGATCCGCTGGGCGACCCGCTGCTCGGCGGGTGCGAGCGAGGGGAGGAGGGAGCGGATGTGCAGCACCGTGGTGGGCGCCGGGGAGTCGCCGCGCGCCGCTGCCCCCGCGGGGGTGTCGTCCCGCGGTTCCCCGCCGTCGCCCGGGCCGGTCGGCTTCGCCGTCTTCGCCATGTTGGAAAGTTTCTTTCGGTCGGCATGTGCAGTCAATGCGGGGCCGGGATACCCGCGGCCTCTCTCGGCCGTGTGCGCCCGACGTGCGAGCGGGCACCCGGAGAGTCACCCGTGCGGGCCGCTGGTATCCATGATCGCTTACGCGCGCCCGGGTGGGCAGGGGTCACTCGCGGGTGTGGACGATCACGTGCGCGAAACGGGGCGGGGGCGCTGCCGCAGGGCACGCCGCGCCGCCTGCGCGGCGGGGCCGGGACGCAGGCGGCGGAGGGGGAAGGAAAGGAAGGGACACGAGCCGGGCCGCGGGGAATGCCGGCGCCGTTCGGGACGGCCGCTGTGGGAGTCCCCGCACCGGGACCGGGCTCAGAGGCCGTATCGAGCCGGTCCCGGGTGCGGGGCGTGCCTGGCGGGGTTGACCCTCCCCGGTTCGTCCCGCCAGGCACGGCGCGGCTCCGGGGAGCCGCGTTCCCCCACGAGCCGGCCGTCCTCCGGCCCCTGGGAGCCGAGACGCCCCCCAGCGGTCCCGGCCCGCATCGACGGCGTGTACCCGGCAGCGGGGAAGTACCAGCCGGGACCGCCTGGTATCCCACCTTGGCGCCACGGGCTTACATCGCGCTGGCGATTCACTTTCACCCGTGTGCCGTGCGCTTTCAGCCGCGCCGCGGCCCCACCGCGCCCTGGCGCGGCGCGCCACGTGGAAGCCGCGGCGTCGCGGCCGTGGTGCGGCCGCTTCCGGCTCCGCCCGCCGCGCCGAGCGGGCCGCCGCACGCAGTCGGCCCGCGCGGAATAGGCTCGTCGGCATGGCGCAGCAAGTCGTGGTCGGACTCGACGCCGGCGGCACCTCCACCCGGTGCGCGGCGGTCTCACCCGAGGGCGGGCTCCTGGGCTACGGACGGGCGCCGGGTGCCAACAACCTCTCCGGCGGCGACCCGGCGGCCGCCCTCGCCCAGGCGCTGCGCGGCGCCCTGTCGGGAATCCCCGGCGCCGAGGTCTCCCACGCCGTCTTCGGCCTGGCGGGCGCCGCCACGGCCGGGCGCGAGCGGTCGGCCGAGGTCGCGCAGGAAGCCTGGGACGGCCTCGGCCTGCCGGGGGCGCCGCGTGTTACCGACGACATCGCCGTCGCCTTCGCCGCCGGCAGCGCAGCCGACGTCGGCGCCGTACTCATCGCGGGAACCGGAGCGGTCGCGGCGCGCGTGCGCAGCGGCGCTGTGGTGCGCCGCAGCGACGGCAACGGCTGGCTGCTGGGCGACGAGGGCTCAGCGGTGTGGCTGGCCCTCGCGGGCCTGCGTGCGGCGCTGGCGGCACTCGACGGACGCGGCGGCCCCACGTCGCTGTGCGAGCGGCTGGCCGCGCGGCTGAAGGTGCCCGCGCACGACCCGGCGGCGCTGGTGCGCGCCGCGCACGCCCGCGCCCCGGCCGAACTGGGCGGGCTCGCTCCGGAGGTCGGCGCGGCGGCGGCCGCGGGCGACCCGGCCGCGGTGCGGGTCGTCGCCGATGCCGCCCGGCACCTGCTGGCCTCCCTCGCCGCGGTCGAGCCCGGCGTGGGCGGCGAACCGGTCGTGCTGGCCGGCGGTGTACTGGAGGAGGGGCCGGTCGCCGACGCCGTCCGCGACGGACTGCGTGAGCGCGGCTGCGCCGAGCCCCTGCGGGCGGCGGACGGCGCGCTGGGCGCGGCAGGGCTGGCCCTGCGGGACCGCGGGTCGCCGCCGCAGGCGCACGCGGCGCTGCTGCGCCACCCCGTCCGCTAGCGCGGGCCCGGTCCTGGGGCCCCGCTTGACTCGCGGGCGGTGGCCCGATCACCCGGTGTAAAACTCGATCTGCTCAAAATGGGAAATATCGTTCGCGGGGGGCGTCATCGGGGTCCGCGAGTCGCTATCGTCGTCTGCATGTCTGACAAGAACGAGAAAGAGCAGGGCGACCCCGCCGGCTCGACCATGATGTTCCGCCGCTTCGTGGCGGACAACAACGAGCCCGACGCGGCTCCGAAGCGGCCGATCACCCCCTACGTCCTCGCGGGCGTGGGTGCGGTCCTCGCCATCGGCATCATCGTGGCCGTGGTCGTCACGTGGTCCTGAGCGGGGCGGCCGCGGAAAGCGGATCCGCGGCCCTCACCCACCGGGCGCGGCGGAGTGGGGGCCGCGCGATCGTGCGCGGCGTATTCGGTTCGCGGGCGATCCCGGAGGCTGCTATCGTTTAACGCGTCGCGAGCCCGGACCGGCGCAGCAGCGCCTCGCGGGCGTTCCGACAAGCGCCATTAGCTCAAGTGGCAGAGCAACTGACTCTTAATCAGTGGGTTCAAGGTTCGAGTCCTTGATGGCGCACCACATCTCCGCAGGTCATCGCCCCTTGTGGGGCTATGAGACGCCCGATGTCGTGGGCGCCGATGCTCCGTGGGTGCTCTTATGTCGCCACCGTGTCGATCCCCCAGGCCAGCGCCCATCCGGCCACCTGACGACGGTTGGCAGCGCCGTCCCCACTGGAGTGAACCGGAGCGCGCGGCACGCTCCGGCAGAGCCGTCCCGATCCTCCGATCCACGGCGCCCTGCCCGGCTGGACCGGGCACGCCGCGGCCGAGCCCCGACCTGCCTTGATCCACCATCGGAGTCGATCCGCGCCGCCTATCGCGGTGGACGCACCGGGTGCTGATCGGGCCGTCCCCGCCAATGCGCTTCCCAGCGGGAGTCGGGGCGCCAGTGATGCTGCGCATACGCACCCTGCATGGGCGGGTCTTCGAAGGGCCCGACTCGCGCTCAGGCCCCCGCGGCTGACCTCGCCGACGGCGTCCGCACACGCGGGGGAGGCTCACCGGAGGTCACAGCAGTTCAGTCATACAACCGCGCGGGCGACGCCCAGCGAGGGAAGTGGTCAGCATAGCGCGGACGGCATCAAGAAGCGGGGCTGATGTGCGGGTGCCCCGGACTTGCGCGCCGGGTCGCGCCAAGGCGCCGGGATCACCTCTCGCCCGCGTCCAGGAGGCCGCGGCGGAAGCCCGCTGCGACGGCGGCGGCTCGGTCGTTGACGCCGAGTTTGGTGTAGATGTGCAGGACGTGGGTCTTGACCGTGGCTTCGCTGATGAACAGGCGGGCCGCGGCCTCTCGGTTGGTGGAGCCGGCGGCGATGAGCCGGAGGATCTCCAGTTCCCGGTCGCTCAGTGACACGGCCGGCTCGCGGACCCTGCCCACGAGGCGACTCGCAACCAGCGGGGAGAGCACGGTCTCGCCGCGCGCGGCCAGCCGGACGGCGCGCGCCAGGTCTTCGGGCAGGGCGTCCTTGAGGAGGTAGCCGGTGGCCCCGGCCTCGATGGCGGGGCCCACGTCGCTGTCGGTCGCGTAGGTGGTCAGGACCAGAACGCGGGCGGGCAGCCCCAGTCGGGCCAGATCGCGGATGGCGTCCACACCTCCCGTGCCCGGCATGCGCAGGTCCATGAGGACCACGTCGGGCTTCGAGGTCCGCGCCAGCTCGACGGCGCGGGCGCCGTCACCGGCCTCCCCCACCACTTCGAAACCCGGGTCACCGGCGAACATGCCTCGGATGCCGTCCCGGACGACGGGGTGATCGTCGGCGATCAGCACGCGGACGGGAGCTTCATTCACCGGCGGTCTCCCTCGAAACGGCCGGAAGGGCGGCGGAGACCGCCGTCCCGGTACCGGGTTCGGACTCGATGTCGAGGGTGCCTCCCAGCCGGGTCACCCGCTGCCTCATCGACGTCAGGCCGAACCCGCCGGTTGCGCCGTCGTCACCGCGCGCGCTCGCGGGGCTGAGCACCGCCTCCGGACCCGCGGCCGTCTCGAAGCCTATACCGTCGTCGCGCACGTCCAGCACGACCAGGTCCTCCATGTACGACAGGGTCACCCCGACGCGGCCGGCCCCGGCGTGCCTGGCCACGTTGGCCAAGGCCTCCTGGACGGCGCGGAGCAGGACCGCCTCGACCTCCGCGTTCAAGGGGCGGACCGGTCCGGTGGCCGTGAATTCCACGCGGGGCCCGTTGAGCCGGGACCACTCGGCGGTGAGGTCGGCCAGGGCGTCGGGCAGTCGGGCGGTCTCCAGGGGCGCCGGTCCTAAGGCGTGCACGGACCTGCGTGCCTCGGCCAGGTTCTCGCGGGCCAGCCGGATGGCGTCGGCGACCCTGAGCCGCCACTCGGCACGGTTGCGCTCCGCCGCCTCAGCGACATCGGCGGCGCCGTCGGCGGTTTCGGAGCCCGCCGAAGCTCCCGTGGCGGTCCCCGCGGCTCGTTCGGCCGCCTGGAGTTGGGTGATGATGCCGACGAGCCCTTGTGCCAGGGTGTCGTGGATCTCCCGAGCCATGCGCTCCCGCTCGTCGTGCGCCCCGGCTTCGCGCGCTTGGACCAGCAGTTGGGCGTGGAGGCCGTCGTTCTCGCGGATGGTCTCCCGCAGCCGCTCCACCATCCGCCTGCGCTCGTCGCTGCGCTCCGCGGTGGTCTCGCCGAGGTGGCTGAACACCGCGACCAGGGCGACCAGAGCGGCGACGAAGAACAGGTACAGCAGGACCGACGAGGGGGTGGGGGCGGGAAGCCCGCCCATGTAGGCGGTGACGGTGATGGCGGCGGTGGCGGTGACTCCCACGAACCTCCACCGGCCTTGGAGGAGCTGCCAGGAGTACAGGTAGCCCGTGAAGCCGAAGAAGCCCGCAAACCAGACGGAGCGGATGCTGAGCACGGCGATCATCACGACCAGGGTGGCGACGAAGGCGGCCATCACCCGCGGGCGGGCGGTCCAGTCGGGGTTCAGGCCGGTCATCGTCCAGATGAGAGCCGCCGTGAGGGCCACGAGGCCCAGCGTCACCGGCATCCGCGCCCAGGGAAGGTCATGGGTGGCCAGGGTCAGGACGGTGGAGGCCGCCAGGAGGACGTAGGGCACGGCGCCCACCAGGCTGCGCACCCGCTCTTCCCGCAGGTCGAGGTCGCGTTGCGGCGTCGTCTCCATGCTCACTCCCAGCGGAAGTACCTGGCCGCGACGAAGCTGAGGACCACGGCGTACACGGCCATGGTGACCAGGGGCAGGGGAGCGAGGACCCCGCCGCTCCAGACGCCGTGGAGACTCTGCCGCAGAGCGCCCATCGGGGTGTACCGGCCGATGGAGGCCAGGATATCGGGCATCCGGTCGGCGGGCTGCATGAGTCCGCCCAGGTAGGCCAGCGGGAAATAGAGCAGGACGCCGAAACCGTTGGCGGATCGCCCGTTGGAGGCGAGCGCCGCGATGAGCAGGCCGACGGAGAACATCGCCGCCGTGCCGAGCGCGGAGGCCGCCAGGAACCCCGCGGGTCCGGGGGCGTGCGCACCGAGGACGCCGATGCCGACGAAGAGCAGCAGGGCTACCGCGGCCGCGGTCAGCACCAGTTGGAGCAGGAGTTGCACGGTGAGGAGGTTGCCGGGGCGGACCGGGGTCACCGAGAGCCTGCGCAGGATCCCCCTCTCCCGGTAGGTGGCCAGGGTGGTGGGCAGCAGGTACAACCCGACCAGGCCGATGGCAATGGTGACCGCCATCGGCAGGAGGACGGCGTCCCCCTCCGTGATCTCACCACCGAAGACCACGAGGATGAAGAGCGGAATGAGCAGCGTGAACGCGGCTCCGGGTTCGCGTACCAGCAGCTTGGTCTCGACGGCGGTGAGCTTGGCGAGGATCTTCACGGCGGTTCTTCCGTACGTGGGTGTGCAGGGGCGTCCGGGTCCGGGCCGGGGCCGGTCAGGCGTCGCTGGAGCGGCCGGTCAGCGCGATGAAGGCGTCGTCCAGGGTGCGCTTGTCGACGCGCAGGTCGCGCACGAGAACGCGTTCGCGGGCCAGGTGGGCGGTGACGAGGGCGGCGAAGTCGCCCCGCCCGGCCACGACGACCAGGTCGCCGGTGCGGGACACCGAGGTCACGCCGTCGAGGCTTTCCAGCGGGAGGCTCGGCTCGGCGGCGCTGCCGTTGACGAGCCGGAAGCTCATCCGGTACTCCGCGTCTGTGCCCTCGATCAGTCCCTGAGGGGTGTCGAGGGCGACGACGGCGCCCTTGTCGAGGACCGCGGCCCGGTCGCACAGCTCTTCGACCTCGTCCATGAAGTGGCTGACCAGGATTACGGTCACACCCTCGGCGCGTACGCGCTTGACCAGATCCCAGGTGGTCTGGCGGGCCTGGGGGTCGAGCCCGGTGGTGAGCTCGTCGAGGAACGCGACCTTCGGGTTTCCGACCAGGGCCAGAGCGATGAACAGGCGCTGCTTCTGCCCCCCGGACAGCTTCGCGAACCGCGCGCCGCGCTTGTCCGCGAGTCCCCACCGCTCCAGCAGCTCCCGCCAGTCGCGGGGCCTGGCGTAGAACGAGGCGTAGAGGTCGAGTGCCTCCCACACCTTGATGTTCTCGGGCAGCTGTGTGTTCTGCAGCTGGACGCCGATGTGCTCCCGCAGCTTTGAACCCTGCCGGAGCGGATCGGACCCGAGCACCCGCACCGCCCCGGAGTCAGGACGCCGCAGGCCCTCCACACATTCCACCGCTGTCGTCTTGCCCGCCCCGTTGGGACCGAGGATTCCGAAGACCTCCCCCTCCTCCACGGAGAAGGAGACCCGCCTCAGGGCCGTCTGGTCGCCGTACCTCTTACTGATCTCCTGGACCTCGATGACTGCCATGGCCTCAAGCCTGGCCGGTCGCTGCCTGCGGCGAATCGCCCTTCCGGCCTCGGTCTCCGCGGATCCGGCCGACCCCCGGTATCCACCGAACGATGGATACCGCCCCTGCCGCCTCCGTATCGGCGGCCGATGCGCCGACCCGGAGGCGGCCCGTCTTTAACCCGACCGGCGACCGCAGACGGTCGGTTCAACGGGCGGGCAGCCCGTTCACCAGTCGCGCCGAAAGCCGGATGAGCATGGGGTAGACGTCGCCAGGTAGTGAACCCTTTTCATCGTGCTTCGGGTAGCTGAAGGACCAGCACCGCCCGGGCGATCTCGGTTGCGCGGTGCGGGCAGCACCGCAGGCGGCGCAGGATCCGCCAGTTCTTGAGTCGGGCCATCGCGCGCTCGCCCGGACTGCGCAGGCGCGCGTGGGTGCGGTTGGCCTCCTTCTTCCACTCCGGCTTGTGCCGCCCCTTGAACGGCGTGAGCACCGCAGGCGAGTAGCCCGCGTCGCCTTTGTCGCCCAGTCCGAGCAGGCCGGCGGCGGCGATACGGTCGCCGATGCGCCAGATGCGGGCGGCGCGGGAGGAGGGCCTGCTGGGCCGCGTCCAGTCGGCGCCATCGCGATCCGTTGGCGCGGCGGTGGGTGCGGATGGTGCACGCGGTGAGGTTCAGCGACCGGTGTGACAACGGCAGGCAGGCACGGTAGAACAGCATCGGAGTCCCCGGTTCGGGCTTTCTTGGTCGTTAAGTCACTTACAGGGACTTCTTTGTGTCCGGAGCGGATTCGCAGGGCCGGTACGGGGCTGTGACCTGGACGCTCAGGAATACTCTTGATCAGTGGTTCAAGGTTCGAGTCCTTGATGGCGCACCACCCTTCACGTTTCGTAACGGCCGACCGTCCTACGGGGGCACCAGTGGTGCTCTCGTTGAGTAGCGGTCGGTCGTTTTTGCGCGCCCGGCGCCGGTCCGCGAGACTCCTTTTCCTCCGGCCCGCGCCTTCGCTCGCTGCGCGCGCTACACCCTTCACGCGGATCCGCGTGTTCGAATGCCGACGTGCCGCGCGCGCTCGGCGAGCGGGAGGGCACGTCCGATCCGCGGCGGCTTCCCGCCGATACCGAGGGCGGACCGCGGTTCCGGCCCACGCAGCGCGGTTGCACCCATGATTACGCGTTGTGTATCGATAGTTTCGGACTACTTGGCGTCGGCCGGTAATGAGAGGCCGACCTGCCGTTCGGACCGGTTTCGGTGAGTAATGGACGAACCTGCATGTTTGCGCTCACTTGCAGGTCCCGGCGTGAGGCAGGTCTCATCAGGGTATTGACCAAGTCATACCGCGTGCGTAAATTCGACCGCCAGAGATTGCGAGATTCTGTCCGATAGTTTCGGTCGGCGTTTTTCCGCTGACGTGCCGCAGACCCCCTGTCCAGAGCCCTCATGAGCCGCCGAACCCCCCGGTCGCCCCGCCGGCCGCGGTGACCCGCAGCGGCGGACCGTTCCCCCTCGGTCCCCACCCTGGAGGAGAGCCATGCACGAACCCGACCAGACGGCCCCCGAGGCGCCCGACCGCCTGCGCGTGGCCGTCGTCGGTACGGGCAACATCGCCCGGTTCCATGTCGAGGCGCTGCAGTCGATGCCGGAGTCGGCGTCGCTCGTGGCGGCCGTCGACGTCGATCCGGACAACCTCGCGTTGTTCACCGACCGCTACGGCATCCCGCAGCGCTACGGCGACCTGGACCGGATGCTGTGCGAGGTCCGGCCCGACCTGGTCCACCTGTGCACACCCCCCGGAATGCACCACGGCCAGGTCCTGGCCTGCCTCCGCAGCGGCGCGAGCGCGGTGGTGGAGAAGCCGCCGGCGCTCAGCCTCGCCGAGATGGAGGAGATGGCCGCCGCCGAAGGCCCGATCGGGCAGGGTCCCTGGGTCGCGACGGTGTTCCAGCACCGGTTCGGCTCGGGCGCGCGGCGCGTGCGCGCGCTGGCCGAGTCCGGGGAGCTGGGGCGGCCGCTGGTCGCCGTCTGCCACACCCACTGGTTCCGCGACCAGGCCTACTTCGACGTGCCCTGGCGCGGCCGCTGGGACACCGAGGGCGGCGGTCCGACCATGGGCCACGGCATCCACCAGATGGACCTGCTGCTGGCGCTGCTGGGCGACTGGACGGAGGTGTCGGCCACCGCCCGGCGCCAGGCCAGGGTGATGGAGACCGAGGACGTCTCCATCGGCCACATCTGCTTTGCCAACGGCGCTGTGGCGGCCGTGGTCAACAGTGTGCTGTCGCCGCGCGAGGAGAGCTACATCCGCATCGACTTCGAGCGGGCGACCGTCGAGCTGCGCCACCTCTACGGCTATGGCGACGACGACTGGACGATCACCCCCGCTCCCGGGTTCGAGGAGCGGGTGAAGGCGGCCTGGGAGGCCGGCGAGTCGGGGGTGAACAGCGGCCACGCGGCCCAGGTCGCCCACGTGCTCTCGGCGCTGCGGGCCAAGGAGGCTCCGCCGGTCTCCGCCACCGACGCGCTGCGCACCATGCGGCTGGTCGCCGGCATCTACGCCTCGGCGGCCCAGCACCGGACGGTCACCGTCGGCGAACTGCGCCGGGGGACCCGGTACTACGAACGCATGCATGGAGGCGGCTCACCATGGTAAGCGCTATCCGTGCTGGTCGCCGCCCCCGGCGGACCGCTGCGCCCTGCCTGTGGGCGCGGGCGGCACAACACACCGGCGGATTTCCGCTCACATGTGCGGTAAGCGCTCTCCAAGAGTGTCGGCCGCACTCCGCCCTCAGCGGCGCCGCCCGTCCCGGAAGGGAGGCGGCATGCGCGCACTCGTGATCCGCCGGCTCCTCTACATGGTGCCGACCCTGTTCGCCATCTCCCTGGTGGCGTTCATGATCATCCAGTTGCCCCCGGGGAACTTCCTCACCACCTACATCGCCGACCTGGCGGCACGCGGCCAGTCGGTCGACCAGAGCCAGATCCGGGCGCTGGAGGAGCGCTACGGCCTCAACGATCCCCTCGCCGTGCAGTACTTCCGCTGGATCGGCGGAATCCTGCTGAACGGCGACTTCGGCCAGTCCTTCCTCTACCAGCGCGACGTCTCCTCACTCATCTGGGACCGCATCGGCATCAGCGTCGCGCTGGCCGTCGCCACCATCCTGCTGAGCTGGGTCCTGGCCTTCCCGATCGGCGTCTACTCGGCCGTGCGCCAGCACTCGCTGGGCGACTACGCCTTCACCTTCATCGGGTTCGTCGGCCTGGCCACCCCCAACTTCATGCTCGCCCTGCTCTGCGTCTGGATCGCCTTCGCCTACTTCGGCGAAAGCATGGGAGGCATCATCTCGCCCGAGTACGCCGACTCCGCGTGGAACCTCGGCAAGGTCCTCGACGTGGTCTCCAACCTGTGGATCCCGGTGCTGATCATCGGTACCGCGGGGACGGCGGCGCTGATCCGCGTGCTGCGCGCCAACCTGCTCGACGAGCTGCGCAAGCCCTACGTCACCACCGCCCGGGCCAAGGGGCTGCCCGAGTGGCGGGTCCTGCTCAAGTACCCGGTGCGCATGTCGCTGAGCCCGTTCATCAGCACCGTGGGCTGGGTGCTGCCCACGATCGTCGGCGGCGAGGTGATGGTCTCCATCGTGCTGAGCCTGGACACGACCGGTCCGCTGCTGATGCAGGCGCTGCAGAACCAGGACATGTACCTGGCCGGAGCGTTCATCCTCGTGCTCGGCGCGCTGACGCTCGTCGGGACACTGCTGTCGGACTTACTCCTGGCCTGGTGGGATCCGCGCATCCGCCACGCACAGGCCGAGGAGGCCTGACCCATGGGACTCAACCTTCCCCAGCGGCGGCGCGCCGCCGCGACCGGCGGGCCCGGCGCCGCCGCCTCCGCCAAGGCGGACGCGGGCGCGGAGTCGCAGTGGCGGCTGATCGGCCGGCGCTTCCGCCGGCACCGGCTGGCCATGTTCAGCCTCGCCATCGTGTGCCTCATGGCCCTCGTGGGCGTCTTCGCCGAGTTCGTGGCGCCCACCTCCACCGGCGAGTACAGCGCCGAGCACACCTACGCGCCGCCGCAGCGGCCGCACGTCGTCGACACCTCCGGCGGCGGCGTCGACCTGGGCTTCTACGTCCACGGCTACGACTCCACGCGCAACCAGGAGACCCTCGCCCGCGAGTACACCGTCGACGAGTCCGAGAAGATCGAGCTCGGGTTCTTCGTCGAGGGCACCCCCTACCGGATGTGGGGCGTGATCCCGGCCGACACCCACCTGTTCGGGCCCACCGACCCCGACGAGCGGGTCTACCTGCTCGGCGCCGACCGCAACGGCCGCGACATGCTCTCGCGCATCGTCTACGGCACCCGGGTGTCGCTGTCGATCGGCCTGGTCGGCGTGGCCCTGTCGTTCGTGCTGGGCGTCGTTCTCGGCGGCGTCTCCGGCTACTTCGGCGGCCGGCTCGACACCGGCATCCAGCGCGTCATCGAGTTCACCATGTCGATCCCCACCATCCCGCTGTGGATGGGCCTGTCAGCCGCGGTGCCGCGCGACTGGGGGCCGCTGACCACCTACTTCGCGATCACGGTGATCCTCTCCCTGATCGGCTGGACCGACCTGGCCCGGGTGGTGCGCGGCCGCTTCCTGTCGCTGCGCGAGGAGGACTTCGTGACGGCCGCCCGGCTGGACGGCTGCGGCCGCTCTCGCATCATCCGCCGGCACATGCTGCCCTCCTTCACCAGCCACATCGTGGCCTCGCTCACGCTGGCGATCCCGATGATGATCCTGGCCGAGAGTGCGCTGTCCTTCCTCGGACTGGGGCTGCAGCCGCCGGTCGTCAGCTGGGGCGTGCTGATGCAGGAGGCCCAGAACATCCACTCGATCGCCGGCGCCCCCTGGACGCTGCTGCCCGGGGTCGCCGTGACGGTGGCCGTGCTGGTGCTGAACTTCGTCGGCGACGGTATCCGCGACTCCGCCGATCCCTACCAGTAAGCAGGTGCGACAGATGGCGACCGGTACTGACCCGGACGTGCTCTTGGAGGTGCGGGGGCTGCACACGCGGTTCCGCACCGACGGGGGCGAGATCCCCGCCGTCGACGGGGTGGACCTGACCATCCGCAGCGGACGCACGCTGTGCGTGGTCGGCGAGTCCGGCTGCGGCAAGAGCGTCACGGCGCGCTCGATCCTGCAGCTCGTCGAACCGCCCGGGCGCGTCACCGGCGGTCAAGTGCTGCTGCACGCCGGAGGCTCCTCCGGCGCCGCAGCGGCGCCCCCGTCCGCCGAGCCGCTGGACCTGGCCGCGCTCGACCCCAAGGGCAGGGACATCCGGCGGGTGCGCGGCCGCGACGTCTCCATGATCTTCCAGGAGCCGATGGCGTCCCTCTCGCTGGTGCACCGTGTCGGCAACCAGATCGGCGAGGCGATCCGCGTACACAACCCCGTCAGCAAGAAGGAGGCCCGGCGCATCACCGTCCGGCTGCTCGGCCAGGTCGGCATCCCCAACCCCGAGCGGCTCGTCGACGTCTACCCCTTCCAGCTCTCCGGCGGCATGCGCCAGCGCGTCATGATCGCCATGGCGCTCTCCTGCGAGCCGCGCCTGCTCATCGCCGACGAGCCCACCACCGCGCTGGACGTCACCACCCAGGCCCAGATCCTCGACCTGCTCGCCGGCCTGCAGCGCGACCACGGCATGGCGATCATGTTCATCACCCACGACATGGGCGTGGTCGCCGAGATCGCCGACGACGTCGCGGTGATGTACCTGGGCAAGGTCGTCGAGCGCGGCAGCGTCGACGACGTCTTCCACGCGCCCAAGCACCCCTACACGCGCGCGCTGCTGGAGTCGGTCCCGCGCATGGGCGGCCCACGCCGCGATCGGCTGCCCGCCATCCGCGGGTCGGTCCCCGACCCCGCCGACCGCCCCTCCGGATGCGTCTTCCGCGACCGGTGCGACTCGTTCATGCCGGGGCTGTGCGACACCGTCGAGCCGCCGACCGTCGAGACCGGAGGCAGCCAGGTGCGCTGCCTGCTGTACGGCGGCGCGGAGCAGGCTCCGACCGCTCCGCGGGCCGGCGCCGCCGACCGCGCCGACCCCGATCCCCGCCCCCGAAAGGAGGCCGCCGATGTCGACGCCGACTGACGCCGACCCGGCCGCCGCTGCCGCGGCCGGAGGCGCCGCCGGCGCCGCGACCGCGCCCCTGCTGGAGACCCGCGACCTGAAAGTGCACTTCCCGCTGCGCCGCACAAAGGGGCTGCGCCGCTCCACGACCTGGGTGAAGGCCGTCGACGGCGTGAACCTCGCCGTCGGCGCCGGCGAGACCTTGGGAATCGTGGGGGAGTCGGGGTGCGGCAAGTCCACGCTCGGCTCGGCGGTGCTGGGGCTGCGCCCCGAGGCGCGGGGCGAGGTCCGCTACCGCCTGGCCGAGGGACGGGTGATCGACGCCGCGCGCCTGGCGGGCGATGACGCGAAGGCCTACCGCCGCGAGGTGCGCATGGTCTTCCAGGACCCCTTCGCCTCCCTCAACCCGCGCCTGACCCTCATGGAGATCGTCGGCGAGCCGCTGCGGGTCCTCCACGGCGTCACCGGTTCCGAGCTGGAGGACCGCGTCACCGACCTCCTGCAGCGTGTGGGGCTGCGGCGCGAGCACCTCAACCGCTACCCCCACGCCTTCTCCGGCGGCCAGCGCCAGCGCGTGAGCATCGCCCGCGCTCTGGCTCCGCAGCCGCGGGTGGTGGTCGCCGACGAGGCCGTGAGCGCGCTGGACGTGTCGGTGCGCTCCCAGATCCTCAACCTGATGCAGGACCTGCAGGACGAGATGGGCCTGACCTACCTGTTCGTCTCCCACGACCTGTCCGTGGTCGAGCACGTGTGCGACCGGGTCGCGGTGATGTACCTGGGCCGGATCGTGGAGCTCGGCCGCACCGCCGAGCTCTACGCCGCCCCGCGCCACCCCTACACCGAGGCGCTGATCTCCGCGGTGCCGGTCCCCGACCCGCGGGTGCGCGGCGGCCGCGAGCGCATCCGCCTGCGCGGCGAGCTGCCCGACCCGGCGGACGCCCCCGGCGGGTGCCCCTTCCACACCCGCTGCGCCTATGCCACCGATCGGTGCGCGAGCGAGGCCCCCCCGCTGCGCGAGGTCGCCCCCGGCCGCATGGCCGCCTGCCACTACGCCGAGGAGCTGACGCTTTCGGGCGCCGGCTGACCGAACCGCGCCTCGCTCCGGTTACCCCCCGCACAGAAACGGAGAACCCCATATGAACGCACGAGACGACCGGCGACTACCGCGCCGGCGCGCATTGGCCGTGCCGAGCGCAGCCACAGCCCTCGCGCTCGCCCTCACCCTCACCGGATGCGGCTTCTTCAGCCTCGACCCCGAGGAGGGCGGTGAGAGCCAGGCGAAGGCCAACGGCCAGGCGCCCGAGCTCGCCGAGAAGGTGGAGGCCGGCGACCTGCCGCCGCTGGAGGAGCGCCTGCCCGAGGAACCCATGGTGGTCGAGCCCCACCAGGAGATCGGCAGCTACGGCGGCACCTGGAACAGCGCCACCCTGGGGATCGGCGACTGGCCGTGGCTGGGCCGCACCGTGGGCTATGAGAACCTCATGCGCTGGAACACGGAGTGGACCAAGGCGATCCCCAACCTCGCCGAGAGCGTCGAGTACAACGACGACGCCACCGAGATCACCTACACCCTGCGCAAGGGCCTGAAGTGGTCCGACGGCGACGACTTCACCTCCGAGGACATCGAGTTCGCGCTGAACGACGTCTTCAACAACGAGGACCTCACCCCGGTCGCCGCGACCGACCCCGGGCGGGTCGAGGTGGCCGGCGACACCGAGTTCACGATCAAGCTCAGCGACCCCAACGCGCTGTGGGCCGCCCACGACCTGCTGCAGTACCAGATCGTCAACAAGCCCAAGCACTACCTCAAGAAGTTCCACATCAAGTACAACGAGGACGCCAACAAGCTCGCCAAGGAGCAGGGCTACTCCGGCTGGACCGAGCTGTTCGAGGTCAAGGCCGGTGTCAACGACTCGGCCCTGACCTGGCAGAACCCCGACATCCCGACCATGTACGCCTGGAAGGTCGAGCAGCCGCTGGCGGACTCCGGCCGGATCGTGCTCAAGCGCAACCCCTATTACTGGAAGGTGGACACCGAGGGCAACCAGCTGCCCTACATCGACCGCGTCGTCTTCGACATCGTCAAGGACGAGGAGGTCATGCTCACCCGCGCTCTCAACGGCGAGTTCGACTTCCACTCCCGCCACTTCAACACCCCCGAGAACCGGCCGGTGCTGGCCGAGAACCGGGAGGCGAACGGCTACCACTTCATGGAGCAGCGCCCCTCGGAGATGAACACCAACATGATCTCCTTCAACCTCACCCACAAGGACGAGGACATCAGGGAAATCTTCCGGGACAAGGACTTCCGGATCGCGATGTCGCAGGGCATCAACCGCAAGGACATCATCGACGTCGTCTACCAGGGCCAGGGTGAGCCGTGGCAGGGCGCGCCTTTGCGGAAGTCCCCGTTCTTCAACAAGGAGCTCGCCAAGCAGTACACCGGGTTCGACGTCGACGAGGCCAACCGGCTCCTCGACGAGGCCGGCTACGACGAGCGCAACGGGGACGGCGTCCGGGTCGCCCCCAACGGCACGCCCCTGAGTTTCACGCTCTCCGCGCCGGGGGACTTCCGTCCCGACATCATCGACTCCATGGAGATGGTGGTCGACATGTGGAAGGAGCTCGACGTCGACGTCGAGCTGCAGGTCGAGGAGCGCACGCGCTGGCAGGACCGCCGTGAGAACAACGAGCACCAGATCAACGTGTGGTCGGGCGACTCGGGCCTGCTCGACGCCATGTACGACCCGCGCTGGTACGCGCCCCTGCACAGCGGCGAGTCCAACTTCGCCATCCCGTGGGCCCAGTGGTACGCCTCCGACGGCACCGACCCGCGCGCGCAGGAGCCGCCCAAGGACGTCAAGGCGCACATCGACATGTACCGCGAGGTCATCGCCGAGACCGACAGCAAGAAGCGCACCGAGCTGATGAAGGACTTCCTGGCCGAGACCCAGGACCAGTTCTACGCGCTCGGGATCAGCACGCCCCAGCCCGGTTACGGCATCGTCGCGGACAACTTCCGCAACGTCCCCGACTCCCTGCCGTACTCCTCCGTCTACAACACCCCCGCACCGGCCAACCCCGAGCAGTTCTTCATCGAGGAATAGCCCCGCACCACCCCCTCCGCGCGCACGGGCGGGCCCGGCAGGCCCCGCCCGTGCGCGCCGCGGCGCGGGCGGACCGCCCACGGGAGCCGGCCCGCCCGCGCCGCGGCCCGACCGCAGCCCACGAGTTTTGGACCGCCCCAGGAGGCGCGATGACCACCGAGCAGCCCGACGACGCCCAGACCCCGGCGCAGCAGGCGGCCGCGGGCGGGGCCGAGCCCCCCGCACACGGCCTGGGCCTGGTGCACGAGCACGACCGCTCCCTGCGCGTGACCTACGGCCCGACCGAGCTGGTGCGCTACGTCTACAAGCCCTGGGACGCCCAGTTCGAGTCGCCGCGCCCCTACTTCCACCCCATCCGCACCCTCGGCGGCGACGCCGTCAGCCTGTACCGGCCCCACGACCACGTCTGGCACAAGGGCATGGCGTGGTCGCTGCCCAACGTCGGCCCCGCCAACTTCTGGGGCGGGCCCACCTACGTGCGCGACCGCGGCTACCAGCAGCTGCCCAACGACGGCTCGATGCGCCACGCCGGGTTCGACCTGGTCAGCACCGCCGGCGGTGAGATCGCCGTGGGGGAGCGGCTGGAGTGGGTCACCGAGCAGGGCCGGACCTGGTTCTCCGAGCGGCGCGGCTTCCGCGTCAGCGCCGACCCCGCGCGGTCGAGCTGGACCCTGGTGTTCGAGACCGAGTTCACCAACCTCACGGGCGAGCCGGTGCCGATCGGCAGCCCCACCACCCAGGGCCGCGAGAACGCCGGCTACGGCGGGCTGTTCTGGCGCGGCCCCCGCTCCTTCAGCGGCGGGCGCGTCTACACGCCCGAGCAGGAGGGCGGCGACGACCTGATGGGCGTGCGCGCGCCGTGGATGGGCTTCGCCGGACGCCACGACGGGCACGACGGGGCCTCCACCCTCGTGTTCGTGGACGCGCCCGACAACTCCGGCCACCCGGTGAAGTGGTTCGTGCGCTCGGGGATCTTCGCGACCGTGTGCCCGGCGCCGTTCTTCGACGAGGAGGTCGAGGCGGCACCCGGCGTCCCGCTGTCCTACCGCTACGCCGTGGTGATCGCCGACGGCGACCGCGAGCGCGGCGGCAGCGCGGAGCTGGCCGAGCTGGGCCTGGCCGAGCTCGGACGGCCCGGGCTGCACGCCCGCGCGGAGGCGGGCGAAGGCGCGGGAGGCGGTGGCGCCGCCGCCGGGACCGCCGGCGCGGCTGAGGCGGGCGCGCGATGACGGCGCCGGAAGCGGCCGCCGCCGGGCACGCCGGCGCGATACCCGGGTTCCCCGGCGGTACGGCGGTCTCGCACCTGCACGTCTACGACTGGCCCGCTCCCGACGGCCTGTCCGGGGGTTCCCCGCACCTGCACACCGCCTCCACCGAGGGGTACGTGGTGGTGCGCGGCGAGGGGGTGCTGGAGACCCTCAGCGGCGCCGGCTACACCCGCACCCCGCTGGGGCCGGGCACACTGCTGTGGTTCACGCCGGGCACCGTGCACCGGCTCGTCAACGTGGACGGCGAGCTGGAACTGCTGGTGGTCATGCAGAACGCCGGGCTGCCCGAAGCCGGCGACGCCGTGCTGACCTACCCGCCCGACGTCCTCGCCGACCCCGACGCCTACGCGCGCGCCACGGCCATCCCCGCCTGGACCGGCTTCGCCGACGCGGCCTCGGCCCACGCCGCCATGGCGTCCGCCGCCCGGCAGCGCCGGGACCTGGCCGTCGAGGGGTACGTGCGGTTGCGCGAGCGGGTGCGCAAGCAGGGCCCCGGCACGCTGGACGAGCTGTACGGGGCGGCGGTGGACCTGGTGCGCGACAAGGCGGCCGGCTGGCACCACCACTGGGAGCGCGGCCCCCGCCTCCAGGCCGAGACCACCCGCCGCCACATCGGCGGACTCGCCGAAGGCGACGGCGCGCACCTGCGCGACTCCGCCGTCTACACCGCCGACTCGCCGCCGGGGCCCCGCCGTACCGGCATGTGCGGCCTGCTCAAGGTGTGGGACCTCGACGGAGCCCACCCGGTGGGCTGACCGGCGCGGATCGGGACCGCGCCGCAGAGGCCTCCGGCCGACCGGCCGGAGCGGGCGCTCGCGAGGGATGCGGCGACGGGGCACGGGGGCACGAAGCGCCGTGCCCCGTCGCCGGGGTGCCCCGGAGCGGGCGCTGACGCGGTCGTTGAAGGACTGGACGGGGGAAGCAAGCGTGGCGGGGGTGCCCGCGGGTTCGGCGAGGGCGGCTCGGCGGAGCGCCCTCGTCGCCGCGACCTGCGGACGCGCGCCCAGGCGGGATTTCGGGCCGCGCGTGGTCCGCGGGTGCCGGATCCGGCCGTGCGGGCGTGATCCACTGAAACGCAGGCGCCGGTGGCGGGTGCTGCGCGAGTCTTCGCTTAGGGAGCCGGCTGCTCTCTTGGGCCGGTGCGGTGGCCTGTCGGCCGGCGGGCTTATCGCGTGCGGCGGTGCTGTCGGCGTGCGGCCGGTCCACCGGGAACGCGGAACCAGGACGGCGCGTTCCACCGCTGGGCATCGGCATCCCCGCGGAACGCGGGATTCGGGCGTGCGGCAAAGATGACACTGGGCCAACCGCGCGACTCTCCACGGTGACCGAGGCGCTAGTGTTGCCAGCGACCGAGGAACCTCTCGCGAGGCGGCGCCGAGACGCGCTCGGAGCCGAGGAGGCAGCCGATGTGAACCCTTGTTGCGCGTTGCCGAACCGCTCCGCGGTTCCCGCGCATGCGCCGCCCGCCGCCGCGCCCCGACCGCCCGGCGCCCCCGACGAGCCGGGCGGTGGCCGCGGCAGACCGCGGCGGCGAGCCGACCTCTGAACCCGGGGGCTGGCCGCCTCATGATCATGTTCACGCCCCGGTGATCATGAGACGGCCGCCCGTCCCGACACCTGTGCCCTCCCGACCGGACTCTCGCCCGGCCGCCGTCCTCGGAAGGCCCGGCGGCTCCCCTCGCGGGAGGACCGCCGGTCGGTGCCCAGTCTGCGCCTTTCGCTCCTCGACCGTGAGGCCGGAGCCGCCGCGCGAAGAACGCCCGACTCCGCGCTGACTGCCACCAGCCTGGCGGTCGGCGGCTGCGAAACGGTTGGGACGCGGTTGAGGTCGCCGGTCGCCTGGTCTCAGGATGCCGAAGGCGGTTCTCGGACCCGGCCCGGACGGGTGGGACAGCCACACGGCGGGGCGTGCGACCACCCGACCCCGGCGGGGCGGGCCGCGCACGCAGCGGCCGCACCGCCTCCGAGGAGTTGACATGGACTTCGAGGTCCTCGGCCCGCTGCAGATCCGGGTGGACGGCGGATACGTGCGTCTGCCGCCCAAACCCGCCGCCCTGCTCGCCGCGCTGCTGAGCCGGCCTGGCGTGGTGGTCGCCGACGACCGGCTGATCGACGCCCTGTGGCCCGACAACCCTCCGCGCTCGGCCGGCAAGAGCCTGCAGATCTACATCCACCATCTGCGCCAGGGGCTCGGCGACGAGGCCGTGATCGAGCGCGCGGGTGCGGGCTACCGGCTCGCGGTGGACCGCGTGCGTGTCGACGCGCTGCGCTTCCTGGACCTGGCCGAGCAGGCCGAGCGCGAACTGGAGAGCGGGCGGTCGCGCGAGGCCGCCCGGATGTTCGCCGAAGCGATGGGGCTGTGGCGCGGTACCGCGTTCGCCGGGCACGAGACGCTCCCGTTGATCCGCGAGGAGGCGGCGCGCCTGGACGAGCTGCGCCAGCGGGTCGCCGAGACGCGGTTCGACACCGAGCTCGCGCTCGGCCGCCACAGTGCGATCGCGGCCGAGCTCAGCGCGCTCGTGGCCGAGCACCCCTTCCGCGAGCGGCTGCGCGCCCAGCTCATGCTCGCCTATTACCGGACGGGCCGCGCGAGCGAGGCGCTGGAGGTCTTCCGCGAGGGGCGCGAGCTTCTCGTCGAGGAGTTGGGCATGGAACCGGGCCGGGAGCTGGCTGCGCTGGAGCAGGCCATCCTGCGCAACGATCCGGGGCTGGACGAGCCGGTCGGCGCGCGGAGCCCGGGCACCCGTTGGATTCCGGACGTTCCCGCCGCCGACAAGGAACCGGCCGACCGCGGTCCGGACACGTCCGGCGCCCGGCGGCAGCAGGGGGAGGCCGCCCCGGACGGGCCCGCGCCGCGGCGGGAGGCGGCCGCCGAGCCCGCACCCCGACCGGTGCCGGCCCAGCTCCCGCCCGCCGTCGCCGACTTCACCGGACGTGACGAGCAGGTCGCCCAGCTGCGCGCCGCCATGGGCGCGCCCGCCGGGTCCGAGGACGTGCGCCGCCCCGTCGCGGTCTCGGCTGTCTCCGGCATGGGCGGGATCGGCAAGACCGCACTGGCCCTGCGCGTGGCCCATGCCGGCGCGGCCGACTTCCCCGACGGGCAGCTCTTCGCCGACCTGCGCGGCGCCCAGGAGGCGCCCGCCGACCCCGCTCAGGTGCTCGCCGGCTTCCTGCATGCCGTGGGCGTGGAGGGCGCGGCGCTGCCGGAGCCGCTGGAGGAGCGCTCGGCGCTGTTCCGGAGCATGCTGGCCGGACGCCGCATGCTGGTGCTCCTGGACGACGCGGAGTGCGAACGGCAGATCCGCCCGCTCCTGCCGGGCACGCCGGGCTGCGCGGTGCTGGTGACCAGCCGCGCCCGGCTGACCGGGTTGGAAGGGGCCGACCTCGTCGACCTGGACGTTTTGCGGCCGGGGCAGTCGGTGGAACTGCTCGCGCGCATCGCCGGCGAGCAGCGGGTGGCCGCCGAACCCGGGGCCGCGGCGGAGATCGCGAGTCTGTGCGGGCAGAGCCCGCTGGCCGTGCGCATCGCCGGCGCGCGACTGAAGGGCCGCCCGCAGTGGCCGCTGGCGCGGATGGTGCGGCTGCTGGGCGACGAGCGGCGCAGGCTCGACGAACTCGCTGTCGGCGACCTCGGCGTGCGGGCGAGCTTCGCACTCAGCTACGCGGGGCTGGACGACCGCACCCGCCGCGTCTTCCGGCTGCTGGGCGCCCTGGAGGCCGAGGACGTGGCCGCGTGGACCGCCGCCGCGCTGGCCGGCATCGGCCTGGACGAGGGCGAGGCCGCCGTCGAGAACCTGGTCGACGCCCAGCTGCTGTCGGTGGTCGGCACCGACGGCACGGGGCAGCCGCGCTACCGCATGCACGACCTGGTCCGCCTGTTCGCCCGCGAGCGCGGCGAGGAGGAGGACGCCCCCGAGCAGCGCGAGGCGGCGGTGCAGCGGGCACTGGGCGCGTGGCTGTGGCTGGCGGAGCAGGCCACCGAGTACATCCCCGGTGTCTGCTACGCCACGATGCACGGTCCGGCGCCGCGCTGGCCGCTGCCCGCAGCCGAGGCGACGCTGCTGCTCAGCGAGCCCATGGCCTGGTTCGACGCGGAGTCGGCGGCGATGGTGAAGGCGGTGGAGCAGGCCTGCGGCCTGGGCTGGCACGAGGTCGCCTGGGACCTCGCCGGGTGCATGGAGAAGTACTTCGACGTGCGCGGCCGCTTCGACGACTGGCGCCGCACCCACGAGCCGGCCATAGCGGCATGCCGGGCTGCGGGCGACGTGCGCGGCGAGGCCGTACTCCGCCGCGGCCTCGCCGACCTGGTCACCTGGCAGAGCGGAGAGGCGGGAGGCGACGGCGAGGGCGGCGGCGGCGCCATGGGTACGCTGCTGGGCCTGGCGGAGCAGGTGTGGGACCTCTTCCAGCAGTTGGGAGACCGGCGCGGGATGTCCGACGCCCTGGTCATGCGCACCTGGGCGGAGGTCTCGCGGGGCACGCCCGAGCAGGCGCTGCGCACGGCCGAGGCGGCGCTGGAGCTGGCGGAGGGGGAGGACTACACCGGCGGCCGCGCTCGCTCCTACCAGGTGATGGCCGTGGCCGCGCACGGCATGGGGCGGCCCGTGCAGGCGGTCGAGTACCTCCAGCGGGCGCTGGAGCTGGCGCGGCTGCTGGGCAACTCGCGGTTCGAGGCCACCGCGCTGCAGTTCCTCGGCGCCGCGCAGTGCGAGGCGGGGGACCTGGAGCAGGGCAGGGCCAACCTCGAAGCGTCCCTGGCCATGACACGCGCGCTCAGCGACCGCTACGCGGAGGCGTTCTCCCTGCTCTACCTGACACGGCTGCACCTGGCCATCGGCGACCCGCAGGCGCTGGCCACGGCCACCGAGGCGGCGGACCTGAGCCGCCGCTACGGGATCAACCACCACCTGGCCGACGCCCTGGGGCTGCTCGGCCGCGCGCTGCTGGAGGCCGGGCGCGCGGACGAGGCGGTGCAGGCCCTGGAGGAGTCCGTGGCCGTATGGCGCACCCGCGGCTGGCTCGCGTTCCTCGCCGAGAGCCTGCGTAGTCTCGCCCGCGCCTACGAAGCCACCGGGAAACGCGATGCCGCAGCCCGGGCCGAGCAGGAGGCCGGCGAGCTCTCGACGGGTTCGGCGGGCGCGGCGTGCGCCGAGTAGCGAGTAGGCGGTGCGGTCGGCTCGGCGGTGTGCGCGGTGCGCGAGGTGCGCGGGGTGCGCGGGGTGCGCGGGGTGTCTGGGCGCGGGGGGTGCCTGGTTGCGACGGGGTGCACGGGGTGCGGCGGGCCGGCGGTGCAGCGGGGCGTCCGCCCATCGAGTCGGCGGTCGCGGAAGCGGGCGCATCCGTTCCGCATGTGATGCACACTGCACCCCTCGGGGCCGAGCCACCGGGAACATCCGGTAAACTGGAAGGCGCAGGGGGAGGACGAATCTCCTGCCAGGCGGCGATTCCGCCGCCTCTTCAGCGCCATTAGCTCAAGTGGCAGAGCAACTGACTCTTAATCAGTGGGTTCAAGGTTCGAGTCCTTGATGGCGCACCCCTTCTTCGCAGGTCATCGCCCCTTCTGGGAGCGTGAGGCGCCCGATGCCGCGGGCGCCGAGCAGGCCCGCGACCACCATCGACTGACCGAGTCCGTAGCCCGTGGCCTTCGGAATCGCCGTGTTCTGCGGACCGTGCCCGGTGCGCGCTCGCGAGGCGTCCTCGCCGAAGCTCACGTCGCGGACGTGGTGGCGCGCCCCGATCCGCCAGTGCCTCCGCGCCAGCCCCGCCAGCGCCGCAGCCCCGATGCGCTCGGCCGGCAGGCTAGTGACCAGGTAGGCGAAGGCGCGGGCGACCTTCCCGGTGCCCACCTCGCGCACCCACCGGCGCACCCGCGCCACCTGCGCGATGTGGGAAAAGCGATGCGCGGCGCCCTGAGCACTGTGATCGTGCGCACCTCCTCGCGGCCGTGCGCCCGCTCGCGGGTGGCCTCCAGCACCGGAGCCTGCGCCCACGGAAGGGCCTTCACCTGCGAGAAAGGCGTGGGCTGGTTGGCCTTCGCGGTGAAGAGGTAGTCGGCCCCGCGCTGGGCGACCAGGTAGCGGGCGGGGGACCTCTGGGTGCGGAGCGCGTCGGCCGTGACCACCCACCCCGCGGTGTCCAAGGGCGCCGGCACCTCGGCCAAGGCGGGGATCTCGCTGGTCTTGTCGCCCACCCGCACCTGGGCGCGGGGATGTGCCCGGCCGGGGTCATTGCGGCCGGCATTTGGGCGGCCGGAGAGGTAGCGGTGTGCGAGCCGCGTAGGGCTTTGCCGTCGACGATCAGCATGGTGGCCTGCTCGGCGGCGCTGAGCCGGCCGAGTACGGCCGGGTCCAGGGCGGTGATGACGCGGTGGACGGTGGCGGAGCTGGGAGCCTGGCGCAGTCCCAGAGCCGCGCAGGTGGTGCGGGCGCCCAGCCGGGCCGGGGCGGGCTGGGGCGCGTGGGCGGCCCACCGGGCGATCGCGGCGCCGTCCCCGCCGGTCACGGGGCTCCTGGTCAGCGCCCGGGAGGTTCCCGGCCGCGATCGCTGTGACCAGCGCTGCCGCCCGCCAGCCGCGACTATGAAACAGCCGTGCCGCCCTCCGCCGGACGACGCGGGAACCCCCATCCTCGACGCAGCACGCCTCCCGAGGGCGCTGTTCTCAGCAGCACTCCTCTGCCTTCAGGAGACACGGGATCACCTCCCTGCACCGGCGACCCGCCCCATCAGGAGTTACGACGAACTTCCGAATCACGGAATCGGATATTGCGGAATGTTTCCGGAACTTGCTTGACGTCGAGAGCGTTATCGCTCACATTCGGCGGCAAGGGCAGCGATGCCCCCGACCTTCCGGGCGGGTCTGTCGCGTCGGAGTCACGTCCAGATACGCGTCAGACCACACGGAGAAATGTGAGCGCTAACATCCCCCAATTCAGGCCTAGGACTCGCACCGGCCCCTCCGGGCGGACCGTGCAGCCCAGGCTTCGAGAGGAAGGACCGTGTCTACGTTGAGTAGGTTTCCGATCGCGCCGCCCTTGCGACTGCGAGGGCTTCTGCGAGCCGTCATCGCCGGCGCGATGGTCATGCTGGTCGGCAGCGCCGGCACCTTGGTCGGACCGACAGCGGCCGCAGCCGCGACGGTCGACACGAACGCGTCATACGTGCTGGTGAACCGCGAGAGCGGCAAAGCGTTGGATGTGTACAACCGGGCCACCGACAACGGGGCGCGGATCACCCAGTGGGCCCGGAACGACCAGCACCAGCAGCAGTGGCGGTTCGTCGAATCCGGCGACGGTTACTACCGTTTGCAATCACGGCTTTCGGACAAGGTGCTCGACGTCTACAACTGGTCGACCGCCAACGGTGCCGATATCGTCCAGTGGACCGACTACGACCAGGCCAACCAGCAGTTCCGGTTGGAAGACTCGCCCGGCGGCTACGTCCGGTTGATCAACCGGCACAGCGGCAAAGCCGTGGAGGTACAGGGCGCATCGCACGCCGACGGTGCCGACATCGTGCAGGCCGACGACTCGGGTGGCGACCACCAGCAGTGGCGACTCGTCCGGGTCGACGACGAGGGGGCGGACGACACGTGCGCTCTTCCCTCGGCGTACAACTGGTCGTCGACCGGCCCGCTGGCGCAGCCGAGGCAGGGATGGGTTTCGCTCAAGGACTTCACCCACGCTCCCTACAACGGCCGGCATCTCGTCTACGCGACGAACCACGACACGGGATCGTCGTGGGGCTCGATGAACTTCGACCTCTTCGACGACTGGGCCGGCATGGGCTCGGCCGCCCAGAACCCGATGCCCTTCGCCGCCGTCGCACCGACTCTCTTCTACTTCGCCCCAGAGGACGTCTGGGTGCTCGCCTACCAGTGGGGCGGACCCGCCTTCTCCTACCGGACGTCGACCGATCCCACCGACGTGAACAGCTGGTCGCAGGCGCAGACCCTCTTCGACGGAAGCATCGGCGACTCCCCCACAGGCCCCATCGATCAGGCGCTGATCGGTGACAGCACGGACATGTACCTGTTCTTCGCCGGGGACAACGGCAGGATCTACCGGGACAGTATGCCGATCGGCGACTTCCCGGGCAGCTTCGGCTCGACCGAGACGACCGTCATGTCCGACAGCACCAACGACCTGTTCGAAGGGGTCCAGGTCTACAACGTCGAGGGCCAGGACCAGTACCTCATGATCGTCGAAGCGATCGGCGCGCAAGGAGACCGCTACTTCCGCTCGTTCACAGCCGACAGGCTGGACGGCACGTGGACACCGCAGGCCACCACCGAAAGCAACCCGTTCGCCGGCCAGGCCAACAGCGGCGCCACCTGGACCGACGACATCAGCCACGGCGAACTGATCCGCAGTAACGCCGATCAGACCATGACGGTCGATCCCTGCAACATGCAGTTCCTTTACCAAGGGCGCTCGCCCGACTCTGGCGGCGACTACGGGCAACTGCCGTATCGGCCGGGTCTGCTGACACTGCAGCGCTGACAGGCGGTGTCGGACTGTGGGGTCCGGCTCATCGCCGGTGGCGGCGTCGAGCGCCTCCTGACACGAGAGGGTGCGGTGGCGTGGGTCGAATCCGGAGCGTCGCCCTGCGAAGGCAGGATCTCGGGCGGCTCCACCCCCGGGTGGAGCCGCCGTCCGGCAGCCGGTCCGACCGGCGCCGCCGCCGCTCGCGTACACCGCTAGGCGGTAGCTCCGCTTAGCCGGCCCGCCGGGCCGGGGGGCGCCCACACGCCCGGACCGAACGCCATCGGTCCGGCCCCCGGTCCGGCGGCGCGGGCGGGGGCACGAGCGAGTGTGCCCGTCGCCGTCGCGGCGCACGGGACCACCCGCGTGCGCAGGGAGCGCGCGAACACACTGCTTCTTCTCCGAAGGCAGAGGCCCTCCCTCGCCCTCATCCGTGCGCGGGACCTTCCAGTGAGCGGTCATTGCCGCCTGCTGCAGCTCCGGTCCACTCCTGCGTGCGCGGGGCCGGGCGGGGCGGAACTCCCGCGGCCCAACCGCAGGCTGATCGCGGCCGTGAGTGCGAAGACCCCGGTCTGGTAGAGCATCGCGTGCCAGAACGCCTCGCCGGATCCCGCGGCGGGCGCGAAGTAGGCGAGGGACACCAGCGTGATGCCGACGGACCCGCCGAGCTGCTGGGCGGTGGGCAGCAGCCCCGAAAGCGAGCCGGCGGTCTCCGCGGTCGTGCGCGCCAGCACCAGGGAGAACACCGAGGCGGTGAACAGCCCGAACCCCGCGCCGCCCGCAGCCAGCAGCGGCGTCACCGTCCAGGGATCCGGCGCACTGTCCGCCAGCGGGGCCAGCCCCGCCATCACCGCGGCCAGCGCCAGCGCGGACACCGTCAGCAGCCGCGGGCCGTGGCGGCGGCCCAGGAGCGGGGCGCACCGGCTGCCGACGACGGCAGCGGCTGCGAACGGCGCCGACAGCACCGCGGCCCCCAGGGCGGAGTAGCCCGCGGCCTGCTGCAGGTGCAGGAACAGCAGGTAGGTGAACGACGGCACGCCGGCGTTGAAGACGAGCACCAGCAGGATGCCGGATCGCGCGGTCCGGTCGCGCAGGGCGGCGGGATGAACCAGCGGGTTGGCGCCGCGGCGCTGTGTCGCGGCGAAGCAGACCAGCACGACCGCGCCGCCAGCGAGACTGCCCAGGGCCCACGGCGGCCATCCCGCATCCGGCCCGAGGGCGAGAGGAAGGATCAGCATCCCGAACCCGGCGGTGGCGAGAACCGCGCCGGCCGCGTCGATCCCCTGCCCGGGTGCAGGACGCGAACTCGGGAGCGCCCGCGCCCCCGCCAGGGCCGCCAGCGCCACCGGAACAGTCACCAGGAAGATCGGCCGCCAGCCCGACCCCAGCAGATCCGCACCGATCAGCAGCCCGCCCAGCAGCGGTCCGGCGAGTGAGGCCACCCCCATCGTCGCCCCGTACAGTCCCAGCGCGTGCGCCCGCCGGTGGGCGGGCATGGACGTCTGGATGATCGAGAGAACCTGGGGAGCGACGAGCCCGCTGCCCGCGCCCTGCACGAGGCGGGCCGCGACCAGCACGGCCGGGGTTGGAGCGAACGCGCACGCTGCGGAGGCGAGCGCGAAGAGGGCCGTGCCGATCGCGAAGAGGCGGCGGTGGCCGTAGCGGTCACCGAGCCGCGCCGCGGTGATCAGCAGGCACGCGTAGGTGAGGGTGTAGCCCGCGAGCACGAGCTGTACCTCGCCCGGCCCCGCAGCCAGGCCGCGCTGGATCGCCGGCGCGGCCACCTGCGCGATCGTCACGCTCAGCAGCTGCACGAAGGTGGCGCTGAGCACCACGGGCAGCACGAGCTTCGACTCGGCGGGACCGGTGGCCGCGGTCGCAGCAGGCGGGTTCGCGGCGTTCATGAGGACCGGACGGAGGTGAGCGCGGCGGCCAACTCGCCGGGGCGCGCGGCGAAAGGGCTGTGGCTGCCCGGCAGCGTCCGGACCGTGAACGGGTTGTCGGGGAACGCGGCGTCGGCCTCGGCAATCATCAGGTCTTGGACCGCGGCGGGCAGTGACCGGTCGTCGGCGCAGCGCAGGAATGTGCGCGGGAGGCGGCCCCAGCCCTGCGGGGTGAGGACGACCGGGCTCGACGGCACGGCCATCGGCAAGTCGGGACTCATGGCCGTCCGCCACCGGTCGAAGCGGTCGGCGGGTGTGTCGTGGTAGTGGGTCCGGCGCAGCTCCTCGACGTAGTCCGGGTCGGTGGAGACGGGGTTGATCCGCAGTGCGCCGACCTCGTCGGGGTCGGCGACGGGCAGGCCGCCGCCGAGGGCGCCGGCGTTCTCGGGGGCGGACAGGTAGTCGTAGAAGCGAGGACGCCCGCCCGGGACGAACGCGGACAGGTAGACGGTGCGGTCGACCAGGGCGGGGGCGCGCTCCGCGGCCAGAGAAGCCGGACCTCCGCCTGCGCTGTGGGCGACGAGGACCACATTGCGCGCGTGCTCGCGCACCTCGCGCAGGGTCTCCAGCACCGCGTCGGCACACTCGTCCATCGTCACCGCGGCCGACCGCGACTTCTCCGTGCGCAGCCCGGGCTGCTTCGCCGCGAGGTAGCCGCTGGGCAGCGGAGCGGCGAACCCGTGGCCGGGCAGGTCGAGCGCGACGCTGGACGCGCCGAGGGCGGCGAGGGAACGCTGCGTGGGCCCCCAGTGGGCGGCGCCGTGCCAGGCTCCGTGCACGAGTACGAACAGCGTATCCGTCGGTGCGGCTGTGAATGTCATGTCCTCAGTCCACACGCGTGGGCATCGGCCATGTCCTCGTATAGTCGACAGCGGAACCCAAGATATCCACGAGGTATCACTCGCCCCGTGAGGAGTCGGTATGGAGGCGCGGCACCTGCGCTACGCCGTGGCGCTCGCCGACCACGGGAGTTTCCGCCGGGCCGCGGCGGCCGTCGGGATCGCGCAGCCGCCGTTGTCCAAGCAGATCGCGGCCCTGGAACGCGAGGTCGGGGCCCGCCTGTTCGACCGGACCGCACGGGGCGTCGTCCCCACGGCCGCGGGTGACGCGTTCCTCACCAGGGCGCGCCGATCGCTGGCCGAGGCCTCGGCCGCCGCGATCGACGCCGCGCGGGCGGACCGCGGGGAGACGGGGCGGCTGAGCCTGGGGTTCGTCGCCTCCGCGCTGCTGGACCCGCTGCCGGTCGTGCTGAGCCGGTTCGGAGCGCAACGGCCGGACGTGCGCCTGGTTCTGCACGAGATGTCGACGAGCCGGAGCACCTCTGCACTGGTCGCGGGCGAATTGGATGTGGCCGTCGGACTGGGGCCGCCGCGCGGAACGGGCGCCGAGTCGCTGGTTTCGGTCACCATCGGCCGAGACCGTCTGGTAGCCGTGGTGGCCCGCACCCACCCCTACGCGGGACAGCGGACGATCACGTCGGAACAGCTGCGCAGCCAACAGCTCATCGTCGCGCCGGGCGAGGACGAGCCGGCCGTCGCCGTCGGGTTGCGCCGGCTGCTCGGCCCCGAGTCGTGGACGCTGGAGGCCGCAACGGTCGCCAGAGACGTGCACACCATCGCCGGTTTGGCCGCGTGCGGAGTCGGAGTCGGCCTGGGCCCCTCGCGGATGCGGCTGAACGCGCGGCCGGACGTCTGGCTGTGCGACGTGGCACCGCGCACACAACTGCCCGACCTGACCCTGTCGTTTCGCGCCGGCGACCGTTCCCGCGTGCTGGATTCGTTCTTGAACACGGTTCGGGACAACTGCCCCGACGTCGGCCGCGCGCTCGACCAGCGGCTGGAACGCAGCACTGCTTCCGACCACGAACCGCCCCGTCGCGGAGACGGCCCCGGGCGGGATCGCTGAGCGCGGCTGCACGCACCCGATCGAGCCGCCCCGCCCGAATCCGCACCTTCCCGACCGGCTCGGGTGCGGCCACCGATGCGGCCGGCCGTTCGCCGACTCTTGGAGCGTCTCCTCGACCGGCCTGTCGACGGCGGACGCCGCATCGGTACGGCGCGGCGGCGAGCGCTGCGACCACGCGCGCTCCCGGGCCGCGCCTCGAAGGCCCACGGGCGTCGGCGCCCCTTCGCCGGGTGCTGAGCGTCGTTCGCCGCGGAGGGGAGGAGGCAGCACCACCCGCGATCAGCAGGGGCCGCGGCAACGCTCCCCTCCCCGGCGGGCATCTCTGAGCGGGGTCACGAAGGCGGCGATCGTTCCCGATGAGGGGACCTCGGGCGCCGGCGACCGGCTCCGCGACGAGTAGGCCGATCTCGTCGCTCTGCGGGGCCGATCCCGGCGAGGCTCTCTCCCACCGGCGAGCCGGCACGTCCGGGATCCGATTCTCCTGCTGCTTTCCGCCCGCGCCCGCATGTGTCGGTGTGCGAAGAGCGCTCGGCACGCGCCCCCCCGCACACCGGTGTCAGACGAACAGGAAGGCGACCAGCACCACGATGGCCATGAGTGCCGCCCCTCGGGTCGTCCAAACGAACACCGTGGCCAGGCGGGGAGGCAGGGCGTCGAGGCGGTTCCGGCCCCGCTGCCGCCAGATGCTCTCCGGTTTGACCAGCACCGCTATCTGCGCGACCACACCGACCAGCACGAACAGGTGCATCGGGTCGAGCACGGCGTCGACGATCCCCGCCATCACCGGTACAGCACCGCGAACACGGCGACCATCAGGCTGGTCGACAGCAGGGAGAGGCGCAGGACCCACATCGCCCCGGATGAGGGTTCGGTCCCACTGTAGATACTGGACCGAAGGAGGCGCCACGTCGGCGTGAACATCAACGCGATCGCACAGGCGATGTAGAGCAGCGCGAAGATGGTCAGCGGATCGCTCAGTCCGCTCATGAACTCGTCCACGGAAGTCTCCGTCCCTTGTCGGTGTCCGGGGCGTGACACTGGCTTCCAGGGGAGCGGACGTACGCGTGCCCCGACCGGTTCCCGAACGATTCCGCCGCGACGGACTACGGCCCTGCATGCACCGGCTGCCGACCGGCCACACGGCTGCCCACGTCCGCGTCGAGGACAAGGCCAGCGAGATCGATGCCGTGGCCGGCCTGCTGGCCGGCATCGACATTGCCGGGTGCGTGACCGGGACGCTTCGCCCGCGTGGTCCGGGTACGCCGCAGCCAAGACGTGACCTGCACTGATCCACCATCGGACGATCCGCGCCACGCCGGCATCGCCTTGCCCGCACCGGATCGCCGATCGAACCGCCCCGGCCGACGTCGCCGACGGCGTCCATGCAGGCTTCAGTGCGTCCCCGCGCGCGTCGAGCAAGTATCACCCCCTGATAGAGGAGCGCAGCCGACCGGGGCTGTGTGGTGGGCTGATTCAGTTGATCCGGTAGCGGGAGGCGAGTTCCGGGCTCTGTCCGCCGAAGGCAGCGAGGTCGGCCTGGAAGACGGCGTCGAGGAGGCCGGCGTCTTCGACGCCCGGGACGCAGACCACTTCGCCGAGTTCGAGGCCGCGCAGGCCGGCGGTGACGACGTCCTCGGCGGACATGCGGGGCACCACGCTCATGTCCAGGCCCTGGCGCGTGTGGAATTCGGTGGCGACGACGCCGGGGCACAGCGCCTGGACCTGGACGCCGGTGTCCTCCAGTTCGGCGCTGAGGGTCTGGGACATGGCGACGAGATGGGCCAAGGAGCCGGCGTAGACGGCGCGACGGGGCATGACGGACTTGCCGGCGGGACCGCTGAAAGCGATCATCCCGGCCACGTTGATGATCTTTCCTTCGCCGCGTTCCTGCATGCCCGCGACGGCGGCGCGGGTGAGCATGGTGGGGGCGACCACCTTGACATGGACGAGTTCGCGGGCCTTGTCGGCAGGCAACTCGGCGAGCGGCATGTAGTGGGCGACGCCGGCGTTGTTGACGAGCATGGTCAGCGGCTCACCGGCGCAGAGCTCGGCGACGGTGTCGACGCCGATGTCGGTGGACAGGTCGGCAGCGACGGTGCGGACCTTGACGCCGGTGTGGGTGGCGGCGAACTCCTCAAGGCGCTCCTTGTTGCGGCCGACGATGATCAGCTCGTAACCGTCCGCGGCGAGGCGTTCGGCGAATGCCTTGCCGATGCCGGAGGTGGCGCCGGTGACGAGGGCGAGCTTGCTCATGCGTGCTGTTCCTTTCGGGTGTCGGCCGAAGTGGCCGGGGTGCGGCCCTGGTGGAGTCAGGTGTATTCGGCGCGGTACTGCTCGGCGACGGCCTCGGGCTGGTCGTCACCGAGGTGGTGGTCGCCGACGGAGAACGTCGTCGTCGGTGCGCACGCACAGGCAGACGATGTCGCAGTCGGCAGCCGGCTCACCGACCGTGTCGTGCTGCTGGTGGGGAAGCTGACCGAGGCCGTCTAGGGAGGCAGGGTGCCGGGCCCAGGCGCGCACGGGAAGCCCCGCTTATGCGATCGCGGTGGCCACGGGCAGGCCCGGGTCACCAGGCCCGATGAACCCCACGACGGACCGTTCCTGCGGTCGTGGTTTGTCATGCTTCCACGGTCGGCAGGAAACGGATGATTAGGTAGTACACCCATTTTCATGGGAACGGCGGTACCAGGACAGGTGAACGTCTCTCTTGCCACAATCGAGGGCATGGCGACCACAGAACTCGGCGCGGCCCTGCGTCACTGGCGCGACCACGTCTTGCCCCAGGCCGTCGGCCTGTCCGCGGGCGGACGCAGGCGCACCGCCGGGCTGCGCCGCGAGGAACTGTCCCAGCTGGCCGGCATCTCCGCCGACTACATCATCCGGCTGGAACAGGGACGCGCCACCAACCCCTCGCGCCAGATCGTTGAAGCCCTCGCCTGCGCCCTGCGACTCACTCAGGACGAACGGGACCATTTCTTCCGCCTGGCCGGCCTCGCCCCACCGCGCCCCGGCACGGTCCCGCAGCACATTACCCCCGGTGTCCACCGCATGCTGGACCGGCTGACCGGAACACCGGTCGCCGTCTTCGACGCCGCCTGGAACCAACTGCTCGCCAACCCCCTCTACACGGCACTCATGGGGGAATGGCACGGCAACGACCTCAACGCGGTCTGGCGCAACTTCCTCAACCCGCACAACCGCGTACGCCACACCACCGAATCGAAGGGTGCACTCCAAGCGGCGCAGGTCGCCGACCTGCGCCGCACCGCCGGCCTCTACCCAGACGACCCGCACCTGCATTCCCTCATCGCCGAACTACGCCGCCGCAGCACCCAATTCGACAATCTGTGGGAATCCGCCGCCGTCGGCGAGCACGAAGCCGGCCGCAAGACCATCGACCACCCTCAGGTCGGCGCCCTCACCCTGGACTGTGACGTCCTCAGCGTCGCCGGCAGCGACCTGCGCATCATGGTCTACACAGCTCAGCCCGGCACCGAAGGCGCCGACCGCCTGGCGCTCCTTTCCGTGATAGGGACGCAGCTGCTCACCGGATGACCGACCGAGGGCCGCACCGTCCGCAGCTGTGGACTATTCGAGACCGCCACCGACGACGAAAGGCGAGCCGGCCACGGTCGTCTGATCACCAAGCGTTGCAGTCATCACTCTGAGCTACGTGTTCGTTCGCCGTAGCTATGCGAGCTCAGGGCCTGTACGGCCGGCCACAAGACGACCGGGCCCCACTACCGATTCAACTCGCTGAGCTTTCCTCTACCTGCGTCTTTGCTTGACAACACTAGAGGACGGCAGCGGCGGGCTTTCAGCGGGCGATCGCGGCGGCATACGTCAGTGTTCCGATACGGCGCCCAGTTCTTCTGTCATCGGCGGCGTCAGTTCTCTTATGTCGCCACCGTGTCGATTCCCCCAGGTCATCCGCCATGTCGCCTCGGAGGCCCGCGGCCTCTTCGTGTCCCACTTATTGTGAGCAGGGACAACCGTGGCAGGTGGCAGGCAACTACCGAGAAGGGGCGCGGCAATGACTGCTTCATGGTCTCCCGAAGACCTGCGTCGACTGGATTCGGTCGGCGAATTGGAGATCGCTGTCGAACGCTCCGACGGTAGCCTGCGGGGGTGGGTGCCGATATGGGTTGTGTGCACCGGCGGACAGGCCTACGTACGCACCTGGTACAGGCGGGACACCGGCTGGTTCGGGCATGCGCTGCGCTCACGGCGGGCCCGTATCCGCGTTCCCCGTCTGGAAGCCGACGTCGCTATCGACGACATCGGTGATGGGTCGCCCCAAGTCACCGCTGACGTCGACGCCGCCTACCGTGCCAAGTACGGCCGTGCGGGAGCTGGTTCCATGGTGACGCCCACGGCGGCGGCGGCCACGCTGCGACTCGACCGCCGATAGCGCGGGAAGCAGCGACGACTGCGGAAACCGTCGGCATGACCGCCCGCCCTGTGCCGTCATTGGCCCGACAGGCCCGCGGAAGGCTCGCTGAGCCTGCTGATCTGAGTATCGGTCAGGCGCAGGGAAGACGCGTCGACGTTCTCCTTGAGGTGCGCGATCGAAGACGTGCCGGGAATGGGACAGATCATGTCGGCACGGGCCAGCAGCCAGGCCAATGCGATCTGCGCCGGCGTCGCCCCCGTCTCAGCCGCGATCTCGGCGACAACACCGCCGGATTGTGCAAGCTCACCGTTCATGATCGGAAACCACGGGACGAACGGAACGCGTTCGCGCGTGCAGTACTCGACGACGTCGTCCCACAGGCGAGTCGAGAGGTTGTAAATGTTCTGCACCGCGGCGACGTCGACGATGGCGCGGGCGTCCTCGATCTGCTTGCGTCCGACCTCGGACAGGCCGAAGTGGGCGATCTTGCCTTCGTCCTGCAACTCCTTCATCGCGCCTACCTGGTCGGCGAAGGGCACGTTCGCGTCGACGCGGTGCAGGTAGAGGAGGTCGATCCGGTCCACATCGAGCCGACGCAGGCTCATCTCGCACTGGTGGCGCAGAAATGCGGGGTGGCCGACAGGTACCCACTCGCCGGGCCGGGGCTGGACCTGGCCGATTTTCGTGGCGATGAGCAGGTGGTCAGGATACGGATGCAGGGCCTCCCGCAGAATCTCCTCGACGGTGCCGAGGCCGTAGCTGTCTGCGGTGTCGATGTGGTCGACGCCGAGTTCCACCGCTTTCCGGGCCAACCGGATCGAGTGGTCGCGGTCTCCCGGGGGACCCCAGATCGCGGAATCCGCCAGTCGCATGGCGCCGAAGGCTATCCGGGAGACCGTCTTGTCTCCGATCTTGACCGTGTCCGCGCCGGTCGTCGTCCGTGTGTCGCTCATGCCCCGAGTTTCGGCCAAGCGAAGTCCGCTGCGCTGCCGGATGTCGGCCACAAACGTTCAACATCAGGTCAGCCGGACCGTCGTGGGCCGCTCGCCACGGGCGGCACCGAACCGGCTCCGGTACTGTCCCGGGGGCATCTCGGCGAGTCTGGTGAAGTGGTAGCGCAGCGCCGATTCGGACCGGAAACCGCTGGCTTCAGCGATGCGGTTCACGGTCCAGTTCGTGCGTTGCAGCAGTTCTTGGGCGCGCCGCACCCGAGCTCGCTGCAGCCACTCGATCGGGGGAATACCGAGGGCGTTGCGGCACTGCCGGGAGAAGGTGCGGACACTCATTCCGGCGTGCTGCGCGAGCCCGGCGACGGTGAGCCCCTCGTCGAGGTGCTCTTCCGCCCACTGCAGGGTGTCCACCACGGAACGGGGGCGCTCGGGGACGTTCCATCCTGTGTCCTGCGCATGGTCGCCGTCACGGCGGAGCGGGGCGACCATGAATCGCGAGATCTCCGTCGCCAGTGCGGATCCCTGGTCCCTTTCGACCAGGTGCAGAAGCAGGTCCAGCGCGGCGGTGCCGCCCCCGGAGGAGAAGATTCCGCTGCTCTCGACGAAAAGGCGCTTGGCGTGGACCCGGATCCGGGGATGGGACGCGGCGAGCTGATCGGCCCAGTGCCAGTGGGTGGTCGCATGGAGACCGTCCAGCAAGCCGGTATCGGCCACCAGGAAAGTGCCCAGGCAGAGTGCCACGATCCGGGCGCCGCCGGCGTGCGCGCGCAGGATGGTGGCGGCGATCTCGGGCGGGGGGCTCAGCAGGGCCGGAACCGCGGGAACGACGACGGTGTGTGCGGATTCCGCCCATGTCAGCGCCTGATTCGGGAGCAGGGCGTAGCTGGTGGCGTATCCGGTCCGCGTGACCACTGGCCGGTCCGGGCCGACCACGGCAACCTCGTACAGTTCAACGCCGGCGTGGTCGTTCGCGGCGGCGAAGACCTGAACGGCCAGCGCCACCTCGAACGTGCCGACTCCGTCGAGGCCGAGCACGGCGACCCGGTGGCGGACTGTCGGACCCGAGTGGCAATGGTCGTCGGTGCCCAATGGACGTCCTTAGGGGTATCGGTGCCAAGAACTGCGGGTTCCGGCGCCCGAAGGAGCCGGGAGCTGCTTCTGGATCGCTGCCTTCAGTGGCCGGAAAGGACTGGTAGCCAGGCCTCTTCGGGTTCTCCGATCGCAGAACGATTCCAGGCGCCGCAGCGCTGGCCGCGAACCGCTGCGCCTGGACCCGTCGGCGATCTGTCGCATGAAGGCGGGTGCCGCCGTGCGGTCCTACGACGTCGTCGGCCTGCACCTTGCGTTCCTGGTCAGCGAGGGGGCGACGTCGGACGGGCGCGGGCGTGGAGTTCGACGTCAACGTTTTAGCGTAGCCCATGAAGATAGGCGCGTCCGCGGTCCACAGACCGTTTTCGGCGCCGGTCAGCGCAATAACGCCCGGCACCGCGTCGCCACCGCGCACATCACCTGCGCATCAGTCGAAGGAAGAGCCACCATTTCCGAACCACCGCTCCGCGCCGTACTTCGACGCAGGCGCACCGGGTGGTCGACACGCTCCGTCCGGGCGCCGTCAGAGACCGCCGCTCCTGCAATGGCTGTCGGCGACGCTCATTGCGATCGCGAGGTCGTAGCGCGCCGACCGCCCCTTCAGCAAGGACCGGCCGAGTGCATTCTCGAGCTTGACCAGCCTCTTGCGGACGCCGGTGGGCGATACCCCGAGCGAGGCTGCGGTGCTCTCCAGATTCGCGTCGCAGTCGAGCCAGGCGCGCAGGGTGGGCTCCAGGCAGTCGTCCCGCCCGTCGCGGATGGGTTTCAGCAGCTCATCGGCCCATCGGTGCACCGGTTCGGTGCTGAGCAGAAGCGCCAGGTCGGGTGGGGCGGTCGCGCCCGTCTCCGGAGGAGGGATGCGGTGCTCGGCGATGACGCGGAGGGCGAGGTGCAACCGGGCCGACGCCATCAGGTCGGACAGCGTGACTCCGAGCAGCGCCTCGACGCGCCGCAGGCGGCTGTTGACGGTGTTGCGGTGCAGGTTGAGCTGTCGCGCGGCGCCGCCGCGGAAGTCGAGCCAGGCGCGCAGGGTGAACAGCAGCTCCCGACCGTCCGGGTCCTGGCGCCGCTCGGGCACATAGTCGAGAAGCGGGCTCAGGAGCGCTCGCGCCCACTCGTGGGCCTCCTCGCCGAGGACGCGGGGCAGCTCCCCACGACCATCGAACACCGCGTGGCGTTCCGCCTCCCGCTGCGCCGCCACGGCTTGGAACGCCCGCTCGTAGCCGATCCCGACGTCGCCGAGCGCGAGGCCGGGGCTCTCACCGATCCTGATCCCGGAGGTGTCGTCGATCAGGTCGCGCAGGACCCCGTCGAAGCGGGCGGCGGCGGTCGGGCGGCCGTCGGAGGCCGCGCCGTTGGGGGCGACCACGATCGTGTGCCGCTTGTACACCCGGCAGCGCAACACCCACGCTGCGCCCTTCGACGCGGCGACGCAGCGGTCGACGACGTCCTTGCGGCATTCCGGCGGGGAGTCCACCACCATGACGCAGACCCGCTCCGGCAGGGAGGGAGTGAGGACGTCCGCCACCCGGGTCGCCTCCTCGGTGGCGCCCACGATGAGGAGTTGGACCACCGCCTCCCTGGCGCGGTTGCCGGCCACCGCCAGAACGCGCTGCTGCCGCTCCGCCTCGTCCAACCGCCATCGCAGGCCGAGGAGCCGGGCCGCATCGATCAGCAAGCCGCTCGCGCCGGAGGGGAGCCGACCGGGCACAGACACCAGGAGCGCCGGCCCGGGCCGGCCGTCGTCCAAGGCGATGACATGGGTCTCGTGCACGCCCACGTCGAGCACCGCCGAACGCGTCCGGCGCTCCAGAACCGGTTGCACGCCCTGCCCCGGCCGCCGGCGCGCGTCTCCGCCGGGAGCGGCGGGCGCGAACTCCGCCCAGGCGGCGCCCGCCGCTTCCGCGGGGAAGGAGCACCTGACCAGTCCGCCGGCGTCCAGGACCGCGGCCTTGCCGTCGAACCGGTGGGCCAGCCAGCGCAGAAGGCCCTGCACGCCGTCGGCCGCGTTGACCACGCGCTGCATTTCCCGAAGGTCCGCGGCCTCATCCTCGGCGTGCCGACCGGGGCCGCTCGTCGTCTCTGTCCTCATCGTCCCGTGCTCACTGGTGTTTCGGTCGGATACCGCCGCGGTCGGGCTCGGTTCCGCGGCTGGGGGCGGTTCCGTGCGGCGCGGCCGCGCCGGCCGCCGCAGGGCGGGCGTCCCGGGAGCCGAGCCGCCGCACCACGACGCCCAGGACCCGGTCACGCGGGCAGGGCCCGTGGTGCTTGGAGTCGACGCTGACCGGGTCGTCGCCGAGGACGGCGATGTGCCCCTCCGGAACGAGCCCGGGGCGGTCGATCGGCTCCGGGTAGGGGTCTCCGGCCACGGCGACCACGCGCTTGATGGACCACTCGCCGCCGGCGAGCCTCCGCTCGACGGGGCCGCTTTCCGTCCAACCGGACTGGATCCGGGGGCGGACCACCACCACGATGCTGCCCCTGCCCGCGCGGCGGGCACCGCGCCGGATGAGGACCCGGTCCCCCGATTCCAGCGCGGGCCGCATGCTGTGCCCCTCGACGGTGATAGCAGCGTAGCGGCGCCCCGCCCACGAGAGCGCGGCGAGCGCCGCCAGCACCACCGCTGCTCCGGTTGCGGCAACCACCATGTCCACCCCGATCCCTACGTTGCAAGCGCGTTCGACGCATCGCGCACCGGCGTGTCGGCGTCCGCGTAGTCGGCCGCCTGGAGGGAGAAGAGGCGGGCGTACTCCCCTCGGGCCGCCATCAGCGCGTCGTGCCCGCCCTCCTCCGTGATCCGGCCCTCCTGCACCACGACGATCCGGTCCGCGTAGCGCAGGGTGCCGAGGCGATGCGAGGTCAACACCGTCGTCGCGCCCGCGCGGAGCACCCGCAGGCGGTCGTGGAGGTCCTGCTCGGCCGCCGCGTCCAACCCGGACATCGGCTCGTCCAGGAACAGCAGGTCCCGTCCCCGGCGCATCAGCGCCCGCGCGATCGCCAACCGCTGCCACTGCCCGCCGGACAGCGTCACCCCGTCGGATCCGTCTCCCTCGTCCTGATGGAACATGCGGGAGAGCATGGTGTCGTAACCGCGGGGGAGTGCCGCGGCGAAGTCGGCGGCTCCCGCGTCCCGCGCCGCCGCGTCGATCCGGTCGGAGTCGTCCATGTGCTCCAGGGAGCTGATGCCGATGTTCTCCCGGGCCGAGAGGTCGTAGGACATGTAGTCCTGGAAGACCGCGCTGATTCTGGAGCGCAGGCCGTCCACGCACAGTTCCCGGATATCCACGCCGTCCCAGCGGATGCTGCCGTAGGTCGGGTCGTACATCCGGCACAGGAGCTTGACCAGGGTGCTCTTGCCCGCGCCGTTCAGGCCGACGACCGCGAGGGTACTACCGGCCGGGATCGTCAGCGAGAGGCCGCGGATCACCCAGGGGCCGTCGTCGGTGTAGCGGAACCACACGTCGTCGAGCCGGATCTCGCCGCGCAGCGGTGCGACGGGCCGTGCATCCGCCGGGACGGGAAGGTCGGGCCCCACCCGGACCACGTCGACGTAGTGGCCCAGCATCAGCAGGGACTGGTACCCCCGGGTGATGTCGGTGACGATCATCGCCATGGCCCCCTGCACACCGGCGACGGCCGCGATGAACGCCGAGACGTCGCCGATGGTGAACTCGCCGCGCATGGTCGCGGCGATCATCCACACCAGGCCGCCCGAGGCGACGAGCGCGCTCAGCACCGACAGCGGTCCCTGGGTGAGCAGGACCTTGCGGTCCAGCCGCTCCTCCGCGTTGTTGACGCTGACCGTCTCGTCGTGCATCCGCCCCAGGAGGAAGCCGCCCGCGCCGAAGAGCCGGGTCTCCTTGATGGCGGCCAGGTCGAGCATCAGGGTCTGGTAGAACAGCCGGCGCCGGGTACGCGGACTCATCCGCCACATCATCGACGCCTGCTGGCGGCTGATCGACAGGTGCACGAACAGGGCCGGGAGCGCCGCGATGATGGTGATGACGGTGATGACCGGGCTGATCGCCACGAGGACGCCCAGGAAACCGGTGATCGTCAGAAGTCGTTGCAGAGCGCCGAACAGTGCCTGGATCACCGCGTCGGGTGCAGTGCTCGCCGCCTGCTGGGCCAGGCGCAGCCGGTCCCGGAAGGCGGGGTCCTCGAACCTCCGCACGCCCTTCAAGCGGTTCACCGCCGAGTAGAGCCGATACTGGACCACCAGTGTGACGCCGCGCTTGATCCGCGAGGTCAGGTAGGTCGAGAGGTAGGAACCGACCGCCTGCACCAGGCCCATCAGGCCGATGAGCACGACCAGCACCATCGGGGAGATCCCGGGTCCCGACGGAGTGGGGGCCGGTGCCGCTGTGCCGGTGAACTGCAGGGCGTCGATCAGCCATTTGGTCAGCAGGGCGACTCCGGCCGGCAACAGTCCCAGGACCACGGTCGTGACCAGATACAGCGATGCCGTGAAGGGGCCGGCCCGCCAGGCCAGAGCGAGCGCGTGCCCCATCCGCCGCACGGACTCGCCGAGCCCCGCGCGGCCGCCGGACCCGGCCGTCTGCGCCACCGCCATCAGGCGCTCACCGGCGCCAGCGCGGCGACGGAGGTCCCCGAACGCATGACGACGCCCTCGGCGTCGGCCCGGACGAACGCCGGAACCCCCTGGATCCCGAACTCCTGGGCGACCGGCCCCAGCCGCGGCTCCACGATCACCGTCGCCGCGCCGTCCAGCTCCCGCGCGTACTCATCGGGCTCGCCTCCCCCGTCGCCGATGACGACCACGACCTGGCCCGGCTTGAGGCCGTTCGCGTCGGCGTGGCCGACCAGCTTGGGGATCGTCGTCTTGCACACCGAGCACCCGGTGTCGAAGAACGCGAAGACCGTCTCGTGGCCGAGCAGGTCGTCCGCGGCGATCGGCTCGCCGGTGAGCGTGCGGCCGCGGAAGGGCGGAACCGGGCGGCCGGCGGGGAGCTCGTCCAGCTCCGGCGGCGCCGCCGACCGAGTGGTGGGCTGCTCGCTCATCAGGCGGAGCCGGCGGACCACTGCCAAGGTCAGCAGCAGGTTGACCAGTGCGACGGCGCCGATCAGTACGACGAATCCAACGAGGATCTCCATGGTGCCTTCCACTCTCAGGTCGGGTCTAGACGCGCTGCAGCCGGTCCGGGGTGCCGAACAGGTCGACGATGTCGTCATAGAAGACGGTCAGCGCCGTGACGACGAGTGCGACGACGGCGGCGATGGCGGCGCCTCCCGGCCGGACCGGCGCCCCCGGGTCGGCCACGACCGTGCAGACCAGGCCGGACAGCGCCACGCCGGTGAGCACGAGGTTGCGCCAGACGTGGGACCACCCCAGCAGGGAGCTCGAACGTCCGAAGCACGGGCAGGGGATCGCCGTCTGCGACCGGGCCGCGTAGGCGGCCAGAGCGGTGAACGCCGAGAGCAGCAGGGCGGCCGCCGACAGCGCCGCGGCGCGCAGGACGGTACCCGCGGCGAGGCCGCCGAGGAGCGTGAGCCCCAGGGCCAGTTCGGCGGCGGCGTGTACCCGTGACGCGGCCCGCACCGGAAATCGCCGCACCGGCAGCAGGCCCGCCAGAATCGACCATGTCTCCTCATTCGCGGTCGGCCGGAATTTGGCCACCGCTGACACCAGGAATACTCCGGCGACCGCCATCTGCAATGCCAGAGCCGCGTAAGGCAGCATGCGCAGACCTCGTTCTTTCTCACGTGCACCGGCGGTGGTGAATGCGATGCGTTTGCGGGACCGGGGGCCACGCGGACTCGAATACCGGATTCGGGTTCCGAGGGGTGCGGAACCCGAATCCGGAGGACGCCGCCGCCGGACGGACGGCCGGTTCACGGTCCCGGCGGCAGCGGGATCAGGCTCGGCCGGCGCCTAGCAGTAGCAGCCGACACGCTCCCAGGGGCCGTAGCTGGGCTCCCAGGTGCCCGCGCAGACCTTGCGGTTGTACAGGGTCAGGAAGACGTTGCTCCCGCAGTAGGGGAGCCGGCACGACTGCTCCCAGGAGCACTCGAACTGGTCGGCCTGAGCCGTGGCCTCGGGGACGACGCTCGCGAGCATCCGGTCACCGATCCGGGAGACGGAATCCATGATCTTCATGCAGAACATTCCTTTCTTATTGCGGTGGGGCGTGCGCAATTAAATTAACATGCCCGCGGCCACGATCAAGGTGTTGGCGGAATTTTTTTCAAATCACCGCAAGCCCTGATGGGACGACGATAAAGGCATGCATCAAACGCGCTCGAGCGGCGGAAACAGTTTTATCCGAAAACCGCTCGACCGCATCGGAACCCACTGGAGCACATTTCTCGCGCGCGGGTTCGGCTCCCTCGGAGGCCCCGGCTCGTTGGGAGCGTCCGGACGGCGGAGGGCGCGCGCTTCCCCGCGGCCGTGCCCCCTCCGCCGCGTTCAGGCCGGCGGTCGGCTGCCGCGTTCAGGTGACACCGAGCCGGCCCAGGATCTCGTTGGCGCACAGGACGAGGAACAGTCCTCCGGCGATGGTGAGCCCGACGTTGCTGACGATCCCGTTGCGCCACTCCTGCGGCGTCCGCTGGGAGTTCAGCAGCCACATCAAGGTGAAGGCGAGGAAGGGCATGAACGCGGAGCCGAGGACGCCGTAGGCGATGACCAGCTGGACCGGCTTGCCGACCGCCAGCAGCAGCATCGGCGGGAAGGTCAGCCAGAGCAGGTAGGCCCGGAACTCCCAGCTGGTCTCCCGCTCCTCCACCGGCCGGTTGGCCTTGCCGCGGATGTTGCCCACGAAGTCGGCGAACATCAGGCTCACCCCGTGCCACACGCCGATGATCGAGGTATAGGCGGCGGAGAAGAAGCCGATGAGGAACACGACCGAGACGATCCGGCCGAACCTCTCCTCCAGCACATCGGCGAGGCTGACCAGGCCCTCGCTCCCTTCGGCCAGGGCCACCCGGCCGGCGCTGAGCATCTCCGCGCCCACGATGAGCATCGCGACGACGAAGACGCCGGTGGTGATGTAGGCGACCCGGTTGTCCAAGCGCATCATCCTGATCCAGGCCGCGTTGCGCCACCCCTTGGCGTTGACCCAGAAACCGTAGGCCGCCATGGTGATGGTTCCGCCGACGCCGCCGATGAGGCCCAGGGTGTTGAACAGCGACTCGTCCGGGCTGGACGGCACCAGCCCGGCGGCCAGCGCCCCGAAATCGGGCCCGATGTAGACCGCCAGGCCGACGACGGTGACGAACATGACGCCGACAAGGGCGGTCATGACCTTCTCGAACACGGCGTACTGGTTGAACCAGACGAAGACCAGTCCCGAGATTCCGGCGAGGATCGCGAACACCCAGAGCGGGACCGAGGGGAACAGTGCGGCGAGTGGCAGAGCCGTCGCGGACATCGCCGAGGCACCGTAGACGAACCCCCAGATGACGATGTAGGGGCCGAAGAAGGCGAACGTCCAGACGCCCATGCTGCGCCAGCCGTCGAAGATGGTCTGCTCGGTTGCGAGGTGCCAGCGGCCCGCGGCCTCGGCCAGGGCGATCTTCACGATGCAGCCGAGTACGACCGCCCAGAGCAGTGCGTATCCGAACTTCTCGCCTGCCACGAGGCTGGCGACCATGTCGCCGGCCCCGACGCCGGTGGCGGCGACGACGATGCCGGGCCCGATGAGCTTCCAACTGGTCGTGCGTTGCTCAGTTCGCAGCAAGTGCGCCCCTTAGGACTGGTCTGTGGGTGAGACCGGTCCGGTGCCGGTGGTTGCCGATCGCTGACGTTCCTGCCTGGGGCGGAGCCCGGATCACGGGTCCCGCTCCACCCTGCTCTCGTCTCTCGGCAACCACTGGTTCCGCCGGAATTACCCGGGACACGTTAGGGATCCGGTGGCGAGGAGCGCGAGTTTCTTCTTGCACTGTCATTCGGCGTATCCGGTGCAGAAAGCCTGCGTCGTGGCCTTCCGTGTCGCCTGCCTGCGCAAACGCGGCGCCGCTGCGTGCTTTACGTCCTCTGCACCAATGGATGTGAATAATTTTTTTCAAATTTCATTTTTCGGGTTTCGTTGTTTTTGCACTTGACTCCCCGGGGGGCGCCTTGGTTGTATTCGATTCCCCGATCGGGAGAAGATTCGTCGCGGAGTCGATGCCACAGTGCGGTGGTTACGGCTATTTATTGGGAGTGCTTTGTGAAAGATGGATTCTTGAAGTCGTCCGTGCTCATCGCTTCGTTCGCTGCTGCGCTGTCTCTTTCGGCGGTTCCGGCGGCAGCCTCGGTATCCCCTTCGACGGGAGAACTGTCGGGTTCGGCCGCAGCCGGCGCGGAGGAAGCGCAGGCGGCGAGCATTAAGATCGTGGCGGCGGAGGATGCTCCCTTCCGCACCAAGCCCTATGGGAGCAGCCACAAGATCGGCACCGTCCAGGCCGGAAACGCCATCTTCATTCAGTGCCGACTCCAAAACAGCTACGGCAACTACTGGTACCGCACCGGGGCTTGGCATTACACGTACAGCGCCCATTACCTCTCCTACCCGGGGATTCCTGCCTGCTGAAGCGCCCGGTTGTAGGTGCGGGTCGTCTGATCCCTGATCGTTGTGTCGGGGCTGGCCGATCCACAGGATCATGACCTGGGATTTTCTCCGGACACGCAGACGGCCACCGCCTGATTGTCGATGTCTGCGAAGACAACGAAGCCCTCGGCGGTGGCCGTTGGAACTCAGCGTATCGGCCCGAGGGGCTCTGTCGTTCCCGCGGTCTGTCGAAAAGAGCTCGGTTTCCTCGTGCTTTAAAGCCATGCGGGCCGGTGTCGGATGATGCCGGGAGTTCGAGATCTGCTGCCATATGATTCAGTGAGACACCTTGTTTCCTCCCGACTGGCCCACTTGACCGGGCCTGGGGATTCCGCCTTGGCTCCTTGGGCTGAGGGTATGCAAGCATGTCGGACGCTGGCGCCCCGCCCCGCACCTGAGGGAATCGCTCTGTATGAGAGCGGTCATGCGGCATTGTCCGAACCGGTTGAGTTCCAATTCGCTCAGGCAGTTCGCTGTGCTTGCGGCGAAAAAATCGGCGACTCGCATTCATCGTCGGTTCACCAAGGGCGTGGGTTGCGCAGTGGTAGAAGGTGCTCGGCACTGGAGTCGCAACGCGCGTTGTGGGCCATTTTCTTTACCGGATCGCACCCGAGGCGACTCCTCGGCGGACCGGTTCGAGCGCAGTTAAGAAGGCCGCTGTGCCCTCTCCAGCAGCGATGGTTCCTCTTACCGCTTCACCCGGAAGACGCCAGGGCCGGTTCAATGTCGTCTGGCCGGAGCGTTGATACAGGTCACCGCATCATGGCGATCGCGGTCATCTCCAAGGCATACCCAATGGCGCTTCTTTAAGGGCTATGTAGCCGGGGGCGGGCCTCGGGTTCGCCGTCGGCACCTCACGGTGCAGCGGACGCCCACACGGTCTCGCCGTCCGACACGGCATCAGTCGCCGCCAGCCCCAATGACCGCGCGACACCCTCCGACGCCCTGTGCCCCGGGCGGATGTGCGCGGTCAGGCGCACGACCCCGGGTGTCGCCAGCCACCGCGCCATGGCGAGCGCACCCTCGCGTGCGTAGCCGAGGCCTTGGTGGTCGGTTCCGACCATCCATGCGAGTTCCGCCTCCAACCTTGGCCGCCGGAGGGGGCCGAAGGGTCCGGAGAAGGGCTCGGAGAGGGGACCGAGGAGGCGGCCGGGGCGGCGATCGTCGAGGGCTCGGCGGAGGCGGCCGAAGAGGCGTTCGTAGAGGGGGCCGTGAAGGGGTGAGCGGTGAAGCGTGGCCTGCACGGTGCCGACGAGCAGTCCGTCGGAATCGCGGCGCAGTATCCAGTTGAGCCACCCCTGCGTCCCGTCGGGGGACCGGCCGACCGCCTGGCGGCGATAGCGGGCGGTGAGCTCGTCGAGAGAGGCGGGCATACCGCCGGTCCAGGCGTGGAGGTGCTCGTCATTGAACAGCGGGAACGCTTCCCGCGCGTGCTCCACGCGGAGAGGCTCCAACCGGAGTCGTTCGGTGGAGAGGGGGACTGCGGCGGGCCATTCGGTCGATGGGGGCGCGGTCGATCCTGGCACGGTCCCACGGTAGGTCGACGAGGAGCACCCACCGAATCGGGCCGGGGATGCGGGATGGGATGCGGCCGGCGGGTGGGGGTTCGAGTGCTCGCGCGCGATCGAGGCGACCCGGCAGCACGGGCTGCGGGTGGTGGGGCCTGCGGCTGTCGGCTCGGGTGCTCGCCATTGAAACAAGCCGCGGGCAGTGAGGTCGGCGGGAGCTGAGCGGGCAGTCACCGCTTCGGCCGCCTTCGGTTGCGTGTCCGGCGGGGGCGGCGAAGGCGGTGGGTGATGGGGCCTGCGGTGGCCGGTTCGGGTGCTGCCGGTGATCGTCGCGCCTCGGCGAAGATTCCCTCGAAGTGGGCGGTACGGGGGCGAGTGTCCTGATCCGGGTGAGATCATTTCCAAACCGCCCGGATAAGGCATTTCGTGCATATCGGCGCGTCAGGCGATCCCGTTGGGCGCGCAAGCGCAGCCCGATCGGCGATCGGCATGGCACGCCATCCACGAATTCCGTAATCCGGAAAAGCTGAGGTAACTATGCCTCATTTGTCCAATTTTTGGCGTGTCAAGGGCGCCCGCGTGGCGACGAGAGTGCCCGAATCCGCACTCAGAGGACTGTCAGGCGCGTATTTGGCGGGTCTCGTCGCTGCCGAACTGACGGGCGGCGTCTTGCCTGGGGTGCAATCCGGACATAGGGGGATCAACGTCGCCGGGCGCTGCCACCTCCGCGGACCCGAATCCGATGCGTCCCCCGATGCGCGCACCCGTTCCCGGGCCCCGACCTCTACGCTCCGCCGCTCTGCGCCTCACTCGCGGGGAAGACTCCGGTGGGTCCGTCGAGGGAGGCGGTGTCTCCCCGGTGCAGCCGCGGCGACCGGCCCGAGGCTGCGGTGAGCGGTGCGGTCGTGTCTGCGCCGTATCGTGCCGGCAGGCCTGTGCAGGACCGGGTCCTCCAGCCGTTCGCGAAAGCTCGCGCGCCGGGCGGGGGCAGTCCGTGGCTGAGGGCGTCTGCGGCCGCGCCGCCGACCGCGCGCGCTTCGACCGCATCGTCGAGGTCACCGGCCTCGCCGATCGGATGGACCACCTGCCCGCCAAGCTGTCCGGCGGTGAGCAGCGCGTCGCCGTCGCCATGCCATGCTGCCGGTGCCCGAGGTCGTCTACGCCGACTACGCCGTCGTGCTGCCTGAGGACGGGCGTCCGTTCCCCGCCGCCGCGCAGGTGCGAATCCGGTCGCTTTTGAAGGTGTCGGCGGCGACCGGGACCGTGCGTGCGAGGCGGTGCTGCTGGACGGCGACGGGCGTATCTCCGTGCGGGTGCAGCGGGTGCAGCGGGCGGGGCAGGCGGAGAGCGGCCGGAAGCGGGACGGCCGAGCGGCCTCACTCCTCGATGACCGGCTTCTTCTCGGTGCGTGTGAAGGCCTCGGGCATCCCGTCCGCGTCGTCCCAGGTGACGATGAGGTGGTCGTCCTCGGCGTTCAGCGCGGCCGTGCCCGCCTCGTGGCCGGGATCGGGCGGCTCGCAGTCGAGTTCGATGCGCGCGGTGCTGCCGGACTGCGCGGGGGTCAGCGTGCCGGGGCAGGCCGGGTCGCCTTCCGTGCGCACCATCTCGCCGACTACGGTGAGAGTTCGTATGCCGCTGTCGTCGGCCGACTCCCAGACCCCGTTCATCCCGCCTTCGGACGCCTGCTCGGGCGACGGCGCCGTGCTGCCTCCCGCGTCCGCGGTGGGCGGACTCGACGTCGGCGTGTCGGCGCCGCCGCCGTCTCCGCCGCAGCCCGCCACCACGCCGGCGGTCATCGCGACAACGGCCGCCGCCGCAACCGCCCGCTCCGCGCCGCGCATCGGAACCACTCCACCCTGGTCTCACAGCGGCCTCAGCCGTCCGCCGGTCCCAGAAAAGCTACAGCGGCGGCCTGCCACGCGAATCAGGGTGAGCACCGGTTTCGAACCACAACCCCCTCCAAGCCCACCCGCCCCGCACCCGCCTCCGACGGCGGCGGGGATGTGCGCGAGTCGAGCTTCCGCGGGCGCTACTCGGCCACGACGTCCGGCATGGTCGAGCGGAACTGCTCACCGGGAACGACCACGATTCGCTCATCGGAGCCCACGCCGACGCCCGGCGGCAGGCGGTCGCCGAGCGCTGCGGTGGCGTCGCGACCGATGACCGCGACGTCGCCGTTGTCCAGTTCCCAGAACTCGGGGCAGTCCTTGCCGACGCGGCTTGCGCCCACTTCGGCGGCCGTCTTGCCCAGCCGTCTCGCGAAGCTGGCCGAAGGGTCCACATCCCAGGGACGATCCACAGGCATCTCCTTGACGAGGGTGATTCGGGCCAGACGCAATCTCCCCCTCCACAGAGATCGTTACACGGTCCTATCGAGTGTCGCCCCGGCGTGTGTCCGGGGTGGCCAGTGGCGATATCACCCGGCGGAAGTAGTCCGGGAAGGGCTCGCTGCGCTTCCAGAGTGCGGCGACGGCCGCTGCCGCCTCGGTCACCAGGTCGCGGTCGTCGACACGCTTCGCGCCGATCGGCGTCCACCCCTCGTCGTAGCGGACCTGGTAGAGGACGCGATCGCCGTAGACCATCAGCTCGGGCAGCGCGGCCGCGCGTTCGAGGCCGGCCACCTCCGCGGCGTCGAGTGCGCGGATGTCGTGGCCGCACTCGACGAAGATCCGGTGGCTGTGGGACTCCCACTGGAGGTAGGGCGTCGGAGGGTCCTCGACGATCCGCAGCCGTCGGAACCGGAGTCCGCGCCTGGCGTACCGCGCGACCTCGCCGCGTATCCATTCGCGTTCGCCTGTGAAAATCTCCAGGACCCGCGTCCAGTCCCCCTCGATGAAGGCGTCCCATGCAGGGTCGTCGAGCTCGTTGAAGAACTGGGCCCGTTCGAGTTTCCAGATCACTCCTCCGTCGAGCTTTTCCTCCTCCCGATCGCTGTCGGCATGGAAGGTCGGACGGTCCAGCACGGTGCCCTCGGCCGCGCGGATTCGATCGAAGATGCTCTCGCTCATAGAGTGCGTCCGGATGGTTCGAAGGGACGGGGAATACCGCACGCGGAGTCGGCGCAGGCCACCGACCGCGCCGTGAGCATCGCACAGGGTGCTCGGCGATGCGGTCTGATTCCGCGAATCCGCGGCGGTCGCGTGCGCGGCAAGGGACCCGTCGGAGTGCCGGGGGCGCTTCAGTACTAGGGTGCGGCCTGCGTTCGGCGGCGCGCCGGGTCGCAGTGCTTCGCGCGCCCCTGCCCCTTCGCCACGGCCTGCAGAGCTCCCGGACTGTGTGGTTCTGCGCCCGTGTCGAGTCCCGCCGCTGGGTCGGGAGGCACGGAGCGGTCCGGTGGGTGATGTGGCTCTCCCTGTCGTCCCGGGCACCAGCGCCCGCTGCGCGGCGTCCTATGGGGCGCCGCCGCCATTGAGAGAGGACAACTGTGAACGACTCCGAATCCCCGCGCGCGATGCGTCTGATCGTCACCGGCGGGGGAACGGGAGGCCATACCTATCCCGCGCTGACCGCCGTCAACGCGCTGCGGGCGCGGCTGGAGTCCCAGGGGCGGGCGCTGGACGTGCTGTGGGTGGGCGCCGAGGACAGCCTGGAGGGGCGGGTGGCCGAGGCGAACGGGATCCCGTTCCAGGCGGTCGCCACGGGCAAGGTCCGGCGCGCGAAGAACCCGCTCAGGCTCGTGTCGCCGGAGAACATCCGCGACATGGGCAGCGCGTTCCGCGGAGTCCTGCAGTCCCGCCGGGTCGTATCCGACTTCCGGCCCGACGTCGTGCTGGCCACCGGCGGCTACGTCGCCGTGCCGGTCGGTCTGGCCGCCCGGATGGCGCGCCGCCCGCTGGTCGTGCACGAGCAGACGGTGCTGCTTGGCCTGGCCAACAGGCTCCTCGCGCGTGCGGGCGCCCGCATGGCGGTCACCTCCGAGTCCACGCTGAAGCTGCTGCCCGGCTCGGCCCGCGGGAGCGCGGTCGTCACCGGCAACCCGGTGCGCCCGGCGGTGCTGGAGGGCAGGGCCGATCGGGGCGCGGAAGGCCTGGGCTTCGAGGGCCACGACCCGGACCTGCCCACGGTCTACGTGACCGGGGGAGCGCAGGGGTCGGTGCAGATCAACTCCACCGTCCGCGCCCTGCTGCCGTGGCTGCTGGAGCGGGCCAACGTGGTGCACCAGTGCGGCGAGGCCAACGTCGGCGACCTGCGCGAGGCGACGCGCGACCTCGACGCCGCGCAGGCGGCCCGCCACCACGTGACCGCGTTCGTCGGCCCGGAGTTGCCCGACGTGCTGGCGATGGCCGATGTCGTGATCTCGCGCAGCGGCGCCGGGACCATTGCGGAGCTGACCGCCCTCGGCAAGGCCGCCGTGTTCGTTCCGCTGGCGTCGTCGGCGGGCGACGAGCAGCGGCACAACGCCCGTCACCTCCAGGAGGCGGGAGCCGCGTCCGCCCTGCTGGACGAGGTGTCGGCCGAGCGGCTCCGGGAGAAGCTGGAGCCCCTGCTCACCGACCCGGATCGCCGCGCCGCCGTCGCGGAGCGGGCGAAGGGACACGGCCGCCCCGACGCCGCCGACCGGCTGGTCGACGTGGTGCTCGGCGCGGAGGCGACGTGAGCCGACGCGGAGACGACGTGGGCTGACGGGGAGGCGGGCCCGGACCCGGGCGCGGTGCCCGGGCGGACCCGGGCGGCCGGGCCGATGGTCGCGGCCGCGCCGTGGCGCGGGAGCCTCGGGGGTGGCGAGGGGCGGGGGCGGATGTGCGAGAGTCGGCCCCCATGTACGACCAGCCGAAGTTCGCGAACCCCAGGCGGGGGCTCCTGACGGCCGTCTACGCCGTGCTGTCGGGGCTGCTCCTCGTCCTGCTCGCGGTCACCGCCGCGGCCGGACTGCCCGGTCCGACCACCGCGATCCTCGCGTCGTCGCAGACGCTCCTGCTGATGGCGCTGATGCTCCAGCTGTACCTCGCCCACGGGTACGTGAAGCTGACCCCTCAGGGCATCGTGGTCAGGGAAATCCGGCTGCGGACGCTGCCCTGGCGCGACGTGGCCGGGATCCGCACCAGGCGCTTGCGGGCCAACACCGTGGTGGAGGTGGTCATGGCGGACGGCCGCAGGCGCAATCTGGTCGCACCGGTCATGCTGCGGGAAAAGGACGCTCCTCGGTTCTTCGCGGAGGCGGCCCGCATTCAGCACTGGTGGGCGTACTGGCGCGGCCGGGGCCCGGGGTGAGGCCCGGCGCCCGCCGCCGGTCCGGGCGGTGCCGCCTCCGCGCGGCGGCCGCACCCCGGCCGAGCGGCTGAGCGAGCCCGCTGGACGGCGCCGCGAGCCCCGGCCTGCTTCCCCCGCGCAGCCGGACTCGCGGTCGGCGGGAGCGCGGGGCCGCCGGTCGGCTGTGGTGTTCCGGGGTCGCATCAGCGCATCGAGGATCATCTGGACGCTGAAGAGCCGGCTCGGGCTGGAGCGCCACGCCGCGCGCACCACCGAGCGCCTGTGGGCACGGGTGTGCCGGCGCATCTGCGCTCAGTTCCGCGATCCGGCGCAACCGGCTGATCGGCGCCCCGGTCATGCGGTCCCTGACCGCTTACGGCCATTGATCTCGGGCCCCAGCGACACCCGGCGACGAACTAGGTGTCGGTCCTCGCCGCGCCGCCGTGCCAGACCTGGCCGGGGACGGCCTCCAGCAGGTCGATCAGCTCGTCGGCCACCCGGAGCGCCTCATCGGGTTGCAGCCGGCCCTCCTCGGCCGCGGCGAGGTAGTGGCCGTTGAAGCGCACCGGCGGTCGCCCGTGTTCGTGCCGGGCGATCAGCCGGTCCATCACCTCGGGCGTCAGCACGGCGCGGGCGAAGTCCTCGTCGGCGGCTGTCACGCGGCAGGCGGCGTCGAAGCTCGGACGGCCCATTTCCAGGATCGACGAGCCGGCGAGGTCGAGCACGTCCTCCATGGAGATGGCGCCGGTCTCGGGCCCGATGCCCAGCTTCGGCGCCGGAGCCGGCAGCGTCACGGCCACGGCCCTGCGATAACGGGTCCCGTGGCTGCCGTCCGACCGGTGCGGGACCCTCTCCAGATGCTCGTAGGTGAACACCCATCGCCCCCGATAGGTCCGGGAGAGCACGTGCTGGACCTTGTACCGCTGCGGGTTGAGCGCGGTGGCGAGGATCCCGATCATGTCGGGCCGGTCTTCGGCGTATTCCCACCCGTTCTCGCGGGCCCAGTCGGACCACTGCGCGGCTTTGCGGCTGCGCAGGATTCTCCGCAGAACGAACGCCAGAAGGGCGAAGACCGCGATCACGGCAACGACCGCGATCATGACCAAGAAGGGGAGTACCGAGTCCATCACAAAGCCTTCCGTTGCCACTGGGCGATGACCGATTCTGCGGCGGCTGTGGGGATTGTTCCCCCAACGGGGACGACCCTCCGCGGACATTGTTGCCCGAAACCGGAGCCTCCTGGCGCTGCGGGGACCCGAGGAGCCCGGGCCTTCTGCGACCCGGTCCGAAGGACGGGGGCACAGGCCCGAATCCGCGGTCCTCGCCCCCGCGGATGACCGGAATCGGTCAGCGGCGGCGGAAACGGTGCGTGACACCCTGCCACGGCTCGGCGACCGGGAGTTGCGCTGCTGTGCCGTCGTCGACAGGAGGCCGGCCGTCGCCGGCACGGGTGCCGGAGCCCGCCGCATCCGGCTTTGCGCCTTCCGCGCGACTCGTGTGCCCTTGGCGCGACGCCGCGGCCGGGCGTCAGAGCTCGCGTACGACGCGTGCGGGGTTGCCGACCGCCAGCACCCCGGCGGGCAGGTCACGAGTGACGACCGCACCCGCGCCGACCACCGTGTTCTCGCCGACCGCCACGCCCGGGCACACGATCACCCCGCCGCCCAGCCAGGCGTTGTCCCCGATGGTGATGGGCTCGCCCGCCTCCCACTTGGCCCGGCGGCGCTCCGCGTCGAGCGGGTGGGTCGGCGTCAGCAGTTGGACGTTCGGGCCGATCTGCACATCGGCACCGACCGCGATGGGTGCGACATCGAGCAGCACCGCGTTGACGTTGACGAACGTCCGCGGGCCGATGCTGATCCGGTAGCCGTAGTCCACCCGCAGCGGTGCCCGGATCTTCGCGCCTTCGCCCAGCTCGCCGAGGAGCTCGCTAAGGGCCGCGCGCCCGGCAGTCGGGTCGTCCGCCGGAGCCGTGTTGAACCGCTCGCTGAGTAGCGCGGCGCGCCGGAGGTCCGCGGCCAGTTCCGGGTCGTCGGCGATGTAGGGCTCGCCGGCGAGCATGCGGTCCTTCTGACCGGCCACGCGGGCCTCCTTCACATCGGCGCCTGCTGGGTCGCGGTGCCCCGGTGGCCCGCTGTGCAGGACACCGCCGGGGCGGGACCGGGCGCTGCGCCCCCGGACTCTACCGGCCGTCGGCCGTGACGGGCCCGGCCGTCACTGCGCGCCGGTGCCATGGGGGTGGACCCACAGCTGTCGGGGGTGGGTCATCATCCAGCTTTCCACCGGGGCCGCGGAGCCGTCGGCTTCGCGGGCGGTGTCCAGGGCGAGGTCCGGGAAGCGGTGGAACAGGCGGGGAAGGGCGACGTTGAGCTCCAGGCGCGCCAGCGGGGCGCCCAGGCACAGGTGGGGGCCGTGCCCGAAAGCCAGGTGGCCGCGGGAGTCGCGCCCGACGTCGAACTCGTCGGGCGACTCCCACGCGGCGGGGTCGAGCGCGGCGGCGGCATAGGCCAGCAGCACCATCTCGCCCTCGGGCACCGGCACGCCCGCCACCTCGGTGTCGCGGGTCGCGAACACGGCCGGCAGCAGGCTCACCGACGTGTAGCGGCGCAGCACCTCCTCGACCGCGGTCGGCCACTCCACCTCGCCGCCGGTGACGCGGCGCAGCTGGCCGGGATGGGTCAGCAGCGCGCGGACGCCGTTGGCCAGAGTGCCCATCGTGGTCTCGAAGCCCGCGATGACCAGCAGGAAGACGTTGGCGATCAGCTGGTCGTCGGTGAGGCGCTCCTCCTCCTCGGCGGTGGCCAGCGCGCTCACCAAGTCGTCGCCGGGGTCAGCGCGCCGCTTGGCGACCAGGTCCCGCAGGAACCGCTGCCCGTCGGCGTAGACACCGGGATCGGTCAGCTCGAACACGCGGCGGGCGATGTCGCCGAGGACGGGGGCGTCCTCTTCGTCGACGCCGAGCAGGCCCACGAGCACGCCTACCGTCAGCGGCCAGGCGAACCGGTCCTTGACGTCCACGCTTTCCGCGCCGTCCATATCCGCCAGCAGGTCCTCGGCGAGCTCTTCCACCCGCGGCCGCAGCGCCTCCACCCGCCGCCGGGTGAACCGGGTCTGCATCGGTTTGCGCAGCCGGGTGTGCTCGGCGCCGTTGTGGGTGAGCAGACTGCCGACGGAGCCGCCGACCAGCCGCGCCAGTGCGCTGTCGGGATCGACCTCGCCCTCGCGCAGCGCCCGCCAGTTCTGCTGCGCACCGCCCCGCAGGAAGGTTCCGGTGCGGTCGGCCACCACACTGCGCAGCTCCTCATGGCGGGTGACGGCCAGCGCCCTCACTCCGGCCACATCGACCTCAGCCACCGGCCCAGCCGCGTAGAGAGCGTGCGCGGTGGCGTCTCGGTCGGGGTCTCGGGGGTCGACGGCGATGCGGTGAGTTGCCACGGCGCTCCTTCGTAGAGGCGGTCGGTCGGGGTGAAGGCGACGCGCAGGGACTCCACGCCGCTGAGGCGGCCCGCGGCCACCCCCTGCCACTGCTCGTCTACCAGGACCGTGTCCGGAAGCCGGCGGTCGAGCCGCTGCACGGCAGTCTCGGCGATGGCCAGCGCGAGGTCGCGTCCGGAACTGGGGCAGGAATGCGGCCCGAGTCCGAAGGTCATGTAGGAGCGGTTCGTCTCGGTGTCCAGACGCTCGTCGCGCCTCAGCAGCTGCTGAGCCGGGCCGAAGCCCATCACCAGGCAGTCGCCGGCGGCCACCGTGAAGCCGCCGACCTCGGTGTCACGGGTGGCGAAGCGCCCGATCAGAGTGTGCATCGGCGGCGCGTGCCACAGGCTGCTGTTGACCGCCTCGCGCACCGTGCTGCCCGAATGCAGCTGCACCACCTGGCTCTTGCGGTCGAGCAGGAGCCAGAGGGCGTGGGCGGTGGTGTGCGCGGCCGGCTCGTGGGCGGCGGCGGTGATGAACGTGAGGTGGTCGCGGATCTCCTCGTCGTCCATCCCCGCGGCGACGAACTCCGAGACGAGGTCGGCGCCGGGCTCCTCGCGGCGGCGCCGGGCCAGCGCCGTCATCCGCCGCTGCAGCTGGGCGTGGACGTGCAGCGCGTCCTCGGCGCCGTCCCAGACCCGCCGCTGCGCGGAGCACACCGCCACGCCCTCCTGGGGCTCCATGCCGTACAGCCGGCACAGCACGAGCAGCGGCACCACGCTGGCGTACCGGGTGACGAGGTCGGCCCGGCCGTCGGTGCAGAAGGTGTCGATGACCCGGTCGACCACCTCCTCGACGTGGGAGACGATCCGCCTGTGGGAGATGTTCGACAGCGCCTGCACGACGATCTCGCGGTAGCGCTTGTGGGCGGGGCCGTCCTCGTTCCACACATTGCGCCGCTTGGTGTAGATGGCCCGCATCGGGGAGCGCTCCGGCACGACGCCGTTGTGGAAGTCGCGCCAGTGGTCGACGTCGCGGGCGAAGGTGTCCGGGTCCTGCATGACCTGCTGGTGCACGTCCAGCGTGAGCATGAGCCAGCCCGGCACGCCCTCGCTGAGGTAGACGGGCGCGAGCCCCTCGGGATAGCGCTCCAGCAGCCGGTCCCACACCTCCGGCGGGTCGGCCAGCGCCTCCGGATCGTGCAGGCGAAGGGCATCGGTCGGATGCCGGCTCGGGTAGGTCATGTGTGCGGCTCCGTGCGGGGAGGGGAGGGGACCTGCGCGCCGCAGGCCGCGACGCGCTCGCACGGGGGCCGGCATGCGAGCGGCGTCCACTTCTGGAATACGCGCCGGAAACGGACAACGGGGCACCGGCACGCTGCGGCGGCCGATCGCCGCCTCGCGCGCCGCCGCGAATTCTGTCGAATTCCGCGACCATTGCGCAACCCCGCGACTTCCCATTCATATTCCCCGCCGACCTGCATGAATGCGCTGAGTAAGAGTGTCGGTACGGCGGTTTCCGCTGATCCCGGGACCGCGGCCCGCCGCGTGGGCGGTTCGGCCCCTTCGGATTCATGATCTCTGCGCACGAGGGAGTGCGCCGCACTCGGGGGCGGCCTCGGCCGTTCCCGGCCGGAGCCGGGAGACGGCCGCCCACGGTGGCGGGTTACCCCGCCTTGCCGATGATCGCGGATTCATGGAATCTGCGGAGAAGCCGGTGCGCAGGCGATCTGCGCGGCCCGGAGTCGACTGCCCACCGGGAATGCCGAGGGGGAGGCCGCGCTCGGCCGAAGAATGCCGTGCGCCGTTGACCGGGATGCGCTGCCTACCGGGATAGGCGCTGCGTATTCGGCGTCGCGTAGTGGAGTGCGCTCCGGCGGTCGCGCCCGCCTGGGCTCCGGCCTGCCGGGCCGCCGGCCCCGGAGGGGGCCCGGCGCGCCTGCCGCCCGGGTCGGACCGCAGGAGCGGGGCCGAGCACGGGGAACGGGCGCGGTGGCGGATACGCGGCGCCGCGGGGGACTTCCGTTCCCGGTCTCCGGAAGAATCCGAGTGCTACCTTGGGCGACAAGTCCGAACAGTTCCCAGATGCGCCGAGTCGTCCGTGTCGGTGGCCGGCCAGGAGGTTGACGATGAACCCGGACAACTGGGGTATCTCTCCCAAGCGAAAGCGGCCCCGCTCGGCCAAGAAGGGTCTGACGATCCGGATCTCCACGAAACGCGGAAAGTCCAGCCCGTCGCCGCGGTCGGCGACCGAAGGCTGCTGGCCCTCGCCGTGGGGCAAAGGTATCTGGAACGACCCGATGGGCCGCTGACCCCGGTAAACGCTGACGGGCGGGCGGCCCCGGCCGATCCGCGCCGGTGCCGACCGCCCGCGTTTCTTCGTGCGGTTGCTCCTCCCCGGGATCGGCGCACCCGTTGCCGGACTCGTCCTCGGTCGCTGCCGCCGCGCCGGTACCCGGCGAATCCGCGCGCCGCCGCCGATCAGACCCCGAGGATCACGGAGACCGGTAGCGGAACGTAGAGCAGCCGCGTGAACACCGCCCAGCAGAACAGCACCACGACCAGGGCCACGGCCACGTCCAGCAGGAGACGGCGCGTGCCGCCCGGTCCGCGGCGGATGAGCACCGCAGCCAGGACGAAGGCCACCACACCGCTGAGCGTGATGCCGAACAGGCTGAAGGCCGCTCCCCAGGCGAGCAGGAGGGCCGCAGCGGCGGGCAGGGCCCAGCGCGGCCGCTCGCCCGGCGAGTCGGCCGGCTCCTCCTCGTCGCCGTCCTCCGCCTCGTCGGCGCCGGCGCCGGTCCTTGCGGCCGCTCCGGAGGCGTGCGGGGAACCGGCCGCCTCGGCCGCGGCCGCAGCCGTGCCGGCCGGGACGCCCTCGGCCGCCGTCGGCGGGTTCTCGTTGCGGTCGCGCATCCGCGCCGCCTCCGGCGGAAGCTCCCCGGCGGCGTCCGCATCCGGCGTGCCGGAGCGGGTCGGCGAAGCGCCCCTGCGCATGCGCAGCAGAGCCCCGCCGCCGACGGCCGTCGCCAGCATGATCAGCACCACCAGCACGAAGCGCGGGAAGATCACGTCCGAGGGCGTGTCGAAGTCCTGCCGGGTCCAGAAGAGCGCGGCGACCGCGAGGATCAGCCCCGCGGCGACCAGGTCGCGGATCACGTCTCTACTCATCGGGCGTCCTCCCGCTCCGTGCCTTCGGCGCCGCGGCCGGTCTCGGGACCGTCCGGCGGGCCCGCCGGACGCGCCGCCCGCTGCGCGCGCCACCGGCCCAACACCGGCCACAGCAGGGCGATCAGCACGACGGCGATGATCCCGACGCTGATCGGTCGGGTGAAGAACGACAGCCACGGCTGGGCGTCGCCGCTGGCCGTCAGCAGCCCCTGGCCCAGGCCGGACTCGATGATCGGTCCCAGCACCACGCCCAGCACCACCGCCGGCGGCGGCAGCCCCAGGTGGCGCAGGCCGTAGCCGAGCAGGCCCAGCGCGACCATGATCACCACGTCCAGCGGGTTGTTGCGCACCGCGTAGGCGCCGATCATCGTCAGCAGCGCGATCGCGGGCACCAGGTAGGTGGTCGGTGTCCGCACCACGGCCCGCTGCAGGCCGCGGCCCACGATCAGCCCCACCGGGGCCAGCAGCAGCGCCGAGACCCCCAGGGCCAGGATGAACGTGAAGGTCAGCGAGCCCTGCTCGGTGAACAGGTCGGCGCCCGGTCGCAGCCCGTGCAGCATCAGCACACCGAAGATGACCGCGTCGGCGGGCGCGCCGGGGATGCCCAGCGTCAGCAGGGGGATCAGCCCGCCGCCCACCACCGCGTTGTTGGCGGTCTCGGGCGCGACCACGCCGTCGACCTTGCCGGTGCCGAACTCCTCGGGCGTCTTCGAGGCCCGCTTGGCCTCGTTGTAGGCGATGAGGTTGGCGACGTTGCCGCCGGCGCCCGGCAGCATGCCGACGAAGGTGCCGATCACGGCCGAGCGCGCCAGGTTGACCGGGCGCGAGAGCACGTCGCGGACCGTGCGCATGAGCAGCCCCGGTTCGCGCCGGCGCGCCTCGCGCCGCATGGCTGCCGCCCGCGAGCCCGGGTCCACCATCAGGTCGATCATCGCCGGGATGGTGAAGAAGCCGATCAGGGCCACGATCAGCGGCACACCGGCCTGCATCTGCGTGAAGCCGAAGGTGAACCGGACGTCGCCGCCCACCGGCGCGATGCCGATCGTGGAGATCAGCAGTCCGATGAACCCCGCTGCGAAGCCCTTCACCAGCGACTTCGCGGCCAGGCCGGCGATCATCGTCAGGCCGAAGATCCCCAGCCAGAAGTACTCCTGGGGGCCGAAGGCCAGCACGACGTCGGCGATCGCCGGGCCGAGCAGCAGCAGCCCGACGACCCCCACCAGGCCGCCGACGACCGAACCGGTGGTCACCGCGATGATGGCCACCTCGCTGCGGCCCTTGCGAGTCATGGGGTAGCCGTCGAACGTCGTGGCGATCGACGAGGGGGTGCCCGGCGAGTTCACCAGGATGGCGGTGAAGGAGCCGCCGTAGATGGCGCCCGAGTAGAACGCGCCCATCAGCACGAGTCCGCGGGCGGGGTCGAGAGTGAACGTGATGGGGAGGAGGAGCGCGAGGCCGACGGTGGCGCTGAGCCCCGGTGTGGCGCCGACCGCCATCCCGGCGATGACGCCGACCAGGCACAGCGCCAGCATGGTCGGTGATACGACCTGCGCCAAAGCCTCATCGATACCTGGGAACATGGTTGCTCCTGGCGTTGGGGGGTCACGAGTGGGCCGGTGCGGCGTGTGGGGGACCTCCCCCTCCGCCGTCCGCCCTCAGGCGGGTGCTCGCAGCACCCGCGGCAAGCCGAGGCCCCGGCCGCGGGGCCGCCGGGGCGCTATTGGCCGTGCAGCAGTTCGAATCGCCGCAGCAGGTCCTCGGCCTGGGCCGTCCGCTCGCGGGTGAACTCCCTGGACTCCTCGGGTCCCATGTCGAGGATGTGGTAGCCGAGGTTCTCGGCCTTCTTCACGAACTCGCGGTCCTGGTTGACCTGAGCGAACGCGTCGGCGAGCACGCTGACCACCCGGTCGGGCGTGTCGGGCGGCACGGCGACGCCGCGCCACGCGCCCTCGACGATGTCGAATCCGCTCTCCCGCAGCGTCGGGACGTCGGGGAACTCCGGTACGCGCTCCTCGGAGGCGATGGCCAGCACCCGCATGCCCTTGTCCTGCAGTTGCAGCGCCTCGGTGTTGTAGGTCATCAGACCGTCGACCTGGCCGCCGAGCAGCGCGGGCGAGGCCGCGGCCGTGCCGCTGAAGGGAACGTAGGTCAACTGTCCCCGCGACTCCTCGGCCAGCGCGAGCGCCCCCACGTGGTTGGCGCTGTAGGAGCCGCTGCCTCCCAGACTCAGCTTCTCCTCCTGGGCCGCGGCGATGAAGTCGTCGACGGTCCGGAACTCGCTCTCCCCGCTGACCACCAGCGCGTTGGGCGTGCTCTGGAAGATGTAGGCCCAGTTGATCTGGTCGGTCTCGTAGCCGGCCCGTCCGCGGGCGAGCGGCTGGAGGATCACGTGCGGCAGGTTCGCTCCCATGAACGTGTAGCCGTCGGACCGGGTCTGGTGCACCAGTTCGGACCAGCCGACCGCCCCGCCGCCGCCCGGGCGGTTGGTGACGACCACCGACACCCCCAGCGCGTCCTCCAGCGGCTGCTGCTGGAGGCGTGCGGTGACGTCGGACTCGCCGCCGGGATCGAACGGCAGCGTGTAGGTGACGCTGCGGGAGGGGTAGTCGGAGACGTCGCCTCCGGCCGGCGCGCTCTGCGTGGCGCAGGACGCGAGGGGCAGGGGCAGGGCGGCCGCCGTCAGACCGCCCAGAAAGGCCCTGCGTGAGGGGTAGTGCATCGCTCCTCCTCGCTGTGCCCGGCGGGCACAAAGGAGATGGGGGGCCAGGGGCGGCGGGCGACCGCCGCCCCGCGGGCCGCGGCGGGGGCGCCGCCGCGGCCGAGATGGCGGCCGTGGCCGCCGGCCCGCGCCCGCAGGCGCGGACCGGGAGTCACAGCCGCTCGCGCAGCATGCTGTGCAGCGCGGGCTTGAGTTCGATGCCGATCCCCGGCGCCTCGGGCAGGGCCACCCGGCCGTCGGTGATCGGCGTGTTCTCGGCGAAGCCGCCGAAGGGCTCGAAGACCTGCGGATAGGACTCGCAGCCGCCGAAGCCGTAGGCGGCGGCGAGCGCGAGGTTGATCTGGTTGCCGCCGTGCGGGCAGCAGTTCCGCGGCGACCAGCCGCCCAGGGCCAGGTCGCGCAGCATCGCGTCGTACTCGGCGACGCCGTAGCTGAGCGAGGGGTCCATCTGCAGGACGTCCCGGTGCGGCCGCAGACCGCCGTAGCGGCGCAGGTTGCGCACGTCCGCCGCCGAGAACAGGTTCTCCCCGGTGGCCAGCGGGCCCGCGTACTCCTCGGCGAGCACCGCGTGGGCGCGGTAGTCCAGCGGGTCGACCGGCTCCTCGTACCACATCAGGTCGTAGTCGCTCAGCGCCCGCGCGTACTCGAGCGCGGTCGCCAGGTCGAAGCGCCCGTTGGCGTCCACGGCCAGCCGCGAGCCCTCGGGCAGCAGTTCCAGCACGGTCTCGATGCGGCGCATGTCCTCGGCCAGCGGCGCGCCGCCGATCTTGATCTTGACGTCGCGGTAGCCGGTCTCCAGGTAGCCGCCGATCTCGGCGCGCAGGCCGTCGAGGGGCTTGTCGGGGTGGTAGTAGCCGCCGGCGGCGTAGACCCACACCGCGGTCTCCGGTTCCGGCGTGGTGCCGAAGCGCCGGTGCAGCAGCCGGAACAGGGGAAGCCCCGCGGCCTTGGCGGCGGCGTCCCACACGGCCATGTCCAGCGTGCCCACCGCGACCGCCCGGTCCCCGTGCCCGCCGGGCTTCTCGTTGGCCATGGCCACGCGGTGCACGGCGACGGGGTCGATGATCCCGGTCGCGGGGTCGGTGATCGCCTCGGCCGGAGCCTCCTCCACGCGCGGCAGGACGCGGGTGGCGAGGATGCCCGTCTGGGCGTAGCGGCCGTTGGAGTGGAAGCCGTAGCCCACCACCGGCTCGCCGTCGACGACGGCGTCGGTGTGCACCGCGACGACCGACACCGTCATGCGGGAGAAGTCGATGACCGCGTTGCTGATGCGCGAGGCGATCGGGGCCTCGCTGTGCGTGATCTTCGTGATGCGCATTGGTGGTCCAGTCCAGATCGAAGAGGAGTCGTGGTCAGAGCCGGTCGACCAGGGCCTTGGTCACCTCGTCGGTGGTCGCGTTCCCGCCGAGGTCGGGCGTGAGCACCCCCGCTCCGGTGGTCTCGGCGATGGCCGCCTCCAGCGCGGCCGCCGCCGCGGGCAGGCCGAGGTGCTCCAGCATCAGCGCGGCGCTGCCGAACGCCCCGATCGGGTCGGCCACGCCCTGCCCGGCGATGTCGGGGGCCGAGCCGTGCACGGGCTCGAACATGGAGGGGTGGCGGCGTTCGGGATTGAGATTGGCGCTGGCCGCCACGCCCAGGCTGCCCGCGAGCGCGCTGCCGAGGTCGGAGAGGATGTCGGCGTGCAGGTTGGAGGCCACCACGACGGACAGGCTCTCCGGCTGGAGCACGAAGCGCGCCGCCATCGCGTCGACCAGCACCCGCTCGGCCTCGACGTCGGGGTACTCCTCGGCGACCCGGTCGAAGACCTCGTCCCACAGCACCATCCCGTACTGCTGGGCGTTGGACTTCGTGACGCCGGTGACCTTCGGGCGTTCGCGCGTGCGGGCGAGGTCGAACGCGTAGCGTGCGATCCGCTCGCAGCCGGTCTCGGTGAACAGCGCCGACTGCACGGCGACCTCGTGGCCGGGCCCGCGCCCGGAGAGGTTGCGCCCGCCCAGCCCGGCGTACTCGCCCTCGCTGTTCTCCCGGATCACCACCCAGTCCAGCGCCCGGCCCTGCGCGCCCTGGGTGCCGCGCAGCGGGCTGCGCACACCGGGCAGGAAGCGCACGGGGCGGATGTTGGCCCACTGGTCGAACCCCTGGCAGATGGCCAGGCGCAGGCCCCAGAGGCTGACGTGGTCGGGCACGGTCGGCCAGCCGACGGCGCCGAAGAAGATCGCGTCCATCTCGCGCAGCCGGTCCAGCCCGTCCTCGGGCATCATGCGGCCGTGCTCGGCGTAGTAGTGCGAGCCCCAGTCGAACTCGCGCCAGGTGATCTCGAAGGGTTGGGGGCCGCGCCGGGCGAGCTCGGCCAGCGCGGTGCGGGTCGCGTCGACGACCTCGGTGCCCACGCCGTCGGCGGGGACGGCGGCGATGGTGAAGCGGTGCTGGGCGCTGATGGCGGGACTCCTTCTCGCGTTCTCACGGCGTTCACGGGCGGATTGGAGACGGCCTCGGGCGGCGTCGGACCGCTGTGGCGGGTGCCGGGCGGTTCGGGCGCGGGGAGGCAGGGGCAGAGGGTGCGGGCGGGGGCCGGTGGTGCGGGGCGGTGGTGAGGGGGCGGTCGGCGCGGCGGAGCGCTACCCGTCGGCCACTGCGGCGGCGATCGCCCCGCCCAGGTCCCCGGTGCGGGCCGTACCGCCCAGATCGGGGGTGAGCGCTGCGTCGGTAGAGGCGAGCACCGATTCCACGGCGGCGAGCACGCCGGCGCCGGCCTCGGGGGCGCCCAGGTGGTCGAGCATCATCGCCGCCGACCAGATCTGCCCGACCGGGTTGGCCACGCCCCGGCCCGCGATGTCGGGGGCCGAGCCGTGCACGGGCTCGAACATGGAGGGGTGGCGGCGCTCGGGGTCGATGTTGGCCGAGGGGGCCACGCCGATCGTGCCGGTCACGCCCGGTCCCAGGTCGGAGAGGATGTCGCCGAACAGGTTGCTGCCCACGACGACGTCGAAGTGCCGCGGCCGGAGCACGAACTTGGCGGTGAGGATGTCGATGTGCTCCTGCTCGGCGGAGAGGTCGGGGTACTCCTCGGCGATCGCGCGGAAACGCTCGTCCCAGTAGGGCATCGAGTGGTAGATGCCGTTGGACTTGGTCGCCGAGGTGACCAGCGACCGCCGGTTGCGGCGGGCGAACTCGAAGGCGTAGCGCAGGATGCGGTCGGTGCCGCGCCGGGTGAACACGGAGGCCTGCATGACCATCTCGCCGGGCGTGCCCTCGCCCTGCCGTCCGCCGAGCATGGAGTACTCGCCCTCGCTGTTCTCGCGGACCACCCAGAAGTCGATGTCGCCGGGCGAGACGTCGCGGACCGGCGGCGTCAGGCCCGGCAGCAGGCGCACCGGACGCAGGTTGACGTACTGGTCGAACTCCCGGCGGATGGGGATCAGCAGGCCCCACAGCGAGACGTGGTCGGGCACGCCGGGGTAGCCCACGGCGCCGAGCAGGATCGCATCGTGGCCGCGCAGCTGCTCGATGCCGTCCTCGGGCATCATCCGGCCCGTCCGCTTGTAGCGCTCGCAGCTCCAGTCGAACTCGTGGAAGGCGAATTCGACGCCGTAGCGGGATCCGGCCGCCTCAAGGACCCGCAGGGCCTCGGGCATCACCTCGTTGCCGATCCCGTCACCGGGAATGACCGCGATTTCGAAGTGTTCCACACCGACTCCCCTACTCGCCGCGGACCTCTGGGCCCGGGCGCACAGATTCCACGATGGCGTGCCTGCGCGGCGGCTGCGGGCCTGCGGCCGGACCGGCCGTGCCGGCCCCGCATCCCCGCAAAATGCCGTGGTTCACACGCTGGACATCTAATTCCAGGAATGCGTCGAAAGTCCAACTGTCATTGGCGATGTGACCTATAGGCTCCGCCTATCGGTTGTGCTTCCGAGGTGAAACCGGGTGGGGAATCTCCTTCCGAATGCCCGGGGATGAATACGGCGGATTCAATTCCGCGATGCGGATTCTTCGGCGATGCGGGTGGGGGTGCGGGTGCGGGGCCGGTGCCAGGGCCGTGGCCGGTCAGCAGGGGCGGAAAAGGGTGCGGGGGAAAGGGCGGGGCAGGAAGGGGCCGCGGGCGGGACCGGGCCGGAGGCGGCGCAGCGGACCGCTCGGGCGGTAGACCGCCGGCGTGCCGGGCCTGCCAAGCCCGCCGGCCGCGCAGGTCAACGCCCATCCCGAATCGGGCCGGGCTCGCCGGAGCCGATGGCCGACGACGGCTTCGGGGACCTCGTCGCGGCCGCCGATGTACAGGGCGACGGCTACGCCGACGCGGTCGTCGGCCCCAAGCTGCGAGAGGACGAGTGGCGCGTGACGGTCGCTTCGGACTCGGCGGCGTGCGCCGCCGGCACGACCACGGTCGACCTGGAGCCGCCCGTACCGGGCGCGGGCGAGGACGGCGCGTCTTCACCGGGGCCGTGCGCGGCGAGGACGGCGACGGCGCCGCCGCCCCGCTGAGGATCGACCGCTCCGCGGGCGGCGCGGACCGGGCGAGGGAGCACTCGGCCTCCGCGCTCTACCGGGGCATCGGCGGGCGGCGGAGCGGGGGAGGGCCGCGGCGCCCGCACCCTGCCGGGCCGGTCGTGAACGGTGCGGGCGCGCCGGTCACGGCGCCCCCGCACCGCTGGTCGAGAACTTTACGGGCCGCAGTTCGGGGACGGGCTGCCCGGAGCCGCCCGGGTGCCGTCAGCGGTGGGTGTTGTGCGCGGAGGAGAGGGCGATCTCGCGGAACGCGCCCGCGGCGGGCGTCAGCGGGGCGTCGCGGTTGAGCAGCGAGATCCGGATCCAGGTGGGCGGGTCCAGGTCGAGTACCTGGGCGCCGCCGCTGCGGGCGGTGCGGGTCCAGGACTCCGTCAGGACCGCGACGCCGGCGCCGTTGAGCACCAGCGGCAGGATCGCCTCGCGGTGGCCGGCTTCGACGGCGATATGCAGGTCCACGCCCTCGGCGCGGATGCGGTCGACGAGGTGGCGGCCGCGGCTGCCCGCCGGGTAGGTGATCACCCGGTGACCGGCGAGGTCGGACCAGTGTGCGCGCGTGGCGTCGCCGAAGGGGTGGTCCGGCGGTGCCACCAGGATGAACTTCTGCATTTCGACCGGGTGCTCCTGCACGCCCACCGGCCGCAGCGGCTCGCCCGAGCCCACCAGGGCCAGTTCGCAGGCGCCCTCCCGCACCTTCTCGATCGCCTCGGGAGGCGTGAACACCGCCGCCACGTTCACCGTGACGCCGGGGAAGCGCTCGGCGAACCGCGTGACGATCGTGGTCAGCGGCTCGACGGCCTGGGAGGGCATCACCGCGATGTCGACCCGGCCGGAGAGCATGCCCTTGATCGACTCCACGCTGGCCCGCGTGGTGTCGAGGCCGCGCAGCACCTGGCGCGCGGGCTCGACCATCGCCCGGCCCGCCGCGGTGAGCTGCACGCGCCGCCCCACGCGGTGGAACAGCGCCGTGCCCAGCTCGCGCTCCAGGCGCTGGATCGCCTGGGAGAGCGACGGCTGAGCGACGTGCATGCGCGCCGCCGCCTTGCTGAACCCGTTGTGGTCGACGATGGCGACGAAGTACTCGAGTTGGCGCGTGTCCATACGACATCCCGTGTTCGGTATTCCAAGCAGAGCCGGTGGGAGCCGCCGGTCGATAGCCTCAACCTATCGGAGGTGGCCCACCCCGTCGCGGCGGCCGGAGCGGCGAACTCCGCCGAGCCGAGCGGAGGTCGTCGGCGGCTCCGGCACGTCCGTGCCGACGAGAAGCCGGGAACGTCGCTCCGGGGTCCCACCGACGGAGGAGGCCCTCATCGACCGCCGATCCGGCTCCTACCGCCGCTCCGCCGCCGCAGCAGCGGCCCTCGTACCGGCTGGGCTCAGCGCCTGCGGCGGAGCGGCGCCTGCTCCGCGGCATTGGACGCCGGCGATGCGGCCGGGCACCGGAACCGAACCCCCGCTCGACGGCGACGGCGACGGCTTCTCCGACCTGGTCGTCACCGGGGTGCGCACGTCCGGCGGACGGGAGCCCTACCTCGGTGTCGTCCTCGGTGCCGTGCCGAGACCGCCTGCCGGGCCGGTTGACCTCAACTTTGGTTGAGGCTGCAGAGTCGTGGACGTGAGGGTGCGGAACGGGCGCCGGCCGGTGCCCGCCGCAGGCGAGACGACTACGGAGGCGTCCTATGGCAGCGCAGAGCCCGATCCTGGTCACCGGAGCGACCGGAAACGTCGGTCGACACGTGGTGCGCCGACTGTCGGACGAGGGGCGTGCCGTCCGCGCGCTGACGCGCGACCCGGCGAAGGCCGATCTGCCCGCCGGCGTCGAGGCGGTCCAGGGCGACCTCGCCGATCCCGGGAGCCTGGGGCCTGCCCTGGAGGGCGTCGACACCGCGTTCCTCGTGTGGCCGAGCGTCCAGGCCGACGCGGCGGCGGCCGAGACCGTCCAGGCCATGGCCGCCGGCGTCGAGCGGATCGCGTACCTGTCGACGATGGGCATCGACCCCGAGCGCTCGGAGCGGGAGGGCGGGATTCTCGGTTCGCACGCGATGCTGGAGCGGTTGATCAAGGAGTCCGGGATGAGCTGGACCTTCGTGCGCGCCGGCGGGTTCGCGGCGAACCTGCGCGACTGGATCCCGCGCATCCGCGAGACGGGAGTGATCCGCATGGCGTACCCGGACCTCGCGCGCCCGCTGATCCACGAGGCCGACATCGCCGAGGTCGCGGTGCGCGCCCTGACGGAGAGCGGGCACGCCGGCGCGGCCTACGAGATCACCGGGCCCGCGGGCATCACCCAGGCCGAGCAGGCACGGATCATCGGCGAGGAGCTGGGGGTGCCGGTCCGGGTCGAGGCCATGACCGACGACGAGGCCGTGCGCGAGCTGACCGAGAGCGGGCTGCCGGAGGAGATGGCCCGGCAGATCCTGGAGGCGCACGCCCGGATGGTGGCGCATCCGGAGCCCGCGACCGACACCCTGGAGCGCGTGACGGGCGCGCCCCCGCGCACCTTCCGCCAATGGGCCGCCGACCGGGTGGCCGCTGAGCGGGCGGTTGCCGAGCGGGTGGCCGGTGAGCGGGCGGTGGCGCCGGGGCGGGATACACGGACTCGGGGTTGAAAACCGGGAAACGGGCCTGAAACACGGGCAAGCGGTATGGAAGGTGAGATAAAGGGGGAAGAAGGCGCCCCGGGCGCGGCTAGAGCCGAATTGTCGTCGGGCGTTGCTAGCTTCACAGCATGTCGAGAATGATGTTCGTGAATCTGCCGGTAGCCGACCTGAAGACCTCCGTCGACTTCTTCACCGCACTCGGTTTCGAGTTCGACCCGAAGTTCACCGACGAGAACGCCACCGCCATTACCGTCGGAGAGAACGCCGTCGTGATGCTGCTGGTCAAGGGATTCTTCCAGGGTTTCACCAAGAAGGAGATCACCGACGCCCGGGCGTCCACGGAGGCGATCATCGCCGTCTCCGCCGACAGCCGGGAGGATGTCGACGACCTGGTGGACAAGGCCCTGGCCTCGGGTGGGAGCGCCTCCAACGAACCCATGGAAGGGCCTGGAATGTACGGGCGGAGTTTCCAGGACCCCGACGGGCATTTGTGGGAGGTCGTGTATATGGACATCGAAGCCATGGGTTGACGGGTGGACGGGTGGACGGGTGGACGGATTGAGGGATGGCGGGTGGACGGGGCGCTTGACGGGGCCGGCTCGTAGGAAGGGTGAGGCCGGTTGATCGGCCAGCTGGTTGACGGGTCCGACCGCTTCATATGAATGCGGCCGCCCCGTCGGCCGGCTGCGTCGGGCCGGTCGGCCGGTCGGTCGGCGGAAGGATGCGGCCGGGTTGGCTGGATTGAGGATGCGGCCGCCCGGTCGCCCCCGGCCCACCGGTTCGGGTAGTCGCTGGTCGCGCCTCAGGGGGCAGTGAGGGATGGCGGAGCCCGAGCCCATCGGTTCGGGTGCTCGCCGGTGGCTGTCGCGGTGGGGCGGCGAGGGCGGCGGGTGGTCGGGCCCGAGCCCATCGGTTCGGGTGCGCGCCGGTGGCCGTTGCGGTGGGGCGGCGAGGGCGGTGGGTGGTTGAGCCCGCGCGGATCGGTTCGGGTGTTCGCCGGTGGCTGTCGCGGCGGGGCGGCGAGGGCGGTGGGTGGTCGGGCCCGAGCCCATCGGTTCGGGTGCTCGCCGGTGGCTGTCGCGGCGGGGCGGCGAGGGCGGCGGGTGGTTGAGCCTGCGCGGATCGGTTCGGGTGCGCGCCGGTGTCATGGTTCAGGACGGCGCCGTGCCTCACATCGCTGGCGACATTTCGGGCATTTGGGCGTGCCCATCGAGTTGGTAAGGCCACGAGTGGCGCTCAACCAGTGGTGCGGCATCCACGGCACCTCAAAATTCCGCGATGCGGAGGTTATCGAAGTGATTTGACCGATTTGCCGTGTTTCTAAGGTGCTGTGAGGTGCCGTGTGGCGACGAGAGTGCCCAAACCGGCGCTCAATGGCCCCTGAGAGGTGCATTAGGAGTGGTTCGTCGCCGCTGGCGCCTGGAAGGTCTGCTTTATTGGGGTGCAATACGGGCATTCGTGCATCAATCGCCTTGCATCGAGGGCCACTGCGGATCGCCGGGATGCTGCGGTGCGGCTCGCGGCGGATTCGTCGCCCTTCTCGGCCACGACCAGGTCTCATATGACCGGTTTGTGCGAATCGTGCTCCTGTGCTCTTTGGTTGGGTCGCGTGGGGAACCGGCGGGCGCCCGGACCGATGTTCGCGGTCTTGACTGCCCGCGGTCGTCGCTGCCCTCGTCGCGTGGGCAGCCGGCGGGCGCCCGGACCGTTGGTCGTGGGCTTGACCGCCCGCCGTCCTTGCTGCTTCGTTGCGTGGGGAACCGGCGGGCGCCTCGACCGATGGTCGCGGGCTCGACCGCCCGGTGCCCTTGCTGCTTCGCCGCATGCGCAACCGAGAGGGTCCTCGACCGATGGTCGCGGGCTCGACCATCCGCCGCCTTCGCTGCTTCGTTGCGTGGGGAACCGGCGGGCGCCTCGACCGATGGTCGCGGGCTCGACCGCCCGGTGCCCTTGCTGCTTCGCCGCATGCGCAACCGAGAGGGTCCTCGGCCGATCACCGTAGGCTCAACCGCCCACCACCTTCGTCGCCTTCGCCGCCCTTGCTGCCCCTCCCCTTACTGCCCCGCGCTGCCCCGTCCTGCCCCTCCCCGCGCTGCCCCGTCCTGCCCCTCCCCTTACTGCCCCGCGCTGCCCCGTCCTGCGCCTCGCGTGGGCGATCGCGGGCACCCGTACCCGCATTCCGCTCGGCCGGTTTTCGATCCGCAACCTTGCCCAGCGCAACACCTCCCGGATGTGCTGAATGTCCGCATCCAATGTCTCAAAGGCGAGGATTGTCGGATTTAAAACGAAGGAATCAGCGCCGATTGAGGATTTGAGGCTCGATTGACCCCGCATGTCTGGAGTGGGCTACGGTAAGTTCCGGATCACCCCCACTGGCCGTCGCACAGGCTGTCTCCGGGCCCGATCGTCCTGCCGTGCAGCCGTGCAACGGATCAGGGTCCGACGCGGGCCGGGTTCCGCCTGCTTCCAATCGCCGACGAGGACCTGATCGATGTCAGCACGTGTATCCGAAAGAAATCAGTCGCAGCGCTCGCCGAACTCGCCGGGCCTGCAAGCCGTACTCGCATTCTGCGCCGCGGGCGTCGTTCTGGCCGCGGCCTGGTACTGGGTGGTCTCGGCCGTGCCCGGCGACGTGCGTGTGCTTATGATCACGGTCGGCTCGGTCATGGGTGTGCTGCTGGCCGGCGCCATCGCCGTCGCCACCTACCACGCTGCCGCCGCCGCCATGAGCCGCGAGCGGGCCGCTCGGGCGGAGGAGCGCGTCGCCCAAGCCGAGCACAAGACCGCCGGGCTGGAGCAGGAGCTGCGCCAGTTCGCCCACGACGGGGTCCCCGACCTGCGCCGCCGCATCCGTCAAGGGGCCACCACCGACGCCGCCATCGCCGAGTCCGCCCAGCCCAACCAGGAGGCGCTGCGCACGCTGCTCGTCCAGCTGGGCCAGACCCTCGGGCAGGCCGAGCGGCGCGGCGCCGCGGCCATGGCGGCCTGCGCCGGCGCCGCCGCGCGTGTGCAGGCGCAGGTCACCAACCTCCTCGCCCAGCTGCGCGAGCTGGAGGACCGCTACGGCGACCAGGACGGCGTGTTCGGCGACCTGCTGGAGCTCGACCACCAGGTCTCGCAGATGGGCCGGCTCGCCGACAGCTTCGCGCTGCTCAGCGGCGGCCGCTCCGGGCGCCGCTGGACCAAGCCCATCGTCATGGAGAGCATCCTCCGCGGCGCGATGGGGCGCATCTACGCCTTCCGCCGCGTGCGCATCCACTCCACCAGCAGCGCGGCCGTCGTCGGCTACGCCGCCGAGGGCGTGATGCAGGCCCTGGCCGAGCTGATGGACAACGCCGCCAACTTCTCCGCGCACAACACCGAGGTGCACGTCTACGTGGAGGAGGAGGACACCGGCGTCATGGTCACGATCGAGGACAGCGGCCTGGGCATGCGCCCGCGCGAGCGGCGCCGCGCCGACCAGCTGGTGTCCCAGCCCCACGACCTGACGAACCTGCCCGGCAGCCGCATGGGCCTGGCCGTCGTCGGCCGCGTCGCCGCCAAGTACGGGCTGACGGTCAACTTCCGGCCGTCCTCGCGCGGCGGCACCGGCGCCGTCGTCCTCGTACCGCAGCACCTCATCACCCGCCCGCGCCAGGCGCTCGACGCGCCCGCCGCCCCGCCCCCGCCGCCGCGCACCGCCGAGCCCGCCCCCGTCGCCGCGTCCTCGGCGCCCGCTCCGGCCATCGGCGGGGGCGGCGCAGGCGAGACCGGCGAGCACGCTCTGCCCAAGCGGCGCCGCGGCCAGACCCTGGCCGAGGCCGAGAGCCAGCATTCCCAGCCGCGCACCGAGCGCAAGCGCGAATTCGGCGACCCGGGCACCCGCTTCGCCGCCTTCCGCAAGACCGCCCGCGGGCGCGACGGCGCTTCGGACGACACCACCCGGTGAGATCCGGTGCCGGTCGACGCCTGCCCGTTGCAGGGCCCCGGGCGGTCGCCGGGCACCCAGCGCATACTCCGGGCACCGCACCGCCCGCATGACTCGAACGAGGAGTGGCACAGATCCCATGAGCACCGCAGACCGCGGCCTTGACTGGTTGCTTGAGAACCTGCTCGCGAAGACCCCCGGAGCCCAGCACGCGCTGGTCCTGTCCAGGGACGGGCTCAAGATGGTCTTCTCCGCCCAGCTCGACGGCGACCGCGCCGACCAGCTCGCCGCCATCGCCGCCGGCATCCAGAGCCTGTCGCTGAGCGCCTCCGCCGAGTTCGGCGACGGCAGCATCACCTCGGGCCAGGCGATGGTGGAGTTCGCCGGCGGGATTCTGCTGATCGTGCCCGCCGGTGCGGGCGCCCACCTGGCTGTGCTCGCCGAGGAGGACACCGACGTCGGCATCGTGGGCCACAACATGAACGAGCTCGTCGAGCAGCTCGGCTCCTACCTCACCGCCGACCCCAGGACACCCCAATACAGCGGTGACCCGACGCCATGAACCCCAAGCGGATCGACCGCGAGGACCCGGACCGCCTCTACACCGTCACCGGCGGTCGCAGCCGCGCCGAGGAGAGCACCTTCGACAGCGTCACGCTCGTCGTCGCCGAGTGCGAGCCCAAGGCGGGGATGCAGTCCGAGCACGTGCGGATCCTGCGGACGTGCGAGCGGCCGACGGCGGTCGTGGAGCTCTCGGCCGCCCTGGGGATGCCGGTGAGCGTGGTGAAGATCCTGCTGCGCGACCTGATGGACACCGGCCAGATCACCGTCCGCCACCCGTCCTCGGCGTCCACGGCCGCCAACGCGCACTCCCCCTCCTCCGAGACCCTGAAGCAGGTGCTCGATGCACTCCAACGCCTCTGAAGCCCCCGCGTACCAGACCCCGGCCCCGCTGTCCGCAGACGCGCAGGACGCGCTGAAGATCGTCGTCGTCGGCGGGTTCGGCGTGGGCAAGACGACCATGGTGGGAGCGGTCAGCGAGATCCGGCCGCTCAGCACCGAAGAGGTCATGACCGAAGCCGGGGTCGGCATCGACGACCCGTCGACCGTACGCAGCAAGACCACGACCACCGCGGCCTTCGACTTCGGCCGCATCACCGTCACCGACGACAAGATCCTCTACCTGTTCGGCGCGCCCGGCCAGGAGCGGTTCTGGTTCCTGTGGGACCAGCTCTTCGCCGGCAGCCTGGGCGCCGTCGTGCTCGTCGACCCCCGGCGCCTGGAGGACTCCTGGTACGCCGTCGACCGGCTGGAGGCCCACGGCATGCCGTTCGTCGTGGCGATCAACCGGTTCGAGCCGGGCCCGGGCCTCGCCGCCCTGCGCGACGCGCTCTCGCTGCCCGACGAGGTACCGCTCGTCGAATGCGACGCGCGGAGCAGGGACGACTGCAAGACGGTGCTGATCTCCCTCGTCCGCCACCTCAACGACCTGTACGCACTCTCGCCCGCCCGGGAGGGCACGCCGTGACCGACGACCACCACTCCGCAGGGTTCGCGCCGGCGGCGGACTCCCCGCTGGCCGGCTACCCCGACCACGACCAGGCGGTGCGCTTCTACGGTCCGCAGATCGCCGTGGACCCCGGCACCCTCTACCGCGACATGCGGTGGCGCTACGGCCCCGTCGCACCGATCCTGCTGGACGGCGACATCCCGGCCTGGTTCGTCATGGGATACCGCGAGGTCCACTACGTCACCAGCAACCCGCAGTGGTTCGCGCGCGACTGCCGCCGGTGGAACGTGTGGGACCACGTCCCGGGGGACTGGCCGCTGATGCCCTACGTGGGCTGGACGCCTTCGGTGATGTTCGCCGAGGCGAACGAGCACCAGCGCCGCGCCGGCGCCCTGGGCGACGCGCTCGACGCCGTGGACCGCACCGAGCTCGCGCTGATCTGCCAGCGCGTCGCCGACGAGCTGATCGACGGGTTCAGCGGCGACGGCGAGGCCGACCTCGTGGCCCAGTACGCCCACCAGATTCCGGCCCGGGTCATCGCCGAGCTGTTCGGGCTGCCGCCGGCCGACGTGCCCGTGCTGGTGCGCGACATCCTCGACTCCCTGGACGTCAAGGGCAACGCCGTCGAAGCCCACCAGCGGGTGCAGGAGCGCATGCAGCAGGTGGTCGCCGACGCCCACGCGCGCCCCGGCCAGGACGTGCCCACGCGGCTGCTGGAGCACCCCGCCAAGCTCACCGACGACGAGATCGTCATCGACCTCCTCGTCGTCATGGCGGCCGCGCAGGCGCCGACCGGCAACTGGATCGCCAACACGCTGCGGCACATGTTCGTCGACGACCGCTTCTCCGTCAGCCTCCAGGGCGGGCGCAGCAGTGCGGCGCAGGCGCTCAACGAGGTGCTGTGGCGCGACACCCCGACGCAGAACTTCATCGGCCGCTTCGCCGTGCAGGCCTGCGAGCTGGGCGGTCGGCGCATCCAGCGCGGCGACATGCTGGTGCTGGGGTTGGCGGCGGCCAACGCCGACCCGCGGGTGCAGCCCGAGGAGCAGCTGGACTCCGGCGCCAACCGCGCGCACATGTCCTTCGGCCACGGCGAGCACGGATGCCCGTTCCCCGCGCCGGAACTGGCCGAGGTCATCGCCCGCAACGCCGTCGAGGTGCTGCTGGACCGGCTGCCCGACGTCGAGCTGAGCCTGCCGGCCGAGAAGCTGGAGTGGCGGCCGTCGGTGTGGATGCGCGGACTGTACGCGCTGCCGGTGGAGTTCACACCGGCGATCCCCACCGACGAGCGGGCCCTGTAGGAGCCCTTCCGGTCCCGGTGGCAGGACCTTCGCCTGCCGCCGGGCCGCACCCCGCGCGGTCCCGCACCCCGCGCGGTCCCGCACCCCGCGCGGTCCCGCACCCCGCGCGGTCCCGGCCGCACGCGCGGCCGGGGCCGCGGGGGAGGGGCGCGCTCAGGCCCCGGCGGAGACCGTGGTGCGCGGCGTGAACACCACCGGTACCCGGGCCGGGCCGCGGGTGAACACGCCCTTGTCCTCGGCCACGTAGTCGTCGGCCAGCCGGGCGTCGGGCATCGCGTCGAGCAGCATGTTGGCGGCGATCTCCACCTCGTTCTCGGCCAGCAGCGCGCCGACGCAGAAGTGCCGACCCAGCGCGAACGCGAGGTGGCCCGCGGCGGCGGTGAACGCCGTGGAGGCGTCCAGCTCGTCGCGGAAGACGTTGAACGAGTCGGGGTCGGCGTAGCGCTCGGGGTCGCGGTTGGCGGCACCGATCAGGCAGGTCACCGTGCTGCCCGCCGGAACCTCGCCGCCGCTGAAGACGACGTCCTCGGCGGGCTGGCGCATGATCATGTGCACCGGCGGGGTGTAGCGCAGCGTCTCGGCGAAGGCCTTGGGGATCATCGAGCGGTCCTCGCGCACCGCCTCCATCTGGTCGGGGTGGGCCAGCAGGTTGGCGAACATCGCGGCGATCGCCTTGTCCGTGGTCTCCCCGCCCGCGGCCAGCAGCAGGCTGCAGAAGGCCTTGATGTCCTCGTCGCTCATCGAGGTGCCGTCGATCTCGGCCCGGCACAGCACCGACAGCAGGTCGTCGCCCTGGTTGTCGCGGCGCTCGCGGATGATCGGGATCATGTACTCCGCGAACTCCTCGCGGGTGCGCAGGCCGTCGGCGGCGATGTCGGGGTCCTGGGAGAGGTTGCCCAGGAACGCGATGATGCTCGTGTACCACTTGTGGAACCGGTCGTGGTCGCCCTTGTCCAGGCCCAGCATGTCCACGATGACGTTGATGGGGAAGTGCGTGGCGAACTGCGAGACCAGGTCGACCGAGCCGGCGCCGCGGAACTCGTCGATCAGCTCGCGCGCGTTGCGCTCGATCACGGGGCGGAACTTGTCGCGCAGCTCGCTGCCGCGGAAGGCGGGTGCCACCAGGGCGCGGCGAACAGCGTGTTCCCGCCCGCTGAGCTGGAGGATCGTGCGCCCGTGCACCGGTTCCAGCTGCCAGTCGTAGTTGGCGGTGGTGAACACTTCGTCCTTGAACGCCCGCTGGACGTCCTCGTAGCGGGAGACGATGTAGCTCTGCATCGGCTCGTGCCAGATGAGGGGCGCCTCGCTGCGCATGATCCGGTAGGCGGAATACGGATCGGCGTTGAACTCCGCGGAGAGGATATCGGGGATACCGGGAGTGTCCGGGACTTTGGTCATGTCTGCGCCTCACTAATGAGGGGGGACGAAGATCGACTCGTCCCAGACTAGGGAAGTCATTCGCGACGGGCCAGGCGCAACGTCCCTGAAGTGTCGGAAACCCGGACGGATCGGCTTCACATCCGTCACTGGTTTATCCTGCGTAGAATCCGATGAATCGGCGTTTGGGTGCCTGCGCGCTCGGGCACCTCGGGATCCCGAATGCTCCCGGGCGGTGCGGCGCGCCGGATCCCCGACGCAGTGGGCGATGCGGGCGCCCGCATCCCGCACGGGAGCGCGGCGGGTCCGGGGGCGAAAGCGTCCGGTCGGGCGGGCAGAACCGCAGGTACGCGGGTTTTTCCGGACCCGCGGCGGCAGGGCCGAATGGGGGCGCGCCGCGAGGTGCGTCTCGAATTCCGGACACGCTGCTGGTGTAATTCGGACGCCGGCCGGCTCCGCTATATTCGGTCGTGCCGAACGGACGGAATCGCCGGGCTGCGGATAGGCGGCTCGGCGGGCGCCGTTCTACAGTCGGGCGCGACCGCGACCGAGGCGGCCGCCGGGCCGCCGCCGATCCGCGAAAGCGCCGTCCCGGCGGCCTCCCGGCCGCCCACCGGTCCCCCCTGCGAAGGAGCAGCACCATGCCCCGCCCGCCCTTGGCACCGCCCGGACCCCGCCGCGACCGCCTCCACTGGCTGCGCCGCATCGCGCAGCTGGACCCCGAGACCGACTTCCACGAGATCTACCGCATCTCCGCGGGCTACGAGTTCCCGTGGGACTACACCCGTGCGCTGGAGCTGGCGCTGTACCGCACCTACTGCGTGCCCTCGATCTCGGCATTGCTGGACGCCACCGGCGAGTTCGGCCGCCGCGGCCAGAAGCGCTACGACGACACGTCGCTGCTGATGGGCGAGATGGTCGAGCACGGCGTCGACTCCGACCGCGGCCGCGCGAGTCTGCGCACGGTGAACCGGATGCACAACCGGTACGCGATCTCCAACGGCGACATGCTCTACGTGCTGTCGACCTTCGTCTTCGAGCCCATCGACTGGATCGCCCGCTACGGGTGGCGGCCGCTGACCGCCGCCGAGCGCGAGGCGGCGCTGCGCCACTACACCGAGGTGGGCCGGCGCATGAACATCCGCGACATCCCCGCCGACCTCGACTCCTTCCGCGAGTTCAAGACCGGCTACGAGCGCGAGCACTTCCGCTACACCGACACCAATGCCCGCGTCGGCCGCGCCACGCTGGACATCTTCCGCGCATGGTTCCCGGCCCCGCTGCGCCCCGCCGCCGACGCGGGCGTGCGGGCGCTGCTCGACGATCCGATGCTGGAGGCGTTCGGCTTCGCGCCCGCCCCGCGGTGGCTGGGGAAGGTCGTGCGTACGGCGCTGCGGGTGCGGGCGCGCGTGGTCACCCAGCTGCCGCCGCGGCGCGTCTCGCGGCTGTCCGCGGACCGGCGGAACCGGACCTACCCCGGATACCCCGACGGCTATGCGGTCGAGGATATGGGTGCGCCGGAGCCGACCGGAATCGACCCGGCGTGGCTGCGAGCGCCGACGAGTTCGGCCTGACCGCCCTCCGCGGGCCCGCCGGGTCGCGGGCCCGCGGAGGCCCGTCAGCGGGGTCGTCCGCCCGCTACCGGCGTCCGGGCAGAACCCGGCCGGGGCCGCGCCGTTCGGTGCGGTCCCGGCCGCCGCGCGCGGCCCGCCTGCGCATGTCGTGCAGGTAGTAGTCGCGCGGCAGGGTGCGCACGGTCAGCGGTAGACGCGGGTAGACCGTGCGCACGGCGGCGACGAGCCGGTCGAACCGGCGCTGGTGGATCGGCCCCCATTCCAGACCGAAACCCGCGCGGACGTGTTCGGGCAGCAGCCCGGAGGCCAGGAAGCGCTGCACCCGCACCAGTGCCCGCACCACCGGGTTGGCCGGGTGGAACAGGTCGCGCGCGATGGCGCGCGCGGTGTCGTTCACCTCGATGGCACCGATCATGTCGGCCCAGTAGCGGTCGAAGTCGGCGCGGGTGGCGGGCCAGCGGTCGGGCGGACAGCCCAGCGAGGTGGCGAACACCGCGGAGTGCCGGTAGACCTCGTCCTTGTCCTCCGGCGCCAACGGGCCGAAGACCAGCTCGTAGACGTGCATGTTGCAGGCGTAGAGCGTGGCCGCGACCCACACCTGCAGCTCCGGGTCCCGGGCGCTGTAGCCGGGCCCCGTGACGCGCTTGTGGATCGCACGCACGATCCGCGCGACGCGGTCGGCCTCCTCCTCGGTGCCGTACACCAGCCCGTAGACGAAGACGAGCGTGCCGCGCAGCCGGTCCACCGGCCGCTGGGCGAAGTCGCTGTGGTCGGCGACGCCCTGCCCGACTCCCGGATGGGCGATCTGCAGCAGGATCGCGTAGGCGGCCGCGCCCAGCACGACGGCCTCGCGGTAGACCCGCTGTGCCGGAGCCCCCGCCCGCGCGCGCCGCTTGTCCCCCACGGTCACCATGCTAGACGGATTCGCGGCCGATCCCGCCGCGGCGAGCCGGGACACGGCCGGTGCTTCGCGGGCTCCCTCGCGCAGCGCGAGAGGGAGCGTCGGGTGCCGGAGCGACTGCGACGACGCGTCGCCTTCACGAGCCCGGCGCGTCCAGCTCCAGCTCCAACAGCGCCGAGCTCAGGCTCTTGCCGTGGGAGTCCAGGAACAGCGACGTGGTGACCGTGTCGTCGGCCGCACGCGGGCACACGAAGATCAGCGCGGGCAGGTTGTCCAAGCGGTGGCGCACCACGTCGCCCGAGACCCGCTCGGCCAGGTGCTCGGCGACCCGCTCCGGGGTCAGCGCCGCGCACAGCAGCGGGTACCGGGCGGGGTCGTAGGGGATCACCGAGACGGTGATCAGGTTGCCCTTGTCCCCGGCGCGCGCGTGGGCGATGTCGTACAGCAGGATGCTCATTCGGCCCCCTCGAAGACGACGACCTCGGTCGCGACCCGCTCGCGGGGGACGGTCGTGGACAGGACGCCCACGACCTCGGAGGTGCCCACCCGCAGGCCCCCGCCCCCCGCCGGGCCGGACGTGTACAGGGCGCTGACCTCCTCGCCCACCGCCTCGGCCGCCTCCCGGGTCCCGGCCAGTCCAGCCACCCGCAGCCGGCACTCGTAGGGCTCGGCCCCCGCGGCCAGCGCCTCGCCGTGCAGCGCGCTGTGCCCGACGACGTCGGCCCGCAGCCGCGGCAGCGCGCCCGCGAGCCGCTCGCGCACGACCTCGGCGGCGAGCCGCGCCCGGTCGAGCGCGCCGCGCCCGGCGTAGGAGATCTCGCCTTCGCCGCGGAACCCCGCCCGGTAGCCGACGCTGACCTTCAGCTCCTCGGGGCGGGCGCGCCCGCGCGCGCCGCGCACGGCCACCCGGTCGCCGCCGCGGTCGCGTACGTCCACCCCGGACATGTCCAGTGAGACGTCGGGCGTCCGATAGGCGCGGGGGTCGGTGACCTCGTAGGTGAGCTGTTCGACCACGGTCAGCCGGTCGACCCGGCCGCCGGTGCCGGGCGGCTTGGTGATCACCGCGTCGCCGTCGGCGCCGACCTCGGCGATCGGGTAGCCCAGCCGGGCCAGGCCGGGTACCGGCTTGCGCGCCGGGTCGGCGAAGTAGCCGCCGGTCACCTGCCCGGCGCACTCCAGCAGGTGGCCGACCAGCGTGCCCGCGGCCATGCGCGCCCAGTCCCCCGCCTCCCAGCCCAGCAGGTGGGCCAGGGGCGCGAGGAACAGGGAGGGGTCCGCCGCCCGCCCGGCGATCACCACCGGCGCCGGCCCCCGCAGCGCCGGAAGCAGTGCGTCGGCGCCGATGTAGGCGTTGGCCGAGACGATCTCCCCGTGCGACTCCAGCGGCGCGCCGTCCTCCCAGGCCGGAGCCGAGAGGTCGATGCGGTCCAGTACGTCGTCGCCGGTGACCGCCGCCACCGTCGTCGGCGCGCCCAATTCCGCGCCCAGGTCCCGCACCATGCGCGCGGCCCCGACCGGGTCCGCGGCGCCGGCGTTGGTCACCAGCCGGGTTCCCGTCCGGGCGAGCGGTCCCAGCAGTGCGGCCATGCGCTTGCGCAGCATCGGGTCGTAGCCGGCCCGCGGGTCCGCGAGCCTGCGCAGCGCGGCCAGCGAGACGGTGCGCTCGCCCAGGCACTCCAGGGCCACGACGTCCAGTCCCCCCTTCTCGACCAGGTCGACGGCCGGTTCGATCCGGTCGGCGGCGAAGCCCGCGCCGCAGCCGATCCGGGCGTGGTTGCTGCTCACGTGTCTCTGATCCCCCGTCGGTCGTAATGGTGGTCGGGTGCCGGCGTCACCCCGTCCACAGCGGGATCGCGCCGGTGAGAGCGGCGGCGGCCAGCACGACGAGGCCGACCAGCCACGCCCAGGGCAGCAGGAAGCGGATGTGGCGGCCGATCGAGACTCCCGCCAGGCCGGTGAGGAGATAGAAGGAGCCGGTGAGCGGGCTGATCGGGAAGCCGACCGTCTCCTCGCCCGTGATCGAGGCCTGGGCGATGGCGCTCGCGGGCACGCCGAACGTGTCGCCGACGGCCGTGAGCACCGGCATCACCGCGAAGTAATAGGCGTCGGGGCCGAACAGCAGGCTGAGCGGGACGGCGAGCACACCCACCAGCAGCGGCAGGGCCGGACCGACGGCGCCGGGCATGGCGCCGGTGAGCGCCTCGGCCATGGCGTCGATCATCCCGCTCTCGCTCATGACGCCGAGGAAGACCCCTGCGGCGAGCAAGGTGCTGGCCATCAGCACGGCGCCCTGCGCGTGGGCGTTGATGCGGTCGGTCTGGGCCTTGAGGCCCGTGTAGTTCAGCGGCAGCGCGACGACCAGGGCGACCATGAATACGAGCTCGGGCGAGAGCACGCCGGAGATCAGCACGGCGACCGTGGCCGCGGTGAGGGCGGCGTTGAGCCAGAACAGCCGCGGGCGCCGCAGAGCCGCCTCCTCGGCGGAGAGTTCCCCGTCGCCGGCGGGCGCCGGCCCCTCGGCGCCCCGGGGGTCCTCGGCGGCCTCCCCGGCCGGGCCGCCGGCGGGCGCCTTCGCGGTCCGGGCGGCGGGCGCGGCGGCGGCAAGGCGGACCCTCTCGCGGCGCCCCAGCAGGTAGGCGATGGCCAGGCAGGCGGCGATCCCCACGAGCTGGGCCGGGATCAGCGGAGCCCACAGGGCGTTGGCGTCGATCCCGGTCGCCGATGCCGCGCGGGCGGTGGGCCCGCCCCAGGGGACCATGTTCATGATCCCCGCGCCCAGCCCGGTCAGGGCGGCCAGCACCAGTCGGCGCATCCCCAGGGCGTCGTAGAGGGGAAGCATCGCGGGGATCGTGATCAGGAAGGTGGTCGCTCCGGCGCCGTCGAGGTGGGTGAGCATGGCCAGCACCACGGTGGCCAGCGCAATGGTCACCGGGTTGCGGCCCGCGAATCCCAGCACGCGCCGGACGACGGGGTCGAAGAGCCCCGCGTCGCGCATCACGCCGAAGTAGAGGATGGCGAAGACGAACATCGCCGTGGTGCCGGCCACGTCGGAGATCCCGGTCCCGGCGAACTCGCCGATCTCGGCGGGGGAGAACCCGGCTATCAGGGCGGCCGCCACCGGCGCACCGACGAGCGCGACGACGGCCGAGACCCGGTTGGACAGCAGGAGTGCCAGAACGGTCGCGATGGCCGCGAAACCCATTGCTGTGAGCATGTCGACGATCCTTTGCGAAGGCGACCGGGGGAGTGATGTGCCTCACGTGGGGCTGGCCACTCATGCTTGCAAGGTGGGCGGTTGCGCGTCCAACATCAATCGGGCAAGGATCTATGCTCCGATTGCATGGACTTGTCTTTGCGCCAGCTCCGCGTCTACGCGGCCGTGGCCCGCGCGGAGAGCTTCACCGCCGCCGCCGCGGAGCTGCACGTGGCGCAGTCGTCGCTCAGCCGCACCGTCCTGGAGCTGGAGCGGCAGCTGGGCGTGCGCCTGTTCGACCGCACCACGCGGCGGATCCGCCGGACACCGGAGGGCCGGGAGCTGCTGGAGGCGGCTGAACGCGTCCTGGCCGCCCACCGCGCGGAGATGGCCGGTCTGCAGCGCTACCTCGCGGGCGAGCGCGGCGTGGTGACCATCGCGACGCTGCCCTCGGTGGCCGCGGCGCTGCTGCCGCCGGTCATCGCGCGCTTCCGCGAGCAGCGGCCGCAGACCGCGGTGCGCATCCTCGACGGGATGTCCGAGGCCGCGCTGGAGCGGCTCGCCTCGGGCGCGGCCGACCTGGCCATCACCTCCGCCGATGGACTGCCCGACGGCCTGCGGGCCCACCCGCTGGCCGAGGACCGCTTCTTCGCGGTGCTGCCGCCCGCCCATCCGCTGGCGGGGGCCGCCGCGCTGGGCTGGGGCGACTTCAGCGGCGAGCAGTTCATCGCCGTCGGCGCCGACTCCAGCGTGCGGGCCGGCACCGACCGCGCCTTCGCCGAGGCGGCCGTGCGCCCGGCGGGCGTCACGGAGGCGGGAAACGTGTCCACGGTGGGCGGCCTGCTGGCCGCGGGGCTGGGCGTCTCAGCGATGCCGGCGCTGGTCGAGGTGCTGATGAGCTTCGCCGACTACGCCCGCGTGCCCCTGGTGCGCCCGGCGCTGGACCGGCGCCTGAGCGTGGTCCTGCCGCGCGACCGCCGGGTGCCCCCGCCGGCCCGCAGCTTCCTGGACTGCCTGCGCGGCCTGCGCGAGGAGGGTCATCCGCTTCCGGCGGACGTGCGCTGGGTGGACTGAGCCCGCGCGGCGCCGGCGTGTCGTCGACCGCGGGGCGGAGCGCCGATGCGTTCATGGCGGCACGCCCGTCGGCGGTGTGCGTTCCGGCCCCACGTGCCGCGAGGGGCGCCGGGGGCGCACCCTTCGGCAGGGGGGATTCAGGTGGCTGTATGGCAGAGAACGAGCTGATTGCGACGTTTGTCCTCCGGTTCGGTTGTCCTGATGACCGGCATCGGCCCGTTCCGCGGCCGGTAGCCCGTGCCCGAGTGCGCGACTCGCCGGGCATGAGGCGTGCGAACCTGTGAGTTCTATGTGAGTCTGATATGAGTGCATGATCGAAGCTCTTCATCGGCCGATCCGCCGGTGGCCCGGGAGCCCGCGCATGCGCGAACGGCTATGCGGGGGCGGTTATCGTGGCATTGGCCGCGTCATCGGCCTCACGGCCCGGCGGATTCCGACGGGCGCCGATACGGCCGGACACGGCGCGGCCCCGCTTTCCCGCCGGTCCGGTACACGCGTCCTTCCTCGGCTTCGGTCGCCGTGCGATCGGACGCCGGGCGGTATCGGCGTGCGCGTCCCCCTCGGGTGTGCGGCCTCGCCGCCGCGTCGTCGGCGCGGAGCGCACCGCTCCGGGAAGCCTCCTGGTACCGGGCGGCTTCGCGGTGGACGGCGGTCGGCCGCGGTGTGAACGACAACTATCCGTTTCCTTTGCTCCCAGTCGAAAAGAGCCATAAGTTCCATGAGCATGGATCTTCCACGCAAAATCAACTCGGCGCTCAGCGCGACCCTGGGTGTCGAGCTCCGGAGGGCCCGCAAGAAGCAGGCGCCGGCGGCGGCCAAGCCCGCGCCCAAGCCCGCCGCCGCGAAGAAGCCCAAGGAGAAGGTCCCCTTCCGGCCGCCGGAGAACCCCGAGCTGGACCGCCTGCTCGACCGCCCGGTGTTCGTCATCTCGCCGGTGCGGTCGGGATCGACGCTGCTGCGCCTGCTGCTGAACGCGCACTCGCGCCTGCACGCCCCCCACGAGCTGCACATCCGCCGCCTGGAGGTGCACTTCCGCACCAAGCTCTCCGAGCGGGCGATGGAGGCCTGCGGCCTGGAGCGCGGCGACATCGAGCACCTGCTGTGGGACCGCGTGCTCCATCGGGAGCTGGCCCGCTCCGGCAAGGACTTCGTCGTCGAGAAGACCCCGAGCAACGCCTTCGTGTGGGACCGCATCGCGGCCTGCTGGCCCGACGCCCGATTCATCTGCCTGCTGCGCCACCCCGTCTCCATCGCCAAGTCGTGGCACGAGGCCGACCCGGTCAAGCGCACCTACGACGAGGCGGCCGAGGACGCGCTGCGCTACATGAACGCGGTCCAGCGGGCGCGTGAGGGCCTGTCCGACACCCACACCGTGCGCTACGAGGAGCTGACCGCCGACCCGGCCGGCGAGCTGGGCCGCATCTGCGAGTACCTGGGCATCGACTACGAGCCCGCGATGCTGGAGTACGGCGACAGCGTCCAGGGCGACTTCACCAAGGGCCTGGGCGACTGGAAGGACAAGGTCCGCTCCGGCAGCGTCCAGCGCGGCCGCGAGCTGCCCAAGGCCTCGGAGGTCCCCGAGGCGCTGCTCGGGATCACCCGGAAGTGGGGATACCTCGACGAGTCCGGCGGCGCCGACGAGTCGGGCACCGACGAGCGCGAAGGGGTAGCCGCCTCGTGAACGCCAAGACCGAGACCCCCCAGGCGGAGGTCGCCGAGATCTGGCCGCGTGACGGAGCCGTCCGCATCGTCGGCGACCTCCTCGGAGGCGCCGCCCCCGGTTCCGGACGCTGGTTCCTGCAGGCCGTGCTGCGCGACACCGACACCCGCAGGTCCTATGAGCTCCGCGTGGAGGACGGGCGCTTCGACGTCTCGGTTCCCGTGGAGGAGTTCGGTAACGCCGGCGACGGTCTGCCCCAAGAAGGGGTGAAGTGGGACCTCTACTGCGCACCCGAGGACCGGTTGGAGGAGGCGGCCGAGAAGTGGCTGCGCCTCGGCCGCCACCTCGACGACATCGCCGACAAGAAGAAGGTGATGGTCTTTCCCGCCCAGACGTCCGCCGAAAGCGGGACCGGGGTGTCGGTGCGGCCCTTCTACACGCTCTACAACAATCTCTCGGTCGAATGCCTGCCCGGCCCTTCCGACAAGGAAAACCCATGAGGATCCGGTACCTCCTGCTCAACGCGTACGGCACCGGCGGAACCATCCGCACCGTGTTCACGCAGGCCAAGACGATGGCCGGGCTGGGCCACACTGTCGAGATCGTCAGTGTCATCCGGCACCGGGACGACCCGCACTTCGACCTCGACGAGCGGGTGAAGCTGAGCGCCATCATCGACCAGCGCCCCGCGAAGGAGGACGAGCCCAAGCCGGGCCCCGTCGCGCGCTTTCGCGCATGGGAGCGCGAACGCCTGAAGCGGCTCCGCGCGGTGCACGTCCCCGCGGGCGAGTTCGCCGCCGACACGTTCACCCGCTACGTCGAGCGCGAGATCGTCCGCTACATCAAGGGCGTGCACGACGGCATTCTGGTGACCACCCGGCCCGCGCTGAACATTCTCTCCGCGCAGTTCGCCGACCCGAACCTGATCCGCGTCGCCCAGGAGCACATGAACCTGGCCACGCACCGCAAGGACGTGCAGCGGGCCATCAAGAAGTACTATCCGCGCTTCGACGCCGTCGCGGTGCTCACCCACCGCGACCGCGAGGACTACGAGAAGCTCATGCCGGGCACCCGGCTCGTGCGGATACCCAACGCGGTGCACTCGATGGACCAGGAGCTCTCCGACCACAGCAACAAGATCGCCCTCGCCGCGGGCCGCCTGGCGCCGCAGAAGGGCTTCGACATGCTGATCCCGGCGTTCAAGAAGGTCACCGAACGCCACCCCGACTGGCAGCTGCGGATCTTCGGCACGGGCAAGAAGAAGGCCGAGCTGCGGGAGCTCATCGACGAGCACCACCTGTACAACCACGTCCTGCTGATGGGGCACACCGACGACATGGAGGGCGAGCTCACCAAGTCGGCGTTCTACATCCTCAGTTCGCGGTTCGAGGGCCTGCCGATGGTGGTCATCGAGGCGATGACCCACGCGCTGCCGGTCGTCAGCTTCGACTGCCCCACCGGCCCCGCCGACGTCATCACCGACGGCAAGGACGGCATCCTCGTGCCGCCCAAGGACGTCGACGCGCTGGCCGATGCGATCTCGAAGATGATGGACGACCGGGACCTGCGGGCGAGCATGGGCGCCGAGGCGCTCAAGACGGCGCAGAACTACGCGCCGGAGTCGGTGCACACGATGTGGGAGGAGCTGTTCACCGACCTGGTGCGCACCTCCGGGAAGGGCGCCACACCCGCGGCGTGACCGCGGAGCGGCTCCGCTCCGCCTGCGCTGAACCGGGATGGCGCAGACGGCACGGGACCGGCCCGCGACGGCTCGGTTGGGGCGGCCTACAGTGGGCCGAGGCGACGGGCGGCACTCGTTGAGGGCCGCCCTCTGCCGTGTCCGCCTCCTCGCGGGTCCGCCCCCCGGCGTCCGCGGGCAGCCCCCGGCCGGAAAGGACGCCTTGTGAGCCTGGCGAGCGAGTTCGACGCGGTGACGGTCGACGGCCTCCGCTCCCGCGGCGGCATCAAGTGGACGCTGTACGGCGAGGACACGCTCGGCGCGTTCATCGCCGAGATGGACTTCGGCACCGCGCCGCCGATCACCGAGGCGCTGCACGCCGCGGTCGAGCGCATGGAGTTCGGCTACCTGCCGCCGCGCGCCGTGGCGGCCATGCGCGCCGCCTGCGCCGACTGGCAGCACGACCGCTACGGCTGGAGCGTCGACCCCGCCGACGTGCACCCGACCGCCGACGTGGTCAAGGGCTTCGAGACCGCCGTCGAGCGGTTCTCCCGCCCGGGCAGCCCCGTTATCCTGCCCACCCCGGCCTACATGCCGTTCCTCACCGTTCCGCAGAGCCTGGGCCGCGAGATCATCGAGGTCCCCATGGCCCATGACGGCCGCCGCCACGTCTTCGACCTCGACGCGATCGACCGCGCCTTCCGCGCGGGCGGCCACCTGCTCACCCTGTGCAACCCCTACAACCCCCTCGGCCGGGTCTTCACCGCCGAAGAGCTCGCGGAGGTGGCCGAGGTCGTCGAACGGCACGGCGGCCGCGTCTTCGCCGACGAGATCCACGCGCCGCTGACCTACCCCGGGCACCGCCACGTGCCCTACGCGTCGGTCTCGCCGGCGGCCGCCCGGCACGCGCTGACCGCGACCTCCGCATCCAAGGCCTGGAACGTGCCCGGTCTCAAGTGCGCGCAGCTGATCGTGAGCAACCCCGGCGACGCCGCTGTCATGGCGGAGATCGGACCCGTGCTCGCCCACGGCGCGGGCAACTTCGGCGTGGCCGCCGCCACCGCCGCCTACACCGCGGGCGGGCCGTGGCTGGAGGGGGTGGTGGACTACCTCGACGGAAACCGGCGCGAACTGGCCGATCTGCTGGCCGAGCACCTGCCCGGGGTGGACTACACCCCGCCGGAGGGCACCTACCTGGCCTGGCTGGACTTCCGCGGGCTCGGGCTCGGCGACCACCCGGGCCGCGTCCTGCACGAGCGCGCCGGGGTCGTACTGGTCGACGGCCCCGACTGCGGTGCGCCCGGGCGCGGGTTCGCCCGGCTTAACTTCGCCACGCCCCGGCCCATCCTGCGTCGGCTGGTGTCCGAAATCGCCGCGGTCGCGGGCCCGGGCGCCGAACGCTCCGGCTGAGCGCCCGGGCCCGCGCGGCGCTGCCGCGCCCCCGCGCGGACGGGGGCGCGGCACCGCCTCAGAGCTGGACGACCGAGCGCAGCACGTCGCCGTGGTGCATGCGGGTGAAGGCGTCCTCGACGCCCTCAAGCGGGATGGTCTCGGAGACGAACGCGTCCAGGTCGAGCCGGCCCTGCAGGTAGAGGTCGATCAGCATCGGGAAGTCGCGGCTGGGAAGGCAGTCGCCGTACCAGGACGACTTCAGGGAGCCGCCGCGGCCGAACACGTCCAGCATCGGCAGCTCCAGCGTCATGTCCGGCGTGGGCACTCCCACCAGGACCAGGGTGCCGGCCAGGTCGCGGGCGTAGAACGCCTGCCGGTAGGTCTCGGGGCGGCCCACGGCCTCGATGACCACGTCGGCGCCGAACCCGCCGGTCAGCTTGCGCACCGTCTCGACGGGGTCCTGCTCGCCGGCGTCCACGGTGTGGGTGGCGCCCAGTCCGGCGGCGGACTCCAGCTTGCGCCGGTCGAGGTCGACGGCGATGATGCGGGCGGCACCGGCCAGGCGGGCTCCGGCGACCGCCGCCGCGCCGACACCGCCGCACCCGATGACGGCGACGCTGTCGCCGCGTCCTACGGCACCGGTGTTGATCGCCGCTCCGATGCCGGCCATCACCCCGCACCCGAGCAGCCCGGCGACGCCGGGCGGGGCCTCGGGGTCGACCTTGGTGCACTGGCCCGCGGCCACCAGCGTCTTGTCGCAGAAGGCGCCGATGCCGAGGGCGGGGGAGAGGGGCGTACCGTCGGTCAGCGTCATCGGCTGGGCGGCGTTGTGGGTGTCGAAGCAGTACCAGGGGCGGCCGCGCTTGCAGGCACGGCACTGCCCGCAGACCGCGCGCCAGTTGAGCACCACGAAGTCGCCCGGCGCGACCTCGGTGACCCCGTCGCCGACCGCCTCCACCAGGCCCGCGGCCTCGTGGCCGAGCAGGAAGGGGAACTCGTCGCTGATACCGCCCAGCTTGTAGTGCAGGTCGGTGTGGCACACCCCGCACGCCTGCACGCGTACCACGGCCTCTCCGGGGCCGGGATCGGGAACGAGGATGGTCTCCATCTCGACGGGTGCGTCCTTGGTCCGCGCGACGACTCCGCGCACTTCCTGCGTCATCCGGCCATGCCCTCTTTCGTTGCCGCCTTGCCCTGATGCCGTGCTTCGCCGCCGAGGCAGCGGGCGAGCGCTGCGGGACCCCGCGCCCCGCACCTCCCTGAGGCCATGGTGGCCAGTCGGCGCCACCGCGTCTACCACCCGTGCGGAGGAGGAGATCCGCGCCGCCGGTCCGTTTTCCCGGCCGGCGCCGATTTCCGGCCGGCCGCGCCCGGCCGCGCCGAGGGCGCGGCCCGCCGGCCGGTTGCAGGCGGGAGCCCCGGTGCGGGTGTGAGCCGGGGCACCCGTCGGTGCCCGCGGGGCCGACAGGGTAGGAAGGTTGCCATGACAGAAACGACGGACACCTCGCCCGGTTGGCTCTCCCGCACCGATATCGAGGATGCGCGCGGACGGCTGCCCATCGTCTACGTCAACGCGGTGCCCGTCCGCGTCGACGAGTCCGGTTCGGTGGCGAGCGTCGGCCTCCTCCTGGGCGTAGCGCCCGACGGTTCCATCAGCCGCGCTCTGGTCTCGGGCCGGGTGCTCTACCACGAGCGGCTCAGAGACGCCCTGCTGCGCCACCTGGAGAAGGACCTCGGGCCGGTGGCGCTGCCGCACGTGCCCGCCTCGCCGCAGCCGTTCACCGTGGCCGAGTACTTCCCCACCCCGGGTATCACCCCCTTCCACGACCCCCGGCAGCACGCGGTCTCACTCGCCTACGTCGTGCCGGTCACCGGGGACTGCCGGCCGCGCCAGGACGCGCTCGACCTGGTGTGGTTCTCGCCGGAGGAGGCGGCCGGCGAGGGCGTGCAGCAGGAGATGAGCGGGGGGCAGGGCGTGCTGCTGCGCCAGGCGCTGGCCCACGTCGGCCTGGTCCCCTGAGGGCGGGCGCGCTCAGCCGGCTCCGCCGCCGGCGCCGCGCAGGCGGGTGTTCTCCTCCTGCAGGTCGAGGATGCGGGCGATGCCGGCGAGGTTGACCCCCTCCTCGGCCAGTTCGGCGATGCGGCGGAGCCGGGCTATGTCGTTGTCGCTGTACAGGCGCGTGCCTCCGTCGGTGCGCGCGGGGGAGAGCAGTCCGCGCTGCTCGTACAGCCGCAGCGACTGGGGAGCGATCCCGGCGAGGTCGGCGGCGACCGAGATGGTGTAGAGGGCCCGGTCGGGACCGGGGCGGCCGTCGGCGGTCATCGGCGGGGGGCCTTTCGCGGTGGGGGGAGCAGACCGCTGAGCCGGTGGAGCGCGGCACGCTGGTTACCGGTCAGGGGCCCGGCGGGCACGTCCAGGGTCACCTCCAGCAGCAGGGCGCCGGCCGAGGCGCCGGGGGCGCGGGCGGGCACACCCCGGCCGGGTACGCGCACGGTGCTGCCCGGCATCGTACCCGGGCACACGGCCACGGTGATCTCCGATCCGTCCAGCGCCGCAACCCGCGCCTCGGTGCCGAGCACCATCTCGGCGTAGCCGAGCACCAAGGGCGCACGCAGGTCGTCGCCATCGCGGCGGAACACGGGGTGCGCGGCCACCCGCACGGTCGCCACCAGGTCGCCGGGCGGCCCGCCGTGCGCGCCGGCCGATCCGCGACCGCGCAGCCGCAGTCGCGCGCCGTCGCCGGTGCCGGGCGGCACGGCGACCTCCAGGCGGGCGCCGCCGGCCGCGTGCAGGGAGGCCGTACCGCCGTAGACGGCCTGCGCCAGGTCGACGCGCAGTTCGGCGTGTGCGTCGCGCCCGCGCCGGGGACGGGGCCGGCGCACCCGCACCGGGATCGACACGCCTCGCTCCGGTCCTGCGCCGGCCTCGCCGTCTGCGTCCGCGCGGCTCCGGGACAGCGCCTCGTAGGCGTCGCGGATACGGGCGTAGGAGTCGCGGTCGCCGGTCGGGGAGTCGGGGTGGCGGCTCCGGGCCAGCGCGCGGAAGGCGCGGGAGATCTCCTCCCGGCTCGCCGTGCGGTCCACCCCCAGAACCGTGTAGGGGTCCTCCGAAGAGGACATGTTCCTTCCCTCCCCGAGTTGAACTCTCTTTTGCGATCGAGGTGTTTATTCTCCACCAGCCGTGGTATAAAACCTGCGTCTCTTCGCATCAGGTTATGCATTCGACAGTGGAGGTGACCATGATGCTGATGCGTACGGACCCCTTCCGCGACTTCGACCGCATCACCCAGCGCCTGCTCGGCGACACCGCCCGTCCGGCGGCGATGCCCATGGACGCCTACCGGGACGGCGACCACTTCGTGATCCACTTCGACCTTCCCGGAGTCCGGCCCGACTCGATCGACCTGGAGATCGAGCGCAACGTGCTGACCGTCAGGGCCGAACGGGCCGACACCGCACAGCAGGGACGGGAGATGGTCGCGGCCGAGCGGCCGTCGGGCACCTTCTCCCGGCAGCTGTTCCTCGGGGAGACCCTGGACGCGGACAACATCGCCGCCGACTACGCGGACGGTGTGCTCACGCTGCGCGTCCCCGTCGCCGAACAGGCGAAGCCCCGCAAGATCAACGTCAGCGGAGGCGACCAGGCGCGCCGGATCAGCGCCTGACACCCGCGGGGCAGACCGCGAAGGCGGGGCCGGAGGTTCGTCCGACCGGTCCCGCCTGACGCGTCCGCGCCGGCCAAGCGGCGTACGAGAGCTTTCCGGCAGCGGCAAGAGTGCCGCCGCGACGAAAGGAGACCCGTGTCCGCGACGACGAACACGCTTCGAAAGACCCGCGCCGCCGTCGAGTACGCGCTGCGCGGCGCCACGACCGATGCCGCCCACCTGCGGCTGCTCGACCTGCTGCACGCGCTGAAGGGCTACGAGGAGGCCCTCGGCGGCGACCCGGCCGAGATCGCCCCCCGGCTGGAGCGCCTGCGCACCGCCGTGGCCCGGGTGGCGGCCGACTCGCGCGTCCGGGGACCGGTCGATGCCCCGGCCGCCGCGACCGTCCGCGAACTCGACGAGAACCTCTCCCGCGTCCTGTGGGGCCGCCTGGGACGCGAGCCGGCCCGATTGGCGAGCTGAAGCGGTGCGGGCCGCGCTGACGCTCCGCGACGGCGGCCGCGGCCGCCGCCGGAGCGCGCGGTGCGGTGCACCCGAGGCGCCGGGGCGAGTGCGGTGGAGCGCTGAAGTGGCGGTCCGCAAAGTCGCAATCCGGCTCGCCCCTGAAACGGGTGAAATCGGGTGACAGCCGCACAACACCGGGAATGCTGACAACCGAGGCCAATCGAGGTCCTGCGTAGCGATCCGATCGAGGCGGCGGTATGGGCGAGTCCCGCAGCAGGCACCGCAGGCGGCACCGCGCGCGCAGTGTGGCGCTCTCCGCGCTCGCGGCCGTGGTCGTTCTGGTGGCGGCCACCGGCGGAGTGGCGCTGTGGCGCACGGAGACCTACGACGACAACATCGAGCGCATCGTCGGCGCCCTGCCGTCGAACCGCGCCTCGGCCGAGGCCGACCCCGGTGAGAACTGGCTGCTGGTGGGCTCGGACCTGCGCGGCGATGCGACGGTCGGCAAGTGGCGCAGCGGCGAGTCGGGCTCCGACGTGATCATCCTGCTGCACATGCCCGAGGACTCCGAGCGCGCCTTCGCCGTCTCCTTTCCGCGCGACGCGTGGGTCGAGGTGCCCGGCCACGGCAAAGCCAAGATCAACGACGCCTATCGGCAGGGCGGTCCCCGACTGCTCGTGCGCACGGTCGAGGAGCTCAGCGGCGTCGCGATCGACCACTTCGCCGCGCTGGACTTCCACGGGTTCGAGCGGATGGTCGACGCGCTCGGCGGTGTCACGCTGGACCTGCCGCACGCGATCCACGACCCCACCAACGGCTGGCACTGGCCGGCGGGCGAGAACCACATGGACGGCGAGGAGGCGCTGCGCTTCGTCCGCGAGCGCAAGGGCCTCTCCGGCAGCGACATCGACCGTGTCGAGCGCCAGCAGGTGTTCCTCAACGCGATGGCCGAGAAGGCCGCGGAGTCCGACCTGGCCTCCGACCCGCAGCGGCTCGACCGCCTGCTGACGGCCGCCAGCGAGTCCATGGCCGTCGACGACCAGGCCGACGCCGCGACGCTGCGGGCCGCCGCGCTGCGGCTGCTCGACACCGGGCCCGAGCGGATGACCTTCGCGACCCTGGCGGTCACCGAGCCCGCGTGGATCGACGGCCGGAACGTGCTGCGCCTGGACGAATCCGTCAACGACGGGCTCTTCGAAGCGCTGGAGGAGGACCGGCTGCAGGCCTACATCGACAAGCACGGCCTGGCCAACGACGCCGAGCGGCTGGGCTGAGACCGGCGGCGCGCCCGGCCCGGGCGGGACCGGCGGGAGCGCGCCGGAACCCGACGGAGGCGCCTGCGCCCCCGCTCAGGCCCCGGCCGCCTCGGCCAGGGCGCGGAAGACCAGTGCAGTGGAGGCCGCACCCGGGTCCAGATGGCCGACGCTGCGCTCGCCGAGGTAGGACGCGCGGCCCTTGCGCGCCTGCAGGGGCTCGGTCGCGCGCAGGCCCTCATCGGCCGCGTCCGCCGCCGCCCGGGCGGCCTCGTCCAGCCGGCCGCCGGAGCCTGCGACCCGCGTGAACGCGTCCACGGCCGGCGCGAACGCGTCGACCATCGTCTTGTCGCCGGCCTGCGCGCCGCCCAGCCGGCGCACCTCCTCGAGTGCGGCCGACAGCGCGGCGCCGACCTCCTCGGTTTCGGCGCGCTCGGCGGCCAGCCGCTTGCCCGCGGCGCGGAAGGCCGAGCCGTACAGCGGCCCCGAGGCGCCGCCGACCTTCGATACCAGGGTGGTGCCGGTCTTGGTCAGCACGGCGCCGACCGACTCGGGGCTCATGGCGCCCACGGCGTCGACGGCCGCCGCGAAGCCGCGCTGCATGTTCGCCCCGTGGTCGCCGTCCCCGATGGCGGCGTCCAGTTCGCCCAGCCGCTCCCGGTCGCGCTCGACGGCCGCCCCGATCGCCCGCACCCAGGCGCGCGCGAGTTCGATGTCCACCGGCGTCTCCCAACCCTCGTCACGTGTGTCGTCGCCTACCCCACACAGCATGCCCCGCCGCGGCGGCGGTACCACCCGCCGGGCGTCGCAGGCCGCGGCGCCGGAGCGCGCCCCGGCCGGGCCTCGGCGCACCCCGGGCGGCGGCCCGCGCCTGCGCCGCCCGGAGCGTCCGCGTTCGGCGAGAGGCCCCTCAGATCCCCCACCGCAGCCCCGGTGTGCTCACGGGGGCGTCCCACAGGTCCGTGAAGCCCTCCTCGGCCTCGCACACCGTGATGGAGCAGCCGGCCATGTCCAGGCTGGTCACGTAGTCGCCGACGGCGTTGCGGACGATGGAGACCCCGCGTTCCTCCAGCAGCGCCGCGACCTCGCCGTAGACCAGGTACAGCTCGCTGAGCGGCGTGCCGCCCATCCCGTTGACCACGACGATCGCCTCCGCGCCCGACTCCAGCGGGCGGTCGTCGAGGACCGCGTCGACCATGTCCGAGACGATCTCGCTCGCCGGGCGCAGCTTCTCGCGGCGCCGGCCCGGCTCACCGTGGATGCCCACGCCCACCTCGACCTCGTCCTCGGGCAGGTCGAAGCCCGGGCGGCCCGCCGAGGGCGTGGTGCAGGCGGTCAGCGCCACCGCGAAGGAGCGCGACGCGGCGTCGACGCGGCGGCCGATCGCGGCCACCTCCTCCAGGGCGTCCCCGCGCGCCGCCGCCGCTCCGGCGATCTTCTCCACCAGCAGCGTGGCCCCCGTGCCGCGCCGGCCCGCGGTGAAGGTGGAGTCCTCCACCGCCACGTCGTCGTCGACCAGCACGGTCTCGACCCGCCGGCCCTCCTCGCCGGCCAGTTCCGCGGCCATCTCGAAGTTCATCACGTCGCCGGTGTAGTTCTTGACGATCAGCACGGTGCCCTCGCCGCTGTCGGCGGCGCGCACCGCCTCGACGACCTGGTCGGGAACCGGTGAGGTGAAGATCTCCCCGGGACATGCGGCGTCCAGCATGCCCTCGCCGACGAAGCCGGTGTGCAGCGGCTCGTGGCCGGAGCCCCCGCCCGAGACGAGGCCGACCTTGCCCGGCACCGCGCCGCGGGCGCGTGTGACCACGCGGGACTCCAGGTTCACGGACAGGTCGGGGTGGGCGGCCGCGAATCCGGCCAGCGCGTCGGTCAGGTAGGTGTCGGCGGTGTTGAGGAACTTCTTCATACGACTCGCTCCCGCGATGGCCTCGGCGGTGATATGCGCCGCAGCGCGCTTCCAGATGAGTAGCCTAGATCCCCATGGAAAACAGCGGCTCCACTGTCGGGATCGTGCTCGTGTCGCACAGCGGGAAACTCGCCGAAGGACTGCGCGAGCTGATCGACCAGCTCGGCTCGGCGGGCGGGCGTGTCTTCTGCGCCGGCGGCACGGACGAGGGAGGGCTCGGAACCTCCTACGAGCGGGTGAGCGCGGCCATCGCCGAGGCCGACTCGGGCGCGGGCGTGGTGGTGCTGCCCGACATCGGCAGCGCCGTGCTCACGGCGCGGCTGGTGCTGGAGGACGAGCCGCGCGAGGACGTGGTTGTCGTGGACGCCCCCTTCGTCGAAGGCGCGGTCTCCGCGGCGGTGACCGCGGCGACGGGCGGCGAGCTGTCCGCGGTCGCCGATGCGGCACGCGAGGCCCGCGGGCAGGCGAAGTTCCCGGCCTGAGGCCCGCGGAGGGCGGCCCCGCGTCTGCGGGCGCCGCCGGGGCGGCGCGGGGGCCTGCGGAGGGGCCGCGGTGCAGGCTGCGGCCGCGAGGCGGGAAAACCTTTTGCGCGGCCGCTTATCCTGGACTGCGGTATGAAAACGTCGTCTGCGGCCCCCTCCGGCTCCCGTTCCGGCATCGACCACCCTGAGCTCCGCGATCTCCGCCGGCGCCTGGCCCCGCTGATGCTCGCCGACCGGCACCGCCTGCGCCGCCGTATCGACGGGCTGCAGAAGGTCCGCACCGAGAGCAAGCGCGCCGGCATCGCCGCCGAGATCGCGGCCGAGATCGACTCCGCCCAGGCCCGTGTCGACCGCCGCGCCTCCGCCGTGCCCGCGATCGACTACCCCGAGGCGCTGCCGGTCAGCGCGCGCCGCGACGACATCGCGGCGGCCGTGCGCGACAACCAGGTCGTCATCGTCGCCGGCGAGACCGGCTCCGGAAAGACCACCCAGCTGCCCAAGATCTGCATGGAGCTGGGGCGCGGCGTGCACGGCGCCATCGGCCACACCCAGCCGCGCCGGCTGGCCGCGCGCACCGTCGCCGAGCGGATCGCCGAGGAGCTCGACACCCGGCTCGGCGAGGCCGTGGGCTACAAGGTGCGCTTCACCGACCGTTCCGGCGACGACACGCTGGTCAAGCTGATGACCGACGGCATCCTGCTGGCCGAGATCCAGCAGGACCGGATGCTGCGCCGCTACGACACGCTGATCATCGACGAGGCGCACGAGCGCAGCCTGAACATCGACTTCCTCCTCGGCTACATCAAGCAGCTGCTGCCGCGCCGCCCCGAGCTGAAGGTGATCATCACCTCGGCGACCATCGACCCCGAGCGCTTCTCACGCCACTTCGGCGACGCCCCGATCGTCGAGGTGTCCGGGCGCACCTATCCCGTCGAGGTCCGCTACAACCCCGTCGAGGAGGAGTCCGAGCAGGAGGACCAGACCCAGGCGATCTGCTCTGCGGTCGACGAGCTGCAGGCCGAGGGGCCCGGCGACGTCCTCGTGTTCCTCAGCGGCGAGCGCGAGATCCGCGACACCGCCGACGCGCTGCACAAGCGGAGGCTGCGCGACACCGAGATCGTGCCCCTGTTCGCCCGCCTCTCCGCCGCCGAGCAGCACCGGGTCTTCGCCCCGCACAGCGGGCGCCGCATCGTCCTGGCCACCAACGTCGCCGAGACCTCGCTGACGGTGCCGGGCATCCGCTACGTCATCGATCCGGGCACCGCCCGCATCTCGCGCTACAGCCACCGCACCAAGGTGCAGCGGCTGCCGATCGAACCGGTCTCCCAGGCCTCGGCGAACCAGCGCAAGGGCCGCTGCGGCCGCGTCGCCGAGGGCATCTGCATCCGGCTCTACTCCGAGGACGACTTCCTCGCCCGGCCGGAGTTCACCGACCCCGAGATCCTGCGCACCAACCTCGCCTCGGTCATCCTGCAGATGGCCGCGCTGGGCCTGGGCGACGTCGCCGCCTTCCCGTTCGTCGACGGCCCCGACCGCCGCCAGATCAAGGACGGCGTGCACCTGCTGCAGGAGCTGGGCGCACTCGACCCCGGCGAGCCCGACCCCGGCAAGAGCCTCACGCCGATCGGGCGCCGCCTCTCCCAGCTGCCGGTCGACCCCCGGCTGGGCCGCATGGTGCTGGAGGCCGAGGACAACGGCTGCCTGCGCGAGGTCATGATCATCGCGGCGGCGCTGTCGATCCAGGACCCGCGCGAGCGCCCCGCCGACAAGCAGCAGGCCGCCGACGAGCAGCACGCCCGCTTCGCCGACAAGGAGTCGGACTTCCTGGCCTTCGTGAACCTGTGGGACTACCTGCAGGAGCAGCAGCGCGTGCTGTCGGGCAACCGGTTCCGGCGCATGTGCCGCGACGAGTACCTGAACTACCTGCGCGTCCGCGAATGGCAGGACATCTACAGCCAGCTCAAGCAGGTCGTCAAGGCCGACGGCGCCACGCTGAACACCTCCGCTCCCGCGCCGCGCGAGATCCACGTGTCGCTGCTTGCGGGGCTGCTGTCCCACGTCGGCCTCAAGGACCCCGACAAGCACGAGTACCTGGGCGGGCGCGGCGCCCGCTTCGCGATCTTCCCCGGCTCCTCGCTGTTCAAGAAGCAGCCCCGCTACGTCATGGCGGCCGAACTGGTCGAGACCTCGCGGCTGTGGGCGCGCATGGTCGCGCGCATCGAGCCCGAGTGGGCCGAGCGGCTCGGCTCCCACCTGGTCAAACGCAGCTACAGCGAGCCGCACTGGGAGAAAAACCGCGGCGCGGTCATGGCCTACGAGCGGGTCACCCTCTACGGGGTGCCGCTGGTGGCCCAGCGCAAGGTCGCCTACGGCTCGATCGACCCCGGAGTCTCGCGCGAGCTGTTCATCCGCAACGCGCTGGTCGAGGGCGACTGGAACACCCAGCACGGCTTCTTCCACCAGAACCGGAAGCTGCTGGAGGAGGTCGAGGACCTGGAGCACCGCGCCCGCCGGCGCGACATCCTGGTCGACGACGAGACGCTGTTCCAGTTCTACGACGAGCGGGTGGGCGCCGAGGCCGTTTCGGCCGCCCACTTCGACACCTGGTGGAAGCGCGTCCGGCGGCGGCAGCCCGACCTGCTCAACTTCGAGAAGTCGATGCTGATCAACCAGGGCACCGCCCGGGTCAGCGAACAGGACTACCCCGACCGGTGGCGCCAGGGCGAGCTCGCGTTCGAGCTCGGCTACCAGTTCGAGCCCGGCACCGACGCCGACGGCGTCACCGCGGTCGTGCCGCTGACCGTGCTCAACCAGGTGGCCGAGGAGGGCTTCGACTGGCAGATCCCCGGCCTGCGCGAGGACCTCGTCACCGCGCTGATCCGGTCGCTGCCCAAGCCGCTGCGGCGCAACTTCGTGCCCGTGCCCGACACCGCACGCGCGGTGCTGGGCCGGCTGACGCCCTACTCCGAGCCGCTCGCGCAGGCGCTGGCCCGCGAGCTGAGCACGTTGAGCGGCGAGCGGATCGGCCCCGGCGACTTCGACTGGGAGAAGGTGCCCGACCACCTGCGCATCACCTTCCGCGCCGTCGGCGACGGCCAGCAGACCCTGGCCGAGGAGAAGGACCTGGCGGCGCTGCGGGCACGGCTCAAGCCCCGGCTGCAGAAGGCCATCTCGGCCGAGGCGCGCGACATCGAGCGCTCCGGCCTGGACGACTGGGACTTCGGCCCGCTGCAGCGGGTGTTCGAACGCCGCTCGGCCGGTCCCACCGTCAAGGGGTATCCCGCGCTGGTGGACGAGGGCGAGACCGTCGCCGTCCGCCTGTTCGACTCGGCGGCCGAGCAGCGCCAGGCCATGTGGCGCGGCGTGCGGCGGCTGCTCCTCCTGCAGGTGCCCTCGCCGGCGGCGGTGGTCCAGCGCGGCCTGGACAACCGCACCAAGCTGGCCCTCAGCCACAACCCGCACGGCGGCGTGCCCGCCCTGTTCGCGGACTGCCTGGAGTGCGCGGCCGACGCGCTGATGGCCGCCCGCGGCGGGCTGGAGGCGCTCACCTCCGCGGACGGCGGCGAATGGGACCCCGCGGCCTTCGCCGCCCTGCGCGAGTACGTGCGCGCCGAGCTCGCCGACACCCTCGACGAAGCGGTGTCGGGCGCGGCGCGAGTGCTGCAGACCGCGCACGACCTCGGGCGCAGGCTCAAGGGCACCACCAGCCTGGCCGTGCTGCCGTCGCTGAACGACATCCAGGGCCAGATCGCCGGGCTCGTACGCCCCGGCTTCGTCACCGAGGCCGGGCTGGCGCGGCTGCCGCACGTGCACCGCTACCTCAAGGCCGTCGAGTACCGGCTGGCGAAGATGCCCGAGAACCCGCGCCGCGACCAGGTCAACATGTCCAAGGTCGAGCAGATGCGCCAGGCCCGCGACAAGCTGCTCGGCGAGCTCCCGCCGGGCCGCGGCCAGGACGCCGACGTCCGCGAGATCGGCTGGATGCTGGAGGAGTTCCGGGTGAGTCTCTTCGCGCAGGAGGTGGGCGCCGCCTACCCGGTGTCGGAGAAGCGGATCCTCAAGGCGATCGAGGCGGCCCGGAGCTGACGGAGAGGGCGCGCTCCGGCCGCCGGCGGCGCGCCTCCGCGCTCGGCCGAGACGGTGGAAACCGGATAATCGGGCGGAAGGCCAGGCGGGCGCCGGCCGGGCGTGCAACGGGGTGCCGGAGCCCGGCCGCCCGCACCGGTCGCCCCTCCGGCGACCCGCACCGGCATCCGAACCGACCGAAAGGGCATCCATGACCGCATCCCGCCTGCTGTGGATCGGGACCTACACCCCCGACGCCGATCCCGAGGCCGCCGGGGCCGGCATCCACCGCGCCCGGCTGGACCCCGCCACCGGTGCGCTGAGCGGAGGCGAGGCGGCCGTCCGCACCACCGGGCCCTCCTTCCTTGCCGCGCACCCCGGCGGCGGCGTGCTCTACGCGGTCAGCGAGTGCGACCGGGGCGCGGTCGGCGCGTTCGCCGTCGGCGGGCGAGCCGGCACCGGCGGCGCTCCCGCGCTGACCGGGATCGCAAGCGTCTCGACGGGCGGGGCCTCGCCCTGCCACGTCCTGGTCCACCCCGAGGGGCGCCACGTCGTGGCCGCCAACTACGCCGACGGGCGCGTCAGCGTCCATCCGCTGGACGAGGAGGGGTCGCCCCGGGCGGCCGTCGCGGTGCTGGAGCACACCGGACACGGCCCCAACCCCGCGCGCCAGGAGCAGCCGCACGCCCACTCCGCGGCGATCGCGCCCGGAGGCCGGCACCTGCTGGTCGCCGACCTCGGCACCGACGAGCTGCGCTGCTACGCCTTCGACCCGCGGGCGGCCGATCCGGTGGGCCCGCTGTCGGTGGCCGCCCGCCTCGTGCCGGGAGCGGGGCCGCGCCACATGGCCGTCCACCCCAACGGGCACCTGTACGTGGCCGGGGAGCTGGACTCGCGCGTGCACGTCCTGTCCTGGGACCCGGAGCGGGCGCGGGCGGTGCCCGTCGCCGACGCCGCCGCCAGCGGCCACGACGGCCCCAACCACCCGGGCGAGGTCGCGCTGTCGGGCGACGGCCGGCTGGTCTACGTGTCCAACCGCGGCGCCGACACCATCGCGACCTTCGAGATCACCGGGGGCGGTACGGGCCTGCGCCGCATCGCCGAGACGCCGTGCGGCGGTGCCTGGCCGCGGCACTTCGCGATCACCGACGGCCACATCGTCGTCGCCAACCAGAAGTCGGCCGAGCTGTCGACACTGCGCCTCGACGCCCGGGGCATCCCGGCGGACACCGGCCACCGCCTCACCGTCAGCGACCCGGCCTGCGTGCTGCCGGCCTAGCCAGGGGCCGGGCGGAGCGGCGTGCATCGTTCGGCATAACCGACAATGGGGAGGGCAGCTCCCCGCCAACACGCACGAGAGGACGGGACCCCCATGTCCGAGGCCCCGAAGAACCGGGTCCGCCACCGCGGTCTGACCGCGCGCGACATCGCCCTCATCGGCGTGTTCGCGGCGCTGCTGGCCGTGCTCAGCATGCCCGTGGCCATTCCGGTCGGCCCGGTGCCGATCACGCTGCAGACGCTCGGGGTGATGCTCGCCCCCAGCCTGCTCGGCGCCAAGCGCGGGACGCTGGTGGTGCTGACCTTCCTGGCCCTGGTCGTGGCCGGGCTGCCGCTGCTTCCCGGCGGGCGCGGCGGGCCGGCGCCGTTCCTGGGCCCCACGGGCGGCTACATGCTCGGCTGGGTGTTCGGCGCCCTGGTCATCGGCCTGCTGGTGAACCTGATGCTGCCGCGCTACCGGTTCTGGCGCGGCCTGGGCATCAACATCGTCGGCGGTATCGGCGTGGTCTACCTGGTCGGCGTGCCCTGGAGCGCGGTCGCCCTCGGCGACGAGCTGCTGGGGCTGATCACGGGAGCGGGCGTGTTCCTGCCCGGGGACCTGGCCAAGGCCGCGCTGGCGGCGGGCATCGCCGCGGCCGTGCACCGGGCCTACCCGGTGCCGCCGGCCGGACGGCCGGTCACGGCCGGCGCCGGCGAGGACGCCGCTGCGAGTGGCGCGGACGCCTCCGACTCCGCCGCCCCCGACTCCGGCGACCCGCGGGACCGCGCGGAATGACACTGCGGCTGGAGCGGGTCTCCCACGCCTACGACGGGCGCGCGGTGCTGCGCGGCGTCGACCTGGAGCTGAGCGAGCACCGGATCGGCGTCATCGGCGCCAACGGCTCCGGGAAGTCGACCCTGGCCCGCACGCTCAACGGCCTGGTGCTGCCCGACTCCGGCCGCGTGCTGGTCGACGGGCTGGACACCCGCCGCCACGCCCGCGAGATCCGGCGCCGGGTGGGCTTCGTCTTCTCCGACGCCTCCGCGCAGATCGTCATGCCCACGGTGGCCGAGGACGTCGCCATCGGCCTGCGCCGCAGCGGGCTGAGCGCGTCCGAGCGCAGCGCGCGGGTGGAGGCGGTCCTGCAGCGCCACGGCCTGGCCGGCCACCGCGACCACCCCGCGCACCTGCTCTCCGGCGGCCAACGCCAGATGCTCGCACTCGCGTCGGTGCTGGTCACCGAGCCGCAGGTGCTGGTGTGCGACGAGCCGACCACGCTGCTGGACCTGCGCAACACGGCGGTCATCGAGGAGACGCTCGGCGCTCTGCCGCAGCAGGTCGTGCTGCTCACCCACAACCTCGACAGCCTGGCCGGGTTCGACCGGGTGCTGGTGATGGACGAGGGGCGCGTGGTGTTCGACGGCGCCCCGGCCGAGGCCGTGGCCCACTACACCTCGCTGATGCGGCCGGAGGCCCGCGGCAGCCGCCCCGGGGACGGCGCTGCGGGCGCCGAGGGAGGCGCGGGCACGCCTCCGCCGGCTCCGGGAGGCGGGCTCCGGCGATGAGCACGGCCGGGCTCTACGTCCCGCCGCGCTCGCGCCGGGCGGTGCTGCACCGGCTGCCGGCCGGCGCCAAGCTGCTCGGCCTGGTGCTGGCCGTGGGCGCCGTGGTGGCCGCCGCGAACGCCGCCGTCGCGCTGGCGGCGGCCGCGTCCGCCGCCCTGCTGCACCCGCTGTGCGGGGTGGGCGTGCGCCCGGCACTGCGCACCCTGCGCGCCCTGGCGCCCTTCCTGGCCGCGATCGCGCTGTTCCAGTGGCTGGCGGGGGACTGGCCGTCGGCGGCGCGGGTGTGCGGTCAACTGGTCGCGGCGGCGCTGCTCGCGGGCCTGGTGACCGCCTCGACGCGGGTCAGCGAGATGCTCGACCTGTTCGAGCGCCTGGCGCGCCCGCTGGCCCGCTTCGGCGCCAACCCCCGGCGGGTGGCGCTGGTGCTCGCGCTGACCGTCCGCTGCATCCCGCTGGTCGCCTCGGCCTGGCGGACCTCCCGCGAGGCCTACGTCGCCCGCGGCCTGCGCGGCCGTCCCCACGTGATGGTGGTCCCGGTCATCGTGGGCCTGCTGCGTTCCGCGGACGCGCTGGGCGAAGCGCTCACCGCTCGCGGAATCGACTGAACCGCCCTGGCGCGAAGCCGCCCCGAATGGCATATTCGGTGCATCCCAGGCGGCCGGAGCGGCTTCCTCCGCGATAGGCCCGTGTCCACCGCGGGCGCTCCGGTGCGCCAGGCGCCTGTGCGACGGTGGAGGACGAGCGGTGCGACGGCAGCCGACCGGCGGCCGGCCCCACATGCCGCCCCGTGTCCCGCGCGAGCCGGGCGACCCGCCGGAGCGCGGCACCGAACCGCGGCGGCCGACTCCATGGGCGCTGCCGCAGCTCGCGTTCCCGCGGCGCCGCACCCGCGTCCTCGCGCCCGCCGACGAGCCGGACGGCGCCGCGCCGCCCGCCGCGCTCCGGGGCGGGGCACGCCCGCCGGTACCGCGCCGGCGGCTGGGGGCCCTCGCCGCCGTGCTGGCCGCGGCCGCCGCCGCGGTCGCCGTCGCCACGGCGCCGGCGGAGCCTCCGCGGGTCGGCGGCGCCGCGGTGCGCCCCTCTCCCGCCGGGTCCGGCGCCCCGATCGAGACCGCCGCCGCGCTGACCCCGCGGGAGCGCGACCGCATCGCCGGCCTGCTGGACGACCACCTCTCCGGCCGCCCGGGCCGGCTGGTGCTGGCGGTGCAGGAGACGCGCACCGGCGCGGCCTTCGGCTACGCCGCCGACACCGGGTTCAGCACCGCCAGCGCCGTCAAGCTGGACCTGGTCGTGCACATGCTGCTGCGCGCCGAGGAGCGCGGCCGCTTCCTCACCGACCGCGAGAAGGCGCTCGCCGAGCGGATGATCCGCTACAGCGACAACGAGGCCGCTGACACCGCCTACCAGCACAACGGCTTCACCCCCGGGTTCGAGTACGCCACCCGGCGCCTGGGACTGCGCGAGACCCGGCCCCACCAAGGCGGGGCCTGGGGGCTGGGCACGACGACGGCCGAGGACCGGCTCCGGCTGCTGCGCTCGGTCTTCACCCCGGCCAGCCCGCTGAGCGAGCGCAGCCGCGACCACGTCCTCTCGCTTATGGGCTCGGTGGCGCCGGAGCAGGCCTGGGGGATCAGTGCGGCGGCGGACCCCGCCGGCTCCGCCCGGCTCAAGAACGGCTGGGCGCCCGTGCGCGGCGACGGCGGGTTGTGGACCGTGCACAGCACCGGCGGCATCGTGCGCGGTGAACGCGAGTACCTGGTCGCGGTGCTCTCCGACGGCCAGCCCGACTACGGCACCGGCGTGCAGAGCGTGGAGGGCGCCGCCGCGCTGGTGGTCGGGGAGATGGCCGAGGCACTGGCGTGAGACGCCGGGCGCCCGCCGCGGTCGGAGCACTCGACGGCCGCGCGGCTAGAGTGGGGAGCCGGTTTCAGCAGTGGTTGTCGGGCGGAACGGAGCACCCGGAATGATCGATCTTCGCTCGGATACGGTCACGAAGCCCACCCCCGCGATGCGGCGGGCCATGGCCGAGGCCGACGTCGGCGACGACGTGTTCGGCGAGGACCCGACGGTCCGGGCGCTGGAGGAGGAGACCGCAGCCGTGCTGGGCAAGGAGGCCGCGTTGTACGTGCCCTCCGGGCACATGTCCAATCAGATCGCGGTCTATGTGCAGACCCGCTCGGGCGAGGAGGTCTGGTCCCACCGCCTCGCGCACGTGGTCGCCAACGAGCAGGGCGGCACCTCGGTGCTGGCGCGGGTGCTGCCCCGGCTGCACGACTCCGAGTCCGGCTACCCCGACGCCGCCCTGCTGGAGCGGTGGGCGCGGGGCGTCGACGACGTGCACCGCGCCCGGCCGCGGCTGATCTGCCTGGAGAACACCTTCTCCGGCCTGGTCGTCCCGCCCGCCGAGCAGGAGCGCATCACCGCCTTCGCCCACGACCGCGGCATGCTGGTGCACCTGGACGGCGCGCGGCTGTGGAACGCCGCCGTGGAGCTGGGGGAGACCCCGGCGCGCCTGGCCCGGGGCGCCGACACGGTGTCGGTGTGCTTCTCCAAAGGGCTCGGCGCCCCGGTGGGCTCCGCCCTGGTCGGCGACGCCGCGGCGATCGCCGCGGGTCGGCGGGCGCGCAAGCTGCTGGGCGGCGGCATGCGCCAGGCGGGGATCGTCGCCGCGGGAGCGCTCTACGGACTGCGCAACCACGTGGACCGGCTCGCCGAGGACCACGAGCGCGCGCGGCGCCTGGCCGAGCGGATCTCCCTGACCCCGCCGCTGGGAGCACGGGCGCGCACCAACATGATCCTGGTCGACACCCCCGCCGGCCGCGCGCAGGAGCTCGCGGACCTGTTCGCGCGCGAAGGCGTCGGCTGCGTGCCGATGGGGGAGGACCGCATCCGCCTGGTCGTCCACCTGGACCTCTCCGACGCCGACGTCGACGCCGCGGCCGAGCGGATCGCCAAGGCCGCGGCCGCCGCGTGAGGCGCTCCCCGCGGCGCCGCAGCGCACCGTGGAGCCCCGGCAGGGCGCAGCGGGTGCCTCCGGCGCACCGCCGGACGGCACCCGCTGACGGGCGCCCTCGGGCCCGACTCAGCCGGTCGGCGCCGGCAGGTCGACCAGGCCCGACAGTGCGAGCCGGTGCCGGTCGGCCGTGCCCAGCGCGATCGCGTCGCTCTTGGCCCGCTTGAGGTACAGGTGCAGCGGGTGCTCCCAGGTGAAGCCGATGCCGCCGTGCAACTGCAGCGCCTCCTCCGCGGCCTTGACCGCCACACCGGAGACGAACGCCTGCGCGAGCGAGGCGCCGACCTCGGCCTCGGCCGCCTCCGCGGCCCCGGCGCCGGGCTCGCGCACGGCAGCAGCCGCGCTGGCCGCGCTGCGCACCACCGCGCGCGCCTGGGAGATCTCCACCCACAGGTCGGCGAGGCGGTGCTTGATCGCCTGGAACGAGCCGATCGGGCGGCCGAACTGGGTGCGGGTCTTGGTGTAGTCGACCGTGGCGTCCAGTGCCCACTGGGCGACGCCCAACTGCTCCGCCGACAGCAGAGCCGCACCGGTCACCAGCGCGCGGCGCAGCGCCCGCTCGGCGTCGGATCCCGCGGCCACGCGCCGGCCCTCAACGCCCTCCAGAGCCACGTCCGCCAGCGGGCGGGTCAGGTCCAAGGTGACCACCGTCTCGACCCGCGCCCGGTCGGCCGGCACCACGTAGAGCCCCGGCCCCTGCTCGCCCACGGCCGGTACGACCAGCGTGTCGGCGGTCGTGGCGTCGACGACGCCGCGCACCGCGCCCTGCAGCACGCCGCCCTGCTCGCGCACCGTCTCGGGGAAGGCGGAGGCCGGAACGCTCGCGAAGGGGGCGGCGAGCGCGGCGGTGGCGTCGCCGCCGGCCAGCGCTCCCAGCTCCGACTCCGCCCGGTCCCGGGCCTCCAACAGGACCGCGGTCGCCAGCACCGCGCTGCCCATGAAGGGCACCGGCGCCACGCCGCGCCCCAGCTCCTCGGCGACCACCGCGCTCTCGCGCAGGCTCGCTCCGGCGCCGCCCAGCTCCTCGGGCACGGGCAGGCCGGCGACGCCGATGCCGGCCAGGTCCTTCCACAGCGCCGTGTCGACGACCCCGTCGCCCTCGACCCGCGCGAGCACCGCCTCGGGCGGGCTCTTGTCCTCCAGCAGCGAGCGGACGCTCGCCCGCAGCTCCTCTTCGACCTCGCTGTAGAGCAGGTCGAGCCGGTTCTCGCTCATCGCGCCCCCCGGTTCGCGCGCGCGGGGCGCGCCGCCGTCGTCTCCGTGCCGTGCGGCCTCACTTGGGCAGGTCCTTCCATGCCACGTCCTTGTCCACGCGGGGCTCGGGCGGAAGGCCCAGGACCCGTTCGGCGATGATGTTGCGCAGGATCTCGGAGGTGCCGCCCTCGATGGAGTTGCCCTTGCTGCGCAGGTAGTGGAAGCCGGCCGAGCGCTTGGCGAACTCGACGCCCTCGGGACGGCGGAACGTCCAGTCGTCGTAGGTCAGCCCCTCGCCGCCGAGCATCTCCAGCTCCAGGCCGGAGATCTCCTGGTTGAGCCGGGAGAAGGAGAACTTGGCCGCCGAACCCTCCGGGCCGGGCTGGCCGACGGCCAGCTGCTGGCGCAGCCGCTCCTTGGTGAGCCGCGCCGCCTCGGCCTCCACCCACAGCCGCAGCAGCGAGTCGTGCAGGCCGGGCGTGCGCACCTCGGGGCGCTCGCGCCAGATCCGCGCGACCGCGCCGATGAGCCCGCCCTCGCGCGGCTCCGGGTGGCCGCCGATGGAGACGCGCTCGTTCATCAGCGTGGTCTGGGCGACGCGCCAGCCCTCGCCCTCGCCGCCGAGCCGCTGGGAGTCCGGGATGCGCACGCTGTTCAGGTAGACCTCGTTGAACTCCGCCTCGCCGGTGATCTGGCGCAGCGCGCGCACGTCCACGCCCTCGGCGGCCATGTCGCAGACGAAGTAGGTGATCCCCTGGTGCTTGGGCACGTCGGGGTCGGTGCGGGCGACGAGGATGGCGAAGTCGGCGCGGTGGGCCAGCGAGGTCCACACCTTCTGGCCGTCGACGGTCCAGGTGTCGCCGTCCCGCACCGCCCGGGTGCCCAGCGCCGCCAGGTCGGACCCGGCGCCGGGCTCGCTGAAGAGCTGGCACCAGATCTCCTCGCCGGTGTAGAGCGGCTTGAGATAGCGCGCGCGCTGCTCGGGGGTGCCGAACGCGAGGATGGTCGGAGCGGCCATCCCCAGGCCGATGACCAGCGCTTCGCGGCCCTCGGGGGCGAATCCCAGGCGCTCGAACTCCCGGTCGACGACGGGCTGCAGGGCGCGCGGAGCGCCCAGCCCGCCCTCGCCCTCGGGAAAGTGCACCCACGCGAGGCCGGCGTCGAAGCGCGCGGCCAGGAAGTCGCGCTGGCCGGTGGTCCGCGGGTCGTTGCGGGCGGCGAAGTCGGCGACCCGCCGACGCAGTGCGGAGGCGTCGAGCGACGCCCCCGCTGGGGCAGTGGTCATGGAATCTCCCTTTCAAGCAGGTGGCGGTGGAAGAGGGGAGGGGCGGGGGTCAGTCGCGTGGTCCGCCGGCGACGTAGACGACCTGGCCGGAGACGAAGCCGGCCTCCTCGCCGGCGAGGAAGGAGACGGTGGCGGCGATGTCCTCGGGGCGCCCGGCGCGGCGCACCGGGATCTGGGCGGCGGCCGCCGCCTTGAACTCCTCGAAGTCCATGCCCACGCGCTCGGCGGTCGCCTTGGTCATGTCGGTCTCGATGAAGCCGGGCGCCACGGCGTTGGCGGTGACTCCGAACTTGCCGAGCTCGATCGCCAGGGTCTTGGTGAGGCCCTGCAGGCCGGCCTTCGCGGTGGAGTAGTTGGCCTGGCCGCGGTTGCCCAGCGCCGACGTGCTCGACAGCGAGACGATGCGGCCCCACCCCTGGGAGGTCATGTGCTCCTGGGCGGCGCGCGACATCAGGAAGCTGCCGCGCAGGTGCACGTTCATCACGGTGTCCCAGTCGTCCTCGGACATCTTGAACAGCAGGTTGTCCCGGATCACGCCGGCGTTGTTCACCAGGATCTGCGGCGGCCCGAGCCGCTCGGCGACTTGGGAGACGGCGGCCGACACCTGGTCGGCGTCGCTGACGTCGGCGCCCACGGCGACCGCCTTCCCGCCGTCGGCCGCGATCAGGTCGACGGCGGCCTGCGCGTCGCTCTCCTTGAGGTCGACGACGGCGACGGCGCGTCCGTCGGCGGCCAGTCGGCGCGCCGTGGCGGCGCCGATACCGCGAGCGCCTCCGGTGACGATCGCGACACGTGGGGTCTCTGCCATTGCTACCTCCGGTTGGGTGGTCCGGGACACATCGAGCAGATACTATCGGCCTCATACCGACCGGGTGGTATGTGGGGTGGTGTGCAGGTCGGATGCCGGGTTGCGGCCGGTTGAACTGCGCAGGGGCCGACCGGCCCGGCCAGGGGCGGGCGCACCCGTCCACGCGGCGCGCATGAGGCACTAGCGTGGTCGCCGGGCCGAGCCGACCGCACAGTGCGCTCCGGCCCGAATCCCGCTGTGCGGAAGTCCGTGCTCCCGGCCGAATCGAGGGCAATGGCGTTGTTCGACGCCCACCTCCACATCATCGACCACCGCTTCGCGCTGCCCGGAAACGCCGGCTACCGGCCCGAGCCCTTCTCCGTCGCCGACTACCGGGACCGGACGCGCGAGCTCGGTTTCACCGGCGGCGCCGTGGTGGCCGGGTCCTTCTCCGGAACCGGCCAGGACCACCTGGTGGCGGCGCTGCGGGAGCTGGGGCCGGCCTTCGTCGGGGTGGCGCAGCTGCCGCCCGACACCTCCGACTCCCACCTGCGCGACCTGCACGCCGCGGGAGTGCGCGCGCTGCGGCTGAACCTGTACCGCGGCGCCGTCGACGACCTCGACTCCCTGGTGCAGCTGGGCCGGCGCGCCGCCGAGCTGCTCAACTGGCCCACCGAGATCTACGTCGACTCCCGCGACCTGCGCGCGCTGGCGCCGCGCGTCGCGCCGCTGCCGCGCATCAGCGTCGACCACCTCGGACTCTCCGCAGAGGGCCTGCCCGCGCTGCTGGCCCTGGTGGGCTCGGGTGCGCGGGTCAAGGCGACCGGATTCGGCCGCGGCGATCTGGACGTGGCCGCCGCACTGCGCGCCGTCGCCGCGGTCAACCCCGGCGCTCTGATGGCGGGCACCGACCTGCCCTGCACCCGCGCCCCGCGCCCGTTCGACCCGGCCGACCTGGAGCTGATCACCGAGGCGCTGCCGCCCGCGGCCGCCGAGGCGGCGTTCGGCGCCAACGCACGCGACTTCTACGGGCTGCCCGCAAGCGGACGGCGGTGAGCCTTCCGCGGCGCCGGCACTCCCCCGGACGGGGGTGCTGGTACCACCTCCGGGGTGGGGGCACCCGGCCACTACTCGAGGTAGTCGGGATTCCGCCGTCGGCGGCTGTAGTGTGACGCTGTGAATCCGCCCGCGGCGCGTGACCGGCACACCTCCGCGCCCCCGGGCGACCGCCCGGCGCGCTCCACCGGGCGATCACTCCGCGGCCATCCGCTATTGGCCGGGAGAGGTGAGGCTGGAGAAAGGCCCCACCAGGACCGAGTGGAAAGAGGCGGTGGCCATGTCGCTCGCCGGCACCCCGGTGCGCACACGGCGCACGGTGTCCGGTCCGGCCGTGCGGGACTCCGCGCCGGCCCCGATCGCCGACCCCGGCGCGCGGGGGTGGCGGGTGTGATCGTCGTCGCCCACCGCGGGGCGTCGGCGTACGCGCCCGAGAACACCCTGGCGGCCCTGCGGGCGGCCCGCGAGCGCGGCGCCGACATGGCCGAGATCGACGTGCGCCAGACCGCAGACGGCGCCTTCGTGGTCCTGCACGACTCCTCGCTGCGCCGTACCACCGACGTGGCCGAGGTGTTCCCCCGGCGCCGCAGCTGGCACGTCGGTGACTTCACCCTCGCCGAGATCCGCCGCCTGGACGCCGGATCCTGGTTCGGCCCCGAGTTCGCCGGCGAGCGCGTACCCACCCTGCAGGAGTGCCTCGAGGTCCTGCGCGACGAGCGGCTCGGCGCGCTGGTCGAGCTGAAGGTGCAGCGCCGCGACCGCTCGATGGCCCACCGCCTGGCGCAGGAGCTGCGCACCGACCCGCACTGGGGCGAGGCCGGCGCCGAGGGGCGGCTCATCCTGCAGAGCTTCGACTGGGTCACCCTGCGCGCGATGGCCGGCGACGTCCCCGGCCTGCACACCGCGGCGCTGGGCAAGACCTACGGCCGCTACGGGCTGCGCCGGATCGCCCAGTACGCGCGCCTGATCAACCCGCACCACCTGCGCGTCTCGGCGCCCTACGTGCGCCACGCCCACGCTCAGGGGCTGTCGATGTTCGGCTGGACCGCCAACAACCACCAGGCGATCCGCCGGCTGATCCGCGACGGCGTCGACGGGATCATCACGGACTACCCCGACCGCGTCCACAGCACCCTGCTGGCCGCCTGAGTCCGCCGCCCGCCCGCACGCCTCACCGCCCCGCCCGGTGTCCCCCGGTCGCCCCGCCGCGGCGGGGCCCGCTCGCCGTCCCGGGCGCCTCCACCCCACACCGCGCGCGGCCCCCGCGGCGCCCGGGCTCCCACGGCGCCCGGGCTCCCACGGCGCGCCGTGGACGGCGTGCGGCGGCCGTGTCCTCCCCGGCGCCGCGGTGTTCTCGCAGGTGTGCGGACCGGCGCCGAAACGCCGGAGAAAAGTGTGGGCCGAAGTCCCCGCTTTCTCTGATGTGCGGCCCATCGGTGTCCTAGGATGCGTGCAAGCGGAGAATGCACGTGCATATGGCTCATGCGCGTGCGCACGCAAGGAGGTTCCGCGAGCCGGCGCCCCGGCCCGGAACCCGATACACACGACTGCGAGGGGATCGCGGTGACCGGACAGCCAGCCCGCGAATCAATGGGAAGACTCGGAGACGGGGAGCGTCCGGGGGCGGTCTCGGCTCCCTCTCCCAGAGCGTGGTGGACCTCCGCCCTGCTGGGCGGGTCGCTGCATGCGCCGGCGGCCCAGCCCTCCCGCGCCTACGCGCTGTCCTGGAGCCTGGACGCGCAGCCGGGCGCGGCGGGCGTCGCGAGGGGCATCTGCGCCGGCGTCCTCAGGGAGTGGCACCTGCCCGAACACGCCGCCGACGTCGAACTCGTCGTCTCCGAGCTCGTCACCAACGCACTGCGGCACGGCCGCCGCATCCACACCGCAACGGGCGCCGACGACCCCATCCGGTTGAGTATGCTGCGGCGCGGAGGCGAGCTGGTCTGCGCGGTGCGGGATCTCAGCGACCGGATGCCCGAGCGGCGCGACCCCGACTTCAAGTTCGAGAGCGGGCGCGGTTTGCACCTGGTCGCGTCCTTCTGCAGTGGATGGGGTGTTCTGCCCGTACTGCCCGCCGGCAAGCACGTCTGGGCGCGTTTCGGCTGAGACGTCCTCGTCTGCGGCGCCCCCGGTGAGCGGGGCGGCCGGTCCGTCGTGCGTACGCCTGCAATCATCGCGGATTCACGTTGCGGCCCATCGAGTTGTCGCCGGGATCGGCGATATCGTGGTGCGTGCGTGGATGTTCCGCGCGACGCGGCGACCCTTGAACACCGGTCGGGTCGCGGGGAGCGATGAGTAGGGAGGCAGCGGCTGTGGACATAGCTCGTCTGAAGCGGGGGAGCGGTCCCACAGTCCGCCGAATGCTGCTCGGGTCCGAGCTGCGCAAGTACCGCGAGGCGCGCGGGCTGACCCGCGGCGAGGCGGGCCACTACATCCGCGGTTCGGAGTCCAAGATCAGCCGGATGGAACTGGGGCGGGTCGGCTTCAAGGTCCGCGACGTCGAGGACCTGCTGAAGTTATACGGCGTCACCGACAAGGACCAGGTGCAGACCATGGTCCGCCTGGCGCGCGAGTCCAAGAAGCCCGGCTGGTGGCAGGAGTACGGCGACGCGCTGCCCAACTGGTTCCAGGTCTACGTGGGCCTGGAGGAGGCCGCCACCCGGATCCGCGTCTACGAGGCGCAGTTCGTGCCCGGCATGCTGCAGACCGAGGACTACGCCCGCGCGGTCATCTCGGCCGGGCGCTCGATCCCCGACCCGCTGCTGGAGGACCGCGTGGCGGTGCGGATGCGGCGCCAGCGCCACATCGAGGACGGCGGCTGCCGGCTGTGGGCGATCATCGACGAGGCCGCGGTGCGCCGCCCCGTCGGCGGGCCCGATGTTATGCGCGGCCAGCTGGAGCGGCTGATCGAACTGAGCGACCGCCGCAACATCACGGTGCAGATCGTGCCCTTCAGCGCCGGCGCGCACGCCGCCGAGGCGGGGTCGTTCACGATTCTGCGCTATCCCGACTTCGGCCTGTCCGACATCATCTACCTGGAGCAGCTCACCGGGTCGATGTGCCTTGACCGCCGGACGGAGATCGACGCCTACACCATGGCGATGGAGAAGCTGAGCGTGATCGCCCAGCCGCCCACCTACACGAGGGACATCCTCAAGGGCATGATCGACGACCTCGACTAGCACACCGCCGGTCGGCGTCCGGCCGTAGTGGGCGGCGCACTCGGTGCGCCCCGCGAAGCGCGAAGCGCCGTTCTTCCGGCGCGTTGGCGCGCTGCAATGGGGACCGGTGCCGCTCGGGCACGGCCGAGGAGGGTGGCCGAGGCGGGCCTCCGCCGGCCGGCGGGAACGCACCGGGGGAGGTGGTCCCGGGGCGCCGCGCAGGCGGACAGCGCCCTGTCACGACATGCCCCAGCGCACCACCGGGCGGCCTCCGCCCCACCCGTATTCCGCACTTGGCCGTTCGTCTCCGGCCTTCGGTCGGCCGACGGCGTGACGGCCCCGTCATGCCGCCCGTTCCCGCCGCCCGCCGTGTCCCCTCCCGCTGTGTGCCCCCTCGCGACCATGCGAGGCGGCGGCGCCTCTTCCGCCGATCCCGTCGCGACGGCTCGGGCCGGTCGTGCGTTGACAAAGCGGAACATTGATCCGTATGTTAATCGGAACAATGATCCGGTTGTTGATGCGGCCAGGCGGGCGCGACGGCCTGCCCGCCCGCGGGCCGCGCCCGGCAGCCGGGACCGTCGAAGGGAAACGCCCATCATGAGTGAACCCGCCGCCGCAGCCGCCGCCCCCGGCTCACCGGCCCCCGTCGTTTCGGTCCGGCCGGTGGTGCTGCCGGTGCCCGGCCGCGCCGTGGACTTGCAGGTGCGGGTCTCCGCGCCCATGACCGGGAGCGGGCTGCCGATCGTCCTCCTCTCGCACGGCCAGGGGAACTCCAACAACCTCTCCTCGCTGAACGGCTACGCGCCGCTGGCCGACTTCTGGGCGGCGCACGGCTTCGTCGTCGTCCAGCCCACCCATCTCAGCTCCCGGGCGCTGTCCCTGGATCCCCGGACCCCTGGGGCGCCCTTCTTCTGGCGGTCGCGTGCCGAGGACATGACGCACATCCTCGACCGGCTCGACGCGGTCGAGGCCGCCGTCCCGCAGCTCCGCGGCCGACTGGACCGCGAGAAGGTCGCCGTGGCCGGGCACTCGATGGGCGGGCACACCGCCGGGCTGCTGCTGGGCGCCCGGCTCACCGATCCCGAGGACGGGCGGGAGGCGGACCTGACCGAGCCGCGGATCAAGGCGGGCGTGCTGCTGGCCGCACCCGGCAGAGGCGGCGATGCCCTCACCGAGTGGGCGGTCGAGAACATCCCGTTCGCCTCGACCGCGGACTTCTCCCGGATGGCGGCCCCCGCGCTCGTGGTCGCCGGCGACAAGGACGCCTCCTCCTTCCTGACCAACCGGGGGCCGGACTGGCACGCCGATCCGTACGTGCTCGCGCCGGGCCCCAAGTCCCTGCTCACCCTGTTCGGCGCGGAGCACGGGCTGGGCGGGATCGCCGGCTACGACGTCGCCGAGACCACGGACGAGGACCCCGTAAGGCTGGCCGCGGTCCAGCGGCTCACCTGGGCCTACATGCGCACCGCGCTCGACTCCGGGGATCCGGCCTGGCAGCAGGCGTGCGACGCGCTGGCCGCCGACGCCGACCCGCTCGGACGGGTCGAGTCCAAATAGGCCGCGCCGGCCGGCGGCCGGCGTGCGCGCGTCCGGGCGGCGGGGGTTCCCGACGCGCGGAGCCCCGCTCCTCGCGGCGATCAGGCCGCAGGTGCGGGGCTCCGTGGGGTCTGCGCCGGTCGCCGAGTCGGTGTCGGGGCGCGCATGCGGCCGGCTGCGGGGTGTCAGCCGACGAGGTTGTCGAAGTCGCCGTCCTTGGCGCCGCCGATGAGGGCGTCGATCTCGGCCTGGGTGTAGAGCAGCGCGGGGCCGTCGGGGAAGCGGGAATTGCGCACGGCGATGGAACCGTCGGTCAGTCGTGCCATCTCGACGCAGGCTCCCTGTGAGTTGCTGCGCCGGCTCTTCTGCCAGGTGACGTTCTGGAGCTCGGTGGCCGCGATGCCGTTGTAGGCGCTCATGGAGACTCCTGATTCTCTGCGGAGCTGATTGGTGCACAGGCCGATGCACTGTCCGATGCACGTGCATTAGCACCGTACTTTGTGCAGGATAGCGCACGTGCATCGTCCTGTCCGCCCCTCGGGACACCTTTCTGGTGGTCAAGGGCGTGCCGACGCCGACGGCCCGGAGTCCCCGCGTCGGGGGCTCCGGGCCGTCGGCGTCGCTGTGGGCGGAGGCGCGGTGCGGCTCGCGTCAAGAGCAGCCGAGCGCCTCCGTGAGGGTCGTCAGGTTGGCGCGCATGATGGAGGGGTAGTCGTCGCCCGGCGACTTCTCGGCGACGCCTTCGACGGGGTCGAGCACCGCCGTCTTCGCGCCGGTCTCCGACGCGATCGTCTCGGCGGCGCTGGAGTCGCTCAGGGGCTCGGTGAACACGGTGCCGATGCCCTGCTCGCGCACGGTCTCGGCGACCTCGGCCAGGCGCGCGGGGGTGGGCTCGGCGTGGGAGTCCACACCGGTGGGGCTGATCTGGTGCAGGTCGTAGCGGTGGGCCAGATAGCCGAAGGCGCTGTGGCTGACGACGATGTCGCGGCTGTCGCACTCGGCCAGGCCCTCGGAGTACTCGGTGTCGATGTCGCCGAGCGTGCCGGTGACCGACTCCGCGTTGGCGGCGTAGTCCGAGGCGTGGTCGGGGTCGATCTCGCTGAGGCGGTCGGCCAGGCCCTCGGCGGCCGCGGTGAAGCGCTCCGTGTCGAGCCACATGTGCGGGTCGAACTCGCCGTGGTCGTGGCCGCCCTCGCCGCCGGACTCCTCGTGGCCCCCGTCGTGGCCCTCCTCGTGGCCGCTCTCGTCGGCGGAACCGCCGGACTCCTCGTGTCCGTGGTCGTGGCCGCCCTCGCCCTCGCTGTGGTCGTGTCCGGACGAGCCGGCGTTCTCCTCCAGCGTCCGCAGCTCGACCAGGTCGGCGACGTCGAGCGCGTTGTCGCCGCCCTGGGAGGAGACGGCGTCGTCGACGGCCGGCTGCAGGCCGCCGATGTAGAAGGCGACATCAGCGTTGCCGACGCTGCCGATCTGGCGCGGGGCGAGCTCCAGCTCGTGCGGGTCGGTGCCCGGCCCGGCCAGGTTCTCCACGTCGACGTGATCGCCGCCGACCTGGGAGGCCAGCCACTGCAGCGGGTAGACGCCCGTGACCACGCTCAGCCGGTCGCCCGAACCGCCTTCCTGCCCGCCGCCGCAGCCGGAGGCCGTGAGTATCCCGACCGCGCACACCGCGGCCGCCTTGACATAGCTCCGTCGTCCCATGGCTTCATCATGAGGACAATGAAAATGGTTGTCAATTCGGGTAGGTTCGGCGGGCTTTGTCCAGGATCGGCGGTGCTACGGAGGAGTCCGCAGGCTAGGCGATCTCGGCGAACTTCTCCACGTCGTTGGTCTTGCCGGCCACCACGATCACGTCGCCCTTCTGCGGGACCGTCTCGGCGGTGGCGTAGGTGAACTGCTCGCCGTGGCGCTTGATGCACACCACGGTGATGCCGTGCTTGGTGCGCACCCTGGTCTCGCCGAGCTTGCGGCCGATCATCTCCCGTGGCGCGCGGGTCTTGCCGAGGGCGAAGTCCTCCTCGATCTCCACGTAGTCCAGCATCCGCCCCGAGACCAGGTGGGCCACGCGCTCGCCCATGTCGTGCTCGGGCAGCACCACGTGGTGGGCGCCGATCTGCTGGAGGATGCGCCCGTGGCGACGGCTGGTGGCCTTCGCCCAGATGTGCGGCACGCCCATGTCGACCAGCAGCGAGGAGGCGAGGATGCTCTCCTCCAGGTGGGTTCCTATTGCCACGACGGCGCGCGTGAACTCGTGCGCGCCGACCTGGCGCAGCGCCTCGTCGTCGGTGGCGTCGGCGACGACGGTATGGGTGAGCGACTCCGAGAACGCCTGCACCAGCCGGGGGTTGGAGTCCATGCCCAGGACCTCCCAGCCGTGGTCGACCAGCTCCAGCGCCAGAGAGCTGCCGAACCGCCCCAGACCGATCACCAGGACGCGCTTGTCGTGTGGCCTGCTGCGCTGCACTGTCTTCTCCGTCTCCTCGTCTGCGCCCCTCGCGGTGAAGGGCCGGGATCAACCGATGATCGGCCGCGACTCCGGGAGGTCGTAGCGCCGCGTGTGCTCGCGCAGGGCCAGCGCCGAGGCGAACGTGATGGGACCGATGCGGCCGGCCAGCATGAGCACCACGAGTAGCAGTTGGGCCGCCTCGGGCAGGTCGCCGGTGATGCCGGTCGACAGCCCTACGACCCCGGATGCCGAGACTACCTCGAAAAGCACCTGGTCGAGCTGGAAGGGCGTCGCCACGAGCAGCGCGACGGTGGAGGCCACGACCACCGTCATCGACAGGAACAGCAGGCTCAGCGCTTCGCGGATCACTCCGGGCGACAGGCGGCGGCCGAAGACGTGCACGTTGGGGTGGCCGCGGATCTCCGACCACACGATCAGGAAGATCACCGCCAGGGTGGCGACCTTGATCCCGCCCGCGGTGCCGGCGCTGCCGTTGCCCACGAACATCAGCATCACGCTCACCAGCAGCGTGGACTGGTCCATCGCGCCCACGTCGAGCGTGTTGAAGCCGCCGCTGCGCGGCATGATGCCGTGGAAGGCGCCGTCGACGAGCTTGTCGGAGGTGCTCAGCGGCCCGAGGGTCGTGGGATTGGACCACTCCAGGGCGGTGATCGCGACGATGCCGGCGGCGAATAGCAGCAGTGTGGTGCTCACGGTGAGCTTGGTGTGCAGGCTCCAGGCGCGCGGACTGGCGAAGTGGCGGCGCAGCTCCAGCAGCACCGGGAAGCCCAGGCCGCCCATGATCGTCGCCAGCGCCACCGGCAGCAGCACGAGCGCGTCGCCGGAGAAGCGGGTCAGGCTGTCGTCGTAGAGGGAGAGCCCGGCGTTGTTGAAGGCCGAGACCGCGTGGAAGAGCCCGCTGTAGAGCGCGTCGCCGAGCGGTATCCCGTGGCCGAGCCACATCCGGGGCACGAGGATCGTCGCGAGCAGCGCCTCGCACACCAGGCTGGCGCGCACCACCCGCATGACGATGCCGCGGACGTCGCCCACCTGCAGGCTGCGGGTCTCGGCCTGCACGCCCAGTTGCAGGCGCAGGCCGAACCGGTGGATCACCACCACGCCCAGCACCGAGGCCAGGGTCATGATGCCGATGCCGCCGGCCTGGATCAGGACGGCGACGACCACCTGGCCGAACACCGTCAGCTCCGAGCCGATCCCGATGACCGACAGTCCGCAGACGGCCAGCGCCGTCGTGGAGGTGAAGATCGCCTCGACCGGGGTGAGCCCGGAGCCTTCGGCGTGGGCGACCGGGAGCATCAGCAGGGAGGCGCCGGCCAGGTCGACCACGACGAACAGGACGACGAACAACCGCGCCGGGCTCGCCCACAGGACGTTGCGCAGATCGTGCGGCATCCGGGGGCGGGGCAGGCGGCGCAGCCTGCGGGACAGCCGACTGCGAAGGTGCGAGCCGCGTCCGGGCGTGTTCACATGCATCGTCGTCCTGTTGTACCGCCTCGGTGGCCTCGGCGGGCCGACGGGGGAGTCCGCCGCGTGCGGCACCGGACGGGCCCCGGTCCCGCGGGGCGCGGTGTGCCGCCTCCCGTGTGCGTGTTCATCCAACCGCTCCGAGTCCGCGTCGGCCTAGGCGGGTCCGGCGCGGCGTGTCGCGCCGGACCCGCTCGGAGGCGTCATCGGGCTCCGCCGCCCGGAGAACCGGTGCGGCGCTTGGCCGGCGAGCCGTTCCTGCGGTACTGCGCGTTGCGCACGCCCAGCACGGCGGCCGCCAGCACGGTGGCGATCAGCGACGCGATCAGCACGCCGGCCTTGGCGTCCTCCAGCATGTGCCGATGGTCGGAGAAGGACAGTTCGGTGATCAGCAGCGACACCGTGAAGCCGATCCCGGCCAGCAGCGACATGCCGCAGATGTCGACCCAGCGAAGCGACGGGTTCAGCTCGGCACTGGTGATCTTGGTGGTGATCCAGGCGCCGCCGAAGATGCCGATGAGCTTGCCGGCCACCAGCCCGACGATGATGCCCACGGCCGCGGTGTCGGTGAAGATCGCGTCCAGCCCGGTGAAGGCCACCCCCGCCGACATCAGCGCGAAGATCGGCAGCACGAGGCTGGAGGACCACGGCCGGATGGCGTGCTCGGCGCGGTGGCTGGGGTCGCCGGTCTCCCCGGGCAGTTCGACGGTGCGCATGAGCAGGCCCATGGCGACCCCGGCGATGGTGGCGTGCACGCCGCTGGCGTGCATCAGCGCCCAGATGGCGGCGGCGAGCGGCAGGTAGACGACCCAGTTGGGCAGCGGCGAGCGGTCGAGCGCGGCGGCGGCCCCGCGGCCGCGCTGCAGGTAGCCGAAGAGGGCGAGCAGGGCGAGGGCCCCCAGCAGCGGCGCGAAGGACAGGTGGTCGGTGTAGAACACGGCGATGACGACGATGGCGCCCAGGTCGTCGACGATGGCCAGGGTCAGCAGGAACGTCCGCAGCGCGGGCGGCAGGAACCGGCCGATCACCGCCAGGATGGCCACGGCGAAGGCGATGTCGGTGGCCATGGGGATTCCCCAGCCGCGCAGCGCGTCGCCCTGGCCGATGTTGATCACCGCGTAGATCGCCGCGGGCACGACCATTCCGCACAGTGCGGCGACGATCGGCAGCATCGCCCGGCGGGGGTTGCGCAGCTCGCCGTGGACGAACTCCTGTTTGAGCTCGTTGCCGACGACGAAGAAGAACACGGCCAGCAGTCCGTCGGCGGCCCATTCCTCGACCGAGAGGTGCAGGCGCAGGCTCTCAGGCCCGAAGCTGATGGTGCGGATGACCTCGTAGGAGTGTCCCCAGGGGGAGTTGGCCCAGACCAGTGCGACCACGGCGCCGGCGATGAGGAGGAATCCGCTGACGACGTCCTCGCGCAGGGCGTCGGCGATCCCTCTCAGGCGGTTGGTCATGTGTCGTGTCTCCCCCACAGGCTGGCTCGACCCTCTCGTCACGCTGTTCACGCCGTCTACTTCGCCGACCGCGGGCCTCGGCACACTCCCGATGCGCAAGGTCGCCGATGTATAGCCATGAGGCGCACGATCAAGATCGCCCGAGCCCAAGCGCTGACTTTGCCAGACATTTTGGCGTTTTGTCCAGGTCAGAGGCGTTAGCTCCGGTTTTCCCGGTCAGTACCGCACCCGCCGTCCGTGTCCGACCGTCGGCACGCGTGATGTGCGTCACGCGTGGCGGGCGCCCTCGTGGTCCACGTGGCCGTCGGGCTCCAACTGCAGTGTGGAGTGCTCGACGTCGAAGTGCCCGGAGAGACACGCGTGCAGGTCGTCGAGGAGGCGGCCGGCATCGGCGAGGCGGTGCTTCTCGACCACCACGTGCGCCGACATCACCGGGATGCCCGAGGTGATCGTCCAGGCGTGCAGGTCGTGCACGTCGATGACGCCCGCCTGGCCCATCAGGTGCTCGCGCACCTCCTCCAGGTCGACGTGGCGCGGGGTGGACTCCAGCAGCACGTGCACGGCCTCGCGCAGCAGGCTCCAGGCGCGGGGGACGATGAAGGCCGCGATGCCCAGGGAGATCAGCGAGTCGGCCCGCTCCCAGCCGGTCAGCCAGATCACCGCGCCGCCGACCACGACGCCGACCGAGGCCAGTGCGTCGCCCATGACCTCCAGATAGGCACCGCGCACGTTCAGGCTCGCGCTCTGGCCGCCGCGCAGCACCAGCAGCGCGGCGACGTTGGCCGCCAGGCCGACGCAGGCCACCGCGACCATCCACGGGCCGGCCACCGGCTGGGGGTCGAGCATCCGCCGCACCGCCTCGTAGGCCACGTAGGCGCACAGCGCGAACAGGGTGAGCGCGTTCACCGCGGCGGCCAGCACCTCCGCCCGCTGCAGGCCGAACGTGCGCTCGGCGTTGGGCGGCCGGTTGGCGATCCACACGGCGACCAGCGCAAGCGCGACGCCGAAGGAGTCGGTGACGGTGTGGCCCGCGTCGGCGAGCAGCGCCAGGCTCCCCGACGCGGCCGCGCCGGCGACCTGCACGCCGGCGACCGACAGCATCAGCGCCAGCGCGATCGCCAGGCGGCCGCGGTTGGCGGTGGCGGCCGTGGTGTCGCCGTGCCCGTGGCTGTGGCCGTGGCCCATGCCCATCCCGGCTCCCTGCTCCTCTCGGCCCTCGCATGCGCTGCGCCGGCGTCCGCGGCGCGGTCCCGGCGCAGGGAGGACTGTTCAGCCCTCACTGTTTATACAGTCTAGGCTGTCAATACAGCAACTACTGTAAAATGGTTTTCATGTTGACCTCCGAGCAGCGTCTCGCCGCGATCCAGCGCCTGGGCCGGGCGCTGGCCGACCCCACCCGCTGCCGCCTCCTGCTCGCGCTCCTCGACGGCCCGGACTACCCGGCCCACCTCGCCGAGCACCTGGGACTTACCCGGCAGAACGTGTCCAACCACCTGGCCTGCCTGCGCGAGTGCGGCCTGGTGACCACCACCGCGCGCGGTCGCCAGGTCAGCTACGAGCTCGTCGACGACTCCCTCGCGCACGCGCTCGACGACCTGCTGCGCGTCGTGTGGGGCGTGGCGGCCGAGCACGTGCCGCCGGGCGAGCACACCCCGGTTCCCGCCGGCTGAGCGGCCCCGTGCGCGATGCGCCGCGCCGCCGGTGGCGGGACCGTGCCCCCGCGCCTCCCCGCCCCGCCGAGCGACGAATGCGGCTGTCCTCCGGCACCCGCCCGCGGTGGCCGAATGCGGCCCGGCGCCGCCCCCCGCGCAGCCGGCCGCGGCGGCCGCCTCTGAGCGCGCGCCGCGTCGGCGCCGCTCACAGCAGGAGTCCGGACGCGGGGGCGACCCTGATAGACCCCTGACACGTCCCTGACAGCCACCTGATCTCGGCTCACTCGGGGGGAATTCGCCCCAACTCGCGAAGTATCGTGTTTGCAGCGTGCCCGGCAGTACCCCGTGCGGCTCCCCCGTGCCGACGACCGCACGGCAGTTCGTTCGTCTACCGCTCGTCGCAGCGGTGCCGTTTGCAGCGCGAGAAGCCATTCTTCGAGGAGTAACGACTCTCATGTCCCAATCTGCCAAGTGCCCTCTTGGCGTCCCATCCGGCCTATTCCCACGAGCGGGCGCGCAGCGGGTTAGGGGGACGGCGTGAACCGGCTAGCACGGATCTCCCTCGGCAACCGGGCGCTCATCCTGCTCATCACCCTGGCTGCCCTGGTCTTCGGCACGCTGGCGACGTTCAACACCCAGCGCGCTCTGATGCCCTCCATCGAGGTTCCGATGGTGATGGTCAACGCCCAGTACCAGGGCGCCTCGCCCGAGGTCGTCGAGACCGACGTCGCCGAACCGCTGGAGCAGGCGGTGCAGGGCGTCCCCGGGGTCGTCAGCTACACCTCCACCTCCAGCACCGGATCGGTGCAGGTCACCGCCGAGTTCGACTACGGCGACGACAGCGACGCCGTCGTGCGCGACGTCCAGCAGGCCGTCGACCAGGCCGAGCCGATGCTGCCCGACGACGTCGACCCCTCGGTCACCGCGTTCGGCACCGACGACATCCCCGTCGTCATGCTGGCCGCCGGAGCCGGCGACGGCGACGAGCAGGCCCTGGCTGACCCGCTCAAGGAGCAGGTCGTGCCCGAGCTCGAGTCCATCGACGGCGTGCGCGCGGCCACGGTCACCGGCATCCGCGAGTCCTCGGTCGTCATCGAGCCCAAGGACGACAAGCTGGAGGACGAGGGCCTGACCGTCGGCGACCTCACCGGCGCGCTCCAGGCCAGCGGCGCACTCACCCCCGGCGGCGACATCACCCAGGACGGCGAGACGCTGACCGTCACCACCGGCGGCAAGCTGCAGTCGGTCGACCAGGTCAAGGACGTCTGGGTCACCCCGTCCGCCGGCGGGAGCGGCGCCGCGGGCGCCGGCGCCGGTGCCGGCGCGGCCGCCGGAGCGGGTGCGGCCGCGGGTGCGGCCGGAGCCGCCGCTCCCGGCGCCGACCCGATGCGCCTGGGCCGGCTCGCCGACGTCGAACTGCGCATGGACGAGGCCTCCAGCATCACCCGCACCGACGGCAACCCCAGCCTCGGCGTGATGATCACCAAGACCCCCGACGGCAACACCGTCGAGATCTCCGACGAGGTCACCGCAGCGCTGGATGACATCGAGCCGATGCTCGGCGACGACGCCGAGGTCACCGTGGTCTTCGACCAGGCGCCCTACATCAACGACTCCATCGTGGCGATGGCCGAGGAGGGCGGGCTGGGCCTGCTCTTCGCGATCGTCGTGATCCTGGTGTTCCTGCTGTCGATCCGCTCCACCCTGGTCACGGCCGTGTCCATCCCGGTCTCGCTGCTGGTGGCGATGCTCGGCATGCAGGCGTTCGGCTACTCGCTCAACCTGCTGACCCTGGGCGCGCTCACGGTCGCGGTCGGGCGCGTGGTCGACGACTCCATCGTCGTGCTGGAGAACATCAAGCGGCACATGGCCTACGGCGAGGAGAAGTTCCACGCCGTCTACACGGGTGTGCGGGAGGTGGCCACGGCCATCACGTCGGCCACGCTGACGACGATGGCGGTGTTCCTGCCGATCGGCTTCGTCGGCGGGCAGACCGGCGAGCTGTTCCGGCCCTTCGCGGTCACGGTCAGCCTCGCCCTGGGCGCCTCGCTCCTGGTGTCGCTGACGATCATCCCGGTGCTGGCCTACTGGTTCATGCGCCCGCGCATCGTCCCGCCCGAGGAACTGGAGCGGATCAAGGCCGAGGAGCACCAGCGCGAGCTGCGCACCCCGCTGCAGCGCATGTACCTGCCGATCATCCGCTGGGCGACCCGCCACCGCATCACCACGCTGGCGGCCTCCGTTCTCATCCTCGTGGGCACCTTCGTCGCGGCCGGCAGCCTGCAGACCAGCTTCCTGGGCAACCAGGGGCAGAACACCTACTCCGTCACCCAGGAGCTGCCCAAGGGCACCTCGCTCAACGCGGCCGACGACGAGGCGAAGAAGGTCGAGGAGGCCCTCGACGGCCTCTCGTGGGTGGAGTCCTACCAGACCTCCATCGGAGGCGGCGGAGGCGGCATGGCCGCGATGATGGGCGGCAGCGCCGACACCGTCACCTACACCGTCACGGCCGACCCGGAGCTGGAGCAGGCGGGGCTGTCGGACAAGCTGCGCGACGCCATGGACGGGGTCGACACCGACACCGAGCTGCGGGTCGCGACGGCCGGTGCCGCCGGCGGCACCTCCCTGGAGGTCGAGGTCCGCGCTGACGATCGGGAGACCCTGGTCGAGGCCGCCGACATGGTCGAGGGTGCCGTCCGCGACATCCCCGGCGCCGCCGATGTCGAGAACAGCATCGCCGCCTCCCAGCCCGCGCTGGAGGTCGACGTCGACGGTGAGAAGGCCGCCGAGGAGGGGCTGACCGAGGGGGCGATCGGCCAGGCCGTCACCCAGGCGTTCAGCGGCTCCGAGGTCGGCACCGCCACCATCGACGGCACCCGGCACGACATGGTGGTGCGCGACATCGCCAAGCCGGCCAGTATCGGGGACCTGGAGGACCTCAAGCTGACCACCGGCACCGGCGACGAGATCCGCCTGGACAAGGTCGCCGACGTGGAGGAGGTCATGCAGGCGCCGGAGCTGACCCGCTCCGACGGCGTCCGCAGCGCCACCGTCAGCGCCTCGCCGACCGCCGACGACCTCGGCGCGGTCTCGACCGAGCTGACCCAGGCGCTGAACGACCTCGACCTGCCCGAGGGTGCCAGCGCCCAGATCGGGGGTGTCAGCTCCGACCAGAGCGAGGCGTTCACCCAGCTGGGAATCGCCATGCTGGCCGCGATCGCCATCGTGTACCTGATCATGGTGGCGACCTTCAAGAGCCTCATGCAGCCGCTGATCCTGCTGGTGTCGATCCCGTTCGCGGCCACCGGCTCGATCGGCCTGCTGCTGGCCACCGGCCAGCCGATGGGCCTGGCGGCGATGATCGGCATGCTGATGCTGATCGGCATCGTCGTCACCAATGCCATCGTGCTCATCGACCTGGTCAACCAGTACCGCAACGACGGCATGGACCTGCGCGAGGCGGTCGTGGAAGGGTCGCGGCACCGGCTGCGCCCCATCCTGATGACCGCGCTGGCCACCGTCGGCGCACTGACGCCGATGGCGCTGGGTATCACCGGCGGCGGGGCGTTCATCTCCCAGCCGCTGGCGATCGTGGTGATCGGCGGTCTGATCACGTCGACGCTGCTCACACTGGTGCTGGTCCCGGTGCTCTACACCATGGCCGAGGGCCGCAAGGAGCGCCGTGCCGAGCGGCGCCGCGCCAAGCGCGAGGCGGCGCTGGAGAAGGCCCGCGCCAAGGGCCGGGAGAATGCGGACGAGCAGGACGGCAAGGAGCCGGCGCCGGCGGCGACCGACGGCGACTCCGGGTCCTCCTCCGCCTAGGAAGTCGGGCCCGGTCCGAGTACGGAAGGGGGGCGCCGCGGGAGTTCTCCGCGGCGGCCGCCGTGTTCTCCGGCCGGCGCGGGCACCCCCGGCGGGAGACGGCTGTGCCGCGCGCGGGGCCTTCGCAGGCTCCGCGCCGCCCGCCGCCCGCCGCCCTGCGGCGGAGGCGCTCCGCGCGACGTGCGGATCGGCGGGTCTCCGGGGCGCTGATTTGTGATCGAGCCCCCACGAAAGGCAAGCTGCAGATATGGAACGCAAGGACACGGAACTCGACGAGCTCGTCCGCGAGGAGCTCGGCGACGAGCCCTCCCAGGAAGCCAAGGACTACGCGCGCGAGCTCTACGAGAAGTACCGGCTGCCCAGCACCCCTCCCGACACCGAGGAGGACGCCTAGTTCATGGGCTTTCGCCCAGCCAGTTGCCCGACCTGCCGACTCATTCCACGACGACGGGGGTCTCCCCGAGCGGGAGGCCCTTCGTCATGTGCGGCGGGGGCGCGCGCCCCCAGCGGATCCGCATCCGCGGTCGTCGCTCCGCGCCGGCGGACCTGACCGCGGGTGCGGACCGCCGGACCTCACTCGGCCGCGGCGGGCGCGGCGCCCTCGGCCTCCTCGTCCCACATCAGCTCGAACCAGACCCGCCGGCCCAGGCCGTCGGGGCGCGACTCGGCGCCCCACGTCGAGGCGAGCGCGTCGACCAGGTCGAGGCCGCGCCCGTGCTCGCTGACGTCGTAGGGATCGCGGTGCTGGGGCCGGGGCCGCTCCGGGCTGCCGAGGTCGCGGACCTCGACCCGCGCCCATCCCCGCCCGAGGTCGACGGTGACCTCGAACTTCCCGCCGGGCATGCCCGACGCGCTGTGCGTGATGGCGTTGGTGGCGAGTTCGCTGGTGAGCAGGGTCGCCGTGGTCAGTTGGGGTGAGGGCGCCAGCATCCGTTCGACGAAGCGGCGCGCGTGGTGGATCTGGCTGGCGAGTCCGGGGAAGCGGCGCCGTGCGAGCGGGCCGCGGAACTCGGATCTGGACGGCGGTGGCGGTTGGGGCTCTTCCATGGTGTGGGCCGGTTCGGTGGACGGAGGACTGGTGGTGCCCGCGGCGACCGGCGGGGTACGCGGGCCGGTGAGGCCTTGCGGTCCCGCCGAAGGGGTCTCGGGCATACGGGTCTCACTCCCCTGTGACGTTGTGGCGCGCCACGCCGCGAACGTGCCGCGGTGACGGTGAGCGACGCCGTGCCGGAGGCGTTCGTGCCCGGCGGGGGTCACGACGCGTGGGAGGCGCGGGCGCGAGGGGATCGCTCATCGGGTCGGTGTCGTGCGGTGTGCGGGGTCGGTGGGGCCTGACCTCACAGCCTCGGAGGTCACATCCACGGACAGAATACGCGGGTTGACTTCTCGTGAGACAGGTGGGGGTGGTATGTCTCTCGTTACGGACCGTGTTGTTCCCGTAACCTGTGTGTCTGGATCGGTGGGCGGCGCGGGCTTCCACGGCGATGGACCGACTCCCTGAGTGGGTAGGAGATGCGGGTATGGGCACGTTCGTCCGATGGCCGCGCGGGCCGCGCAGGCCGCGCCGCGAGGGGCGGCGGCGTGTCCGCACCCGGCCGGCGGGGTCGGCCGGCACGCGTCCGCGATCCGCCGCGGCTTTGCCGCAGGCCGGTACGGGGCCGCGGGTGGACGGCAGGTGTGCCGAGGAGTTGGCGGCCCATTCACGGCGGATTCACGCCGGCGAACGACGACTCCGCCATGGTCATGGAAGTTCGGGCACCCCTCACCTGCCCGGACCCGCTCCGGCCGGGCGCGGCGTCCGCGACCGTTCCGCGCCTCCGGTCGACGGTTATCCCCGCGAGCCATAGGAGGACCCAGTGCCGCAATCCGCGCCGCATCGCCGTTCGCTGCCGCTGCTCGGGCAGCTCGGTGGAGGCCGGTCCCGCCAGACGTGCCGCTTTCGCTGCGGGGACGCCTGCTTCCACGACGCGCCCAACACCAGCGACAACACGTATTTCGGCGAGGTCGCCGCGACAGCGCTCTCACGCCGGAACATGCTCCGCGCGGGTGCCGTGGGCGCCGGCGCGACCGCCGCCGCGGCCGGGCTGGGAGGCCTGGCCCCCGCCCTGGCCGACAACCACCGCGGCCGCGGCAACCCCCGGCTGAGGTTCGAGGGCCTCCAGCCGGGCACCAGCGACGCGGTGGAGATCCCCGACGGCTACGAGCAGCGCGTCGTGGTCCGCTGGGGCGACCCGGTACTGCCCGAGGCGCCGGAGTTCGACTTCACCGCCCAGACGGCCGAGGCCCAGGCCAAGCAGTTCGGCTACAACTGCGACTTCGTCGGGTTCCAGCCGCTGGGCCGCGACCGCGGGCTGCTGTGGGTCAACCACGAGTACACCAACGAGGCCCTGATGTTCGAGGGCTACACCGACGGCAACGACGCCGACCCGGAGCAGATCCGCATCGCCATGGCCGCCCACGGCGGTTCGGTCGTGGAGATCCGGCGCGAGTTCGAGGGCCGCGGCCGCGGCCGCGGCAGGCGCACCGGGGGCTGGCGGCTCTCCCGCGGCCGGCGCCGCTTCAACCGCCGCATCACGGCCTCCACCCCGATGGAGCTGACCGGTCCGGCGGCGGGCGACGAGCTGCTGCGCACCGAGGCCGACTCCGAGGGCACCCGCGTGCTGGGGATGCTGAACAACTGCGCCGGCGGCACCACCCCCTGGGGCACGATCCTCACCTGCGAGGAGAACTACAACCAGTACTTCGTCGGCGGCGAGGACGCCCCCGAGGAGTCGAAGCCCGCGCTGGCCCGCTACGGCATCGCCACCGAGGGCGACACCCGCGCGGACAACCGCCGCTTCGACCGGGTCGACGAGCGCTTCGACCTCTCCCGCCACCCCAACGAGGCCAACCGCTTCGGCTACGTGGTCGAGATCGACCCCTACGACCCCGACTCCACGCCCAAGAAGCACACCATGCTCGGCCGCATCAAGCACGAGGGCGCCAACATCCGCATCACCCGCGACGGCCGGGTCGCGGTCTACATGGGCGACGACGAGCGGTTCGACTACATCTACAAGTTCGTCAGCGAGCGCCGCTACCGCAGGGGCTCGCGGCGCGGCAACAGCCGCGTGCTCGAGTCCGGCACGCTCTACGTCGCCAAGCTGCGCGGCGACAGCCCGGAGAAGGAGTTCGACGGGTCCGGCAAGCTGCCCTCCGACGGCGCGTTCGACGGCTGGGGCGAGTGGATCCCGCTCGCCAGCCACAAGGAGAGCTTCGTCGAGGGCTTCACCGTCGCCGAGGTGCTCGTGCACACCCGGCTGGCCGCCGACAAGGCCGGCGCGACCAAGATGGACCGCCCCGAGGACATCGAGGCCAGCCCGGTCACCGGCAAGATCTACTGCGCGCTGACCAACAACAGCGCGCGCGAGCCCGGACAGGCCGACGAGCCCAACCCGCGCGGCCCCAACCGCTACGGCCACATCCTGGAGATCACCGAACGGCACAACGACGCGGCGGCCACGAGGTTCCGCTGGGACGTGCCGATCGTCTGCGGCGATCCCGAGGACCCGGCCACCTACTTCGCCGGGTTCGACAAGTCCGAGGTCACGGCGGTCTCCTCGCCGGACAACCTGACCTTCGACGGGCACGGCAACCTGTGGATCTCGACCGACGGCATGGCGTGGGGCAACGACGGGCTGTTCGCCGTCCCGGTGGAGGGCCGGCACAAGGGCCACCTCACGATGTTCGCCCGGGTCCCCAACGGCGCCGAGTGCTGCGGGCCGCTGATCACCGAGGACCAGAAGACCGTGTTCATCGCGCCGCAGCACCCCGGTGACGGCGGCAGCTACGAGGAGCCGCAGAGCACCTGGCCCGACCACGAGGGGTTCCCGCGTCCGTCGGTGGTGTCGATCTGGCACGGCCGCGGCAAGGACATCGGCAGCTGAGAAGGCCGTCGCCGGTTCGGGTCCGGGGCTTTCCCCCGGGCCGCCGGCGGCCGCACGGTCCGCCCCCGCTCCCGCTCCCACACATGCATCCGGTGCGGGGGCGGACCGCGCGCTTGCGGTGCCGCGCCGCCCGGAAGCGCGCGCGGACACCCCGGGTGCGGTGGGATGATCGGGCCCATGGTGCGAGAGAACGACATACCCCGACTCGACGTCCCCAGCGCCGGTGTCCACCGGGCCGACGACGACCGCTACGACGGGCGGATGCCCTACCGGCGCAGCGGGCGCAGCGGCCTGCGGCTGCCCGAGGTCTCGCTCGGCCTGTGGCAGAACTTCGGCGACTCGCGGCCGCTGGAGAGCCAGCGGGCCATCCTGCGGCGCGCCTTCGACCTGGGCGTCACCCACTTCGACCTGGCCAACAACTACGGTCCGCCCGCGGGCGCGGCCGAGCTGAACTTCGGCCGCATCCTGCGCGAGGACTTCCGCGCCTACCGCGACGAGATCGTCGTCTCGACCAAGGCGGGCTACGAGATGTGGCCCGGCCCCTACGGCAGCGGCGGCGGCTCCCGCAAGTACCTGCTGGCGAGCCTGGACCAGTCGCTGGCGCGCATGGGCCTGGACTACGTCGACGTCTTCTACAGCCACCGCTACGACCCCGACACCCCGCTTGAGGAGACGATGGGGGCGCTTGCCGCGGCGGTGAAGTCGGGCCGGGCGCTCTACGCCGGGATCTCCTCCTACTCCGCCGAGCGCACCGCCGAGGCGGCCGCGCTGCTGCGCGAGATGGGCGTGCCGCTGCTGATTCACCAGCCCTCCTACTCGATGGTCAACCGCTGGATCGAGGAGCAGGGCCTGCTGGACGCCCTCGACGGCGCGGGGGCCGGCTGCATCGTGTTCTCGCCGCTGGCGCAGGGGCTGCTGACGGACCGCTACCTGCAGGGCGTGCCCGAGGGATCGCGGGCCAGCCGCGCCGGGTCGTTCTCGCGGGAGTGGCTGGCCGAGGGCAACCTGGACCTGATCCGCTCCCTGAACGAGGTGGCCCGCCGGCGCGGGCAGACGCTCGCCCAGTTGGCGATCAGCTGGGTGCTGCGCGACCCGCGGGTCACCTCGGCCCTGATCGGCGCCAGCAGTGTCGAGCAGCTGGAGGACAGCCTTGCGGCGGTGCGCGCGCCGGCGCTGACCGCAGAGGAGCTCGCTGAGATCGACCGGCACGCGGTGGATCTGGGCGTCAACATCTGGAAGCGCTCCAGCGATCATTGAGCGCCGCGAAGCGGGGTCGCCGCCGCCCGCCGATCCGCGGGCGGCGGCTCCGCGTGCGGGCGCCCGGACCGGGCGCCCGCACACGCTGGGAGAACCGGCGCCGCGCGGCTCCCGATCGTGCCGCACGGGCCGGGCCGCGAATTCCTCGCCTCCGCCACCGGGCGCCGGAAGGAGGGGTTACTATCCTTCCGATGTGGGCACTGAGATGCAGGAAAGCAACTCCCGTTGCGTTTTCTTGATGCGCCGGTAACCCTTCAGTGTCTGCAAACGGCCCAAACTCGTGTGAATTCGGATCACTGACCGTGAATCGGATGTAAGTGGGATGCGGTCGCCGTCGAGAGCCGACCCTCCGGCGGAACCGGACACCCTCCCTTGCGCCGACTGCGTCTGTGTGAGTACGTCGTTACCGGGCGTGCCCGCCGGGCCGCGCCGATTCACCGGGTTGTTCCGAGGCAGTCCGTCCGGGCGATGAGGTAGGGGCATCAGTTGGCGAAGTTCTTGATCAGGAGACTGCTGAGTTATCTCGTCCTGATCTTTCTGGCGTCGAGCATCGCCTATCTGATCGCTGCGACGACTCTCAGCCCGCGCAGCTATTTCGAGCAGCAGCAGCCCCCGCCCAGCGAGCAGGCGATCGAGAGGCAGCTGGACAAGCTGAACCTCAACGACGAGACGCCGCTGGCCGAGCGCTATGCCACCTGGGTCGCCGGTGTCGCGGTCGGCGACTTCGGCCAGACCATCACCGACGAGAGCGTCAACGAGGCCATCGCGCGCAAGGCGGGCGTCACGCTGCGGCTGATCACGGCCGGCACGCTCATCGGCGCGACCGTGGGCGTGGCCGTGGGCGCTTACTCCGCCATCCGCCAGTACGGCAGGTTCGACCGCACCGCCACCGTCGCCGCGTTCTTCCTGATGGCGGTGCCCGCCGTCGTCGTCGCCGTCACCCTGCAGGTCACAGCCGTGTGGATCAACGACGTCTCCGGCATGCGGTTACTGGAGTACGGCGGCGAGTACAGCGCCAACCTCGACGGAGGGCTCTGGGCCACGGTGCTCGACCGGGTCCAGCACGCGATCCTGCCCACCCTGTCGCTGTCGCTGTCGCTGTTCGCCGTCTTCAGCCGGTACCAGCGCAACATGATGCTCGATGTGCTCGGATCGGACTTCGTGCGGACCGCGATGGCCAAGGGCCTCACCCGCCGCGCGGCGATGCTCAAGCACGCCCTGCGCACGGCGCTGATCCCCACGATCACCTACTTCACCTTCACCGTCGGCATCCTGATGGCCAACGCCACCTTCACCGAGAAGATCTTCGGCTGGCACGGCATGGGCGCGTGGGTGGTGGACTCCATCGTCACCAACGACGTGAACGCGGTCGCCGCCGTCACCTTCTTCATGGCCCTGTGCGTCATGGCCGCGTCCTTCCTGTCCGACGTGCTCTACGCATGGCTCGACCCCCGGGTCCGGGTGAGCTGAGCATGGCCGCCACCCGCCGGACCGCCCGCCGCGCCCTGCGCGCCGCACCGGCCCACCCGCTGGGCACAGTGTTGGAGGAGACCCGATGAGCATGTCAGCCGAGCGCGAGGCCGTGGCCTCGGACGCCGCCGTAGTGGAGATCTCCGGCCGGTGGGCCTCGCTGGCCAGGGAGCTGCTGGCCACACGGCGGGTGGTGATCGGGCTGGCCATCATCGTCGCACTGATCGCGATGGCGTGGCTGGGGCCGCTGTTCAGCCCGTGGGAGTTCGACGAGCGCGACTTCACCGCGTTCCGCAGCCCGCCCAGCGCCGACCACTGGTTCGGCACCGGCAACACCGGCCGCGACATCTTCCACCTGACCATGGTCGGGTTGCAGAAGTCGATCCTCATCGGCCTGTGCGCCGCGCTGGCCACGACCGTCATCGCCGCGCTCGTCGGCGCGTTCGCCGGCTACTACCTCGGCTTCACCGACCGCGCGCTGATGTGGTTCACGGACCTGTTCCTGGTGCTGCCGCAGTTTCTGATCCTGGCCATCCTCTACCCGGTTCTGCGCGACCAGGGCTGGGTGGTCTTCGTGCTGCTGCTCGCCAGCCTGATGTGGATGGTCACCGCGAAGATGGTGCGCGGCATGACGATCTCGCTCAAGGAGCGCGAGTACGTGCTCGCGGCCCGGTTCATGGGCGTCAGCCACGGCCGGATCATCCTGCGCCACATCCTGCCCAACATGTCGTCGCTGCTCATCGTGGACGCGACGATCAACGTCAGTTCCGCCATCATCCTGGAGACCGCGCTGTCGTACTTCGGCTTCGGCGTCCAGCCGCCCGACGTCACCCTCGGCTCGCTGATCGCCGAGGGGGCGCGCCAGGCGCTGGCCTTCCCGTGGACGTTCTGGTTCTGCACCGGGCTGCTCATCGTGCTCGTCCTGGCCGTCAACCTCGTCGGCGACGGGCTGCGCGACGCGCTCGACCCGCACTCCAAGAGCAGGACCTAAGGGGGATACCGCCATGACCGCAACCAGTGGCACGGCCGCCCGGGAGCACGCCGAGGCGGCGCCCGGGCCGGACGGCGCCGAAGTCCCCGTGCTGCAGGTCCGCGACCTGCAGGTCGGCTTCCCCGGCGGGCGGGGCAACCCCGACGTCACCGCGGTCCGCGGTGTCAGCTACGAGGTCCGCCGCGGTGAGATCCTGGGCATCGTCGGCGAGTCCGGATCGGGCAAGTCGGTCTCGTCGATGGCCGCCATGGGACTGCTGCCCGACTATGCGCGGGTGAGCGGCTCGATCCGGCTGCACGGCGAGGAGCTGCTCGGGCTGGACGACCAGGCCATGTCGCGCAAGCGCGGCCGCGCCATCTCCATGGTCTTCCAGGACCCCCTCTCCGGCCTGACACCCGTCTACACCGTCGGCGACCAGGTCGCCGAGGCGGTGCGCGTGCACAACCCGCAGACCTCGCGCGCCGACGCCCAGAAGCGCGCCGTCGAACTGCTCACCCTCGTGGGCATCCCCGACGCCGAGCGCCGCCAGCGCGCCTTCCCGCACGAGTTCTCCGGCGGTATGCGCCAGCGGGTCATGATCGCGATCGCGATCGCCAACGACCCCGACGTGATCATCTGCGACGAGCCCACCACCGCGCTGGACGTCACCATCCAGGCCCAGATCCTGGAGGTGCTCAAGGCGGCCCAGCGCGAGACCGGCGCCGCCGTACTGATGATCACCCACGACCTGGGGGTGGTCGCCGGCCTGGTCGACCGCGTCCAGGTGATGTACGCGGGCCGGCTGGTCGAGACGGGCACCGTCGACGACGTCTACTACCGCACCCGCATGCCCTACACCATGGGCCTGCTGGGGTCGGTCCCGCGCCTGGACGAGGACGAGAAGGCCCCGCTCATCCCGATCAAGGGGAACCCGCCCAGTCTCACCGACATGCCGCCCGGCTGCCCCTTCGCGCCGCGCTGCCCGATCGCCACGAGCGAGTGCGACGCCGGCGAACCGCCGCTTGAGCGGGTCGGCGGCGAGGGCCACCGCGCCGCGTGCATCCGCGCCGGCGAGATCGAGGCCAACGAGTGGACGGCCCGCGACGTGTACCCGGTCAGCGAGATCGCGGAGAACCCGGTCGCGCAGGTGCCGCGCGAGGACCGCGAGACCGTGCTGCGCGTCGAGGACCTGGCCAAGCACCACCCGCTGATGCGCGGCGCGCTGTTCAAGCGGCGCGTGGGCACCGTCTTCGCGGTCGACGGCCTCAGCTTCGACATCCGCGAAGGCGAGACCCTGGGCCTGGTCGGCGAGTCCGGTTGCGGCAAGTCCAGCACGCTGATGGAGATCCTCAGCCTCGACGCGCCGCAGCAGGGCACGGTGGAGGTGCTCGGCAAGCGCTCGGGGCGGGTGTCCGGCCGCGAGCGCATGGCGGTGCGCCGCGACGTCCAGGTCGTCTTCCAGGACCCGATGAGCTCGCTGGACCCGCGCATGCGGGTGTTCGAGATCATCGCCGAACCGCTGCGCACCCACGGCTACTCCAAAGAGCGGATCCGCTCGCGGGTGATGGAGCTGATGGACCTGGTGCGGCTGGACCCCTCGGCCGTCACCCGCTCGCCCGCGGAGTTCTCCGGCGGCCAGCGGCAGCGCATCGGCATCGCCCGGGCACTGGCGCTGGAGCCGAAGCTGCTGGTGCTGGACGAGCCCGTCTCCGCTCTGGACGTCTCCATCCAGGCCGGCGTGGTCAACCTGCTGGAGGAGCTCAAGGTACGGCTGGGGCTCTCCTACCTGTTCGTGGCGCACGACCTCTCGGTGGTGCGCCACATCGCCGACCGCGTGGCCGTGATGTACCTCGGCAAGATCGTGGAGATCGGCGACGTCAAGTCGATCTACCGGCGGCCCACGCATCCCTATACCAAGGCGCTGCTGTCGGCCATCCCGCTGCCCGACCCGGAGAAGGAGCGGCGGCGCGAGCACGTCGTGCTCCAAGGCGATCTGCCCAACCCGGCCGACCCGCCGTCCGGGTGCCGGTTCCGCACGCGGTGCCAGAAGTTCGCCGTCCTCAGCGAGGAGGAGCGCACCGCCTGCCGCGAACGCGAGCCGGAACTGGAGCACCGGGTGGCGGGGGCGGCCGACCAGGCCGCCGCCTGCCACTACGCCGAGCCCGACGCGGTCCTCTGACCGTCCGCGGGACCGCACTGTACCGACCCACCGACCCACCGATCCCCCCGAACAGCAGCCCAGTGAGGAGAACCCCCGTGCGAATCAGACGCGCCGCCAAGGTCGGCGCCCCGCTCGTGGCTCTGGCCCTGATGGCCGGCGCCTGCGGCGGAGGCGGTGACGAGGGAAGCGAGAACAAGGAGACCCTCGCCGACATCCCCGCGATCGACATCAACAAGACGGACCGCTCGGAGCTGAAGGACGGCGGGACGTTCCACTGGGGCATCAACGAGTATCCGCCGCAGTACCAGGTCCACCACACGCAGGGCAACCTCGCCAACGCCGAACGCATCGCCTCCGCGGTGCTGCCCCAGGCGCACTACTTCGACAAGAGCGGCGAGCCCCACCCGGACAAGGACTACGTCCTCTCCAGCGAGATCAGCGAGGACGGCACCGAGCTCACCTTCGAGCTGAACCCGGACGCGGTCTGGTCCACCGGCGACTCCATCACCTGGGAGGACTACGCCGCCCAGGTGGAGACCGTCGGCGGGCACCGCGACAACACGGACAAGTTCGACATCGGTGACACGACCGGCTACGAGCGGATCACCGACGTCGAGAAGGGCGAGAGCAAGTTCGAGGTGGTCTTCACCTTCAAAAAGCCCTTCGCCGAGTGGCCCCGCCTCTTCGACGCCCTGTACCCCAAGAAGTACATGGAGGACCCGAAGAAGTTCAACGAGGCGTACAAGAAGGCCTTCCCGGTCACCGCCGGGCCGTTCGGCGACGTGGAGTTCGACGACACCGCCCAGACGGTCACGGTGAACCGCAATGAGGACTGGTGGGGAGACCCGGCGAAGCTGGACTCCATCGTCTACCACACCTACGGCAACGACGCGCTCGCCGGCGTGATGAACAACGGCGAGATCGACGGGTTCTACCTGGGGTACGACGCCGCCGCCTACGACCAGCTCAAGGATGCCGACGGCGTCCGGCTGACCAAGGCCATCGACAACGCCTACCGGCACATGACGTTCAACGGCGGCGAAGGGCGCCTCCTGTCGGACGTCAAGGTGCGCAATGCGCTGGTGCACGCGATCGACCGGTCGCAGATGGCCAAGGCGACCCTGAGCGGCGTCAACTGGACGACCGACCCGACGGTGAACCGGCTGCTGCGCTCCACCCAGACCGGCTTCCAGGACAACAGCGAGGGCTACGGGGAGTACGACCCCGAGAAGGCCGCCGAGATGCTGGACAAGGCCGGCTGGACCCAGGAGGCCGAGGGCAAGGTCCGCACCAAGGACGGCGAGAAGCTGCAGCTCGAGTGGGTCATCCCGTCCGATCTGCAGAACACCGCGGACGAGGCGGAGATCGCCAAGGCGCAGTTGAAGGAGGTCGGTGTCGGCGTCAACATCAAGACCGTGCCGATCAACTCCTACTTCCCGGAGTACATCGTCCCGGGCAACTACGACGCCACGACCTTCGTGTACTCCAGCACCAACCCCTACGCCGGGTACTACGCGGAGAACTTCACGGGTCCGGTGGGTGAGACCGAGGACGGCGAGCCCAACTGGGGCAACAACCTGCACTTCTTCACCACCGACGAGATCAACGCGGCGTTCGAGGAGCTGTCGACGCTGACCGATCCCCAGGAGTACGCGGCCAAGGCCAACGAGATCGACCGGCTGCTCTGGGAGCAGAGCATGGCGGTGCCGCTCTTCCAGCGGCCCGGCCTCTACGCGGTCAGCCCCGACATCGCCAACTGGGGGGCCAACGGCCTGGCGTCGATCCACTACGAGGACATCGGCATCACCAAGTAGGCGAACAGACCGCCGAGCGGACCGCGAGGCGGCCGACCGGCAGGCCCGGGCGCTGCCCCCGACCATCCGATGGTCGGGGGCAGCGCCGTGTGCGGCCGCACGTCGGCGGAGGTGCGCTGAGCCGCGGTGCGGAGAGGCGGCGGACGCTGGATCCTGCGGGGGCCGGGGAATACGGGCTCCGGAGAATGCGGGGGCCGGGGAGTCCGGGTTCCGGAGGTTCCGAAGGCAGGGGAGCCTGCCGATCTTCGCCGGGTTGGGTCTAGACTCGGGGGCCGCCGCACTGTGCGCCCGCTCGGCGCCGGCGGGTGACCCCTGCGCGGGGCGGCCCCCGGCCCGGCGGAGGTGACCGGCCGGGCGGCGGCCGGCGGGCCGAAGGGCGACCGGGTGAGGGACCGGGCAGGCCCGGCCGCGCCCCGGGGCGGCGACCGGGCGTCGGATATCGAGCAGGAGAATCCAGCAGGGAACACGAGTCGGCGGATGCGGATCGGCGGAGAGGCGATGGTGGAGTTCATCCGGGCGTGGGTCATCGGCGCGGTGGCGTGGTTCATGCTGACCAACGTCGGGTCGCTCGTCTTCCAACTGCTCGCCCCCGCCGAACACGTGGCCGGCTTCGGCTGGGCGCTGCTGTGGCTGGGCGCGATCGGCTTCGCCGCCTACTTCCTGTCCGTCGTCGCATCCGCCCTGGTCCACCGGGCCCCCGACCGCCACCGGTTCGGCCGCAACGCGCTCGCGGTCCTCGCCGCGCCGGTGGTCGGCACCGCCGTCGACACGGCGCGACTGCTCACCGGCGCCGGGGTCAACTGGACGCTCTACCTCAGCTGGACGGCCGTCGCGCTGGCCGGCGCTGCCGCCGCCTTCCTGCTGATGCGGCGCCTGCAGGCCCCCGCGGTAGTCGAGTCGGCCACGGGCAGCCGCGTCCGCGTCCCCCGCACCTACTGGGACCGCACCGACGCGGGCGCGGCGGAGCATGCAGCCGCCGGAGACGAGGCGTCCGAAGCCGAGGCGACCGGGTCCGACGAGCCCGGGCCGGGGGAGAGCGAGAGGCCCGGCGCCGAGAAGAACGCGGAACCCGAAGCCGCGAGCGAGTCCCAAGCAGAGGCCCCCGAGCCGAAGTAGCGCCCGCCGTTCACAGCCTCAATGGTCAGTACAGCTAGTCGGGTGCTTCCGTCGCCGTGACGAAGGACCCCATGCCGGGCGTGGTTACGACTCTGCCTTCGTCGCGCAGGGCCTTGATCGCCTTGCGCATCGTTATGCGGGCAACCTCGAACTCGCCTTCCAGCTGCACCTCGGAGAGCTTGTGGTGGGCTGGATACACGCCTTCGTCGATGCGTCGCCGGAGTACGTCGGCGATCTGCTGCCACTTCGGTCGAGTCGGATCGTATTGCACAGTCGAACAGTAGCCATCCAGACCAACTAGCTCATATATAGACATAGTCGCTCCTATATATGAACATCTATAGACAGGATGGGTTTCCTCGGCTACTTTCGACATCGAAAGACCCCTGCGACCGCAGACTCAGCGGTCTCCGCTGACGTAGGCGCCCTTGCCGTTCACGATGCGCAGGTAGCCGAGATCGGCGAGATACGTCAACGACTTGCGAGCGGTTCCGCGGGCGATTCCGAACTCCTGGACAAGGCGTTCTATTCCAGGCACCACACGTTGAGGCTGGTACCGCCCGCTCTCGATCCTGGCCACCAGGATCGAGCAGAGCTGGAGGTAAACGGGATCCGGTGCCTCATGGTCGATCTCACTATCGGGACCGTAGCCCTGGGGAATCCGCGACATGGAATCACTTTAGATGGGCACGGATTGGCTCGTTATTGTGAGGTAAGCCATAGCTTGCTATGTCAAGGTTGAGGTATGGTCGGGCAGACAAGGCCCTCGCGACCGCGGCAACGGCCCGAGGGCGTGGCCACCAGCTATCTAGGAGCTGATGACATGACCGACCCTATCCAGCGTGTGCTGTGGCGCATAAGGGCGCCCGGCCGACCGTCCCGATCCCTCGGTGCACTCCACCAGAACCGGCGGCCCGGCGGACTCCGCCACGCCTCGCTGCTCGGGCGCGGTCCTACGCTCCGGCGCCCGCGTCGCCCGTTGTGCCGTGCGCCCGCCACGCGCGGTCGGGGGCCGCCGCACGGATCCGCCCCTACGCAGCGTCCGCGCCGGCGCACATCCGGCCCGGCGAAATTTCCTGGCATGCGGAGTTCGGCGCGGAGTTCAGGCCGGTCCTCGAAGGCGCGCTCGCGGGGGCGGGGCGATGAGCGCGGACGGGGCCGATCCGGTGGTCCCCCGACAGCGTGACGGGTTCTCGCTGACCGAGCACGAACGGTCCGAGCTTCACGACCTGGTGGACGAACTCGTGTGCGCGACCGACGACAGGGTGTTCTGGCTGGGTGCGGTCCGCGAGACCGCGATGGAGATCCAGCGGCGGCTGCGCGGCATGCTCGACCGCGCCGACTGAGCGGCCGGTGCGGGTGCAGGAGGTCCGGCCGCCCTGCTGCGGTCAGCGCGCGGGGGACCGGGCGGTCGCGGCGCCGGGGTCCCCAGCGGCCTCGGCGTCGGCCGGGCCGAAGATCTCGTCGAGCATCGGGCGCCCCTGCCTCGGCGCCCGGACCTCCAGGCTCACCGCGTCGTGTGCGAAGTGCAGCGCGAAGGAGAAGAAGGCGCAGCAGCGCTGTTCGGCGGCGGCGAGGTCGGCGACCTCGCCAGCGCGCTCCGCCGGGACCACCGCGCGCAGTCCGCCCTCGATCTCTTCGCGCCGCGCGTCGGCCAGCACCGCCCGCCACCGGTCGATCCGCTCGCCCGTCGCGTCGGCGGACTCCAGCGAGCACGCCACGGCCGGCGCGCTTCCGCGCGGGTCGGAACCGGGCCGCGGGGCGGACGGGGTGATGTAGTCGGTCACGTCGATCAGCTCGCAATCGGGGCCGCAGGGGCCCGGGTCGTCGGGAAGCGCGTCTAGCCGGTCGAGGGCCCCGCGCAGGGAGTCGGCGAAAAGCTCAAGCTCCGCCGCCTGGTTCCGGACCGCGGCCAGCCGTGCCGCGACGCTCGGCCGCAGAGACGCCTTGACCTGGGTGCATGCGCCGCCCCACCAGACGTCGATGAGCCGGGCGATCTCCTCCAGCGACAACCCCAGCCGCTTGGCGGTGGTGATCAGGCGCAGGCGTTCCAGATCGGCGGTGTCGTAGACGCGATAGCCGGACCGGGTGCGCCGAGCGGGTAGGATGCCGCGCTCGTCGTAGTAGCGCAGCGTCGACGCCGCGACGCCGGTGCGCTCGGCCAGCTGTGATATCCGCATGGTCTGCACACTCGTGACGGTAGGCCTTCGAGTCGGCTTCAAGGTCAAGTCCCTCTCAGGAATTTCGCGGTCGGCGGCTCCGTGCGGTGTGCGCGCGGAGCGAACGGGCCAGGGCACCACCTGCCGCGGCTCCGGCGGCGATCATCGCGACGGCCGTGCCCAGGGTGATCCAGTCGACCGCCGAGGCGCCGTTCGAGGGGTGGGTGAGATGGGGGATCCGGGCCGCCCCTTCCAGCGGGGCGCCGAAGGCGGGCAGCGCCCACACGGCGGCGGTGCGGCGGCCCCGGTCGGCTCGGCGTGCGCGCGGATGGGCCAGGCCTGCGGCGAGGGCGACCAGGAGGTAGCCGGTCAGCGTGGTGAGCCCGACCCACGCCAGCCGCAGGGAGGGGACGTCGAGAGCCCCGAGCGGCAGCAGCCACAGGTGCAGCAGCGCGCTGGCGACGGCCCAGGCGAGCCACACGGCGGCGCCCGCGGCCCAGGCGCGGAGGAGGTCCATTGGTGCTCCTTGGGTGCTCGGTCGGCTTTGAATGGGGTGTGGTTGGGCTGAGGGTGATGGGCGGCGGGTGTGGAAGCGTCGCGGTGCACTGTCCGGGTCGGGATGGGTGACGGCCGCGGCGCCGGTGCGGCGTGCTCAGCGGGCGAATCGACCGCCGGCGAGCCACACGGCGGCGGCCGCCGCCCAGGGGACGGAATCGTCGGCACGATCGGGCGACGATCTCGCCGGAGTCCATGCGGCGCCGGGCTCCGGGAGCTGAAGCGACGGGGTGCGCTTCGCGCAGGAAGCGGCTCGGCCTCGCGCTGACGGCCCGACGGGGTCCCGGCTGGGAGCACCCTGCTCGGTGGACGGGCGCGGGGTCGTCGTGCGGCATCAGCTTCACCCCGCGCATTCCTCGTAGGGGACGAGTTCGCGGCGCCCGTCCGGGCCGGGCGCGGCCAGGTAGCGCGCGCCGGTGGCCGTGCGGGTCACCGACTCCCATCCCGTGGCGCCGCCGAACGAGAGGCCGTTGAGCGTGGCGTCGGCGCTGAACTCGCGTCCGGCGGACCGGGTGGCGTAGCCGACGGCGCTGTAGCCGGCCTCGCGGTACAGCAGGCGGTCGAACTCGCCGACCTCCCCGCTGCCCGCCGCCTTCGGCGAGGCCGCGTCCTTGGGGCGGCCCGTGGTGGCCAGGAACGTCAGCGCCCTCAACGGCTCGCCGCCCGCGAGCCAGCGGCGGACCGTCGCGCGGTTCGCGTCGGTCACCTTCAGCCGGGCGGTGCCGACCACGCGCCCGCTCCCGTCGTCGGTGTTCGCCGTCTCGACGGCGACCTCGGTGAGCTCGCCGGTGCCGCGGTCGCGGGTGGTCGTCACCGATGCGCGGGTGATCCGGTCGCGGGCGTCCCGCGGCCTGAGCACCGACGGGGGCATGAGCGGGCCCACGCCGCCCGACTCGGCGAAGCGGAACCCGACCGTCCGGGATACGGTGCCGCGCCGCTCGTCGACGGTCTCGGTGAGTGACGCGTCGCCTTCGGCTCCGGCGGAGACCAGGTGCAGCAGGCCGAGGTCGCTGGATACCCGGTCGCGGCCCGTCCCGGTTCCGTCCGCGGGGGCGGAGCCGCCCGGGCGCGGGGTGCCGGCCGTTGCACCACCGGGGACGGCGGGGCGACCGGTCGCCCCGCCGGTCCGGCGACCGGACTCGCCGCCGGCGGCCCGGCCGCGGTCGCGGTCGCGGTCGCGGACGCCCAGGCTCGCGCCCGCCTCGCCGGCCAGATGGAGTCCGGCGCTCAGCGACACCTCGCGGCGGTCCGGCGGCGGCAGGGCGCCCGTCGTCTCCGACCCGAAGAGGTCGCCTGCGGCCCCGACGATCCGAGACCCCAGCGCGTCGAAGGCGCCGCTTCCGCTGCCCAGGGTCTCCAGGTGTTCGGAGCGGGCGACCCGTTCGCGGAAGCGAGCTGCCTCGCGCTCGGTGGCGAACGTCCAGACGTGGGCGGCGGTCGCGCCGCCGTGCGCGCCGGCGCCCACGCCGACCCGGGCCTCGGCGAGGGAGCTCAGTTCGCCGCCCCAGTGCAGCGGGTTGGGCGCATCCGCGGTGGCGTGCAGGCCCCGGGTCAGCGAGACCTCGGCGGTGCCGTCGGAGTTGACGCGCTCGCCGATGCGTACGCTGCCGCTGGGACTGGCCACGACCGAGACACCCACCGACGCGCTGATCCGGTGCTCGTCGGTTGCGCAGCGCTTGGGCAGGAAGCCGTCCGCACTGCCGGGGCCGCTCGGGCACCCGCCGAGGTCCAGCGCGGTGCAGACGGCGCGGCGCACCTCGGTCAGGAGCCGCTGGCCGTAGTCGGTGGCGCCGACCAGGGCGACACCGAGGGTGCACGCCAGGAGGACGACGCCCGCGTACTCCAGGGCGGCCGCGCCGCGGTCGCCGGCGGCCCGAAGGCGGCGGGAGTGCGGATGGACGCGGAGCCGGAAGCGGGGTGCATCGAGGCGCTCCGCGAGGGCGGAGGGGCGGATAGTCGGGGGAGCGGGCGCAGGAGTGCGTACGCGAGCGGACAAAAGGAGCGGACGGCGGCGCTGTCGGGCAGCCATGGTCGGCCTCGCAACAAGGGCGTGGAAGCGGAGGGCGGCGCGAGGCGGGGCTGGGCGGCGTCGTCCGTGCTCGGGAGGCGGGCCACCGCTGCGGCGGCGTTCGGCGGCGCACGGTACGCGCGGGGCGGCACCCGGGCGCGGATGCGGGCGGGTCGGCGGCGGATATCGCGTGGGCGGCGGTCAGCGGTCGGCGGCCCGGTTGCGTGCGGCGGTTCGCGGAGCGCGGTGCCGGCGCCGTATCAGCAGGGGTCGTGGGACGCCGGGGGCCGGATCGGTGGGCTGGCGGGCTCGGCGCGTGCGGCGATCGACGCACGCGCCATCGCCCGGATCAGTCTCCGGGCACGGTCACGGATGTGCCGTTGTTCCAGTTGCTCAGGGACAGCGCGAACCAGCGGGGCTGCAGGCCGGTGCGGTCGGGAGGCAGGCTCTGGTAATAGGCGACCGGGCGGTTTCCGGCGTCGACCCACAGCTCGACGTCGACCGCGGCCTCGCCCAGATTCATGGCGGTGAGCTCCGCGTAGTCCTGCCGGGCGTAGCCGGAGGCGTTCTCCTGCAGTTCGTCGATGTAGGCGGTGCCCTTCCAGTGGGCGACGGGTGCGCCGTCGACCTCGATCGCGTCGATGAGTCGCAGGTCGCTGCTGGTGGCGACCGTGGCGGTGATGTGCGAGCAGTTGGCGCCGCGTGCCGCGGCGACGTCCTCGGCGTACTCGGTGGGGACCTCCGCCTCGTCGACCGGCCAGAAGTCGCCGCCGCCTTCGGCGTGCAGTCCTTCGTCGGTCGCGACGGAACCGGCGGTCTGAGTCTGGGCGGGGGCGAGGTCCTGCTCGTCGAACTCGCGTCCGGGGACGAACTCCTGTTCCGGCGTGGATCGGGTGGCGCCGCCCTCGACGAGGTAGGTGCCCGATCCGTCGCCGTCGCAGCTCAGCCGTCCTCTGTTGACGGTCATCAGCCCGCTGCTGTCGAAGCTCAGCAACCGCCAGGACGCGGACGCCCCGCCCCCCAGCGCCTCGGGCAGTACCTCCGCCAGTTCGGCGCGGTTCTCGGCGTCGCCGGGCGTGGGAACCGCCTCGTGGGAGGAAGGGCCGCCGGAGGCGCCGACACACGCGGTCGTCAGCAGGACCACGGCACCGAGCGCGGCGGGAGCCGCGACCACCCGCCGGCAGAACGAACCGCGGTTTGAACCACGGGTTGAACGCACCGTCACCACGTCACCGACCCTTCCGACTCACGCCTGCGGGACACGGGCTTGGCCCACCCAGAGGGACTCCCAATGCGGGTTGCCGAGAACCGGGACGACTTGGACGGGGTCGCCGGCGTGCACCATGTTGCCGCCGCCGATGTACATCCCGACGTGCGTGGGCGGCGGATACCCCGACATGGTGTGGAAGAAGATGAGGTCGCCCGGCTTGAGTCCGCTCTTGGGGACGTGCTGCAGAGCGCCGCTCTGATCCCATGTGGTCCGCGGGATCGAGACGCCCGCTTCGCGCCACGCCTCCTGCATCAGGGAGGAGCAGTCGTAGGACTGCCGCCCGGTCGCGCCCCAGTCGTAGGGCTTCCCCTGCTGGGCGAGCGCGAACTGGATCGCGACCTTGGCGCTGCCCTCGCCCTGGACCTCGCCGTTCCAGGTACTCGCCATGGGCGCCCAGGAGTACTCCTCGGGCTTCTCGGGACGCTCGCGCTCGACCCAGGTCTCCTCGCCGCAGTCGGGACCTTCGACGCGGCAGACGTACTCACGGGTGGCGTCGTGGAGGGTGTCGCCGATCGAGGTGTTGGCGAGACCGATCACGACCACGGCGGCGACGGCGATCAGCGCCGCGCTCTCCAGGATCGACGCCCCGCGCTCACTCCCGCGCCCATGCAGCCGAGCGAGCAGCTTCCTCGGCACCGTCACCGCACCGACCTCCTCACGTCAGTGGAACCCGAACCTCACCCGACGGGAACGTCCTCAATAGGATCGAACCCCGGAATCTTCACGTCTACCGTATTCAGCTCCTTGGGCACGTGGTACATCGCCCAGTAATCCACCGACTCCCCCGGCCGTACGAATGCTGAAAAGGGCAACCGTGGGGCGTACCCAGAACATAGGCAGTAATCGTGTTCATCCATTACCGGGTGATGCCGGTTATCCTTTTCGTCGTCGATAAGGGATATCCCGCTGAAGACCGCCTCCCGGTAGAGGTAGGTGGGGTTCTCGAACTGGGCGTAATGGATATCCTTGGAAGTCCCTTTATTGGTGATTCTCACGGTGAGGGAAACGAATCCGCTGCTCTTCGATCCGTCCAGTCCGATAATATCGGCGGTGGCATCCGGGAGGTCGTCGATCTCATCGTTGGTCTGGCTGCTGCCGAGGGAGGGAGTTGAGCCCGCTGAGGGTGTTGACTGCGGCGGCTGAGTCTCCTGGGGCGATGTGGAAGCCAGGCCCGCAGGCGCCACCATGAGCAGGGTCCCCATGGAGCACACGACGACGAGTGGAACTCCGGAAGCACGAGCGACGCGCATCGGCATGCTGTACTCCTAACTGGCGAAGGTTATGGTTACGCGCCGGTTCTTCTTCCGCCCCTCTTCTGTCTCGTTCGTCGCGATAGGTCGGTCTGCCCCGTGCCCTTCGGCTTCGAATTCGACTCCTGAACGGCTGACCAGGGACGACAGTGACTCCTTGACCTCCTGGGCGCGGTCGACCGATAGTGGATCGTTGATGGAAGCGTTGCCGCTGTCGTCCGTGTGGCCATCGATTTTCACGGTCTCGCTGGGTGAGTTATCGATTTCCAGCGCGACTTGGCGGAGTTTCTCCTCGGCTTTGTCGGTGAGATTTGATTTTCCGACCGCGAACAGCACGTCGGTCGAGAGTGAGATGGACACCTCGTCACCGGTCTCCTCGCGTGTGTTTCCGGCCAAGTCGCCCTCGAGCGAACGCACGTCCCAGATCTCCGGCGGCGCCAGTTCTCCGGACGCCGGATGCTCGACGTTATTTCCGTTGCGGGTCAGAGGAATATCGAGTATCGGTGGGGCGATGGCCGAAACAAAGATCATCGACTTCACATCACCGGGAGGCGCCGGGAAAGCGATCCAGCCGCTCAAGGACTCGCCGCTCTCAATAGTCGCCTCGCTCCAGTCGCTGCAGTAGCACTTTCCCGCTGAATAGAGCAGCGGCAGATGCTTTTTCCTGTTGGCGCCGTCGATGAGTGAAAACGGTTGCACATCGGCGGATCCCTCGCCTTGAAGTGGCGGGTTAGGCAGGCTGGCCTCTTCTTGAGATCCAAGATTTTCGATGGAGAACTCGAGCACGGCCGTCTCGTTCTTCTGGCGCTGCAGAGAATGTATGTCGATACGGAGGCTCGCGCCTGCCTCGGTCGAGGTGGTCGTGGTGCTCGCCAGAACCGGGGGGCCGGAACCTGAAGTGGGCGGCGCGGATGGCGGGCCACCGGTCCCCGTGCTCTGCTGCGAGCCATCGCTGCCGCCACTGGTAACACACGCAGAGAGCAGAAACGTCAGCGCCAGGATAGTGGCGGCTACCCCACGAGGGTTGTTGCTTGCTCCCTGTGCATTCATGATGGATTTTCTCCTCGCGGCGGAGCGAATGCCAGGGCGTTGCCCAGCGGTTTGTATATGTACTGCCCCTCGGAGTCGGTGAGACGCACGTCGATCAGTTGCTGAGCGTGAGCGAAGCTTTGGACTCGCTCCCCCTCGCAGGTCAGTCCGACGATCTCGGTTCCGCCGAATGTGTACTCGCAGTCGGGCACCACCACTTCGGCTATCGCGGCCGCGTTTCCGGAGTGCGAGGTGTCGGCGTCGGGGTCGTCGGAATCCGCGCAGGCGGTGTCCGACCAGTGCCGTGATCCGTCTTCCTGAAGTTCGCGCTGGCACTCAGTTGTCTGAATCTCCACGCGTACAATGTTTCCGAGGTTTCCTTGGCTGTCGTCGCTCGCACGGATCCGTTCGACCGTCGCGCCGTTTTGTTGTGCGTAATGTTCGGCGGCTGTCCTGCCTTCGGCCGGATCATAGAGTCTGCTGTAGGGGATTTCGTCGTTCGCGAGCTTCTCGGCGGCGTTGTCGCGAGCTACTCCGGCGGCGGCGAGTGCGCTTGCATCGGCTGCCGTCTGGGCATCGCTCCGCAGGTTGTTGGCGTTGCCTACCCGCACGAAGAGGAGAAGTATCGCGATCAGTGAAATGGTCAAGCCGATGAGCATGAACAAGTTCGCCTGACCGTTGTCGCGATCCGACCTGCGGGTTCCAGTCCTCTTTGTCATGGATTCCGGAAGTTATTCAGAGGGGTCCAGAACATTCTGGATGCTTCGTGAAATTGTCGTAGGTATGTCGTTGAAAACCTCTAGTTGCATGATCGCCACTGCTACGCCGCCGACGAGGATGATCACCGCTGCGTACTCGAGAATGCTCGCTCCTCTGTCTCCTCGGGGGGCGGTGAGGCGACTGATGATCATTTCCCGTGTCTTCAGGTGCAGGGACACCAGCAGTTTGGCCATTCAGCCCTCCCGGAAGCGAACATGGGGATCTTGGTCCCCGGCGGTTGATATCAAGTTACGGGTGTCGCGTCCAGTTGTGTAGGGGCGGCCGATGGATTGTGGATAAGTCATCCGGTGAAGACACCTCCGAAGTCGACTCCCGATCCCAAGATCATCGCTCCTCCCACCAGCAGAAGGAGGCCGGGCAGCATCGTCGCCGCCGTGATCCCGGTGACCCGGGGATTGATGCGCTGGGCCTTGCGCCGCATGTACTGGGCGTCCTGGCGGCGCATGTCCTGGCCGATGTTGAGCAGGGTGTGCGACAGCGGGGCGCCCAGCTCCTCGGACTGCTGGATGGCGGTGACGAACTTCCCCAGCGACTCGTTGGAGTTGCGGTCGCGGAGGGCCTGGAAGGCGTCCTTGCGGCTGGTGCCCAGGTCCATCTGGCGCAGCACGATCCGGAACTCGTCGGACAGCGTGCCCGGCATCGCGTCGGCGACCCGGGCGAGCGCCTGGCGGAAGGCCAGACCCGAACCCACGCTGACCGCGAGGACGTCGAGGAAGTCGGGCAGCTGGCGCTGGATGTCGTCCTGGCGCTGCTGGGTCTTCAGCAGCAGCTCGGCGTCGGTCAGCAGGACGAACGCCAGCGCCAGCAGCGCCAGCATGGTCTGGTCGCGGGAGAACAGCAGCAGGGCGGCGCTGCTGTAGAGCAGGATCTCGCCCGTCTTCCGCTGCAGGTAGCGCTCGACGGTGAGGCCCTCCGGGCGGCCGGCGGCCTCGATCCGCAGGCGGATGCTCTCCTGGCGCTCCTCGCCGACGAGCTCGCGCACCGCACCCAGGAACGGGCGGCCGATCAGTTCGGTGAGGCGGTTCAGGACGAACGTCGACTTCCGCTTGGCGCGGGGCGGCGCCGCGGTGATGTCGCCGGCCACCTCGCTCTGCTTGGTGAACAGGTACAGGCCCCAGCAGAAGACCGCGACGACCGCGGCGGCTCCGAGGCCGAGCGCCAGGACGGACGCGAAGGGCATGAGGGCTCCGGGGGTTCGGGGGCTCGCGGGCCGGTTTCGGGGGGCGGGAGGGCGGGCGGCTGCGGGCCGCCCGGGCGGTCAGAGGTCGATACGGGTGGTGATGCGGCGGACCAGGACGAAGCCGGTGAGGAACAGCCCGCACGACAGCGCCAGCACCAGGGTGCCGACCGCGCTCTGGGTCATCGTGCGGATGGCGTCGGGCTGGAGCAGGTTGACGAGGAACAGCGCACCCACGCCCATCGCCAGCAGCGCCCACGCCGTCGACGTGGTCTCGGTCAGGATGGTCTGCACCTCCCGGCGGGACTCCTTGCGCTCCTCCAGGGTCTCCGAGATCGACCGCAGCGCCGAGACCAGGGCGCCGCCCGACCGCGACGACACCAGCAGGGTCGACAGCAGCACCCCGATCTCGCGGGAGGGCATGCGCCGGCGCAGCTCGTTCATCGCCTCCTCGAACGGCAGCCCCAGCTTCATCGACTCCGCCGCGCGCCGGAGCTCCGAGCCCGCCGGCTCGGCGAGCTCCTCGGCCGCCATGTCCACGGCCGTCGGCAGCGCAAGGCCGGCCTGGGTGGCGTTGCCCAGTACGCGGGCCAGCTCGGGCAGCTGGGCGGTGAACGCCTCCTTGCGCCGCTCCTCCTGGCGCTTGAGGTAGGCGAAGAAGGCGAAGCCCACCCCGAACGCCGCGGCGAGCCCGAACACCGGCGCCAGCGCCTGCCAGACGAACACCACCGCCAGCACCGCGGCCGCCGCCATCAGCACCACGAACGTCGACACCTTCACCTTGACCCCGGCGCGCGCCAGCCGGTACTCGATGCGCTGGCCCGGTTCGGTGCGGCGCAGCAGCACGTCCAGCCGTGCGAGCGGGGTGTTGGCGCGCCGCTCGACCTCGTGCAGCGCGCTGCGCGAGGCGAGCCGGCGGCGCTGCACGCTGCCGTCGATGTAGAGGACCAGCCCCAGCACGAACAGGCAGATCGTGACCGCGGCCGAGGCCAGGATGACCGTCGTGTACGTCACAGGGGGACCTCCGGGGAGGGCGGGGCGGGATCGGGGAAGGCCGGTCGGCGGCCGTTCTCCCGCTGGACGCCGAACGCCGCCGGCACGGACTCGCCGGCCGCGCGGATGCGCGCGGCGACGTGGTAGGGCAGCCGGTAGCGGCGGAACTCGCCGTTGGTGTGCCCGCTGCCGTCGTCGGGGTAGGGCTGGAAGTGCAGCAGCGGCTCCAGCCGGAACTCCTCGTCGCGCTGCGAGGCCACGACCCCCACCTGAGCTACCCGCCGCGAGCCGTCCGGGTAGCGGCTCAGGTGCACGATCACGTCGACCGCCGCGTTGATCTGGTCGCGCAGCGCCTCGAACGGGATCTTGACCTCCGACATCGAGGCGAGCGTGAGCAGCCGGTAGACCGCGTCCTCAGCGGAGTTGGCGTGCACCGTCGCCAGCGAGCCGTCGTGGCCGGTGTTCATCGCCTGCATCATGTCCAGGGTCTCCTGCCCGCGGACCTCGCCGACGATGATCCGGTCCGGGCGCATGCGCAGCGAGTTGCGCACCAGGTCGCGGATGGTCACCTGGCCCGCCCCCTCGATGTTGGGCGGGCGGGCCTCCAACCGGATGACGTGCTCCTGCTGCAGCTGCAGCTCGGCGGAGTCCTCGATGGTGATCACGCGCTCGTCGGAGGGCACGAAGCTGGACAGTGCGTTGAGGAACGTCGTCTTGCCGGTGCCCGTGCCGCCCGAGATGATCACGTTGAACCGCGCCCGCACCAGCGACGCCAGCAGCACGGCGGTGGTGCCGTCGACGCTGCCGCGGGCCACCAGCTCCTCGACGGTGAAGGGCTTGGGGAAGCGCCGGATGGTGACGACCGGTCCGCTCAGCGACAGCGGCGGGATGATCACGTTGACGCGCTCGCCGGTGGGCAGCCGCGCGTCGACCATCGGGCTGGACTCGTCGATGCGCCGGTTCACCTGCGAGACGATCCGGTCGATCGTCTGCATCAGCTGCTCTTCGCTGGTGAAGGCGGTGTCGATGCGGTGTACGCGTCCGCGCTGCTCGACGTAGACGCTGTCGGGGCCGTTCACCATGATCTCGGTGATGCTCTCGTCGGCCAGCAGCGGCTCCAGCACCCCCAGCCCCAGCGCCTCGTCGACGACGCGGCGGACCAGCCCGCCGCGTTCGCGGTCGCTGAGCACCGGGCCCTCGCGGGAGATGATGTGCCCGACGACCTTCTCCAGGCGGGTGCGCCGCTGCTCCAGGGTGAGCATGGCCATGTCGTCCAGGTTGACCTCGCGCAGCAGGCGCTGGCGCCAGTGCGCGATCTGGTCGGTCTGGTGGTCGTTGACGTGGTCGTCGGTGAGGCGGTCTTTGAGTCCCATGGCACTACCTGCGGTCGGAGGGCGGTGAGGGGCACGCGCGGGGCGCCGGTGCGGTCATAGCGGCATCTCCACCCGCCGCGAGAGGTCGAAGTCGAATCCGGGGGTGGGGAACATCAGCGGGAAGTCGACGGTGACCTCGGTGTAATACCCGCCCTGGCCGTTGTCGCCCACCGAGACCTCCGCCTGGCTCAGCCACGACGGCAGCGCGGCGCGCGCGGTGGACTCGCCGCCGGCCAGGCCCTCGGTCCCGGCCGCGCGGGCGCCGGCGCGTGCGGCGTGCTCCATCCGCTCGGCGGCGATGAACGCGAAGAAAGTCTCCAGCGCGATCGTCGCGACCAGCACGAAGAGCGGGAAGTAGGCGGCGAACTCCAGGATCTGGGAGCCGCGGTCGCCCCGGCGCCGCCGGCGCGCGGACCCGCGGAGCGGCGGCTGCGCGCGCCCGCGCGCAAGCGCCGTCCGCGCCGCACCGGCCGGTTCAGGCATCGTCGTCCTCCTCCGGGGCGACCGGGTCGGCCTCCTGCCCCGGCCGGCCGGTGTCCTCGGGGATGACCAGGGCCCGGCTGCTGATGTCCCAGGGGCCGTCGACCCCCGGCAGGAACACCGGTGTGGCGATGCTGACCTGCACCGCCCGCCCGGCGTCGGTGCCCACCACCGACACGTCGAGGGTGCCCTCGTCGTTCCAGGGCGGGCTGATGCGCTTGGCGGCCTCCTCGGCGATGGCCTCGTCGTCGGAGGGGTCGATCGCCGCCTGGCGCGCACCCTCGTTGGCGGCGTGCGAGGCGAACATGCCCGTCAGCCCGACGAGTAGGATCTGCCAGGTCATCAGCAGCGCCAACCCGACGAAGGGCAGGGTCGAGGCGAACTCGACGAACAGCGCGCCGGAGTCGCCGCGCCGCCGCCGCGCCCGCGCGCGGCGCTCGCGCGCGTCGGCGGGCTCGCCGTAGGGATCGGGTGAGCCGGGAGCGGCCTGGTAGGCGGGCTCGCCCGCGCCGTCGCGGTCGTAGGGGGACTCGGGCCGGTGCAGCAGCTCCAGCTCGGCGGCGACCTGAGCGAACGTCCGCAGGAGGCCTTCGTCGGTGACGCGTGCGGGGTCGCCGGTGTTGGAGGCCTCCTCGACCGCCCGGTAGGCCGCCGGGACCGCGGTGCGCAGGATGGGGGTCGCCAGCAGCTTGCGGGCGAAGTCAGGCTGGATCTCGTTCTTGCGGCTGTGGCGGATCAGCAGCGCGCTGACGTTGCGGGAGTCGCGGATCTGCAGCCGCCCCCACATCGCCACCACCCGCTGGGCCGCCCGCAGCGCCGGCAGGTCGGGGGTCACCAGCAGCACGGCGGTGTCGGCGAGCTCGACCGCCATCGCGCTGGCCTCGGTGGTGGCGGTGCCGCAGTCGACGAGCACGAGGTCGTAGCGCGACCGCAGCGCACCCAGGATCTGGCGGGTGGCGCGGCCCGTGACGTCCTCGCCGCGCTCGCCGTCGTGCGGCGCCAGCAGGATGTGCACGCCTTCGGGGTGCACGTAGAGGGTGTCGGCGAGCATGGAGGCGCTGATGTCGTCGGCGGCCTCGACGAGGTCGGCGATGCTGCGCCGGTGCTTGAGGTCGAAGTAGCCCGGGATGTCGCCCGACTGCAGGTCCAGGTCGACCAGGCAGACCACGCGGCCCGACCGGGCGGCGGCGCGCGCCAGGTGGATGGCGCTGGTCGTGGTGCCCACGCCGCCCTTGGCGCCGTTGAAGGTGACGATGGAGCCCCTCCGGCCGTCCATCGGGACGTCCAGGGAGGCGGCCTCCAGGTGGCGGCGCAGCGTGCGCGACCAGTCGGCGGCCGCGGTGACGCGCTGGGCGATCTGCTCGACGGTGGCGTGCGCCGGCAGCACGCTGCGCGCCCCCGCCTCCATGGCGTTGGTGAAGGTGTCGGCGTCGACCTCGTCGACGACGAGGATGACGGCGAGCTGGGGCCGGTTCCGCGACAGGTCGCGGATCAGGTCGAACACCGGCAGCGGCCCGAGGCGCTCGTGCACGAGCACGACGTCGAGGGTGGGCACCTGCCCGACGCTGTCACCGATCTCCTGGGAGGTGCGGTGCACGCCGATCACCTCGGTGTCGAGCAGCTCGTCGAAGCGCGCCCGCAGCGCTTCCTCCAGCTCGGCCGAGGGGACCCCGAGCATCACCTGGTATCCGCTCATCACTCGCCCTCGGTCTGCTCGGGCTGCGGGGACGCCTCGGCGCCGTCGGACTCGGCGGGCTCGCCGGACTGCTCGCGGATCTGGTCGAGCTGGTCCTCGGCGCAGAACTCCAGGTTGCCGGGGTCGCCGGAGCCCTGCGGACTGACCGCGGCCAGGCGCAGGCTGCTGGCGAACGACTCGGCGTAGGTCAGGTTGAGCGCCTGGTCGGGGGTGAGCCGGAAGGTGACCGGCACGACGCTGCCGGTGTCGCCGGTGGTCTCGTCGATGGTGGAGCCCACGTCGCCGATGTCGAGGATCTCGATGTTGGTCAGCACCCGGTAGGCGCACGCCTGCGGCTGGCCCTCGCCGGGGTTGAAGGCGGCGTAGACGTCCACGCGCGACTGGCGGCCCACCTTGCCCGCCACGCCGGTCTCGGCGTCGACCATGATGGCGATCTCGCGTTCGCCCTCCTCCAGGTCGGGCGCGGCGATCACCATGCTGCGCTGCAGCAGTTCCCCCTCGCGCAGCGCGCTGGAGGCCACCGGGAGCCGGCCGACCTGCTCGTTGATCTCGCCGAACTCGCCGATGAAGTGCTGGGAGTCGAAGAAGCGGGCGGGGACCTCGTACTCCTCCAGCATGTCGGGGGTGATCTCCTGGTACGGCTGCACGTCCTCGGTCAGGCGCAGCGCCGTGCGGTAGCTGCCCAGCTCGCTGTTGAGGTTGCCCACGTAGGCCACCACAGTGAGGAACACGGCGACACCGCCGACGGCGGCGACGATCATGAGCAGGATTCCGCGCCGTTGACGAGGGTTCATGGCGCTCCGTTTCTAGGCGGACGGGGGGCCGGAAGGCCGCTGCGGATATCGGCGCCGGGGCGGGGCGGCCCCAGGCGCTCATCTGGGGGCACGGGGGACGGACACGTCCGGTTCCCGGTGCCGATCGCCGGTGTCGTGCCCGGCGGGAGCCGGGTGCCGCGGCTGGGGGCCCGAGGGCTGGTCGGGGCCGGGACCGCCGCTCGGCGGCGCCGGCGGGCGCGGATCGGTGCCCCCGGCCGTGCCGGGCAGCGCCGAGGCGGGGCGCGCGGCGGCCTCGGGCTCCGCCTGCAGGCGGAACCCGGGCGGCGCCGCCCCGGGGGAAGCGGCGCCGGCCGACGCCGACGGTGCGCCGCCGCCCGGCGCGGGACCGCCGGGCTCGTGCGGCAGCGGCGGGAGCGCCTGCGGCACCGGCAGGTCCTCGTCCTCGACCGGGTCGGGGGGCCGCGGGCGGCGCGGCCGCTGCGGTCCGGAGTCGGGGGCGCCGACGGGCGAGACTCGGTCCTCGCCCGCGGTGGGAGCGGGCGCGGGGGGTTCCTGGCCGGGTGCGTGGTGGGGAGCCGGCGGCTCCGCCGCGGCGGGCCGCTCGGGGTACGGGCCCGCCGCTGGCGGCGCCTGGGTCCAGGCGGGCGGGTGTCCGGCGGGCCCGGGCGGGGGCGCCTGCGCAGCCGGGGCGAGGGGCGCCGGGGACGCGTTCGGTGCCGGGGCGGCGGGCCGCTGGGCGGGCAGCGTGTTGGCGGCGCCGCAGAACCGGCACACCGGGATGATCGTGGGCTCGCCGCACCAGGAGCAGGTGGCCGGGCGCACGGTGCGGGCGGGCTCGGTCAGGGCGCGGGGGTGGGCGCTGAACGCGACGAACTCGGCGTACTTGGGCGAGCCCCAGTAGACGGGGCCGAGGGGCTGCGGCGGCAGCCGTCGGGCGGCGACCGCCTGCAGCGAGGCCAGGAACTGCTGCTCGAACGCGGAAGTGTCGAAGTGGGCGCCGCTGGAGTACAGCACCTGGACCGGGTCCTGCGGGCGGAAGGGCAGCCGGGCGGCGGTCTCGCCCTTGGGCACGCGCGCCACCTGCGGCAGGGGCGAACACAGCGCCAGATAGGTGACGCCGGGCGCGAAGGAGCCCAGGTGCTGGGGGACCGAGATGGGGATCGTCGCGAGGTTGGCGACGTTGCGCAGCCACCCCCCGGCCAAGGTGTGCCGGGGAAGCTCGTCGGCCAGCCCGGCGATCATGCCGGCCGGCAGGTACGGGCAGAGGTAGGCCAACTGGTCGGCGACGAGCGACAGCGCCAGCGGCGACAGGTCGACGTCGGCGCCCGCGACGGCGTCCTCGCGCAGCGCGCCCCGGGCGAAGGCGACCGCGCGGCGGGCGTGCTCGCGGCGCCAGCGCGGGTAGAGCGCCACGACCTTGACGCCCCGGGAGGCGTGGTGGCGGACGAAGTCGACGAAGGGTCCGGAGCGTTCGGCGAGGTCGTGACCGTCCAGGGTGAAGCGCTGCGCCTGGGCCGCGCCGAGATGCCCCGTGCTCGGGATGTCGGCGAGGAGGGCGACGACGCTGGCTGACCTGGTCTGGTCACGGGTCACAGTGACAGGCTCCCGGGGATGGGCGGTTTGATATGGACATCAAGATCGATTTTTCGGGTTGTGGACAGCGAAGGGGCAACTCGGCACTGTCCCGGCATATGGTAACGGTGGAACTCTGATCAATGGGGTGAGAGTCCGCTCTCCTGTGTATTCGCGGGGCGCCCGGCGCTCACGTGGATGCGCGGAACCGTGATCGTCCGTGCGTCGGCCGTGGACCGCGTTCGCGCCGGCGGGTAATGACCGAGTTCGGGCCCGGCGGAATCCATTCCCCCGGTGGAAAACACGGAGTGAACGGCACGGCACGCCATTCGATATTCCGTTCGCTGTTTCGCGCCGGCTGTTCATCGGGAGCGGCGCCGCGAGGGCGCACGCCGCCGGGTCCGCAGGGCGGAACCGGGCGTCGCGTGCTCCGAGCGCGCAGGTCGGCGGTCACGGCGGCTCCCTTCGCTACATGTCGGGGGCGGGCGGTGTGCCGTGCGGGCACCCGGTCGGAGGAGGCGGAGCGCAGACGAGCGCCCCCCCGGATTCGTATCGTAGCCAAGCCCTTCCGGAGCGCGCCGAGGCCCGCGTCGCCCTGTGGACAACCGGCCCCGGCTGGCCGGAAGCGGCGGTCGCTCCGCCCAGCCCCCCTGGACGACGGCCCGGCTCTCCGACCCGACGGAAGAGGTTCGTCGCCGGAGCGGATGCGGGTGGGGCGACCGGCCGGGCGGGCGGCGGGGGCCGAAGGCGGCATCGGCGCCTGTGTCATGGGGTGGCTCCTGTCCGGCGCGGGTGAGGCCGCCTGGCGCGGGACCTGCGGCCGTTGCGCGCGCGGGTTCGTGGGCGTCCGCGGTGCGTGCGAACCCTGCGTGCGGTGAGGGGGACAACTCTCCCCGTCGTCACCGGCGGTCCGGCGAGTGCCGTGGAGCGGGCGCGTATGGGGCGGTCCGCGGGTGTCTGGAGGCGGGCCTGTTCGACACCGAGGTGGCCGCACATCGTGTCCGTGGGGCGGGGAGGCGGCTATAGCGAGGGTCGTCGCGCGCGAGCCTGCGCGCGTCCGCGGAGGGGTCGCCGCGGGCGCGGATGCGGGTGGGGCGACCGGCCGGGCGGGCGGCGGGGGCCGAAGGCGGCACCGGCGCCTGTGTCATGGGACGGGTCTTGTCCGGCGCGGGCGAAGCCGCCTGGCGGGACGCGTCGCCGAGGGGGCGCCGAGGTGTGCGGGCGCGGTGTCCGCCGTGCCGCAACGAGAAAAGCCCCGCGCCACGGAACCGTGAGCGCGGGGCTTTCGCCTGGGGTGAGTGAGGGGACTTGAACCCCCGACTTCTTGGACCACAACCAAGTGCTCTGCCAACTGAGCTACACCCACCATGAGCGCCGACCGGAGTGTTCCCCGTCCTGCGTCCGGATTAGATTCTAGCCCACTCGCGGGTGTGCTCCGATCAGCTTTCCGCCTCGGCGGAGCGCTGCTGCTCCAGGCGCCCCGTCCCGCCTGCGGCGACGTCGGCCGCGACGGCCCGCGCCGTCGTGCTGTCGGGGCCGGGAGGCGCGACGAAGGCCGCGGCGCGGTAGTAGCGCAGCTCGCGGATGCTCTCGGTGATGTCGGCCAGCGCCCGGTGGCCGCCGTGCTTCTCGGGGCTGGCGTAGTAGATCCGCGGGTACCAGCGGCGCAGGAGCTCCTTGATGCTGGAGACGTCGACCATCCGGTAGTGCAGGAACTCGTCGATGCGCGGCATGTCGCGGGAGATGAAGAGCCGGTCGGTGGCGATGGAGTTGCCGCACAGCGGCACCTTCTTCGGCTCGGGCACGTAGCGCTGGATGTGCTCCAGGACGCGGTCCTCGGCCTCCTTCAGCGTGACCCCGCTGTCGAGCGCCTCCAGCAGGCCGGAGGTGGTGTGCATCTGCGTGACGAACTCGCCCATCTGGTCCAGGGCCGCCTTCGGCGGCTTGATGACCACGTCGATCCCCTCGTCGAGCTGGTTCAGCTCGCTGTCGGTGATCAGGCAGGCCACCTCGATCAGCGCGTCGTTCTCGAGGTCGAGCCCCGTCATCTCGCAGTCGATCCACACCAAGCAGTCGTTCATACGGGCCAGCTTAAGCCGTTTCACCGTGCGTCCGACCCGCTGCGCCCGGCCCGCAGCCGCCGGGAACCCGGCGCGGGCGGTCGCGCAGCGCGTGCGGAGGTGCGCCGTCCGTGAGCGGAAGCGGGTGCGCGAAGGCGCCGCGCGGCGGCCGGACGGCGGCGCCCGGCCCGGGCGCGGGGCAGCGGACCCGCACCTGCGGAATCCGGTGGAGGGAGGGGCGCCGCGCGGTCACAGGTAGATGCCGAACTGACTGAGGAAGTCGATGCGGCCGGTGTACTGCAGGTAGCCGACGGCGCACACCGCCGCCACCACGAGCAGCACCACGAAGAAGAAGCAGCCCAGGCATCCGCCGCAGCCGCTCTTCTTCTTGCGCCGGCGGGGCTGCTGCGGCTGCTGCGGCGGAGGCGGCGGACCGGGGCGGCCCCACGGGCTCTGGCCCCCGGAGGGTCCGCCCCACTGCTGGGGTCCCTGCGGGCCGTTCGCCGGGTAGCCGCCCGGACCGGCCGCGTGCGGGGGCCGCGCGGCGGGCGGCGGGTAGCCGCCGGGCACCGGGCCTCCCGGGTAGCCCTGCGGAGCCGGCTGCTGCCCGCGCTTGCGGCCGCGCCGGGCCGGAGGCGGGGGTGCCGCGGGCGGCGGATAGCCGGGGGGCGGCCCCTGCTGCGGGTATCCGCCCGGAGCCGCTGCGGGACCGTATCCCTGCTGCTGACCCGAGGGGCCGGGGTAGGCGGGCGGCGGCGCGCTGTAGCCCTGCTGGGGTCCGGACGGCGCCGAAGGCGGGGGATAGGCGGGAGCCGGAGGGCCGCCCGGCGCCGCGGGCCGCCCGCCGGAGGGGGAGTGGGGCTGCTGGGGACCCGACGCCGGCTGCTGGGGGCCGGACAGAGGAGCCTCCGGCGCCTGCTGCCGCGGTGCGGATCCCGCGCCCGAGGCCGGATCCGAGCCCGAGGCCGGGTCCGGGGCGGCGGTGGAGGCGCCGGGGGCGGCGGCGCCGGCCTCGCCGGACGGCGCCTGCGGGCTCTGCTCGGCCGACCGGGCCTGCTGCCGGGCCTCCTCGGCGCGCCGCGCGTTCTCCTCCTCGGCGCGCTTGGCCTGCTCCTCCGCGCGTTGGCGGGCCTCGACGGCGGCCTGCTTGCGCTGCTCCTCCTGGCGCTGCTTGCGCTCCTCCGATATCTCCGACCAGCCCTCACGGAGGTTGCCGAAGAGCTTGTTCAGGCTGAACCGCTTCTTCCCGCCCTCCTCGTCGGAGCCCGCAGCCGCGGCGCCCGCGGCCCCTGCCGCGCCGGTGCCCATGGTCAGCCCCGCGTCGCCGGGGTTGAAGACGGCGGTGCGGGGCGCGTCGCCGCCCTCGCCGCCGGGCCGGTCGCCGCGGAGGTCGTCGGTGGGCTCGTCGTTGTCCCGGAACGGGTCGATGCGCATGGTCGAGCCGGCTGCTGGGGCGGCCGGGGCGTCATCGGCGGGCCTGTCGGACGGAAAGGCGCCGCCCGCGCCCGCGACGGCGGTGGAGTCGGGGTCGAAGCGCGCGGTGGCGTCGGCGGGCGGCCGGCCGCCGGGACCGCCGGCGTCCGGCCCGGACCGGTCGGCTCGGCCGGATTGGCCGGATGCGGCCGGAGGGTCGATGCGCATGGTGGAGTCGCCGCCGGCGAGGTCGGCGGTGGGTTCCTCGTCGTCTTGGCCGGTGCCGGCTCCGGACCACTGGCCGGGGTCGATGCGCATGGTGCTGGGTTCGTCGCCGATGCCGGGGCCGGTCGGCTGAGCGGGCGCGGCGGGGGAGTCCTGCGCGGACGGGGGATCGATGCGCATGGTGGAGCCGCCGGAGAGGTCGGCGGTGGCCTCGTCCTCCTCCCACGCTTGTGCCGCCGGCGCCTGCCCGGCGCCGGGCGTGGGGGGCCCGCCGCCGGCGAGGTCGGCGGTGGGTTCCTCGTCGTCTTGGCCGGTGCCGGCTCCGGACCACTGGCCGGGGTCGACGCGCACGGTGCTGGGCCCGTCGTCCGCGGGCGGCGCGGACGCGGGACCCAGGTCAGGCGCTGTCGCCTCGTCGTCCCCGCCCCGTCCGCCGAGGTCGGCGGTCGGTTCGCCGTCCTCGTCCGCGGTCGCGGCCGCCCCCTGCAGCTCGGACAGCGAGCGCACGTGCTGCGTCCACTCGTCTCCGTTCCACCAGCGGAGGAGGTCCTGCCCGCCCTGCGGATCCGCGTACCAGCCCGGCTCGATCGATCCACCCATGGCGGACAGACTAAAGGGTGTGCGGACCGGCCCCGACCGGCTGTCCCCGGTGCGCTCAGCCGCGCGCCGCACCGGCGTAGTGCCGCTCACCGTTGGCGCTGTGCTCGATGGCGGGCAGCGCCTGCGGCTGGGGCGGCGGTGCGGTGAGGGAGCGTGCACGCCCCGGCGGCTCGGGCGGTTCCAGCAGCCGGTGCGGGGATACGGCGCCGGGGGAGGGCGACTGCGCCCCGGGCACCTGGGAGTGGCCGAAGTGGCCGCCGCGCGCCCATAAGCGCTCGTCGCAGCCCCGTGTGCGCGGGTGCGCAGGTGCGGCCGCGGGTGCGCCCGCCGGCCAGCGCCGGGCGACGCCCCAGGAGTCCAGCCAGCGCAGGATGGGGGCCAGGTCGCACATCGGGGAGTCGGTGAACGGGGCGTAGGACCATCCGATCACCGTGACCACGATGCAGACGCGCCCTTCGCATGCCCGGTCGGGCGCGCCCGCGGTGAGCTCGCCGGCGGCGGGGGCGGTCGCCGGAAGCAGCTGGACGGTCTCGCCCGTGCGGGGGTTCCACACCAGGTGCCCGAGGCGGCCGTCGCCGGCCAGGCGCTGGGCCACCGCCCGTGCGGTGAGGGCGGCCGGGTCCGACTCGGTCGTCAGCCAGACCGCGCGCGGAGCGCCTCCCTGCAGATGCGCCCCCGCCGGGCCTGCGCAGGGAACTCGTTTGGCACCCGGCATCCAAGCTTTGACCACAGCTGCCACCTCTCACCGCTCCATCGCGTTCCGACCCCCTTTGAGTACGTGAAGCGGAGGGCTAAGTCCATAGGGTGCGCGCGGTGGGCAAGGATGGTCTATCCGTGGCGCTTGACTCCGCAAGCGCGCGCCCGTCCCGCCCCCGCGGAACGGAGGGCGGGACGGGCGCGCACGTGCTCTGGGCCTGGCCGCGTCAGGCGCCGTCGCCGGTGTCGAGGCGGTGCGAGAACGCCTGCAGGAAGATGTCGCCGATCTCCGCCGGGTTCTCCGTGGTGTAGGAGGCGCCGCCGGTGATGTCGGTGATCTTCTGGAGGGGCTCCTCGTCGATGTCGGGGCCGAAGGCGATGGTGAACACCGGGATCGGCTTGACGGGCGAGGACTCCTCCTCCAGCTTCGAGGCCAGCTCGTCCAGGCTGATGCTGTCGGGGTCGTCGTTGTTCCCGTCGGTGAGCATCAGGATGGCGTTGACGCGGTCGGCCTTGTAGGTGCGCGACATCTCCCGGTAGGCCGCCAGGTAGGTGTCGTAGAGGCCCGTGTCGCCGTCGGGGACGGGCTGGATGGAGCCCCACGCGTCGGTCAGGGCCTCCATCTGGGTGGTGCCGTCCTCGACCTCGGCCGTCAACTCGCGGATGGGCAGCACCTCCTCGTAGTCGAGGTCGTCGTTGATGCCGACGGAGAAGCGCCACATCCCGAGCTCGGAGCTCTCGGGGAACAGCTGGAGTCCCTCGACGGCCGCCGCGGCGGTGATCTGCATCCGGTTCATCCCGGTGCCGGGCACCGGTTCCAGCATCGACCCCGAGACGTCGACGATCGTCAGCAGCCGGGAGTCGAGCTTGAGCCGGTTCCAGGCCTGCGCGAGCTGCTGCACATCCTTGGTGGAGGGGGTGGGCAGCTCCTGGGGCGCCGCCGCCTGGAAGCCCGCCTTCTCGGTGAGCACGTCGCCGTCCGCCTCGCCGTCGGCGGTACGGAATCCGTCCCGAAGCAGCGTGTTCTGCGCGGAGTTGCGGGTCAGCGCCTCGCGGAACAGCTCGGCGGCCTGCGAGACCACCGGGTCGGAGCTGCGGTCGATGTAGGGGTAGTCGAGGGTGTACGTGCCGCCCTCGGGATAGTCGACCTGCGCCGCGGCGTCGCTGTGCTCCTGGTTGTACCGCCAGGCGGCCTGCTCCGAGAGCACGAGCAGGCTGGAGGCCTCGGGGTTCTCGGCGAGCTGGTCGAACGCGGCCTGCTGGTCCTCGGCCACGCTGCGCTGGAGGGTCTGCAGTGCGGCGACGAGCTGGGGCCGCCCTTCCTCCTCCTGGCCGATCGCGCCGGCGACCAGGGAGAGCGTGGCCATGCCCGAGGAGCTGCGGATGGGGTCGACCAGCTGGACCTGCGGCCCCTCGGAACCCAGGTCGGAGGCCGAGGTCGGCACCAGCTCGTCCCACGAGGGCCGCTCGTCGGGGCCCTCGGCCTCGGCGGGGCGGGCGAGCACCAGCGGCGAGGTGGCCACGGAGGTGCCGGTGTCGGTGAAGCCGGCGTCGCCGCCGGAGTCGCCCTTGACCAGGTTGGGCCACAGCGAGGAGTCGGGGATCCACACGTCGGACTCGGTGCCGCCGGAGGCCGGTCCCGCGCCGGTGATGCCATAGGTGATGCTGGCCGACTCGGCCGCGCGGATCTCGGCGCTGACGCAGCGCCCCTCGACGCCGTCGTTGTCGGCGTTGAAGTCGGCCGCGACCTCCTTGAGGGCGGGGGCGATCTCGGGGGCGGCGGCGACGCTGAGCTCGACGTCCTGGCCGCCGCAGCCGCCGCTGGTGTTGAGCACGTACCAGCCGGTGACGCTGAGGCCGATGACGATCGCGAAGGCGGCCGCGAGCGCGGTGAAAGCGCGCCCGCGCCGGCGACGGCGCCGGCTGCGGCCGGAGGGCCGCCGCTCGGGGCGGTCCCAGCTGCCCGCTCCGTCTTCATGTGTTCCGCTATGGCGTCCCAAGGTGTTCCTCACGGGGGTCTGTTACCTGGAGGGGGTGCGGTCTGAACGGTACTGAACTCGACATCTCAGGGTGAAGGATCACTAAAAGGGCGGATGGTGGCATACCGACTGCCTGGCGATCATGATCGCGACCGTGATTCCGCCCGTGGCGACGGGAAGGACGATGGTCGCACCGGCCGGCACCGCACAAGGCGGGCGGATGATACCGCGCGTAACACCGTTACCCGATCGTAACCGGTTTCCGGGGTGCCTCTCAGGCATCGCGCTTCATCCGGGCTTATCGGCCGCAGTCGGGCACGCACAGCCGGCGTGAGATCGAGCTGAGGAAGATGTCGCCGATCTCGTCCGGATCGTCGGCGACCGAGAGCGTACCGCTGGTGGCGGCGGCGATGTCGGCCAGCTCCTCGCGGTCGGTCTGGTCGCCGAAGGCGATGATGAACAGGGTCACCGGGCGCTCGGGGTCGAACGAGTCCTGCAGCGCCGCCACCAGCTCATCGGCGGAGATGTCGCTGGAACCGCCGTCGCGCCCGGCGGTCAGCACGATGACGCTGTTGATGCGGTCCTCGCGGTAGGAGGCCGACACGGTCTCGTGCGCGGCCAGGATGTTGTCGTACAGCCGCGGCTCGCCGCCCCGCGACTCGATCCCCTCGGCGATGTCCTGCAGCTCCTCGCGGCGGGTCGTGCCGTTCCCGCGGTCGGCGGCGCCCAGCCGGGCGAGCCCTTCGACCTCCTCGCGGCCGGAGTCGCCGTAGTCGCTGGAGAGCAGCCACAGCCCCAGTTCGGTGTTGTCGGGGAACAGCGACAGGCCCAGTTGGGCGGCCCGGCGGGTCACCGCCAGCCGCGTGGTGTCCTGGCCGTCGAGGCCGGCGCGCATGTAGCGCGAGACGTCGGCCAGCACCAGCGAGCGCGAGGGCATCGACAGCCGGTTCCAGTCCTCCACCGACGACAGCAGGGCGTCACCGGTCAGCTCGCCGTGGGTCTCGGGCCGCTCGGCGCGGATGCCGCGGGCGGACTGCAGCGGGGCCGAGGCGGTGCCGTCGGGCTCGCGGAAGCCCATCGCGCGCAGCCGCTCGCGGTAGGGGTCGGTGCGCAGGATGGACCACAGGTCCTCGGCGGCGCTGCGCATGGCCGGGTCGTCGCTGGTCGAGACGAACGGGTAGTCCAGACTCACCGTCCCTTCCCGGGGATAGAGGGCCCGCAACGGGGTGGCGGGGCTGTCGCCGTTGTAGTCGATCACGGCACGCTCCGGCAGCACGGCCAGCGGGGCCGGACCGGCGGGCACCGGGTAGACGGCGGCGGGGTCGACCTCGCCGAAGGCGGTGTCGGGCTGGGCGTCGCGCACGAAGTCGGTCATGGCGGTATCGGCGTCGTCGCCGCTGCCCAGTTCGCGGCGCACGGCGTGCATCGCCGCCATGCCGGCCGCGCCGCGGTTGGGGTCGACCATCACCAGCGGGCGCGCGCCGCCGGGCCGCTCTCCGGGCCGGAGCATCTCCCAGGAGGCCGCCCCGGGATCGGGCAGGCCCTCGGTGTCCTCGGGTGCGGCGATCACCACCGGCGTGGAGGCCAGCGAGCGCGGATCGGGGTCGATGGTGCGCGCGCCCGACGCGGAGACGCGGGCGAGCTCCACCCAGGCGGAGGACTCCGGCACCCACACGTCGGGGGCGATCTCCGAGCGGCCGGTGGGCCCGCCGGAGACCTCGGTCATGACGCGGTGCGGCGGGACCTCGGCGGCCTGGGCGAACACGCACACGCCGGAGTACTCCCGGCCGCCTTCGTTGAACCGTTCTGCGGCCTGCTGGAGCACCGGAGCGATGCTCAGCGCGGCGGCGATGCGCAGATACCGCGTCTCACCGCACCCGGCGTAGCGCACGGCCGCGGGCACCGCCACGGTCAGCGCGGCGATGAGCACCAGGGCCGCGGCGGTGAACCCGAGGGGGGACCGCAGTGCGATGCGGGTGCGGGATGGCTGGCGGTGTCGTCCGTTGGGCACGTGCTCTCCGGGGTGAAGCGGTGGGGGCGAGCGGGGGCGGCGGGTCCGGTGCGGGGATGCGGGCGCCGGTGGGGCGGGGGCTGGGGCAGCGTGCGTTCTGTGCCGGAGCCGCAGGCCCCGCGGGCGGTTCGCGGGGCCCGGGGCGGAGGCGGTGTTCCGGCCCGTGACCTTACTCGTTGGTAATGGCGGGAGAGAAGTGCCACAGTGCGGACAGGACCGAACCAAAGCCCCCAGTGGCCACTCTTACCGGACATGGCTAGTATGCGTACTCGGCTCAGACCGGTATCTTGCCGTGAGCGTGCCCCCTCCGTCGGGGATTGCCCGACGCGGCCCGCTCCGGGACACCGGTTCCCCGGTGCGAGAGACGCTTTCCGGGGTATCGCGGAAGACATGGGCGCACAGAGGCGCAGCGGAATCTCCTCCCGCCGTCGCACTGTGTGGCGATCCGACTTCCTAGAGTGGCGACTATGGTGAAGCTGAACCCCCGCCGCGGGGTGCTCGGTTCCTTCGGGACGACGGTGCTCGGCGCTCTCTGCCTGGGCGGGGCCCTCTCCTACGGCGTCGCCGTCGGCGGCTCCCTCATGGCCCCCGAACCGGCGCCGGCGACCGAGTCCGCGGTCAACGCCGTGAGCGACCTCGGCTCCTCGCCCGCGCCGCCGGTGGGCAAGCTGCGCATCAGCGTCGTCGACGAGGGCCGTGCCTACGTGCAGAACCTCACATGCGAAGGCGACCCCCGAAGCGACCCGGCGGCCTGCGCCGAGATCGCGCAGGTGGCCGCCGAATGGGCCGCCGGATCGGCCAGGGGCAGCGCCGACAACCCCTTCGCCGAGGTCGCTCCGGGCGCCGTGTGCACCGACCGTTCCTACGGGCCCCAGAAGGCCGAGATCACCGGCGTCTGGGAGGGCCACAAGATCGACACCGAGGTCGACCGGTCCGACTCCTGCCAGGAGGCCCGCTGGCAGCGGCTGCGCCCGGTGACCAAGCCGCTCGGCTGACCCGCGCCCCGACCGGGCGCACCCCTGCGTCAGCGGCCCGGGCTCCGGCGTCCGATAATCGGTGGCCATGGACGTCATCGAGGTGCCCGACCCCGGCGACCCGCGCCTGGCCGACTACTTCCGGTTGCGCGACGTCAACCTGCGCAAGAGCATCGAGGCCGAGCACGGGCTGTTCATGGCCGAGGGCGACAAGGTCATCCGGCGGGCGCTGGCGGCCGGTTTCGCGCCCCGCTCGCTGCTGCTGACCCGGCGCCGGCTGGAGGCGCTCGCCGACCTCGCCGCGGAGGTCGACGCCCCCGTCTACGTCGTCGGCGACGCCGCCGTCGAGCGGCTCACGGGCTTCGACGTCCACCGCGGCGCCCTGGCCTCCTTCCACCGCCGCCCGCTGCCCGAACCCGGCGACGTGCTGAGGGGCGCACGCCGCGTCGTGGTGCTGGAGGACGTCCTCGACCACACGAACGTCGGCGCGATCTTCCGTAGCGCCGCCGGCCTGGGCGTGGACGCGATCCTGCTGGCCCCCCGCTGCGCCGACCCGCTCTACCGCCGCTCCGTCAAGGTCTCCATGGGCGCGGTCTTCGCCCAGCCCTACAGCCGCCTCACTGACTGGCACGGCGGCCTGGACGAGCTGCGCGGGCGCGGCTTCCGCCTCCTCGCCCTGACACCCGGCCCCGGCGCCGTCCCGCTCGCCGACGCGCTGGTGCGGGAAGCGGACGCACCCGTGGCGCTGATGCTCGGCAGCGAGGGCGACGGGCTCTCCTCCCGCTGGCTGGACCAGGCGGACGCCGGTGTGCGCATCCCCATGGCCGGGCGCGAGGTCGACTCGCTCAACGTGACGGCCGCCGCCGCCATCGCCTGCTACGAGCTGACGCGCCCCGCGGGGGGAGCCGCCTGAGCGCGGGGTGCTACAAGTGGGCGGAGCGGGCGCGGACCGCTGAACGCGAACGGGACGACGGGACGAGCAGTGGGGGAGACATGGCCGAACGCGTACTGGTGCCCTGGGAGCAGAACCTGGAGAACGCGCCCGAGGGCGTCGCCGGCGACGTCTTCGACGGATCCGGTGAGCCCGCAGCCGACCTGTCCCGGGTCGCCTTCTGGGTGGTCCCCTACGGCCGCACCCAGCGCCTGGACCTGATGGCGCGCATGCCCGGCCTGCGCGTCGTCCAGCTGCTCACCGCCGGATACGAACGGGCGCTGGAGCACCTGCCCGCGGGCGTCGAGCTGTGCAACGGCCGCGGCCTGCACGACGCCAGCACCGCCGAGCACGCACTGGCCCTGGTCCTGGCCGCGCAGCGGGAGCTGCCGCGCTGGGCCGGCGACCAGGCCGCCCAGCGCTGGGAGCCCCACTACACCCGCTCCCTGGCCGGGACGCGGGTGCTCATCGTCGGCTACGGCAGCATCGGCGCGGCCCTGGAGGCGCGGCTCGTGCCCAACGAGTGCGAGGTCGTGCGGGTCGCCCGCCGCGGACGCCCCGACCAGGGCGTGCACGGCATCGACGCGCTGCACCGGCTGCTTCCCGACGCCTCGATCGTGGTGCTGACCGCTCCGCACACCCCCGAGACCGAGGGCTTGATCGGCGCCCCCGAGCTGGCGCTGATGCCCGACGACTCCCTGGTCGTCAACGTGGGGCGCGGCGCCCTGCTGGACACGGCCGCACTGCTGGCCGAGAAGGGGCGCGTCCGCGCCGCCCTCGACGTCACCGACCCCGAGCCGCTGCCCGCGGGCCACCCGCTGTGGGAGGCCCCCGGCGTGTTCGTCACCCCGCACGTGGCAGGGGGATCCGACACCTTCTACCCGCGCGCGCGGCGCTTCGTCGACGAGCAGCTGCGGCGCTGGGCGGGCGGCGAACCCCTGGCCAACGTGGTGCGGACCGGCGGCTGAGCCGCCGCGCCGCTTGGGAACCGTCACCGGTGTAGAGCAGACTTGCAGTATGCGCATCGCGGCGGTGTCCGAGGCCGAAGGCGGCGGGCGCCTGCGCGAACTCGGCGAACAGGCGTCCGGCTCCGAGGGCGCCCTCTCCGAGGGCACCCTCTGGCGCGTCGGCGACCTCGCCGGCGCCATCGCCGACCACGAGGCGCGCGGCCGGCGCAGCGGTGAGCCTGTGCGCTGGGTCTTCGCCGACACCTCCCAGGTCTATCCGGCTCTGCTGGACCGGGGTGTGCGCATCTCCCGCTGCCACGACACCACTCTGGTCGAGGCGCTGCTGCTGAGCCACGCCGGCCGCTTCGGCGAGGCCCACGCGCTCGGGGCCGCCTGGGCGCGCCTGCACGGCCGCGAGGCCCCGCCCGATCCCGCGCCCCCGGGCGCCGAGGGCCGCGATGCGCAGCCGACCCTGTTCGAACCGGACCGCTCCACGCTGCCGCCCGACGCCGACCCGCTCGACGCCCTCGTCGAGGTCTACGCCGACCAGCGGCGCCGCATGGCCGAGCTGGTGCACCCGGGGCGGTTCGCGCTTCTGGCGGCCGTCGAGTCGGCCGGTGCGCTCGGCGCGGCCGAGATGGCCCACGACGGCGTCCCCTGGCGCGCCGACGTCCACGACGCGGTCCTCACCGAGCAGCTCGGTGCGCGCCCGGCCTCGGGCACGCGCCCTCCCGTGCTGGCCGACCTCGCCGCCCGCATCAGCGAGGCTTTCGGCCGCAGCGTCAACCCCGACTCCCCGGTCCAGCTGATGCGGGCGTTCGAGGCCGCCGGCCACCCCGTGTCCTCCACCCGCTCCTGGGTGCTCCAGCGCGTCGACCACCCGGCGGTGCCGCTCCTGCTGCGCTACAAGGAGCTGGCGCGGCTGCACTCGGCCCACGGGTGGTCCTGGCTGGACACCTGGGTCTCCGGCGGGCGGTTCCGCACCGACTACGTCGTGGGCGGTGTGGTCTCGGGGCGCTGGGCCACGCGCGGCGGCGGAGCCCTGCAGATCCCCAAGATCGTCCGGCGCGCCGTGGTGGCCGACCCCGGGTGGACCCTCGTGTGCGCCGACGCCGGGCAACTGGAGCCCCGGATCCTCGCGGCGGTCTCCGGCGACTCCGCGCTCGCCGCGGCCGCCGGCAGCGACGACCTCTACGCGCGCCTGGCCCGCTCCTTCGGCGGCGACCGCCAGCGTGCCAAGATCGCGCTGCTGGCCGCGATGTACGGCCAGACCAGCGGCGACGCCGCAGCCCTGCTGCCCCGGCTGCGGCAGGCCTATCCCCGGGCCGTCGAGCACGTCGACGCCGCCGCCCGCGAGGGCGAACAGGGCCGCCTGGTGCGCTCATGGCTGGGCCGCACCTGCCCGCCGCCGATGTGGGGGGCCGAGGACGACGCCGACGAGGGCGGGTCCGCCGGCCCCGGCGACCGGGCGGCGCGCGAGCGGGGCCGCTTCACACGCAACTTCGTCGTCCAGGCCACCGCCGCCGAATGGGCGCTGGTGCTCATGGCGGCGGTCCGGCGCGGGCTCGCCGACCTCGACTCCGCCGCCGGGCGGCCGCAGCTGGTGTTCTTCCAGCACGACGAGCTCGTGCTGCACGTGCCCCGCACTCTGGCCGAGGCGGCGGTGCAGACGCTGCGCGCCGCCGCCGACGAGGCCGCGGCGCTCATGTTCGGCGACACCCCGGTGCGCTTCCCGCTGGACATCGCCGTCGTCGACCGCTACTCCGATGCCTGAGGCACGCGTTGCGCACGCGCTCACGGCGCGCGAAACGCGGCACAATTCGGTCCTGCTCCTCGCGCGGACCTGACCTGGTGCGGCGTCTGAAAGCACCCGCAGTTCACGTTTCGGACGCTTGAAATCGACACCCGGGGAACACCATGCTTGGAGACGCTTGAAGCCGGCCGAACGGCCGCACCGGCCCAGGGTCGGCCCACAGCAGGAGAGCGGGGTACACGTGCGTCAACGGTGGAGATCGTGTGCGGGGACGACCGCGGCCTTTGCCGTCGCGTTCACCGCTTTCGGTGCGGCTCCGGCCTGGGCGGCCCCCTCGCCCGACGTCCGGGAGCGCCCGGCCGTCGGCGAGCAGATGGCCGGCGCACCCTCCACCGGCGGACCGGCCTCGCCGGCCGGTACCGGATCCTCCCCGCCCGTGGGCGACACCGGTGAGCTCAACGACCACGCCGAGGTCGCCGGGTTCGACCGCGCCCGCTCCCGCGAGTACTTCGCCGTGCTTCCCGAGTCGATCCCCCGGGAGCGCGTGCGCGAGGTCGCCGGGCTCGACGGCGTCGAGTCCGTCGAGACCGTCGACGCCGCCCGGCTCGACGTCGACGGCGAGGGCACCGCCGTGCTCGGCGTCGACCCCTCCGGCTTCCGCAACTACGCCCCCGAGCCGTCCGCGAAGTCCGACGACATCTGGCAGGGCATCGCCGAGGGCCGCGTCGCCCTGTCCGCCGACGCGGGCAAGCAGCGCGGCCTGGATGTGGGCAGCAGGGTCGAGCTGGCCGGTGCGAAGGGGGAGGTCACGCGCGATGTGTGGACCCACGCCACCTCCGGCGTCGCCGGAATCGACGCGCTGGTCTCCCGCGACCTGGCCCGTGAGCTGGGCTTTCCCCGAGGCAACGCGCTGATCGTCTCGGCGCCCGACGCCGACCTGTGGGACCTGCAGGACCGGCTGGAGAAGGCCCTCGGCGACGAGGCCTCGCTGCAGGTGCTCGCCGAGGACCCCGAGCCCCGGCCCGCCGGCGCGACCGGCGAGGCCCTGGACTCGCGGACCCTCGAAACCGCGATCGCGGCGGCCGAAACGCGCCTCGGCGTGCCCTACGTGTGGGGCGGCGAGTCGATGTCCGAGGGCGGCTACGACTGCTCCGGGCTCGTGCAATGGGCGTTCGGCGAGGCGGGGGTGTCGGTCCCGCGCGTGACCCACGACCAGTGGTTCGCCGGCGAGCAGCTCGAGTACGCCGACGCCCGCCGCGGCGACCTCATCTTCTGGCGCAACGACCCCACGGCGCCTGACTACATCTCCCACGTGGCCATCTACCTCGGCGGCGGGCGGATGCTGGAAGCGCCCAGGACGGGGCTGGACGTGCGCGTCACCGACGTCCGCATGGACAACATGGCCGGCGTCGTGCGCGTCCACGGCTGACAGCGGCTCCCGGGGAGCCCGCGGCCGCGCTGCGGCGGGTACCGGCACCGCCGGTGTGCGAAAGGCCACCGCCCGCCCGACGGTGCCGCACCGGGACAGCGAAAGGGGCGGCGCCGCGCCGGCACCGCCCCTTTCCTCCTGCACGATGGAGACCAGCCGGGAGGGGTTGGCTGGACTCCGCAGGAGAGGCGCAGGGCAAGTCACTGAGGGAGGGGGAGCCAGCGAAACCAGCCCTGCTTGTGGTCGTATGCGACGGCGCCCCGTGAGTGCGGGGCCCATCGACTTCTGGATCAAGGTAAGCAGTGCCCGGCCGTTTTGGCAAGGGCGGAGTTCAACGCCCTCCGAGCCCGTAAACAGGGCAGAAACAGTATTTCTCGGGTATTCCTCGCGAGGGTCCCTCCCATGGGACGCGGCAACAGGAACCGCCGGAAAGCGTCCGTACCACGCCGCGGTAGAGGCGGCGGAGCGGAGCGCGACAATTGGCTCCCGCGGCGTTCCTCCCGGTCGGCCGCCTCCCACCGGCGGTGCTTCGCGCCACCTCCGACCGGCCCGCCCCGCCGGTCTCCGGCCGACTTCAAGGCACGGACTCCGGCAAAGCTGGGTAGAAGTAGCCATACAGGCACAAGGGATGCCTATATCCGGCAGGGGCGCGGAGCGGGGGACGAGCCGCGGTCCGCGCCTCACGGGAGGAGGCGCCATGGAGGGACGCAGCGGAGGGCCTGACGACACGGCGGTGCGGCGGACCCGAATCGGCGGCCGCCGCGCCCGCCGCCGGACGGCCCGGCTCCGCGCGCAGGCCGCCGCCGGCGTCTCCGAGCAGGCGGCCGCATCCTACGCGGGCTACCGGGCCTACGACGCGACGGACGGGGGATTCGCAGCGTTGGCACTGGCCGAGGAGGAGACCCCCGCCCAGATCCTGCTGCGCGGACTGGTCGACGACGCCGGACTGTGCCCGCCCGCCACGAGCCGCCGCCCGGACGAGGGGCAGCGCGCCCGCGGTCCCGGCGCCGATCGCCGCGCCGACGCCGCGACGCACGCCCCGCAGGACGGCTCCGCCGAGTCGCCGGACTTTCGGCCCCTGCCCGTGGTGCAGGCGGTCGAGCGGCACCGCTCGGACAGCATCGTCGCCCACCCGATGCTCTCGCACCGCCTGCTGTGCCCGGAGGCCCGATGGGGCGAGCTGCTCACGCGCCTCGACGGCCACGGCCCTGTGGACGTCGGCCTCATCCTCGACACCGACCGGGGCATCGCGGGCGAGGTGCCCGAGCGCGACCCCCGGGTCCGGATCACCCACTACGAGACCCGCGCCCGCCCCGAGGACCTGCGCCTGGTGGCCGCGCTGTTCCGCACCGGCGACATCGGCGCCGCAGGGCGGGTCGTCTACTTCGAGCCGTTCCGCGAACCCGGCTGGCTGGACGCGGTGGACGTCCTCAGCGGCGCGCGCCCGCTGGGTGTCAAGATCCGCTGCGGCGGCCCGCGCCCGGAGCTGGTCCCCGACGCCCGCGAGCTCGGCGTGCTCATCACCGCCTGCGTGGAGCGCGACGTCCCGTTCGTGGCGGCCGGCGGGCCGCCGCAGGCCGCAGGCCGCACCGACCCCGCCACGGGCGCCCCGCAGTACGGCTACCTGAACCTGCTGCTGGCCACCGCCTCCGTCGTCGACGGCGACCACGGCAGCGTGCCCGGCCTGCTGTCGGCCACCGACGCGCGGCACCTCGCGCGCCTGGCCCGCGGTCTGCACCCGGCGACCGCGCTGCGCACGCGGGAGGTGCTGATGGGCTACGCCGCGCGCAGCACCGGCGACCCCGTACGCGAGGCCGCGGCGCTCGGCCTGCTGGGCGGCTGGCAGGTGTAAGCGCACGGGCGCGCCCGGGTCCGTACTCGGTCCGGGCTGCGCGCGGCAGCGGTGAGCGACGAGGAGGACCGTGCGGACGACGTGGGTGCCCGGAGCCGACAGCACGGGCTACGGTGCGGACAACCTCCCCTACGGCGTGTTCGCGCGCGCCGGGGAGCCGCCGCGGGTGGGCGTGCGGGTGGGCCGGTGGGTGCTCGACCTGGCGGGGGCGCTGGGCGACCCGGAGTTCGCGGCGCCCTCCCTGGGCCCCTTCATGGCGCGCGGCTCCACGGCCTGGCGGGCGACCCGCGCCAAGGTGGCCGGGATGCTCGCGGCCGACAAGGGGCGCGCGGCCGCCGAACCGCACCTGGTCCCGCTGTCGGAGGTGCGGCTGCTGCGCCCCTTCGAGACGGCCGACTACACCGTCTTCCAGGGGTCGGCGGAGCACGCCGCCGCCGTCCAGAACCTGCTCCGGCCCGGCACCGGCCTGCCCGACCGGTGGTACCGCCAGCCCGTCGGCCGGCACGGGCGCGCCGGCGCCCTGACCGCCTCCGGCTGCGGTGTGCGGCGCCCCGCGGGCCAGCGCGCGCGTGCGGGCGGCGGGGCGCCGCACGTCGGGCCGAGCGCACGCATGGACGCCGAGGCGCACCTGGGCTTCGTCGTGGGCGTGCCGACCTCGCCGGGGCGCAGCGTGCCGGTCTCCGGTTTCGTCGAGCACGTCTTCGGCGCGGTGCTGGCGGCCGACTTCAACGCGCGCGACATCGAGGCGTGGGAGGGCCTGCCACTGGGCCCGCTGACCGGTGCGTCGTTCGCCGTCCCGGTATCGCCGTGGGTGGTGCCCACCGACGCGCTGGGGGCGGCGCGGTTCGCGGGCCGCGCGCAGGCGCCGCCGCCGTTGCCGAACCTGGCGCGGGTGGCCGACTGGGGTCTGCGCGTCCGGTTCGAGGTGCGCCTGAACGGCGACGTCGTCTCCCGGCCGCAGTACGCGGCCATGTACTGGACCCCCGACCAGCTCCTCGCCCACCTGACCGCGAACGGGGCGGCGCTGCGCACCGGCGACCTCTACACCTCGGGCGCGGTCTCCGGGGGAGAGGAGGGGCGGCGCGGGAGCCTGCTGGAGCTGGAGTCGGCGGGCGAGGCTCCGCTCCGGCTCTCCGGCGGCGCGGCCCGCGGCTATCTGGAGGACGGCGACACAGTCGGGATCCGCGCCTGGGCGCAGGGGATGGGCGGCGGTCTCATCCGGCTCGGCGAGGTCGGCGCTACGGTGCTGCCCGCCGAGGGCTGACGCGGCGGCCGGCGCGTCGACCGCGGCCCGCGATGCGAACGGCGGGGACTCGCGCGAGTCCCCGCCGCCATCGGCCGGCCGGCTCACCTGGCCGCCGCTTCCGCCCCGCAGGGCCGCGGGTGCACTACAAGCGGACCGTCACATCGGGCAGGGGCCACGGGATCGCATCCCACAGGCCCAGGGGGCCGGAGTCCGATGACTCCTCCGCCTGCCCGGTCCCGGTGCCGTCGCGGCCGGACTCCTCGTTCTGCTCGGCGTCCTCCTGGGCGCCGGCCTTCTCCGAGGCGGCGTCGGCCGCGGTTTCGGCGGCGAGTCCGGTCATCATCCGCTCGACCTGCGCCGGTTCGGCCGCGAAGCGGTCCGCGCAGGCGCGGGCCGCCTCGTCCCGGGAGTCGGAGCCGACCGACCGCCACAGCTCGAGCAGTGCGCTGTCGTCCGCGGCGACCTCGGCCGGCACCGCATCGGAGTCCCCGGTCAGCAGCTTCTCGGCCACACAGGTGCGCGCGTCCGCCAGCGGGACACCGGGCGCGAACATGCCGTCGGCGGCCTCCGCGGACCGGCCGGCGGCCTCACCGGTGGGCTGCTGTCCGGTCTCGGGGATCTCCTCGGCGGGCTTTCCGCCGGTCTCAGGAACCTCTTCGGCGGGCTGTCCGCCGGTGCCGGGTGAGGGGGTCACAGCGCCCTGCTCCGGCACCTCCTCCTGCGGCTTCCCGGCGCCCGGCGTCGCGTCCGCCCCCTGGTCCTCCGGCTCCTGGCCCTGCGTGCCCGCAGGCCGGACGTCGGCGGACGGCCCACCGGCCTCCTGCTTGGAGGGCCCTTCGTCCGCGGACTCGCCGGTGCCCTCCGCAGGCTGCTCCTCGGCGGTGCCCTCACCGGAGCCGGCGGACTCCGCGGAACCGGCCTCCTCGCCGCCGGAGTCCGCGGCCTCCTGACCGTCCTCCTCCGCGCCTGCAGACTCCTCGGCGCCCTGCGTCCCCTCGTCCGCGGTGCGCCGCTCCACGCCGTCGGCGAAGGCGGCCAGCTCGTCGGCCTCCCAGCGGTCCGGCTGGAGGTAGGCCTCCACGGCCACGCCCTGTTCGGGGACCCAGAAGAGGTCGCCGGTCTTCTCGGACATGTAGGCCGGGAAGCCGTTGGCCTTCGTCTTCTGCAGCGCCTTGTCCTCGATTCGGCCGTAGCGGGCCTTCCGCAGGTCGTCGAGGTCGGTGATGTCCTGCGAGCGGATCACGCTGACCCTGCCGTACACCGCGTCGGTGCCCTGCACCCACGAGACCGTCGAGACCCGCTCGCCGGAGTTCCCCGTTTTGGAGACGGCGTGGATGCCGAACCTCTCCAGTCCCGGCGGCAGGTACGCGATGTCGAACCCGTCCAGGGAGTAGGAGGACGCGTGCTGTCGGACGACCGGCCAGGCCAGCGGGTCGTCGCCGGGTCTGTACTCCGCCGACGCCGGGCCGCCGGCCGCTACCAGGCCTGCCACGGACAAGGTGGCGGCACCGGCGAGCGCGATCCATCGCTTCTGGTGCTTGCGCATGCTCGGACCTCTCCATTGATTGCCAAGCGCGTGTCAGGTGGCTGGTGCAAACCCTGCGGGCCACCGCCCAACAAAAATCGCACATTGCGTAATCATCTGCTCACACCGTGTCATTCGCGTGTCGTGGCGCCGAATCGGCCCACATGGCCACCGCGGCGGATGTTCCAGGCGCGCCGAGGCCGCTCCGCGCGGCCGTCGATCACCCCAATCCGATTGCTCCCCGAGCGGTGTCCATTGCCGCCGCCGGTCCGGATGTTGCCCGTTCATTGCGTTCTTTTGGCTGGTAGATGGCCTTATGACACGATGGCCGAGGACTAGCGCGGCCCGAACGGCGGTTCCCCGCGGGCCCGGCCCGCCCGCCGCCACCGGTCGCGAGCCGCCGCCGGAGCGGCGGCGCCCCCTGGACCAGCCGATACGAAGGAGAGAGCATGCCAGGAGCGAGCACGGCGGAGGCGGGTGTGCCACCGCTGCTCGGCGCCGAAGGGCACACCGTCCTGATGGCGCAGGCGGGGCCCGTCGTCGACTGGTTCTCGGACAACTCCGGGGCCTTCATCTCCGGTGCGATCCGGATCGTGCTGATCCTGGTCATCGCCGTCATCCTGCGCGCCGTCGCCGGGCGCCTGATCGAGCACGGCGTCAAGCGGCTGGCCGCCTCCCACCAGCGCCTGGGCAGCGGCAAGCTCGGCAGCCGCGTGCTGGCCAAGGCCGACGGGGCCGGGAACGAGCGGCAGCAGCAGCGCGCCGAGACCATCAGCTCCGTGCTGCGCAGCATCGCCTCGATCGTGATCATCGGGGTGGCGATCGTCATGGCCCTGGGCGAGCTCGGGGTCAACCTCGGTCCGATCCTGATGAGCGCGGGCGTGCTCGGGCTCGCCATCGGCTTCGGCGCCCAGAGCCTGGTCCAGGACTTCCTCTCCGGGGTCTTCATGCTGATCGAGGACCAGTACGGCGTCGGGGACGTCGTGGACGTCGGCGAAGCCGTGGGCACCGTCGAGGAGGTCGGCCTGCGGGTGACCAAGATCCGCGACCTCAACGGCGGCCTGTGGTATGTGCGCAACGGCGAGATCCTGCGCGTCTGCAACATGAGCCAAGACTGGGCGCGCGCGGTCGTCGAAATCCCGCTGGACTCCCGGGTGGACGTCGCGCAGGCCACCGAGGTCGTCGAGCGCAGCCTCGAAACGTTCGCCGAGCTGCCCGAGCAGGCCGCCCGCCTGCTGGAGTCCCCCGCCGCCGCCGGCGTCGTCGGCATCGCCAACGGCGCGGTGGTCTTCCGCGTCATGGCCAAGACCAAGCCGGGCGAGCAGTGGGAGCTGGACCGCGAGCTGCGCGGCCACCTCAAGCGCGACTTCGACCGGGCCGGCATCCGCATGGCGCACCCGATGCCGTCGAGCCCGGCCGACACCGCATAGCGCGGTCCGGGGCCGGACGCCCGCCCGGCGGACAAGCAGCGCACAAGGTTCCGAAGACGCCGCGAAGCAGGTTCACCGCGGCGTCTTCGGCGTTTGGAGACTCCCCCCGGTCGGTCCCGGCCGCGGGCTCCGACGCGTCATAGAATCGCACTCTGTGCATCCGATCGATTCCGGAGTGTTGTCGGTCGATCCCGCGTCGCCGGCTCCGCGCGCCCCCGCGCCCTGCGCGGCGGAGTTTCCGGGCGCGGCACGGCGGGATCGACTCGGCGACACTCGGCGGCAACCGTCCGGGGCCAGTCTTGGACGGTCAGTGATGCACCTCGAAACGAGGGAGTGACATGTTCCGACGGTTCGGGTTCACGGTGGCGACCCTGGTGCTGGCCCTTGCGGGCGGCACCGGCGCCGTCGCGGCCATGCCCGGGTCCCCCGCCGCCGCACCCGCCCCGGCCGTGCCGTCCGCGGCCGCGCAGCTGGACAGCGCCGGTCCCGCGAAGCAGCGGGTGCCGGCCGTGCTCGACGTCGCCCACCGCGGCGCCTCGGCCTATGCTCCGGAGAACACGCTGGCCGCCGTCGACGCCGCGAACCGGCTCGACGCCACGACGGTGGAGCTGGACGTTCAGCGCACCGCCGACGGCGAGCTCGTCATCATGCACGACACGACCCTGGAGCGCACCACCGACGCCGAGGACGTCTTCCCCGGGCGCGACTCCTACGCCGTCGCCGACCTCACCCTCGCCGAGATCCGGCGGCTCGACGCGGGGTCGTGGTTCGGCTCCGCGTTCGCCGGCGAGCCCGTGCCGACCCTGGACGAGGCGCTGCGGCGGCTGCGCCGGCACCGGCTGAACCTGCTGCTGGAACTCAAGTCGCCCGAGCTCTACCCGGGAATCGAAGCCGAGATCGCCGCCGACCTGCGCAAGAGCCCGTACTGGTCGGCGCCCCGGCCGTCGTGGCGCTGGCCCCGGCTGGTGATCCAGAGCTTCGACTGGGAGTCGATGCGCCGCTCGCAGGACCTGCTGCCGCGGGTGCCGCACGGCCTGCTGGGCAAGGTGCCCGCCGAGGAGATCGGCGACTACGCGGGCTGGGCCGACCAGATCAACCCCAACCACACCGCGATCGACGCCGACTACGTCCAGCTCGTCCACGAGGCCGGCATGGAGGTGCACACCTACACGGTCAACGAGCCCCGCGACATGCGCACGGCCATCGGCAAAGGCGTCGACGGCCTGATCTCCGACCGTCCCGACGTCGCCCGCCAAGTCATCGCCGAGGAGACCGCCGACGCGGCCCCCGCCGCCTGACCCGCCGCCTGCCCGCAGGCGCCGCGGCGCGCGTGCTCACCCGCGCGTCCGCTCGCCGGTCGAGCGGACGCGCGGACGCCTGTGCCGGGGGCGCTTCCGCGGGATTCAGCGCGGGCGGCCGGCCACTCCCGGGCGGCTCTGCCAGGGGAGGGGTCCCGACAGCGGCCGGTACTCCACGCCCAGGGCGTCCAGCCGCCGCAGGTGCTCCTCCAGGCGGGGCAGGAACCCGCCGTACTCGCGGCGGCCCGGCGACCACACCGCCTCGGCGAAGGCCGCGAGGCGGGGGAAGACCATGTAGTCGACCGCGCGGGGGGTGTCCATGTGCTCGGTCCAGACGTTGACCTGGGCGCCCAGCACCCGTCGGGCCTCCTGCTCCGACAGCTCGGCGGGCACCGGCTCGGCCGCGTAGACGTCCTCGGTGGTCAGCACGGTGCCGACGGGGACGGGCTCGCCGTCGTCGCCGGACTGGCGGTAGTCCAGGTAGGAGGTGTCGGTCGGGCACATCACCACGTCGTGTCCCGCGCGAGCGGCGGCGACACCGCCCTCGGTGCCGCGCCAGGACATCACCGTCGCGCCCGGCGCGAGGCCGCCCTCCAAAATCTCGTCCCAGCCCAGGAGCCTGCGCCCCCGTTCGGCGAGGTAGCCGTCGAAGTGCCGGACGAACCAGCTCTGCAGCTCCTCCTCGTCGGCGAGCCCCTCCTCGCGGATGCGCCGCTGCGCGGTCTGGCTGCGGCGCCACTGCTCCTTGGGGCACTCGTCGCCGCCCACGCAGATGTAGGTGCTGGGGAACAGGTCCAGGACCTCGTCGAAGACGTTGCGGTAGAACTCCAGCGTGGTGTCGGTGACGTTGAGGACGTTGTCGATGATCCCCCAGTGCCGCGCCACGCCCACCGGCTCGCCCTCGCCGAGCTCGGGGTAGGCGGCGATGGCGGCCTGCGAGTGGCCGGGGACGTCGATCTCGGGCACCACGGTGATGTGCCGCGCCGCGGCGTAGGCGACGATCTCGCGGATGTCGTCCTGGGTGTAGAAGCCGCCGTGGGGACGCCCGTCGAACGCCGCCGGGCTCCCGGCGCCGACCTGGCTCTCCGTGCGCCAGGCGCCGACCTCGGTCAGGCGCGGGTACCGCTTGATCTCCAGGCGCCAGCCCTGGTCCTCGGTCAGGTGCAGGTGGAGGACGTTGAGCTTGTGCAGCGCCAGCAGGTCGACGAAGCGCAGCACGTCGTGCTTGGGCATGAAGTGCCGCCCCACGTCGAGCATGCACCCGCGCCAGCCGAAGCGCGGCCGGTCGGTGATGCGCACGCTCGGCAGCGTCCACCGGCCGTCGGGCTCCAGCGGAGCGCGGCGGTAGGCGGCCGGCGGCAGCAGCTGGCGCAGGGTCTGGGCGCCGTAGAAGACGCCCGCCGGGTCGTGGCCGACGACCAGCGCGCCCTCGCCGTCGACGATCAGCCGGTAGCCCTCGCTGCCCAGACCGGCTCCCCGGTCCACGCTCAGCCGGATCTGCGCGGTCTGCCCGTCGCCGCGCGGCAGCGGCAGGCCGGTGGCCGCCCCCAGCTCCGTGCGCAGCCACAGCTCGGCGCCGCGGGCCGCATGGTCGGCGTCGATCCTCGTCGACGGGGTGAGCACGAGGCCGTCATAGGCGCCGGTCGAAATTTCGGCGGGCCGCGGCACCAGCGAATCAGCGGGCACGGAAGGCGCTCCCATCCGGTCTAGACCAATAGTCGCCCCATGGTGCCACGACCGGACCCCCGGCGGCACGCGCGGGCCCGCTCGCGCGCAGCCCGGGGCCGGGGCGGCCGGATCCGGCCGCCTCCCGGCCGCTCGGGGCGGGGTGTCACCGGATGGGGATGCGGATGCGCTCGGCGTGCTCGTCGGCGGGCGGGGCGGGCGAGAGCCACTCGTCGGAGAGGAGCACCGCCATGGAGTACAGGTGCCAGACCTGCTGGGGCCGCGAGACCGGGTCCTGGTGCAGCAGCTCCTCGATGCGGCCCTTGTCCACCAGCTCGAACAGCTCGGGGGTGTCCAGGATGCGCTCACGCATGGGCGCGACGTAGTCGGCGCTGAGCTTGCGCCGCCAGTCGAAGCCGCCGGCCGTCGTGCGGGCCTTGAGCGCGTGGCGCCGCCGGCGCGCCCGCCGCCGCAGCGGGTTGAGCATCCGCCGCTGGTCGAAGCGCCAGGGGCGGTCTGCCACCGGCAGCCGTGCGAGGTCGGGGGCCAGATGCGTCAGCAACTGGAAGACGACCTCCTCTGACCAGCGCCAGTCCGGCGAGAGCCGCATCGCCTCCCAGCGGACCCGGTGGTCCAGGAACGGGTGGTACATGCAGTAGCCGATGAGCGTGGCCGTGCGCGAGCCGGGCAGCCAGCGGCCGCTGCGGAAGCGCAGGAACATCCGGTCCAGCCCCACGGTCAGCTCGTCGAACTCCTCGGTGTAGGCGGTGTAGAGCCGGTCGCCCTCGGCCTTGGCCTGCGGGGTCATCAGCGGAGTCTGGGCGCGGGTGATGGTGTTGAACTTCTTCAGCAGCCCTTCGCGGTCGAGGCTCTGCTGGTCGTTGAGCCAGCCGCCCCGCAGCGCCTCGCCGCCCGAACCGGACAGGCGGGCCTCCACCAGGAACTCGCCGGGCGCGATGACGTTCTCGAAGGCCGAGTTCATCCCCTCGGTCATCCGCACCAGCCGCGCGGTCCGCGGCAGGGGATGCTCGGCCAGCACCGCGTCGTCTCCGTCGAGCTCCGGCGCCTGCACCCGGTGGTCGGCCACGCCCAGCCGCTCGCAGATGCGCCGGGCCAGGACGACGTCGGGGTGGTCGTCGAAGCCGCGCGTCGTCGCCCGGAATGGGATTCCGGCCGCGTGCAGGACGGCCGCCACCAGCCGGCTGTCGCGGCCTCCGGTGAGCGACAGGGATATCGCCTCGTCGTGCCGGCGGACCGGCTCGACCGACTCCAGGAGCGCGTCGGCCAGCGCCCGCACCCGCTCGCGGCGCGCACGCCGGCCGCGCGGGGCGGGCTCGGGGGTCGGCAGGTCGCGGGCGGCGGTGCGCGCGACCCCGTCGCGGATGCGCAGCGTCGCGCACTCGGTCAGGGTGGTGGTGCCGCGGAACGGCGTGTGGTCGGTCAGGTAGAAGCCGTGCCGCACCAGCGCCTGCATCGGCGGGATGTCGTACTCCGGCGTGGGCGGCAGGCGGGCGTCCGGCCCGTCCTCGGCGGCGCGGGCGACCAGGTGGACCAGTGCCGCGCGGTTGCCCACCACGTGCAGCCGGGACCGTTCGGTGTAGTACACCGGGTCGTTTCGGGTGATGGTGGTGACGGCGTCCACGCCCGCGGGTGTGGCGCGGAAGACGCCGAAGGCCCCGCCCGTCCGGTCGACGAGCGGTCCGGGGTCCGCGTCGCCGCCGAGGTCGAGCAGCGCCCTGAGGCTCGCGGGGTCGGCCAGATAGCCGCTGTAGCCGAGGACGCCCTCGCCGCTCTCGTCGCGGGTGGCGGCGAGCGGTTCGGGCAGCCACTCGTGCTCGGGCTCGTTGGTCCAGGCGAGCAGCGCGATGTTGTGTCGCGGAGCCTGCCAGGCGGTGTGCCGCAGGGTCTGCGGGGGGACGGGCAGCACACGCTGCGCCAGTGCGCGTGCCGCCGCCACGACGTGCTCGGGGATAGGGGCCGCGCCGTCGGGCGCGGCGGATGCGAGTGCCAGGTAGAAGCGCATGCGAACTCTCCTCGTGACCGTCTTCCGGCAGTGGAGACCGGGTGCCGGAGCGCGGTCGCGCATCCGGCACTTCATGAAGAAGACGTTTCGCCTTCCCGGCGAGTGCACGGGGGCGGAGTCCTTCATCGAATTGTCGGTCCTCGTTCACCGCCGGCGAGGGCGACATGCCATACAGGCGGCAGAAGGAATAGCGGGGTATTGCCGCCGGGGACAATGGGCATCCCGTTGTCCGACCATTCTCTCCGCAGGTCACGGGGAAATCCGATCCGCGGGTGCGGCGCTCGGACGGCGGCGTCACCTCGGGGAATCGTCCACTTCGGACGGGTGTGGTAGAAAAACAGCCCGGTACGCCGGGGCCGCGTTTTCCCCGCATGGCGGATTCGCCGCTTGCGGTCGGCGGGCACCGGGCGTACCGGCCGCAGGACCGTATGGCGGCGATGACCGGGAATGTACGAATGAAGATCACGAAAGGCGGCCGGGAGTGCCCAGGTGCAGGTTCCTGTTCGGCACGATCGCGGTAGGCGTCCTCACCCGCGGAGGACTCGGTGCGAGCGCTGAGGCCGCGGCGGCCGGCATCGGCACCGCCGTTCAGCCGGCGTGCCCGCCTAACACGCTTCCGCATCCGGGCACCGGCGAGTGAGTCCCCGTTCCACTCGGCCCGCGCTGACCCGGGCGGGGGCACCGGGGGCGGCGCCGGTCCGGTGCCCGGCGCCGCAGGGCGCCGCCGCCCGCCCGGACCTTCCCCCACCGGGCTTGATAGGAGTCGATGCGGGTAGCGGGTTCATCGCGAGCGTCCGCAGTCACGGACTCTTGACCTGATGTTTCCCTCGATTCCCCGCCCCGCGGGGGCGCGGACAGACCGAAGGGGTATCCAGGGAGGTGCGCAGCCGCGGGCAGGGCCTACCCGGCGCGGTAGGGGTGGCACTACCCGGATTTGGGTGGTGACTTCCTCGATTCGCCGCAGGCTTTGTACTTGGCTGGTTGGTAGGCAGGAGGGCGCCGAGTCGGCGCCGCAACGACCGCCGATAGCGGGGGAGGCGCAGCGAGCGTGATCGTCTGGTCAGTGCTCATCGCCCTGGCGGGCGCTTTCTGCATGGCGCTCGGCTCGGCTCTGCAGGAGCGCGACGCGGTGCGGGCGCCCGGGCACAGCGTCGCGCGGGTCGGCTTCCTCGTGCACCTCGCCCGCCGCCCCCGCTGGGTGATCGGCACCGCGGGCGCGGGAGCGGGCGTCGCGCTGCACCTGGTGGCGCTCAGCGGCGCACCGCTGACGATCATCCAGCCCATCGGCGTCACCGGGCTGCTGTTCGCCATCGTGCTGTCGGCGCTGTTCAACCGCACCCGGGTCCGGGCCGGGCAGATCGCCGCCGGAACCGCCGTGATGGCGGGGCTGAGCGGACTCCTGCTGCTGTTCCCGCACAGTGCCGAGGTACCGCAGCTGTCCATCGGCACCGGACTCGGGCTGACCGGCGCCATCCTCGCGCTGGGCTGCGCCGTGTTCGCGGCGGCCCACTGGGTGCGGCCCGGCCCCCGGGTGCTGCTGCTGGCGACCGTCGGCGGTGCGGCCCTGGGCACCACCTCGGCCCTCGCCCGCGTGGTGGCGGCCAACGCCGCCGCCGACTGGACCGCGGTGTTCACCTGGCTGACGCCGATGTGCCTGGCCGCGGCCGTCCTGGGCGGGCTGTTCCAGCAGAACGCCTACCGCACCGGGCACTTCGCCGCCGCCTACGCCACGCTTCTGGTGGTCGACCCCGTCGTCGGAGCGGGGATCGGCGCGCTGCTGCTGGGAGAGGGCCTCCCGACGACCCCGCTCAACCAGGTGCTGGCCGTCGGCGCGGCGCTGCTGGCCCTCGGCGGCACCGTCGTGCTGGCCCTGGCGCGCAACCGCAATCCCGAGGCGCTCCGAGCGGTCGCCGACCGCGACGAGCCGACCGCCACCAAGCCCGGCAACGCATCGCCGGGTGCCCGAGCATCCACGACCACGACCTCAGGAGAGTCCCGATGACCCCCTTGAGCCAGCGATACCTGCCCCGTACCGGAGCCGGCGACGAGGCCGGCGGGCACGAGCGCCTGCGGGTTCTGATCGCGGCCGACACCTACCCCCCGGACGTCAACGGCGCGGCCTACTTCACCCGCCGCCTGGCCACCGGCCTGGCCGCCCGCGGGCACGACGTGCACGTCGTCTGCGCCTCGCCCACCGGCGAGCCCGGTATCAGCGCGGACTCCGGGGTGACCATGCACTACCTGCGGTCGGTGTCGGTGATGGTGCACGACACGATGCGCACCACCCTGCCGGCGGGAATCGGCGGACACCTCACCCGGCTGATCGAGCGGCTGCGGCCGCACGTGGTGCATGCGCAGAGCCACTTCACCGCCAGCCGCGCGGCCATCCACCGGGCGCGGCTGTCCGGCACCCCGGTCGTGCTGACCAACCACTTCATGCCGGACAACCTGTTCGCCCACGCCCACATCCCCGAGCGGCTGCACAGCATGGTGGGCGCCTTCGCCTGGCGCGACATGGTGCGGGTGGCCTATGCCGCCGACTACGTGACCACGCCCACCGAGCGCGCGGCCGGGCTGCTGCGGGACAAGGGCTTCACCCGGACCGTCGAGGCCGTCTCCTGCGGCATCGACCTGGACCGCTTCCACCCGCGCCCGGCCGAGCGCACCGCCGCGCGCGAGCGGTTCGGGCTGCCCGAGCGCGACACCATCGCCTTCGTCGGCCGGCTCGACGAGGAGAAGCGCATCGACGAGCTGATCCGGGCGCTGCCGCGGGTGCTGGAGCGCCGCGACGCGCAGCTCGCCCTGGCCGGGACCGGCCAGCGCGAGCAGGATCTGCGGCGGCTGGCGGCCGATCGGGGCGTGGCGGACCGCGTGCACTTCCTGGGCTTCGTGCCCGACGCCGACCTGCCCAAGTTCTACGTCGCCGCCGACATGTTCGCGATCGGCAGCGTCGCCGAGCTGCAGAGCATCGCGACGCTGGAGGCCATGTCGACCGGCCTGCCGGTCGTGGCCGCCGACGCGCTGGCCCTGCCGCACCTGGTCACGCCCGGGAGCAACGGCTACCTGTACGCGCCGGGCGACGTCGAGGCCCTGGGCGAGCGGCTGCTGGAGGTGCTGGAGCCCGAGAGGGCGCGCGCCGAGATGGGGGCGGCCAGCCGCGAGATCGCCCGCCGGCACGACCACCGGAGGTCTCTGGACCGGTTCGTCGAGATCTACGGCGAGGTCCGCCCGCGCCACTTCGCGGGCCTGCGCCGGTCGCGTACGGCGCTGAGCGCTCCCCGTGCGCGCCGCCCGGTCATCGCCGCCTGACCGCGGACGGCGGGCGGCCGCAGCAGTGCTTCCGCGGCCCCGGTGCCGAGGCCGGACGACCGGCGGCGGGTCGGCGGGGCCGGGTAAAGCTCTGCTTCCCGGCGTTTTGGGCAATCCGCCCAATCCGCCTTCATGAGCACCAACTAGCCGCATTGGCATCGTCGGTGACTTTCCGCATTCTTTGCGTCACATACCGGTGATACCGGGTCGGGTGCCGGATAGACCTTGTGATGTGTGGTTCGTTGGGACTGGCCGGCTGCGAGGGGCGGCGGACATCCACGGTGTCGCCGTCCGTCTGCGGCGGGTCCAACGTGAGGCCGACGAGTGCGATGCGGCGCTCGTCGGCCTGGAGCGGGCCCATGCCGACCTGCAGCGCAAGGTCGAGGACGCCGAGGCCGAGCTGGAGGCGCTGCGCCGGCAGCGCATCGACGCCTTCGAGCGCTTCTGGGTGACCCGCGAGCAGCGCGACCGCGCGCGCCACCTCTCCCGGCGGCTGCGCCGGCGCCTGCACCGCCTGCATCGCCGGACCCGCGTATTCGACGGCCTCATCGGCGACTGACAATGAGGATGTACTTGAGCGTCTCCCGGCGGGGTCTGACCCAGCGACTGACTGGCCTCGGGTCCTCAAGCGGATCTGTCGTTTCGCTGGAACGGGATCACGTGCGCTCGGCGCTGCGCAGCGCCTCGTCCAGCGTCTGCTGGACCTCGGCGGCCGCCAGGCGCAGCGCCCGCAGCGTGACGTCGATCGCGGGCCGGCGCATGCTGCTGGCGCGCACCACCGCGTAGACGTCGCGCGCCGGGGCCTGCGGCAGCACCCGGAAGACCAGTCCCGACGTGCCCCCGGCCAGCGCCAGGGCGGGCACCGCCGCGATGCCGATCCCCCGCGCCACCAGGTTCAGGATGGTGCCTTGGCCCTGGAACTCCCAGGCGGTGTCGGGCGCCCCGCCCACGGTGGCGAAGAGCCGGTCGGTGCCCGTCCGCGAGGGCTCGCCGCGGGGCGCCGCGATCCAGGGCTCCTCCAGCAGGCGGTGCAGCTCGACGGGGCGGCGTGTGTCGGCGAGCGGATGGTCGGACGGCACCGCCAGCACCAGCGGGTCGTGCAGCAGGTGCAGGTGCCGCAGCTTGCCCGTCCCCGTATCGGGCGGCCGCTCCGACCAGTCGTCGATCACGGCGATGTCCATCTCCGCCGAGGACACCTGGCGCACCCCGGCCGCGCCCACACTCTGCCGCAGCACCAGCTGCAGCCCCTCGTGGCGACGCAGGCTCTGCGCCAGCAGCGGTGCCAGGGCGACCGCCGCGGTGGGGAAGGCGGTGACGGTGACCGGCCCCAGCGCGACACCGCTCTGCTGGGCCAGCACCGACTCGGCCGCCTCGACCATGGCCAGGATCTGCTCGGCGTGCACGGCCAGCAGCCGGCCGCCGTCGGTCAGTTCGGCGCTGCGCGCGGTGCGGTCCAGCAGCTGGGTGCCCGCCTCGCGCTCCAGCGCAGACAGCTGCTGGGAGACCGCCGACGCCGTGTAGCCCAGCGCCTCGGCCGTGCCCGCGATCGTGCCCCGCTCCGCGAACTCCTTGAGTACCTGCAACCTCCGCAAGTCGAGCATAAGGTCAGCTTACTCTTAGCATCGAAAAGATTCGCTTGTGCTGATGGGGGGAAGTGGGCAGGGTTAAAGCAGGGAGTGATGCGAGCAAACGCGTCACCAACTGCACTTTCGTCACCGGACGTATGCGGAGTTGATCTCTTCATGTCTGTCACCGTGTCCGCCACCCTCGCCGTGAACGAGGCACTGGCCGAGAGACGGCGCCAAGGGCTGCCCGTCGTGCCGCTCGGCTTCGGCGAAGCGGGCCTGCCCGTCCACCCCGCCATGCGCGAGGCCCTGGCCGCGGGAGGTGGCAAGAACGCCTACGGACCGGTCGCCGGCGCCGCCGAGCTGCGCGACGCCGCCGCCGGCTACTGGCAGCGCCGCGGCCTGGCCACCGACCCCGACCTGGTGGTGGCCGGCCCCGGCAGCAAGCCGCTGCTCTACAGCCTGCTGCTGACCATCGGCGGAGACACCGCCGCGGCCGCACCGAGCTGGGTCAGCTACGCCGCCCAGGCCCAGCTGGCCGGCTACCGGTGCCTGCAGATCCCCACCGCACCCGCGCAGGGCGGGGTCCCCCAGCCCGACCTGCTGGCAGCGGCGGTACGGCAGGCCCGCGCCCGCGGCCGCGACGTCCGCTCCGTCATCGTCACCGCCCCCGACAACCCCACCGGAACCCTCGCCTCTGCCGCGACGGTCCGCCGCCTCGCCGAGACCGCCCGCGAGCTGGATCTGGTCGTCATCTCCGACGAGATCTACCGCGACCTGGTCTACGACGACGCGGCCGAGGTGCACAGCCCCGCCGAGTACGCACCCGAGCGCACCGTGGTCTCGACCGGTCTCAGCAAGAACCTGGCGCTGGGCGGCTGGCGGCTGGGCGTCGTCAGGCTGCCGGACAGCGCGCAGGGCCGCCGGCTGCGCGCCGGACTGCTCGGGGTCGCGAGCGAGATCTGGTCCAGCCCGGCCGCACCCATCCAGGAGGCCGCCGCCTACGCCTTCACCGAACCCCCCGAGCTCACCGACCGGATCCGCCGCAGCGCGCGGCTGCACGGTGCCGTCGCCCGCGAGACCGCCGACCGCTTCGCCGAGGCGGGCGCCATGGCCGCCGCCCCGCAGGCGGCCTTCTACTCCTACCCCGACCTGGAGGCCTGGCGCGGCCACCTGGCGCGCAAGCACGGCGTCACCACCGGTTCCGAGCTGACCGCGCTGCTTCTGGAGGACTACGGCGTGGGCGTGCTGCCCGGCTCGGAGTTCGGCGACAGCCCGCAGGCGCTGCGGATGCGCGTGGCCACCAGCCTGCTCTACGGCGAGACCGAGGACCAGCGCACCACCGCGCTCGAAGCCGACGACCCCGTCGCGCTTCCGTGGATCGCCGACCACCTCGACCGGCTCAGCGAGGTCCTGCAGGAGGTGGGGCCGGGCGAGGCCGCCGACGAGGTCCCCCGCGCCCCGCTCCGCTGAGCACGCCCGCGCGCGCCGACCGAGCGGCGGCGCGGCGGCCCCGGGCGCGCGGACCGGCTCAGGGCCGCCGCGACCGGGCGGTGAGCGGGGAGCGGACGCCGGTCGTTGCGGAAGGGCCGGGTCCGCACCCCGCCGCGGGACACTGTAACCCCGGTTCAGCCGCGTAGCGGAACGCGGGGCGGCGCAGCGGCCCCCGGCGTGATCACCGAGCGGTAGTGGTCGAGCAGTTGGTCACCCACGACGTCCCACGTCCGGGCCTCCACCGAGGGGCGCGCGGCCGCGGCCATGCGCCGCCGCAACGCGCCGTTGTGGATCAGCCGCCCCACCGCCAGCCGCAGCCGGCGCACCGAGGCCGGGTCGTAGAGCAGGCCGTTGCGCTCGGGCTCGACGAGGTCCAGGGGGCCGCCCGAGGCGGGCGCCACCACCGGTACGCCCGAGGCCAGCGCCTCCTGCACCGCCTGGCAGAAGGTCTCGTCGGCCCCGGTGTGCACGAACACGTCCAGGCTCGCGCACAGGCGGGAGAGGTCCTCGCCCGTGCGCTGGCCGGTGAACACCGCCGAAGGGATGCGGCGGCGCAGCCGGGCCCGGTCGGGGCCGTCGCCGACCACCACCAGCCGGGCTCCGCGCAGCCGCGCCACCTGCGCCAGCAGGTCCACGCGCTTGTCCTTGGACAGCCGGCCGACATAGCCGACCAGGACCTCCCCGCCGGGCGCGAGCCTCCTGCGCAGCGCGTCGTCGCGGTGGCGCGGGTGGAAGCGCGAGGTGTCGACGCCGCGCCGCCACAGGCTCAGCCGGGGGAAGCCGTGCTCGGCCAGCGCCTGGCGCGCGGCCGAGGACGGCACCAGCGTGCGGTCGACCGCGGCGTGGATCTGGCGCAGCATCGGCCAGATGGCCTCCGCTCCCGGTACGCCGTGCCGGGCCGCGAATCCGGGCAGGTCGGTCTGGTAGACCGCCACCGTGGGCAGCGCCATGGGGCGGGCGGCCTCGACCGCGGCGCCGCCCAGCAGCACGGGCGAGGCCAGGTGCACGACATCGGGCCCGAAGGCGCGCAGTGCGGCCGACAGCAGCCGGCGCGACGGCAGCCCGAGCGCGAACGAGCGGTACCCGGGAAGCGGCACGCTGGGCATGCGCACCACCGGAAAGCCCGCATACGTGGACGGGCCCGGCCCGGGGGCCAGGATCAGGGCCCGGTGGCCGCGGGCGCGCAGGTGGTCCGCCACGCGGCACACGGAGTTCGTGACGCCGTTGACCTGCGGTAGGAACGACTCGCTCACGATCGCCACGTTCAGCGGGCGGGCGGGATCGGGGGAGGGTGAGGAGGGATCGGGGGATGTGGACAGCGGGCGCATACGGCTCTCCCGTCATCGCGGGACTGCTCCTGCAGAGCACGCTAGACACGCCGTGTGAACCCGCACGGACAGCAGGCGAACGCCCCGTCGACGCGCCGCCGCCGGGAATGCGACACAGCCCGGCGCCGCCGCACCCGAGGCCGGCCGAACCGCCGCGGGCGCGGCCGGGCCTGCGGACCTGCGCTCACCCCCGCGCACCCGTATGATCGGCCACTGTCGCCCCGAACCCCTTCGGCAGAGGAGCCGCCATGACGCTGGTCGAATGGGCGCAGCAGGTCTGCGCCGAGCTCGAGCTCCCCGACGAGATCGGCAAGTCCGACGTCGATCGGATCCTCGACCTCGCCAAGGACGCCGCGCACTCGGTGGCCCGCCCGGCTGCGCCGCTGACCACCTACCTGCTGGGCATCGCGGTGGGCCGCGGCGCCGACCCCGCCGACGCGGCCGCCGCCGTCGCCGCGCTCGCCCGCGAGCACGCCGCAGGGGCCGCCGACGAAAGCTGAGAAGCGTAAGGCCACCTCTTTTGCATCAGGGCGCTCACGCCGCACTCCGACCTCGGGGCACAGGCGCAACACGTGTGTGGATGAACCGTGATTCGGGTGTTACGAGACGGTGTGACTCTGTCCTTGCGCAGGACCGCGTCCGCACGACAGCGCCGCGCACCGCTGCCGATCGCTCGCGCCGCACACGGCGCCGAACGCCGGTAGGCAGTGTCCCCGGATCCGATCGATAGGGAGAATCCCCAATGTCCGTACTCCAGGACTACCTGGACCTGATCTCCGGGGTGGTGTGGGGGCCGTTCGTCCTCATCCCCCTCCTGCTGTTCACCGGTGTCTTCCTGACGGTGCGGCTGCGGCTGCTGCAGTTCCGCGTGCTCTTCCACGCCCTGTGGCTGGCGCTGTTCCGCCGTAAGGAGCGCCATGAGGTCGAGGGTGACATCTCCCACTACCAGGCGCTGAGCACGGCGCTGGCGGCCACTGTGGGCGTGGGCAACATCGCCGGCGCCGCGCTCGCCATCGGCGCCGGCGGTCCGGGAGCGCTGTTCTGGATGTGGGTGGTCGGCCTTGTCGGCATGGCCACCAAGTACAGCGAGGCCCTGCTGGGTGTGAAGTACCGCCGCCAGGACGCCCACGGCGAGCAGAGCGGCGGTCCGATGTTCTACCTGCGCCGCGGCCTGCCCGGCGGGCTGGGCCTGGTGCTGGGCGGGGCGTTCGCCGTGTTCGGCGCCATCGCCTCCTTCGGCATCGGCAACGGCACCCAGGCCAACACCGTCGCCCAGCAGCTGAACAGCGTGTGGAACGTGCCCGACTGGGTCACGGGCCTCGTGCTGGTGATCCTCGCCGGCGCCGTCATCATCGGCGGCATCAAGAGCATCGGCCGCTTCGCCGCCGCGGTGGTGCCGGTCATGATCGTGCTCTACGTCGGCATCACGCTGCTGGTGCTGATCGTGCACATCGGCGAGCTTCCGTCCGCGCTCGCCCTGGTCTTCACCGAGGCCTTCACCGGCGCCTCGGCGACCGGCGGCCTGCTCGGCTCGGCGCTGCTGTTCGCCATCCAGCAGGGCGTGGCGCGCGGCATCTTCTCCAACGAGTCCGGCCTGGGCACCGGCGGTATCGCGGCCGCGTCCGCCAAGACCGACCAGCCCGTGCGCCAGGGCATGGTCTCGATGACCCAGACCTTCATCGACACCATCATCGTGGTGACCATGACCTGCATGGTCATCATCGTCACCGGCGCATGGAAGGCCCAGGACGCCGAGGACGGCTCGCTGCTGACCTCCCAGGCGATGTCGGACGGCCTGTCGACGCTGTCGCCGACCCTGGCGCCGGTGGGCAGCTACAGCGTCGCCATCGCCGTGATGGTCTTCGCCTTCACCACCATCGTGGGCTGGTCCTACTACGGCGAGCGCTGCATCGACTTCCTCGTCGGGCGCAAGGGCGTGCTGCCGTTCCGGCTCGTGTTCGTCGCGGTGGTCTTCGTCGGCGCGACGGTCCCGCTGGACATCATCTGGGGCTTCAGCGACATCGCCAACGGCCTCATGGCCATCCCCAACCTCGTCGGGCTGCTGCTGCTGTCGGGCGTGGTGGTCGCCGAGACCAAGCGCTACTTCGACAACCCGAACTGGAAGGACCCCGAGGCGCCGATGCCCAAGGTCTACGACGCCTGACCGGGTGCGGCGGGGCGGGGCCGGTGCTCCGCCCCCCTGCACCGCGGCCGAAGGGGGCGCCCGCCGCGAGCGGCGGGCGCCCCCTTCGCGTGGCTGAACCTTCTTTCGCCGCCGGATGCGTTCCGGCGGCCCGGCGGCGCCCGGAGGCCCGCGCGCGGGAGTCGGCGGATGCGGCTTTCCGCCCGGCCCGAGGTCGGGCTATTCCGCCGGCAGAGCCTCCCGCATCGCCTTCGCGGTCGAGGCCGGGTCGTAGCCTTCGGCGACGCCTTCGACCAGGATGATGTCGCCCTCGATGTGCCGTGAGCGCAGCGGTGCGATCTCCCGGTAGGCGGGGGAGTCCCACCAGGCCCGCGCCTCGGCGATCCCGGGGAAGCCGATCACCACCACACTCCCGGGCCAGGCGCCCTCCTTCACCTCGTGCTGAGCGGCGTGCACGAGGAAGCGCCCGCCGTGGGGCTCGAACGTGGCGGTGATGCGCTCGATGTACTCGGCGATCTCCGGGTGCGGGGCGGCCTCGTGCAGGCGGGCGATGGCGTAGGCGGGCATGGGGTTCCTCCGGTCGGTCGGGCACCGTACACCGGCGATCGTGGCAGGGGGGCGGTTCGGCGTCGATTACCCGGGAGGTAAGGCTCCGAAGCGCCGCCCGGACCACGTCCTCCCCGCCGGCGCGACGGGCACGCTGTGCGCCCGCCGCCGACCGCCCGCAGGACGGGGCGCGGCGCCGGAGTCAGGCCTCCGAGCCCCACCAGCGGTGGAAGTGGTGCACCGGTCCCTTGCCGCGGCCGGCGTCCAGCTCGTCGGCGTGGCGCAGCGCCTCGGTGAGATAGTCCTTGGCGTCGCGCACCGCCTCGGAGTAGCTGCGCCGCTGCGGGCGCAGCGCCGCGATCGCCGAGGACAGCGTGCAGCCCGTCCCGTGCGTGTTGCGGGTGGGGATGCGCTCGGCCGAGAACGTCTCGGTCAGGCCGTCGGGCGTGACCAGGAGGTCGGTGCTGCTCTGCCCGCTGAGGTGGCCGCCCTTGAGCAGCACCCGCTTGGCGCCCAGCTCCAGCAGCCGCTCGGCCTGCTCCCGCATGGAGGACAGGTCGCGGCGCTCGTTCTCGCCGAGCAGTTCGGCCGCCTCCGGCAGGTTGGGGGTGACCAGGTCGGCGCGCGGCAGCAGGTCGGCGCGCACCGCCGCGATCGCCTCGGGGGCGAGCAGCCGGTCGCCGCTCTTGGCCACCATCACCGGGTCCACCACCACGTTCGGCGGAGCGTAGGAGTCCAGGGCCTTCACCACCGCCCCGACCACCCCGGCGCTGCCCAGCATGCCGATCTTGACGGCGTCCACCTGCGCGTCGGTCAGCAGCGTGTCGAGCTGGCGGGTGACGAACTCCGCAGGAACCTCCTGCACCGCGGTCACGCCCACGGTCGACTGGGCGGTGAGCGCGGTGACGACGCTCATGCCGTAGCCGCCGAGGGCCGAGAACGTCTTCAGATCCGCCTGGATGCCGGCCCCGCCGCTGGGGTCGCTGCCGGCGATGGACAGGATGTTGCAGGTCCTCACATGCGTTCCTTCGCTGCTCCGGGCCGGTCGCGGGCCGAGTCGACGCACCGCAGCAGGTCCGCGCGCAGCGCGGGCCGGCGGACGGCGGCCGAGGGCACGCCGGACGGCACGCCCTCACCCGAGTCGTACCCGCCTGCGCGCGCCCGCATATTCCGCGTTCACGGCGAAAAGGCTCCGAACGGATCACGGCGCCCGCGGTCCGGCGCAGGCCGCGGGCCCTCAGCGCCGCTCGGCGGGCCCGCCCGCGTGCACCGCCGGGCCCTGCTCGCCGGGAGGGCCGTCGGGGCCCCGACGGGCGTGTACGGCGCGCTCGGCGAGCATCACGGCCGCGACGACGGCGAACCCGGCCGCCATGAGCGCGGCCGTCACCCAGACGTCGCCCTCGGGCGCCAGCAGCGTGCGGTCCTGGTCCTGCCAGGGCCACAGCGCGCGCAGCGAGCCGGCCATCAGACCGGTCAGCACCACCAGCGTCAGGTGGTGGTAGCGGTCCAGGAGCAGCTGCAGCAGCTTGACGAAGAACGCCAGCCCGATGATCGCGCCGATCAGGAACGTGCCGAGGTAGCCGAGGTCGCGGTCGTGGACGGCGCCCATGGTCGAGGTGTAGAGGCCGATGGTCAGCAGGATGAACGATCCCGAGACCCCGGGGAGCACCAGCGCGCAGATCGCCACCGCGGCGGCCGCCATGACGACCAGCGGGTTGGGGTCCACGTGGGCCGCCGGGAGCCCGGTCAGCACGAACGCGCCGGCGGCCGCCGCCAGCGCCAGGAGGTAGTGCCCGGCCTTCCAGCTGCGGCCCGAACCCCGGTAGGGCACCCACAGCGAGGCCAGCACCAGGCCGAAGAAGAACGCGTAGGAGCGCTGCTGCTCCCGCTCGACCAGCGGGGCCAGGAACGTCGCCGCCACCGCCGCGGCGCAGACCATGCCGATCAGCACCGCGATCACGGCGCCCCAGTCGGCCTTGGCGAACTCGCCGCGGGCGCGCTGCAGCCCGCGCCCCTTGACCAGGTCCACGGCGGCCGTGCGCACGCCGCTGGCGGCGTGTCCGGCCGAGGTGATGAGGGTTTCGTAGATCCCGACGATCAGGGCGATGGTGCCGCCGCTGACCCCGGGTACCACTTCGGCCGTGCCGATCAGTGCGCCGCGGACACCGTTGACTATGTGCGTACCGACTGTCTTGGCCATGACTCCGGTTTCGTCTGGTCGGGTAGCGGTTGGTTCGAGGGGGCGCCCGACCGCGAACGGCGCGGCCGGGGCCGGTGTTGGAGAGTGCTTCGAGTCTAGGGTCCGCCGGCGGCGCCGGCGGCGCTCGGCGGCCGCGGGACCGGCCGGGGACCCGGCCCGGAGAGCGGGTGACCGGGGCGGGGTCGGTGCCGAAGGCGGCGGAGCGCGTTTCGCGCGTCACCGGTCGCAGCGGGCGGAGCTACTTCCCGATCAGCATGCTGGCCAGGAACTCCACCAGCAGGGGGGCGAGGATCAGGGTGACGACGCCGATGACCACGGACACCACCAGCCGCGTCCAGCCGAGCCGCCCCGGACCGGCGGCCGAACTCAGGCCCGGCTGGGCCATCGCCGCCGGCATCGCGGCGCCGGACGGCCGCCGGGCGGGGCCCGGATTCGTGCCGACCTCGGCGAGCGCGCCCGAGACGTCGAGCTGGGTGGGGGTGAGGTCCTCGGTGCCCGAGCCGTTGACCACGCGCTCCAGCGCCGAGTCCAGGTCGCCGTCGCCCAGCCGGTGGTCGGGGTCGGGCTGCAGCATGCCGTTGAGCACGGGTCTCAGGGCCCCCGCGCGCTGCGGAGGGTCGGGCGGGTCCTCCAGCGGCGCGGTCAGCCGGGAGGCGTTGGTCGCGCGCTCGAAGGCCGAGCGCCCTTCCACCGCGAAGTAGAGGGTCGCGCCCAGCGACCACACGTCGGCGGCCGGCGACCTGACGCCGTGGCGCAGGCGCTCGGGCGCGACGTAGCCGGGCGATCCGGGCAGCCGGCCGGTCAGCGTGAGCTTGTCCTCGGAGTCGGAGACGGCGATGCCGAAGTCGGACAGCATCGCGCGCCCGTCGGGCAGCAGCATGACGTTGGCGGGCTTGACGTCGCGGTGGACCACACCGTGCCGGTGCGCCGTGTCGAGCGCCGCGAAGAGCTGGCGGCCGATCTCGGCCGTGCGGCGCGGCGGGAGCGGGCCCTCCTCGGCCACCACCCGGTCCAACCCGCGCCCGGAGACCAGTTCCATCACGATCCAGGGGCGCTCGTCCTCCTGGATGACGTCGTGGATGGTGACGATGCCCGGATGGGTGCTCAGCGCGGCGCAGATCCGGGCCTCGCGCATGGTCCTGGCCAGCAGCTCCTCCCGCTTCTCCGGGTCCAGTTCGGGGGAGGCCCGCATCTCCTTGATCGCCACCTCGCGGTGCAGGAGCCCGTCCGCGGCGCGCCAGACGGTGCCCATGCCGCCGTGGCCGATCGGCGCGATCAGCCGATAGCGGTCGGCGAGAATGCGGGGGGCCATGTCCACAGACCATAGCGGTAGGCGGCGCCGCTGTGGACGGCCCGGCCGTCACCGGTTGGACACGGTTCGCGAAGCGCGATGCGGGGCGTGTGCGCGCCGCCGCACCGCGGTCAGCGGCCCCCGTCCGGCCGCGGCGCCCCGAGCGGGGAGTCGGTACCCACCAGGCCGGCCGCCCAGCGGTAGTCCTGCTTGCCGACGGCCGTGCGGCGCACGCGGTCGACGAGGTGCACGCTGCGGGGGACCTTGAACCCGGCGAGGTGCCGGCGGCAGTGCCGGCGCAGTCCGTGCGCGTCGAGGGCGCCCTGCGCAACCGGGGCCACGATCGCGGCGACCCGGCGGCCCAGAACGTCGTCCGGCGCTCCCACCACGATCGCGTCGGCCACCCCGGGGTGCGCCTTGACCACGGACTCCACCTCCTCGGCGAACACCTTCTCGCCGCCGGTGTTGATGACGGCCGAGCCCCGGCCCAGGAGGGTGACGCCGCCGTCCTCGGCGACGGTGCCGAAGTCGCCGGAGAGCACCCAGCGGCGGCCGTCGGGGTCGACGGGGAAGGTGCGCGCCGTCGCCTCGGGGTCGCCGAAGTAGCCCAGGGGAATGCGCCCGGTGCGGGCGATGCGCCCGATGCGGTCCGACCCCGGAGGAAGCGGCCGCAGCCGCTCGTCGAGCACCGCCACACTCGCGCCCACCGTGAAGGGCGCCTCGTCGACGCCGCCGGCCGCACCGCAGACCCCGGTCTCGGAGCCGCCATAGCTGTCGTTGATCACGATCGCCGGGCGCCACGCGCGCCACATCCGCCGGACGGCGGGAGTGAGCGGAGTGCCGCCGGAGGTGAGAACGGCCAGTTCCGGGCAGCGCTCGGGCTCCCCGGCCAGGCGGCGGGCCAGCGGGCGGGCCATCGCGTCGCCGACGACCTGCACGGTGTGCACCCGCTCGGCTTCGGCCAGCCGCACGGCCCGGTCGGCGTCGAAGCCCGCGTCGGCGGAGAGCACGACGGTGCCGCCGGCGAAGAGCGCGGAGAGCGCGTTCCACTGCCCGGCGGCGTGCATCAGCGGCCCCAGCACCAGCAGCCGCGCGGGAGAGCGGTCCCGGGCGCGCTTGGCGACCTCCTCGGGGCCCGAGGCGCGCGGATGGCCGCGCCCGCGCCGCTCCAGGGCGGCGCGGAACAGATCGGCCTGGCTCCACAGCACGCCCTTGGGCCGGCCGGTGGTGCCTCCCGTGTAGAGGAGGTAGCGGGCGTCGTCGACGGCGTCGCGGTCGGCGACGGCCACGGACGCGGACGGGGCGGCGGCGAGCGCGTCGGCGTAGTCGGCGGCGCCGGGCACCCCGACGCCCCGCTCCTCCCGGAAGCAGGGCGGGCCGCCGTCGTCGACGAGGACGGTGTGGCGCAGCGCGGGCAGTCGCGAGCCGCCCTCCAGCAGCCGGGCGGCGTGCGCCCGTTCGGCGATCAGGGCCGTTGCGCCGGAGTCGGCCATCACCTGCTCGAGCTCGGTGCGGATGTAGCGCTGGTTGAGGTTGACCGGGACCGCGCCCGCGCGGAGCACGCCGAAGAACGCCTCCAGCCACTCGATGCTGTTGCCGCCCAGGATCGCCACGTGCGACCCCGGCGCGGTGCCCGATGCGGCGAGATGCGCCGCCAGCCGGTCGGCGTGCTCGTCGAGCCGGGCGTAGGTGCGGCTCCGCGAGCCGTCGGTGAGCGCCGTGCGCTCCGGCACGGCCGCCGCGACCGCGCGCAGCAGCCCGGCGAGCGTGAGGCGCCGGTCGCCGTCGCGGCGGGCGTCGGCCCGGCCGCGCCCGCCCTGAGCGGTCGCGGTGCGGCGGGCCCGTGCGATGCGCTTGGCCGTCTCCTTCATGGGTCCCCCAGCGGCGGTCTACCCGAGAAATGCCGGAGCGACCGATGATGCCTCTATGGGGCGAATCACAGCAGGCCGGGGGTGCGCTAAGGCGATTCTTACGGGTCCGTCAGCAGCGGGCGGCGCACCCGGGTGCGTCCCGCGCGCCGGGCGCGAAGGGCCGTTTCTCCGGCGCGCTGCGCTGGGCGCGGGGCGCTGCGGATGGGGGCCGGTGCCGCTCTCGCACGGCCGCGGAAGAAGCCAGGGGCCCTTGCCGACTGACGAGAACGCGGCGGGACCGGCGCTGCGGCGCCGCCCAGGACGACAGCGACCCGTCGAACACGCCCGGGACGCGCTCCGCGAGGGTGCCGCCCCCCTCCCGCCGCGCTGCGGCGCCGGACGCGCACCAGCGGCCACCGGCGGCTCAGGCGTACCGGATCGGGCGCTTCGCCCCGACAGCGAACGGGTATCCACTGAGCGGCAATCGATCAAGGGTGATCGGAGGAACCTGGATGAGCGAGACCCGCGCTCTGGGACCGCAGGAGACCGGTGGCGACCCCGCCGGAGCCGCCTACTCGACCGCCGAACACATCAGGCTGGCCGAGACCCATTCCGCACACAACTACGCCCCCCTGTCCGTCGTCGTCGCGGAAGGCGACGGCGCATGGGTGACCGACGTCGAGGGGCGCCGCTACCTCGACTGCCTGGCCGGCTACTCGGCCGTGAACTTCGGGCACCGCAACCCCGAGCTCGTCGCCGCCGCCCGACAGCAGCTGGAACGCGTCACGCTGACCAGCCGCGCCTTCTACCACGACCGGTTCGCGCCCTTCGTCACCGCGCTGGCCGGCCTCGCCGGCAAGGGCCGGGTGCTGCCGATGAACTCCGGCGCCGAAGCGGTGGAGACCGCTGTCAAGGTCTCCCGCCGCTGGGCCTACGACGTCAAGGGGGTCCCCCCGGACCAGGCCACCATCGTCGTCGCCGGCGGCAACTTCCACGGCCGCACCACCACCATCGTCTCCTTCTCCGACGACCCCGACGCCTACGGCGGCTACGGGCCCTACACCCCCGGGTTCCGCACCGTCCCCTACGGCGACGCCGACGCGGCCGCCGAGGCGGTCGACTCCACCACCGCGGCGATCCTGGTCGAGCCCGTGCAGGGCGAGGCCGGCGTGATCGTGCCGCCGCCCGACTACCTGCCCCGGCTGCGCGAGCTGTGCGACCGCAACCGCGTGCTGCTGATCGCCGACGAGGTCCAGTCGGGCCTGGGGCGCACCGGCACCGTGCGGGCCTGCGAGCACACGGGAGTCGTTCCCGACGCCTACCTCTTCGGCAAGGCGCTGGGCGGCGGCATCCTGCCGGTCTCGGCGATGGTCGCCGACGAGGACGTGCTGGGGGTCGTCAAACCCGGCCAGCACGGCAGCACCTTCGGCGGCAACCCCATGGCCTGCGCCCTGGGCACCACCGTGGTGCGTATGCTGCGCGACGGCCCCTACCTGGACAACGCGCGGCGGCTGGGCGAGCTGCTGCGCACCCGGCTGAAGGAGTTCGAGGGCCGGGGAGCCGTCTCCACCCGGTGCATCGGCCTGTGGGCGGGCATCGACGTGGCACCCGAGCTGGCCACCGGCCGGCGGATGTGCGAGCTGCTGGCCGAACGGGGGGTGCTGGTCAAGGACACCCACGGCTCCACGATCCGGCTGTCGCCCCCGCTGGTGGTCTCCGAGGACGACCTCGACTGGGGCCTGGACCAGATCTCGGCGGTGCTGACCGAGCTGGGGGCCGACTCCTGAGCCGACCGCCGCCCGCTGCGGCGCGCACGCTCACCCGTTAGGGGCTTCCCGCCGGCCGCGCGGTCGGCGGGAAGCCCCGCGCCGCGCTCAGAGGGGGCGGGCTCAGTCCAGCTCGCCCGCCAGGACCTCCGGCTCGGCGCTGTCCAAGGTCGCCTGCGCCGCGTAGAGCGCGCGGTCCGGTCCCTCCTCCAGCTGGCTCAGGATCCGCTTGGTGAAGGCGCGGTGCCCGCGTGCGTTGGGGTGGAAGGTGCCGTGGTCGACCTGGACGCCCTGGGCGAACCCGCCCAGCAGGACGCCGTTGAGCCAGGGCTCGTCGGCGCCCACCTCGTGGCCCTTGAGCGCGCTGAACATGCGCACGTACTCCACGCTGCCGGTCTGGCGCTCCTCCACGATCTCCGAGTCCAGCCCGGCGACCTTCTCGCGCACCCGGGTGCTGAACTCCTTGAGCTTGCCGTTGAGCCACTCCTGGTCGTCGGGGGCCAGGGTGTAGTACATGCCCGAGGGGTCGGTGGGGAAGAGCCGCGGATAGCCCACGACCAGGATGCGCGCGTCGGGGGCCCGCTCGCGGATCTCGCCGACGATGTCCTCCAGGGTGTCGTCGAACAGGCGCATCCGCTTCTCGATCTCCTCCTCCTGGTCGCGGCAGGCGGTGGACTCCATCAGCGGGACACGCACCATGCACCCCCGCAGCACGCTGGTGAACCCGAGGTCGTTGCCTCCGATGCCGATGGTGACCAGCGAGGTGTGCGCGGTCACCCGCCCGATCTGGGAGTCGCGTTCGCCCACCGACTCCAGCATCGACGCGCCCCGCTGGCGGCTGCAGGCGAAGAACCCGAGCTCCCCCGCGAAGTCGAAGGAGTCGGCCACGCGCCGGGGGTAGGCGTTGGCCGAGCGCCGGCAGCCGCCCTCGCCGGCCGTGCCCGGCGCGTAGTCGCCCGCGCCCTCGCCCGAGGAGTAGGAGTCGCCCAGCGCGATGTAGTTGCCCCACGAGGCGGCCTCCCGCGGCGTGAGGCGCTGCCGCCAGCCCGAGGCCCCGTCGTGGTCGCGCCGCGGGTCCTCCAGCCGGGTGCAGCCCTCGCCGGTGGCGTCGCACCAGGCGGCCCGCAGGCCTTCGCGGGTGACCGGGACCACCAGCACGGCGACGCACACCAGCACGAGGGCCGCGGCCGTCGCGCCGACGATCCGTGCGCGACGGCTGATCTCGGGGATGCGCACCGCTCCTTCTGCCTCCCGTTCCCGGCGCTTGCGCCCGCCGCCGGAGCCCTGTGCGCCCGGCGCCGCGGACCGGCGTCCACTGCACGAAGGCTACCCGCGCCGCCGGCGCCCTCAGCGGAAGTCGGCGACCGGTCCCGTCGAGGGCGCACCGCGTGGGCGGGACGCCACCACCGCCTCCAGCGCGCGGTCCACCTGCGCGCCGGTGAGGTCGGCGCGCGCCGTCAGCCGCAGCCGGGCCCGGCCGTCGGGCACCGACGGAGGCCGGAAGCAGCCCACCGCCACGCCCGCCGCGCGGCACCGCTCGGCCCACGCGACCGCCTCCTCGCGGGACCCGGCGAGCACCGATACCACGGCCGCGTCCGGCACCGTCGCGGCCAACCCGGCCGCGCGCAGCTCGGCCGACAGCCGCCGCGCCGTTCCGCGCAGCCGGCGCGGGCGCGCGGGGTCGGCCCGCAGCAGCCGCAGCGCCGCCAGCGCGGCGCCGGCGGCGGGCGGGGCGAGACCGGTGTCGAAGACGAAGGTGCGCGCGGTCTCGACGAGGTGCCGGACCAGGGTGCGCGGCCCCAGCACCGCGCCGCCCTGGGCGCCCAGTGCCTTGGACAGCGTCACCGCCGCCGCGACTCCCGGCGCCCCGCGCAGTCCGGCGGCGCTCAGCGCCCCCGTTCCGCCCTCGCCGACCACCCCGAGGCCGTGCGCGTCGTCGAGAAGCAGCGCGGCGCCGTCCGCGGCGCAGGCGCGCGCCAGGCCGGCGACGTCGGTCAGGTCACCGTCCACGGAGAACACCGTGTCGCTGAGCAGCGCCCGGTGCTCCCGCGCGCAGCCGGCCAGCGCCGCCCGCGCGGCGCCGGTGTCGCCGTGGTCGAACAGCAGGATCTGCGCGCCCGCCGCCTTGGCCAGGCGCGCGGCGTCGATGAGGGAGGCGTGGTTGCCGCGGTCGCACACCAGCGCCGCCGATCCGCCGGCCACCGCCGTGACCAGGCCCAGGTTCGCGGTGTAGCCCGAGGAGAACACCAGGGCAGCCTCGGCCCCGTAGAACTCCGCCAGCTCCTCCTCCAGTTCGCGGTGCAGCTGCGTGTCGCCGCTGACCAGGCGCGAGCCGGTGGCGCCCGCGCCCCAGCGCCGCGCCGCGGCGGCCGCGGCGCCGGTCACGGCGCGGTGGCGCGCGAAGCCGAGGTAGTCGTTGCCGGCCAGGTCCACCGCGCCGGGGACCGTGTCGGGGCTGCGCGGGCGCAGCCGCCGGGTCAGCCCCGCCGCGGCGCGCTCGGCCGCGGCGGCGCCGAGCCGGTCGAAGGGATCGTGCTCGCCCATGCCGTCCTCGTCGTCGGTCTCCAGGTCGCCCGCCCCGGGTCGCTCCGCGGCGGCGGGCCCCGCCGCGGCGCCCGGCCGCCGCGACGCCGTTGGCGCGGTGGCCGGGTCGCGCGAAGCGGCCCCGCCGGGGCGCGCCCCTCCCTGCACGGCCCGGCCACCGCGCCAACGGCGTTGCGGCGGGCGGGGGCCGCGGCGGGGCCCCCCGCCGCGG